>CAYGKA010000001.1:0-140474 GCA_964350445.1 uncultured Flavobacteriaceae bacterium
CCCTGCAAGGTGTTCGCAACATTGTTGCCGTAGATGTAGTCACTGGAGTTCGACCCGATCGCGTTTTCGATCACCGCGTCATAGGCGATGGCGATGTTGTTCGTGCCGTTGATCGAACTGAACTGCCCGTCCGTCAGACGGATTGTCGCGCCGTTGCTGTCGTTTGACGCGTCGATCGTGTCGACACCGCCGGCATCCCAGATGGCGCGAAGCTCCGTGCTGGTCGAAAACGTGTAGGTGTCGTTGCCCGTCCGCGTCGACATGTTCTTACCGTACAGATACTGCACGGCCGCGATGTCGTAGAGCATCGGCGAGACGGGGCTGGTGCTGGGATAGTTCGGGTGATCGTAATAGGACATCACCGTGTATTGGTGATTGTCCCGTGAGGAGGGGAGATACGGCCCATCGCTGCCGCCGCCGCCGGCATTGTAATTGCCGGGATGCTTCAAACCGATCGCGTGGCCGATTTCGTGGATCAGCGTCAGATAGCCCCAACTGCCCTTGCTCGTGCCGGTGTTGCTGGTGTTGACCCAAACATCGCCCGAGAGGGGCGCGGTATCCGACGGGAACTGGCGCTGCAGGTTCGGGTAATAGGCATAGGCGCCGACGCCGCCCGACATGCTGTGGTTCGCGAAGGTGATCGTCCCGGTGCCGCTGGTTTCAACGAAATTGATATTGGCGACGTCGGAATACAGGCCGAGGATTTCGCGGGTGGCGTTGCGCTGAGCCGTACTGAAACTGTTGAAACCCGACGGATAGTCGATGCCGTATTTCGAGGCGAGGCTGGAATAGTAGGACGGCACGGAGGACAGGAAGCTGAAGCTGACGGTCGCGCCGCTGTTGAAGGACGTGCTGCCCCATTTGAGGCCATTGGTGTGGATGACGGCATCGATATTGGAATTGCCGGTGCTGATCTGATCGCTGAGATCCGCTGTGGCTATGGCCTCCGCATCCACGATCGTGTCGCCCGAGCCGATATGACCGGTACAGGCCGGGCATTGGCACGACAGGTCGCTCAACGAGAATTCGGTACCGTCACTCATAATCACCAGCCAAGCCCATCGATAAATCCAAGCTACTCGTCACCATTGTCCGCTGGTCGGACCCCGCCGCGCTATCAGGCATTCGCGGCCAGTTCCTCCAACGTCGAAACCTGCGGTCCGCTGCCGTCGGGCGCGGGGCGCATGGTATTCACCACCTTGCCGGCGAATGTATTCTCCACCAGGTCCATTAGAATTTCCTTAACTCCGCCGTATGGCGCGCAAAGCTCCACCAGCCAAATATCGTCGCCGGATTTCCATTCCTGCGGCTTCAGACGGCCGAGGCCCGCCTTGAACCTTTCCGCGACGTCCTCGTTCAGGAAGGCCCAGGTCGCAAAGGCGACAGGAACGTTGCCATGGTGGAAAACACGTATTTGTCCAGAGGTGATTGCGGGAACCACCAGCCAATCGAGCTCGGTCAGGAAAACGTGTCTGTGCAAGGGCGAGGCCAGCATGATCGACGTTGCCGCACCGAGTGTGGCAATCGGGGTCAACGTGGACGGTGCATCGGCTGGATCTGCGCTTGTCGGGCGATCCATGGACCCGGCGGCTGATGTCTTCGTCGGATTCACGGTTACAGTCTCACCCACATTTAACGGTTTGCTGGGCAGGTGCCCGCAGAGCGCATTTCGATACCACGGTCGCGGAAAAAAAACGCCGTGCAGAGCATTACCTATCTTAGATACACTTGTTGCGGGTAGTATTGCTACCCCGCGACATCGAAGAATACAGGTAAATGTGCCTTTTTCGCGGTAGTCGGACCGTCCAGAGGTCAACCACTGTTGACGCAACGGCAATCGAACCCGCCAATATTCAAAGTGCAGCTAATTTGTGACGATGTTCTAATGGGTTAGGAAAGTTCGATCTTCGTCGGGAAAACAGTTTTTACCGTGTCTGCCGGCGCTTTCTGTCGCGACCATGCCGGTTGCGAACACGGTTTTACGGCGTCATGCTGCCGCTTGTCGGCATTTCTTACCAAGGTTGTACCGTAGACGGGGAGCCGAGGTTTGGCCGTTTAGGAAAACCGGGATCATTTTGGCGTTAGCGTTTTGGTCTGGCGTGGGACAGGTGAGTGGATGAGGCAAATGACGGCGTTGGCAGGAGTTTTGCGCCCGAATAGAGGCCGTGCCACCGTTCTGAAACGGCGTCCTTCCTGGCGGTCCGAAGCTGTTTTTGCTGATTTTGCCGCGATCCGGACCCCTGATTCAGCCCTCAGACGAAAAGCGGCGGAAATTTTCGAGAATGATGTCGCGGCGGAGTATGACGCGCGGCACTTGATGACCCGCCTGGCGGACCGGCTTGGCGTTTGGCCGGCGGAGATCGCCGCGTATCTGGATGTCTGGGACAAGGACGAAGACAACCATTACCGGGGACTTCGCCATCTGTTGCATGCGGTAACGGGAGAGCAGGAGGCATCGATACATGCGCGGATGGAAAAGCGCACCCCCGATTTCGCCGGTATCGCCCCCTTAATCGACGATCCTTTCCGGTTTCTGGTCGCGCTGGCCTATGACGAATGTGTCACGGTACAGGCCTATGCGACTGACTATCCTCTCTACGACGCGCTGGGGCCGGGGGCCGGCCGGTGGGTGAGGCTCGCAAACCGGGATGAAGCGCTGCATTACGCAAACGCCGTCCGACTGGTCCGGTATCTTTACCGGGATCGGTTTGACGAGGTGCCTGACCTGCTGGAACGGCTGGTGTCGCACGATCAGCACCGCTCCCCCTATCGCGCAACCTTCCTGTTGGATCACGACCACCCGCTGGTCTATTTTTCACCTGACAAGCTGCGTCGCAGCGCTAGACGGGTGGAAAGGGCACTATGCCGGTGACGAGGTCCTGTCTGCTATGCAAAGGCACGTTGGGGAAACAGAGCCTCGCCACCTTTTTCGCACACTGGATGTGATCCGGAATGCTTCCTGTACCCGAAATCGCGCTCAACCTGATCGGCAAGCATTCGATCCGCGGCTGGGTGGACTTGCACGGCGGCTACACCAACCGGCTCTGGCGGGTTTTCTGCAAGGGCGATACCTGGATCGTGAAATCGTTCCGGACCGCATGGCTGCGCGAGAATGAGTTGACGGCGATCCATCGGCTCGGCCCGTTGGGGTTGGCGCCGTCGGCTGTGCACGCGCAGTCGGCGACGGTGCTGGTCTGGCCGGATGACGGACTTGGCCTTATCCCCTCGCTGAACGAAGGGGCCGCCCGTTCAATGGGGCATGCCTTGCGGCGGGTACACGATTCCGGCCCGGTCGCGGCGATCGACGAACAGCGCAGTTGGCGCACGGTCAATCGAATAGGCGACAGGGTGACGGTGGATCACCCGTATCGGGCGGATCGTTGGGGGCCGGTCCATGGCGATGCGTGGCTGGGAAATTGCCTGGGCGACGCGGCGGGCCGTTTCGTGCGTTTTTCCGATTTTGAGGAGTTCGGAGCAGGGGACCAGGCCGCCGACCTGATTCAATGTCTGGTAGAGACGGCCTGCGCCGACCCGAGCCGCGCCGACCTGACCGTCGGCTGGGTGCTGGATGGGTACACCGCAACCAGCGGCGCAGCGCTGTTTTTAGAACTGGCGGATCAGCGTATCCGGACCGCGATGGTTAAGGCAGCGTTCGAGGAACTGATGGACTGGGCGCGCGCACAGGACGAACCGAGCCTTCTGGCGCGGTATGAGCTTGGACATTCGGCCGCAATGGACGCCGTCGCAGGGTTGCCGGCGGGCCGGTTCGCCTAGGGCCGTTCCAGGTCTTACGGCAATTTCACCGGCTTGTGGAGGACCGTTTCCTCACCGGCGCGAAGGTGCGTCATAAGCGTGCATGTCTTACAGGTTCCGCATTCGGAGGGTTCACCCTTCTGGTCCCAAACCGGCGTTCGGCATGTCCAGCACAAGTCGACGAGTTCCTGCCCCATATGGCCCAGCTGCTCAATTTTCGGAATAATCTTCAACTGAAAATAGCGCGGCGCCTTGCCTGGATAACTGCTTGCCGCAGCCGAGTTCAGAACGTGTTCGAAACGCTCGATCTCGTCGCTGCCATAATATTCCAACTCCTCCTCAAGACAGGTTCCCGACGTCCATCGGTCGATGGGATAACCGCGATTGACCAGGAAGGAATTAGAAACGATCCCGACTTCGAATCCGACGCACATGTCGTCCATTCCAAAGGCTTCAAACCGACGGCGGTCGATTGTACTTTCCGTGTAATGAAAGGCCCGAACGGACTTCCGCAAATGCGAAACAATCCGCTTGCAGGCAATGTCCTCGGCCTTGTGCCGTCCTTCACGGTTCACGAAATGGATGTGGTGCGCAATGACCTCATCGTCGGACTCCTTCAACAGACGATGCAGGACGTAGACACTGTCGATCCCGCCGGAGAGCATGACAAGTGTGACTTGTTTTCGGGTCGGCGGAGCGTTGGCGTCGTCGACGGTCAACGCCGCAAACTTTTTGTCGCCCGGGCTTTCCTCGAACGGGTTCCTGTCCATGTCTTCCGGATAGAACTGGAACTTCGTCCTCGCCGCTTCTGGCGGTGGGGCAAGTGGCGGGCGCACGGGAATATCCAAAGGGGCGGGCGCGAAGAATGCGGTTGGGACAGGGGGTTTCGTCGCCATCACCAGCGGGCGGTGAAACCCGGTCTCCTGTGGTGCCTTCCAGGCGTCGGCCTGAAAACCGATTTCGCGCAATATGTCCGTCACCTGTTCCATCGGGACGGCCATTCTGTCGGCGACGATAGTGGTCGAGCCGTCCGCCGGGCTCATACGAATATATTCCGCCGTATATCGGTGGGATCTCGGGTTGCCGGTCCAGGTCCGCTTTTCCAGAAAGACTGCGGGGTTCGTGGGGTCTCCGGTCAAGACCGGCTGCGAGATCGCGAAATCAGGATCGGTCGCGTGGATTTTCTCGTAGTCCGCATGGGCCAGAACGATGGTCCCGCCCGGCCGCAGCACGGTGTAGAAAGTCCGCAAGGCGTTCGTCAGATCCTCGGCGGATAACAGGGTGGCGAGTGCGTCGGTAAAGACAACGACGGCGTCCGCCGCGTCCTTTGTTCCACGGGGTATCCCGGTCGGCGCCGCGCCGAAGGCACAAGGTTCGACGCGCAGGCGCTTGCCATACTTCTCGGCTAGCACTGCCTCGATGGACGGCTCAAAAGAGGATAGAGGGTTGAGGGACAAGACTTCGTACCCGCTTTCCAGCAGCGCGGGTGTCGTGATGCCCAGACTGTTGTCCGCGTCGATGATCAGCCCGCTAGGGTGTCGTGAACCGAGCGAGCGTTCGATGACCCGCTGTACCACACCCATTGGGCCGCCCGGCGGCCCGATCAGCGCCTTTTGGTATTCGGGCCAGAGTTGGTCCGCGGGGAAACCGGGCTCGTTCAACGCGACATCCTCATTCTGTCATGACGTGGGCGGTTCGGCGATTATGGGAACCCAGCGCCGCTCAAGCAAACCCTGGAAAGGAATACCGCAGGAGCCGTCATTCTTTCCGGTAAGGTTGATAAATGCATTTCAGGTTGGCCGTGCCGGCACGCCGACAGCTTTTGTTTTTCGGCCCTTTCGGCCATAAAGAATTGACGAATCCGGATTTCAGCGCGGTCCATAGCATGGCAGACAGCATCGGTCTTCAACCAACGGATGACACGCCGTCCTCCACGGACGGCGAAGGCCCTGATGCGCCCGCGGATTCGGGGATCGCCTGCCTTGTCCTGTTGCTGCGTTTTTTCGGCATGCCGGGGGAGCCGGAACAGATCCGCCATCAATTCGGCCGGCCCGGAGAGACGGCGACCGTCGACGACCTGTTGCGTGCGGCAAAGCGCCTGGAATTGAAGGCGCGTTTGATCGACACGAAGTGGGACAGGCTGGCGAAGACGCCTTTTCCCGCCATTGCCGAGAAGAAGGACGGTGGTTTCGTCATCGTCGGGTCGGTAAAAGAGGGGGAAGTCCTTATCCAGGACCCCGTGGTTGGCCGCCCGCAAACGTTGACGCGGCAGGCATTCGAGGAAACGTGGTCCGGCCGCCTGCTGCTTCTCTCCAAACGGGCCAAAGTGCTGGGGAAAGGGGGGGCTTTCGACGTCACCTGGTTCATCCCCCCGGTGTTGAAATACAAGAAACTGTTCGCAGAGGTCCTGGTCGCTTCCTTCTTCCTGCAGCTTTTTGCGCTGGTGACGCCGTTGTTCTTCCAGGTCGTGGTCGACAAGGTCCTGGTTCACCGGGGACTGACGACCTTGGATGTCCTGGTCTTCGGCCTGATCGTGGTGTCCGTCTTCGAAGTGGTCTTGGGCGCCTTGCGGACATTCGTATTCAGCCATACGACCAACCGGATCGACGTGGAACTGGGCGCGAAACTGTTCAATCATCTTCTTTCGCTGCCGATGGCGTATTTCCAATCCCGCCGGGTCGGGGAGAGCGTCGCGCGCGTTCGGGAATTGGAGAATATCCGGAATTTCCTGACCGGGTCGGCCCTGACGCTGGTGATCGATATCGCCTTCACCTTCGTCTTTTTCATTGTCATGTGGCAGTTCAGCCCGGTTCTGACCATGATCGTTCTGGCATCGGTCCCCTGCTACATATTGCTAGCGGTGCTGGTGACGCCGGTCTTGCGGGCGCGGCTGGAAGAGAAGTTCCAGCGCGGTGCCGAAAATCAGGCCTTCCTTGTCGAATCCGTGACCGGCGTCGAAACGCTGAAGGCGATGGCGGTGGAACCGCAGTCGCAACGCCGGTGGGAGGACCAGTTGGCCGCCTACGTTCGGGCCAGTTTCCGTGCGGCGAATCTTGGAAACATCGCCGGGCAGGCGACCCAGGCCGTCAGCAAGATTACCATGGCGCTGACCCTGTATATCGGGGCCAAGGCGGTGCTGGAAGGCGACCTGACGGTCGGCCAACTCGTCGCCTTCAACATGCTTTCGGGACGGGTGGCAGGGCCAATCCTGCGGCTCGCGCAGTTGTGGAACGATTTCCAGCAGGCCCGCATATCCCTCAAGCGGCTCGGCGATATCCTGAACGCGCCGACCGAGCCGGCCTACAACGCCAATCGGTCCTCGCTGAACACGATCGATGGATCGATCACGTTCGACAATATCACCTTCCGCTACCGGCCGGACGGGAAGGAAATTCTGCGTCGTGTCTCCTTGGATGTCCCGGCGGGGCAAGTCGTCGGTATCGTCGGTCCGTCAGGCTCGGGGAAAAGCACCCTCGCGAAACTGGTGCAGCGGATGTACGTACCGGAATCCGGTCGGGTGCTGATTGACGGCATCGATTTGGCCATGGTCGATACAGCCTGGCTGCGCCATCAGGTTGGGGTCGTATTGCAGGAAAACCTGCTGTTCAACCGCACGATCAGGGAGAATATCGCACTGTCGGACCCCGGCATGTCGATGGACCGGGTCGTTGCCGCGGCGAAGCTGGCCGGGGCGCATGAGTTTATCCTCGAACTGTCGGAAGGCTACGACACCCAGGTCGAGGAACGCGGTCACAACCTGTCCGGCGGGCAGCGTCAACGTATCGCGATCGCCCGCGCGCTCGTCACCAATCCCCGGATTCTGATTTTTGACGAGGCGACGAGCGCGCTCGACTATGAATCCGAAAGCATCATCCAAAAGAACATGCAGCGTATCTGCGAGGGACGCACGGTGCTGATCGTCGCCCACCGCTTGTCGACTGTCCGCATCGCCGACCGGATCATAACGATCGAGGCGGGCGAGATCGTCGAAGACGGCACGCATGACGAATTGCTGCGGGCCGGCGGGCGCTATGCGCGTCTCCACAGGCTACAGGCCGGGGAGGTTCCCGATGCCGCCGAATGACACCGGTGCCGTAACCGGCGCCGACGGACAGCCGAAACAAGGCGCAGGGAAGCCTGCGGCAAAGCCATCAGCAGGCCTGGCGCGTGGACGGGACGAGCGGGAATTTCTGCCGGCCGCGTTGGAAATCATGGAGACGCCCGCGTCGCCGGCGGCCCGCTGGACGGCGATCACTCTGGCGGCATTTTTTACGATCGCCATTGCTTGGTCGCTGATCGGCACCATCGACGTCGTCGCCATTGCGCAAGGCAGGATTGTTCCGGCCGGCGGCGTCAAACAGATCCAACCGCTGGAAATCGGCGTTGTCCGTGCCATTCACGTGAAGGATGGGCAGCATGTTGCCGCCGGGGACATCCTGGTGGAAATCGATCCCACCGAAAGCGAGGTTGATCGCGGCCAGCTCACCCAGGAATTGATGACCGGTGCGATCGAACTCGCCAGGCTTCACGCGCTTATTTCCAGGCTCGACGGAAAGGCTGCCGCGCAGCTGCAGCCGCCGGATAGCGCCGACCCCATCCTGGTCCGGATGCACGAACAGCGGCTGGAGACGGACTATGCGGCGCATGAGGCGCAGTTGGCCTCCATGGATGCGGAACTGTCGCGCCGTATCGCCGAGCGCCAGTCGGTTTTTGCCGAGATCAAAAAGCTGGAGGAAACCCTGCCGTTGATCGCGGAGCGGGAAGAGAGCCTCGGGACGCTGGTCAAGAAAGGCATAAGCCCGAAGCCCAACTGGCTGGAAGTGAAGACGCTGCTGATCGAAACCACGCAGAATGTTGCGATCCAACGGCACAAATTGTTGGAGGCGGAAGCCAGCATGGAAGCGGCCGTCAAGGAGCGGAACCGGGTCCAGGCGGAAGCCAAGAAGGAAGCGCTTGAGCAGATGCTGGACGCGCGCACGCGCTATGACCAAGCGCGTCTAGCCCTGCGAAAAGCCGAAGTCCGTGAGGGGCTGCGCACCTTGCGCGCGCCCGTCGCCGGCGTGGTTCAGCAGCTTCAAGTCCATACCGTCGGGGGGGTGGTGCAACCGGCCCAACCGGTCATGGTCCTTGTTCCCGACGATGCGCGGTTGGAAATTTCCGCGATGGTGCTCAACAAGGATAAGGGTTTCGTCAGCGACGGGCAGGCGGCCGAGATCAAGGTGGAAAGCTTCCCGTTCACCAAATACGGCACCGTCCACGGTATGGTCCGCAACGTGTCCGGCGACGCAATCCAGGACGAGGATCGCGGGCTGGTCTACGAGATGCGCGTCGATATGCTCACTGCCACCATCCGTGCGGATGGCAAGGAAGTGCCGCTGGTGCCTGGAATGAATGTCACTGTTGAGGTCAAGACGGGCGACCGCCGGATAATCGAATTCCTGATTTCACCGTTGCTGCGCTATCAGGACGAAGCGCTGCGCGAACGCTAACGGTTCGTGTCCATGCATGGGGCCGGCTCCGCGGTCAGGGCCTCAGGATAATTTTCAGGCCCTCGCGGCGCTCTACCATCTGCAGCGCGGTCTCGAATTCGTCGAATCCAAGTTCATGGGTGATGAGCGGTTTGAGATTGCCGGCAATCGCCGGCAGCAAGCGCATGGCCAGACGCCAGGTCGTATCGTTGTAGCCGCGCGACCCGATCAGCTCCAATTCCTTCAGGACGGCAGGTGTCGTGACGACCTGGGACGGCCCGTGGCACAGCCCGATAAGACCTATACGGCCGGCCTTCCCGGCAAGCGCAAGCATCTGCGGCACCACGGCCGCGTTGCCGCTGGTCTCATAGACGACGTCCGCCCGTTCGGGGCTGAGTGCCTGTACCGCCGAGACAGCATCGTGCTCGTCGACATTCACGGGGATCATCCCCAACTGTTCCGCGAGCGAGAGCCGCGCGGCATCCGCGCCGACGCCGGTGATCATGACGTCCCGCGCACCGGCATGAAGCGCGACCAGCCCGGTCAGCAATCCGATCGGACCTGCGCCGAGCACCGCGACGACATCACCGGACCGAACCGGGACCCGTTCCAAAACAGCGTGAACGGCGACGTTCAAGGGTTCCAGCAAAGGCGCGATCGCCGTATCGATGCCGCCCGGCAGGGCGTGGACCTGTTTTTCCAAGGCGCAGACGAACTCGGTCCATCCGCCGTCGATATGGCCGCCCATCATTCGCCGGCTGTCGCACAGTGTGGGTCGGCCTAGATTGCAATAGCGGCAGTCGCCGCAGCCTTTCTGCGGGTTTACCCCAACGACAGCGCCGGGTTTCAGCGGGCTGCCTGCCGGTGCCTCCACGACGATGCCGGAGAATTCATGCCCCACCACGACTGGAAAATGAGGGGCATACTGGCCAACGACGGCTTCCCGCCATTTCCATATCGCGACATCCGTGCCGCATATGCCGCCGGCCCCGATGCGGATCAGAACCTCGTCGGGCGTGCGGGACGGGGGCGCTTTTTCAATGACGCTCATGGCGCCCGGTTCGGCCCGCAATTTGGCGACAGCTCTCACGTTGAATTCTCCACCGGCGATGTTTCGGCCATCGAATTGCCGACGGCAGGATTGGCGTTTGAATGTGACAGTGCATTTTAGCATCCTTCACGCCAATATGCCGAGAAGGCCGTCATACAAACGAGTGAAAGAGTACTGTGATGAAGACGTTTCTAATCACTGGCGCGAGTGCCGGGATCGGCGGTGCGGTTTGCCGCAAGATCGTGGACGCGGAACCGGCGCCCGTCCGCCTCGTTCTCACCACATCGGGCCGCAAGCCGCCGCCGCAAGCGTTGATCGACGGCCTGACGGCGCGGGGCGCGGCCGTGACTTATATGCCCGCCGACTTGTCCGATCCTGAGGCTTGCCAGGCCCTTGCCGAAAAAACGATTGAGGCCGGGGAAGGGGGCTTGGACGGGTTCGTGTCCAATGCGGGCAGCATGGCACCGACGCCGCTTGCCGAGATTACGATTGAGACCTGGCAGTCACAGATCGACCAGAATGTCCGTGCGACACTGCTGCTTGCCCAGGCGCTGCGGCCGGCGCTTGCCAAGCGCAAGGGGTCGATCGTGGCGACGTCATCCATGGCCGCGCTTGCGCCGCTGAAGGGCAACGGCGCCTATTCCATCTCCAAACAGGCGCTGTCGATGCTGTGCCGAAGCCTGGCGCAGGAATGGGCGCGTGACGGGATTCGCGTGAACGCCGTGCTTCCCGGCATGATCCGGACGCCGTTGACGGAGAAGGTCTACCAGAATGAGGCGGTCGCGGCGGCACGCGCCGATTTCGTGCCGCTGGGCCGGGTCGGCGTGCCCGACGATATCGCTGGACCGGTCTATTTTTTACTGAGCGATGCCGCCGCCTACATTACCGGGCAAGCCATCCTGGCGGACGGCGGTGTGACCGACAGCGTCTTCTATCACATGCCGGGCATACCGCAGGATTGAGGCGGCTGAGGAATGGTTGGATTTTTCCGCTTTCAGACGGCATGTATGCGGTGCCGCCGACAGTATCCTTCAACGGCATCGGAAACCCATGCCTGTGCATAAGAAGCCACGACATCCCGGCGAACCGATACGGGTCATGCACGTCATCAACAGCCTGGGGCCGGGCGGGGCGGAGCGTATGCTCGTCGGGTTGGTTTGCGACAAGGACGAGCGGGAGATCGAATACCTCGTCGTATCCTTGAAGTCAGACCTATTCCATTTGCCGAGTTTGCAGAAGGCGGGGATCAAGGTCGAACTGCTGAACGCGGATAATCCGTGGCGGGCGTTGTTGAGCCTTGGAAAACTCGCCTCGATCATTCGCAGCTTTCGCCCCACGGTCCTGAAAAGCTGGATGTATCACGCCAATCTTTTTTCGCTGTTCGCACTGTGGCTGTCGGGTTGGCGCAGGGAATGCGGGCTGATCTGGGGCATTCGCTGCTCCAACATGCGCCTGTCGGACTACCACTGGCAGCTTCGGGTGGTGATCCTTTTGTCGCGCCTTTTGGACGCTTTCCCGGACCTGTTGATCGCCAATTCGATAAAGGGGCGGAAGGACCATATTGCGTTCGGTTTTCGCCGGTCGGGCTTCGGGGTCATACCCAACGGAGTCGATACGGACATGTTTCAGCGGTCGCGTGAGGGCAGCGCGGAGGTGCGGCGGGAATTGGGAATCGACGAGGACGCCTTCGTCATCGGCGTCGTGGCCCGCAACGACCCGATGAAGAATTATCCGCTACTGCTGGATGTCATGGGGCGCCTGCAGGGGGTTCACTGTGTCGCGGTTGGACGAGGAACGGAGCAATTGCCGGCGGTGGAGGGTTTCATCGTCCTGGGCCAGCGAAGCGACGTTCCCGACCTTCTGCGCAGCTTTGACGCTGTCGTTTCCTGTTCCTCCTTCGGGGAAGGAATGTCGAATTCGATCGCTGAAGCGATGGCGTGCGGCATTCCCGTCATCGCCACCGATGTTGGGGATTCACGCCACATCGTCGGGGATACGGGGATCGTTATCCGTCCGGAAGACGGCGACGCCCTTCAGGCGGCGATCGAACGCCTCCGCGACGACGCGGATTTGCGGGAAACGATGGGCGCGCATGCGCGGTTGCGCATGGAAAACGAATTTTCGCTTCGGAATTGTCGGATGTTGTTTCGGCGGCTGTTCCTTTCCCAGTCTTACGAAGGCGAGCCGGGCTAAGAACCCTGTCACCGTGGATACAAGAGGAAAGGCAGGGTTTTTCGAGTTGTCAGCACCACATTTGTTGATAGACTTCGCAAATCTCGCAGGGGGCGATTCGCTGCGGGTGCGGTAGCTTGTCATATGTTTTTGATGTCCTCGTGTGAATTGAAAGCGTGCCCGTCCTTCGCCCTTTCCTAAGAAAAACGCCTTCTCGTTTGAAAAGCTGAACATACATGCTGTCAAGAACCAAAGTTCTAGTGACGGGCGCCGACGGCTTTATCGGGTCGCATATGGTTGAGCGGCTGGTAAGGCTGGGCGCCGATGTCAGGGCCTTCTGCTGCTACAACTCCTTTAACAGTTGGGGGTGGCTCGATCGGTGTGCCCCGGATGTCCGCGACAAGTTCGAGGTCGTCATGGGCGACGTCCGCGATCCCAACGGCGTGCGATCGGCAGTCGAGGGTTGCGAGACTGTTTTCCATTTGGCGGCCTTGATCGCCATTCCGTTCAGTTACCGGTCGCCGGATTCCTATGTCAGCACGAATATCTCAGGAACCTTGAACGTACTTCAGGCCGCCAGGGACCTGGGCGTGAAACGCGTGCTGCATACCTCTACGAGCGAAGTCTATGGCAGCGCCCAATACGTGCCGATCGATGAGAAGCATCCGGTGGTCGGTCAGTCGCCCTATTCGGCGACCAAGATCGCCGCGGACCAACTGGCAATATCGTTCCACCGCTCGTTCGATCTTCCCGTCGTGATCGTGCGCCCGTTCAACACCTACGGCCCGCGGCAATCCGCCAGGGCCGTGATTCCGACGATCATCACCCAATTGCTGGCAGGAAAAACGGCCATTCATCTCGGCGCATTGTCGCCGACGCGGGACTTCTCCCATGTGACGGACACGGTGGACGGTTTCCTGGCGCTTGCCGAATGCGATGCGGCGGTTGGAGATGTGGTCAATCTGGGTAGCGGTTTCGAGGTGTCGATCGGCGACACGGCGGAGATGATCGCCCAAATCATCGGTGTTGCACCCGTGATCGAAACGGATGAAGACCGGATCCGCCCTGACGGCAGCGAAGTTCAGCGCCTGTTCTCCTGCACCGACAAGATGCACAAGCTGACCGATTGGCGGCCGGAATACGGCGGCCGGGACGGGTTCCGGCGCGGATTGGCGAATTGCATAGAATGGTTCTCCGATCCGAAGAACCGCGAATCCTATAAGGCCGATCAATACAATCTCTGATGCCGGCATGTCCCTGAGGTTTTAGGCCAACTTTCTGTAATGGATAGCTCATTGACCAAGAACGAGCTCGACGTCGCCGACCTGCTCGACAGGATCGGCCAAGTCGTGGGTGACGCGGCACGGCCAGTGCCGCTGCATGAACCGCGCTTCGACGGCGCGGAGCGCGACTATGTGCTGGAGACGATCGATACGGGCTGGGTTTCTTCCGTCGGCCGTTTCGTAAACCGGTTTGAGTCCGATTTGGCGGAGATCTGCCAAGTCCCGCACGTGGTCGCGACCGGGACGGGAACCGCGGCACTGCACGTGGCGCTGCTCTTGGCCGGTGTGCAGCCGGGGGACGAGGTGCTGCTGCCGTCACTGACCTTCATCGCGACTGCGAATGCGGTCAAATACTGCGACGCCGTTCCGCATTTCTGCGATAGCGAGATGGACAGCTTCGGCATCGACCCAGCGAAATTGGAATCCTACCTGCGGGATATTGTCGTTCTCAGGAACGGCATCAGTTTCAACAAGGTGACGGGGAAGCGCATCGCCGCCCTTATCCCGGTACATATCTTCGGACATCCTTCGAAAATGGACGAACTTGCGGAATTATCGACCCGCTGGTCGATTCCGCTTGTAGAGGATTCGACCGAGGCGCTCGGCAGCAAATTGAACGGCCGGCCGGTCGGCCATCATGGTTTGTTGTCAACCCTGAGTTTCAACGGCAACAAGATCGTCACCACGGGCGGCGGTGGGGCGATTTTGACCGCCGATCCAGACCTTGCGAAACGGGCGAAGCATCTGACGACCACGGCCAAGGTCCCCCATGCCTGGCGCTTCGACCATGACGAGGTCGGATTCAACTACCGGCTCACCAATATCAGCGCCGCGCTGGGGGTTGCGCAATTGGAGCGCTTGCCGACCTTCGTCGACGCCAAGCGCCGTCTTGCCGAAAGATATATCGAGACTTTCGACGGGTTCGCGGGTGGCCGAATTTTGCGGGAACCGTCCGGGGCCGAAAGCAACTACTGGCTCAATACGCTGATCCTGGACGACGGGTGCGCGGGCATGCAGGAAGACGTTCTTCAGGCAGCCAATGATGCCGGGTTTATGGTGCGCCCGCTCTGGACACCCATGCACCGCCTGTCGATCTTCAAGGGCGCCCCCGCGATGGATTTGTCCGTCGCCGAAAGCTTGGCGGCCCGTGTCGTCAATCTGCCGTCCTCCCCCGGTTTGGAATTGTCGCGTGCGGGGTGAAGTTCTTCTCGTCACCGGCAGCCGCGCCGATTGGGGCCTGTTGCGCAGTGTTGCGCGGCGGTTCGATGTGGCTGAGGGCCTGTCCCTGGCGATCCTGGCAACGGGCACCCATCTCGATCCCCGCTATGGAGAGACCGCATCGGAAATTATCGCCGATGGTTTCGAAGTTCATGAACGCGTGCCGATCCTGTCCGCCGGCGATGGAAGCCGGGATGCGGCGGCGGCGCTTGCCAAGGCAGCGGATGGTATCGCAGATGTGCTGGAGCGCCGAAAGCCCGCCCTGATGCTCGTGCTGGGCGACCGGTACGAAATCCTTGGCGCCGTTTCCTCTGCTCTGTTGTTGCGTGTGCCGGTCGCCCATCTCTGTGGCGGCGATGTGACCGGGGGCGCCTTCGACGACCAGATACGGCACGCCATCACGAAGATGGCGCACCTTCATTTTCCATCGAATGCCCTGGCGGCGGACCGGATTGTCCAAATGGGGGAAGCGCCGGATCGCGTCCACACCGTGGGCAGTCCTGGCCTGGACGGTCTGTCAGACTTCGCACCGCCGTCCCGGGCGTCCTTCCTACAGGATGTCGGTTTGCCGGCGGACAAACCCTTCCTGATGGTGACCTTCCATCCGGCGACGCTCGACCCCGTGCCGGGCGTGACCCAATTCCGGGAACTTGCGGCGGCGTTGGAAGAAACGCTCGGTGACACTTCCGTCCTGTTCACTGGAACGAATGCGGATCCGGAAGGACGGAAGCTGAACGAAGCGGCCCAAGCCTTCGCGGATGCCCATGACGGCGCCGTGTTCCACGACTCCCTGGGCCATGAGCGGTACTTTGCGGCGCTCAGTCATGCAGCCGTGGTGGTTGGGAACTCCTCAAGCGGTTTATACGAAGCACCGTCTTTCGGCGTGCCGACGGTGAATATCGGGTTGCGTCAGGAAGGGCGGCTAAGGGCGTCATCGGTGATCGACTGCCCCGCCGAACGATCCGCCATTCGTGATGCCATCGGCGAAGCCCTGCGGTTCGACATGCAGGGCGTGACGAACCCGTACGGGGACGGCAACGCGGCGGGGCGCATCGTCGATGTCCTGAAGTCCCTTGAGAATCCCGAGGCGCTCCTCAAGAAGCGTTTCCACGTATTGGAGGCCTAGGCCATGGAAGGTGTTTTCGTCATCGCCGAAGCAGGGGTTAACCACAACGGCTCCCTCGACCTCGCCAAACGGCTTGTCGATGCGGCCCACAAGGCCGGCGCGGACGCGGTCAAGTTTCAGACCTTTCGAGCGGATACGCTGGTTTCGCACGCGGCGCCCTTGGCGGCCTATCAGGAAAAGGCGGTCGGCGGAGACCAATCCCAGCATCAGATGCTGCGCGCGCTTGAATTGAGCGAGGACGCGCATCACGAACTGTTCGCGCAATGCCGCGACTTGGGGCTCGAGTTTCTCTCGACGCCCTTCGACCTCGGCAGTCTGGCCTTTCTGGCCGGCACGCTCGGCGTCCGGCGCCTGAAAATCGGATCGGGGGACATGACCAACGGGCCGCTCCTCGCCGCGGCGGCGGAGACGGGACTTCCCATCATCCTCTCAACGGGCATGGCGACTTTGGCGGAAATAGAGGAAGCATTGGGCGTGCTGGCGCATTACTACATGGGGGGTGGCGATCCCGGCACGGCGGCTTTCCAGGACGCTTTCGCCAGCCCGGAAGGGAAGAAGATCCTGCGCGAGCGCGTCGTGATCCTGCAATGTACTACCGAATACCCAGCGCCGCCGGAGGCCATCAATCTCAGTGTCATGGATACGATGCGTTCGGCTTTTGGAATTCCGGTCGGGTTTTCCGACCACAGTGTCGGAACGGCCATCCCGATTGCGGCGGCCGGGCGCGGGGCGGTGATGATCGAAAAGCATCTGACCCTGGACCGAAATTTGCCGGGACCGGACCATGCGGCTTCGCTGGAGCTGGACGGGTTCGCGACCATGGTTGCCGGTATCCGCGATGTTGAGGCCGCCCTTGGCGACGGCGTGAAACAACCGACGGACGCTGAAAGGCAGAATATGACGGCGGCCCGGAAGAGCCTGGTCGCTGCCCGCGACATCCCGGCGGGAGAGGCTTTCTCCGTGCAGAATGTCACCGAGTTACGGCCGGGCGGCGGTTTGTCGCCTTTGCGTTTCTGGGATGTGATGGGACGACGTGCGCAACGCGCCTATGGAAAGCATGAGCAGATCGATGGTTGATCGTGTTGCGGTTCTTGGCCGGGGAGGTCATGCGGGGGTTGTGGCGGAATTGATCGCGGCCGCGGGTTTCGAACTCGCCGGGTGGATTGGCCCTGAACCGGACAGCGAACAGCTTTGGCACGGCGTGTCATGGCTGGGGGATGACGGGTTACAGTTGGCCAATGGCCCTGACGAGTACGGGTTGGCCGTCGGCTTCGGGGATCTGAACGGACGGCGCGACCTGCTTGAGAATTATGTGTCCCGTGGCTTTGTCTTTCCGGCGCTGGTTCATCCGTTTTCTTACGTGTCGCCAAGCGCGGTTCTGTCTGCGGGCGTTCAAGTGATGGCCGGCGCCGTCGTGCAGACAGGATGTCGGGTAGGGTCGATGACAATCCTGAACACAGGGGCGCAGATTGACCATGATTGCGCGATTGGGGGCTTCTGCCATATGGCGCCGGGAAGCGTGTTGTGCGGCGATATCGTTGCAAGTGACGGTGTGCTCGTCGGCGCCGGCGCGACGGTTATGCGCGGCACCTGCCTCGGCGCGCGGGCGACCGTGGCCGCGGGCGCGACCGTGACGCGGGACGTACCGGAGAATGCCATCGTTGCCGGCGTCCCCGCCCGGGACGTCACCGGGCAATAATCCATTGCGGCCCCTAGGCCGCGCCGGACGCGCCCTTGATGCGCGCAGGCATGTGCGACCGCCATCCATAGGCGGCCGCCACGGCGCCTAGCACTATCCAGAAAAGCCGCTGATAGGCGATGTCATGGACGGTGCTGAAGACCAGAAACGAAATCCCACATCCAATAAGCAACACAGCTGCCGGCGACTTGGGCTGACGCCATGACCGTATCAGCATTACCATGACGGCGACGGGAAGGCTGGCCGCCACCAGAAAGCCGAACAATCCAAACTCCGCCAATAGCCAAACATAGACGGAATGAATGACCAGGGCTTGGCCGCGTTCGCCTAGGTTGAGGTTCACGAAAGCGCCGAGGCCGGCGCCGAAAATGGGGTTTTCCCGCCAAAGAGATAACCCGTGGGTGACCGACAGGAAACGTTCCATCAGACTGACATTGGCGACCGAGCCACCGGCAATGGATGAAAACACCCCGGTGGGCAGAATGTCCCATTGGAAAACGTAGACGTCGAGTTTGAGAAGCCCCCAGATGAGTGCCGCGGCGGCCAAGGATTTAAGGACGACCCGCCGATCGGCCAAGCCGAAAAGGAATGTTGCGGCAAGGACGATCGCGCCACCGCCGATCCCCGCTAGCGAATACGTTCGATAGATGCCGAAAATGACGCTTCCCATTAGGAAACAGTAGCACCAGAGGCGTTCTTTCTTCGCCATCACGCGGGAATAGGCCAGCGCGCCGCACAGGGCGATCAGCAATTGAAAAGCAAAGGTGTTTCTGTTGCTTGAGAACCCTTCGAAATTCTCGGCGAAATCGGGAGGCCATCCGAAAAGATTGCCGGCGCGGGGATAGATTAACGAAAACCATATGATTGCGGCGGCGCTTGCCAGGATGACTTCGCATAGCTGGCGCAATCCATGACGGCCGAGCGTGGACACGATCATGGCTCCCAAACCCGTGTAGCCTAAAATGACACCCCATCCGACGAAGCGATTGCTCAACGCCCAATCGGTGACGCCATAGCGGCTGATGCCGATAATAAAACCCAGGACGATCATACCCGTCAGCGCTGCGATCCAAGCGGAGAAGGCCGCGGGGACCTTGAAAGGCGCCTGTCGCGTGCCGACCAGGGAGAGGGCGCATAGTACGAAGGCGAGTACAGCGAACGGGTCGCCGAAGTTCATGGTGATCAACGTGTCTTCGATGGGCACGTGGATCGTAAAGAAAATCAGCAGTCCGACACCCAGCGCGGCAATCAAAAGAAACTTCCATCGCGATTGCCCGGCACTGACGGGGGCCTCCGTTAGCGCCGCTTCGTCTATCTCGGTCGATTGTTTTTGGCTGCGATTGAGCAAGAGACTCGGCGCGGAAATCAGAATGACGCAGGTGGACAAGAGGCCGACCAGGACGGAGATCGCAACCGCTTCGGGCGCGCCAATTCCGGCATGCTGAAAGGCAAAGATGGCGGCGATTTCACGGACACCCCAGCCGTTGACGCTGAAGGGTAAGCCGGCGGCGAAACTGACGATTGTGGCGAGTGCCATCAGCTTCCAGGGGTTCACGTCCGGAATGGCCAATGCCTTCGTACAGAATAAGTAGACGACCAGCATCAGGCCTTGCCCGAAAAGCGTCAGCGAGATCAGCCAGGCTGCCCGCGCCAGGTTTTTCAGCGATAGGACCGAGGCGATCAGGTTTGCCTCCCGCTTCCATCGGAAAGCCGAGAACAGGAAAATGATGGCGAGCAGGAGGCCGCAGACGATCTGCGGCAGGGCCAGTTCGCCGGCGATTACGGTCAATGTGTCGACGCCCAGAACCGCCGTCCAACCGACGATCAATAGCGATCCGCCGACAAGCACGAGCAGCAAGCGTTCGACCGTGACGAGTGTCGCGATGTCGCCGATCGTCAGGCCGTTTCGCCGCAGCAGCACATACCTGCCGACAACGGATCCGATCAGGTTCGGGACGACAAGGCTGGACAGAAGGCCCGCGACATTGGCCCGCAGCAGATCCATGAAGGCGACGGAAACGCGGCCCAGATGGCGCACCAGCGACGCCAGACGAACCGTTCCCACAAGCAAATTCAGAAGAGAAATGGCAAGGGCGCCCGCGACGAATTCCGGAACCATGTCGGCGTATTGTGCGGCAATCTCAGAGAGATCGAGCGTCACCGCGAGGTAGACGATCAGCGCCAGCGATACTGCCGATGCCAGAAGGCGGCCGGGCCTCATGCTTACCCCTGTCGCATTTTCGGAGAGTTGGGCGGCGGCGGCATTCGGTCTTTTCCTTGGTCCCGCGTTCGGAGAACCGGCGCGAAACGTGCCTCGTCGGCGAATTGCACTCGGGCAGGCCGCCGCATTTTAGTGGGACGCTGATCGGTTACAGGGTTTCACGGTTTATGTAAACGCGTCTCGGCTTTTGATGTGGAGGGTCCGGTTTACCGGGCCTTTTTTGTTGCGTTGGTGCGCGGCGCTTTCGGCCCGGCCTTGGTCAGCAAACCACCCAGGGTCCTGAATTCGGTTTCCCTGGTCGAAGACTTACGCCAGACAAGGCCGATCTGCCGTGTGCCGATGTCCTCTTTCAGCGGAACAAGCGTGATGTCGAGCCCTTTGGTGATATCTGCGTCGATCGCCATTTGCGGCAACAGGGTTATCCCCATGCCGAGGGACACCATCTGCACCAGGGTTTGCATGGAAGAGGCTTCATAGTTCTTCCGCTTGAAACGCCCCTCCAGACTACATGCCTCCAATGCGTGCCGACGCAGGCAATGCCCTTCCTCCAGCAACAGCAGCGGCTGCTGTGCGAACGCGTCCGTATCGACCGCGACCTCGTCGGCCAGGGGATGGCCTGTTGGGCAGGCCAATACGAAACCTTCTTCAAACAGCAATTCGGTCTCCACGCCGTCCATTTCGTAGGGAAGGGCGAGCAGTAGCAGGTCGAGGCGGCCGTCCTGCAGGCGTTCCAACAGGCGGTCGGTATAGTCTTCCCGCAGGTAGAGTTCCAGGCCTGGAAAATTTCGGTGTATCTCCCGCAGCACCGCCGGCAGCAGATAGGGGCCGACCGTCGGAATGACGCCAAGGCGCAGCGGCCCGGTCAGCGGCGCCGAAGCGCTGCGCGCCAGATCCATCATTTCTTCAGCGCCGCGCAGCAGGTCGCGGGCCATGGCCGTCAGGCGTTCACCCAGGGGCGTGATGATGACCGAACGGTTGGTACGCTCCGCGACTTTGGCCTGCAGGACGTCCTCCAACTCGCGGATACCCGCGCTCAACGTGGATTGGGTGACGAAGCAGGCTTCTGCGGCAAGACCGAAATGAAGATGTTCTGCCAAGGCGGACAGATACTGCAACTGCTTCAACGTCGGAAGGTTCTGCATGTTTAACCCCCTGTAATTCGCACGACATTATCGATCGAAAAAATCACTTATAATGGCCAATTTATATCGTTTTATTGCGTCGCAGCAAGGGGGCATATATCGCCCCGACGGCGTGATCAACCGCGCCGGGGTCCCGCGAGACCTTATGAACCTTTTAGATTGAGAGATGTATTCCATGAGCATGATCAACAAACCGGTACCCGAATTCAAAGCCCAGGCTTTCCATAACGGCGAGTTCAAGACAGTCACCAGCGAAGACGTCAAAGGCAAATGGTCGATCTTTTTGTTCTATCCGGCCGACTTCACCTTCGTTTGCCCGACCGAACTGGAAGACATGGCGAAGTACTATGACGAATTGCAGAGCCTGGGCGTCGAGGTCTATTCCGTTTCGACCGACACGCATTTCACCCACAAGGCCTGGCACGATACCAGCGACGCGATCGGCAAGATCAACTACCCGATGATCGGCGATCCGACCGGTGTCATTTCCCGTGGCTTCGGCGTCATGATCGAGGAAGAAGGTCTTGCACTGCGCGGCACGTTCCTCGCCGACCCGGAAGGCATCATCAAGGTCTGTGAAATCCACGACCTGGGTATCGGCCGGTCCGCGAAGGACATGGTCCGCAAGGTGAAGGCTGCCCAGTATGTCGCCGCGCATGACGGTGAAGTCTGCCCCGCCGCTTGGGAACAGGGCCAAGAAACCCTGACGCCCAGCTTGGACCTGGTCGGCAAAATCTAAAGCCGGCTTTGGAAGCCCGGCCCTTTTCCTTCCCAGGGCCGGGCTTCACTCCCCGCAGGCAGATAGCACCCATTCGATTCACTTCCGGCGATTTGTGCCCCAAAGACAGAGATTAGAGCCATGTTGAGTACCGAAATTCTTAACGCCTTGAAGGGTTACACGGCAGCGATGCAGTTGGACGTCGCGTTGGTGCTGCAGACGGGCGAACATGAAAAAAGAGACGAACTGAAGAAATTTCTTCAGGACATCGCCTCCGTCAGCGACCGGATCACCGTCGTCGAGCGCAACGATCCACAGAAACTGATGAGCCCGGTGAGTTTCCTGCTGGAAGTGGACGGCAACGATAGCGGCATTCGATTCTCCGGCATCCCCGGTGGGCACGAGTTTAATTCCCTCGTTCTGGCATTGCTGCATTCGTCGGGAACGCCGATTAAACTGGATGACAGTCTAAAAGCCATCATTTCCGGTATCGACGAGGACCTGAATTTCGAGGTCTTCGTCAGCCTTAGCTGTCACAACTGCCCGGAAGTGGTCCAGACCCTGAACCAATTCGCCGTCTTGAATCCACGCATCACCTGCGAGACGATCGATGGGGGACTGTATCCGGACCTGATTGAAGAGCGCAATATTCAAGGCGTGCCGACCGTCTACCTCAATGGCGAAGTCTTCGCCAATGGCAAGGTCGATCCCTCCGTCCTCGTCAGCCGTTTGATGGAACGGAAACCGAAAACGGTTTCCAAATCAGCGCCGCAGGAAAAAATGCCCTTGCAGGACGTGCTCGTGATCGGTGGCGGGCCGGCCGGTGTTGCTGCCGCTATCTATGTGGCGCGCAAGGGTCTGAAAGTCACGATCGTCGCCGACCGTGTCGGCGGCCAGGTCAAGGACACTGTCGGGATTGAGAATTTCATCTCCGTCTCCAAGACGACAGGGCCTGAGCTTTCGAATCAATTGATGGCGCATCTGCGCGATTACGACATCACCTTGAAGGAGCACTTTTCCGTCGAGTCGGTTGAGAACGGGGATACGAAAACTGTCACCTTGAGCTCCGGCGAAGTGATCGAGGCTAAGACGCTGATCGTTGCGACCGGGGCGAAATGGCGCGAGCTTGGCTGCCCGGGCGAAAAGGAGAACATCGGCAACGGTGTCGCCTATTGCCCGCATTGCGATGGGCCGTTTTTCAAGGGCAGGGATGTTGCGGTCATCGGTGGTGGCAATTCCGGCATCGAAGCAGCCCTGGATCTGGCGGGCATCGTCAAATCGGTTACCGTGTTCGAGTTCCTGCCGGATCTCAAGGCCGACAAGATTCTGGTGGATCAGGCGGCATCTAGGGACAATATCACCATCATCAAAAACGCGGCCACGCAGCAAATCGTTGCCGAAGGCGGCAAGGTGACGGCGATCGAGTACAAGGACCGCGCCTCCGAGGCTGTTCATAGGCAGGATCTGGCCGGCGTGTTCGTTCAGATCGGCCTCGTTCCGAACAGCGAGTTCCTCAAGGATGTGGTCGAACAGACCAAATACGGCGAAATCGTCGTCAACGAGCGCTGCGAAACCAATGTCCCCGGCATATTCGCTTGCGGCGATGTGACGACGGTTCCCTACAAGCAAATCGTCATCGCCATGGGCGAGGGATCGAAAGCGGCCCTGTCGGCATTCGACTACCTGCTCAAGAATTTCAAATAACAAGAAGTCTTAGCCGTCTTAAGGGGGCTTGTTTAGGCCTTTCGCCGGGAAGGCGGTTGGGGACGGCTCATGGAAAGAAACTGGGGGCGCTGATCGGCATCAGCGCCTCTTTTCGTTTTTCGCCCCGTCGGATTATGATGGGGCAGGGAAGCGCTGCTCTTCTTCAGGGTCGACAGTTGCCAATTGTGCTGCATCCGCTGCGTAGTAAAATCCCCCGGAACCTTCAAAGGGATGCAATCCATGGACGACCATAGCCGCGACCTTATCACCGCCAATCATTGGGGGACCTACCATGTTTCGGTCGAAGACGGGCGTGTAACCGGCCTGAAAGATTTCACCGAGGATGCGGACCCGTCGCCGATCGGTCACGGCATCGTCGATGTCCTGGACGGGCCGACCCGGATCAAGGCGCCGATGGTTCGGAAAAGCTGGCTGGAAGGCGGCCCCGGAACGGCGGGGGAGAAACGCGGCGAGGACAGTTTCGTTGAAGTCAGCTGGGACGAAGCGAACCGTCTGGTGGCGGCCGAGTTGCAGCGCGTGAAGCAAGACTACGGCAATGAAGCGATCTATGCAGGGTCCTATGGCTGGGCCAGCGCCGGGCGCTTCCATCACGCGCAAGGCCAGTTGAAGCGCTTCCTGAACTGCCTCGGCGGCTTTACCGGATCGGTGAACTCCTACAGTTACGCGGCAGCGGAAGTCATCGTGCCGCATGTGCTGGGATCCTTTTATGAGATGCTGGCGGAGGTAACCGGTTGGGATTCGATCGAAGAAAGCTGCGAATTGTTCGTCGCCTTTGGCGGCGTGCCGTTGAAGAACGGCCAGATATCCCAAGGCGGAACCGGCAGCCATATCCAGAAGGGCGGACTTCTGGCGGCGCATCGGGCTGGTGTGAAGTTCGTCAACATCTCGCCGATCAAGTCGGATCTGCTGGACGAGGTAGGCGCCGAGTGGCTGGCGCCCAGGCCATCGACCGATGCCGCGTTGATGATCGCGCTGTCGCATGTGCTGTTGACGGAAGGTCTGCACGACCGTGCCTTCCTCGATAATTACACCGTCGGATTCGACCGATATGCCGCCTACCTGATGGGTGCGGAGGATGGTGTGCCCAAGACCCCGGAATGGGCGTCAGAGATATGTGAATTGCCGGCGGAGGATATCCGCACGCTGGCGCGCCGAATGGCCTCTCATCGTACGATGATCTCCATCGCCTGGGCCTTGACCCGGCAGGATCACGGCGAACAGCCATATTGGGCGGTGATTAACCTAGCGGCGATGCTGGGCCAAATCGGGCTTCCGGGAACAGGGGTCGGTTTTGGCTATTCAGCGACAAACAAGGTCGGACAAAGTTTGCGGAAAATGCATTTCGCCCCCTTCCCGCAGGGCAAGAACCCGGTGCGCAAATTCATACCTGTCGCGCGCATCGCCGAGATGCTGGAGAATCCGGGAGGTTCCTTCGAATATAACGGCCAGACGCATGAATTCCCGGATGTCCATTTGGTCTGGTGGGCCGGTGGTAACCCGTTTCACCATCACCAGGACCTGAACCGCCTTCGGAAGGCCTGGGCAAAACCGGATACGGTCATCGCGAACGAATGGTGCTGGAACAGCTTGGCCCGTCACGCCGATATCGTGCTTCCCTGCAGCACAACGCTGGAGCGGTCGGACCTCGCGCTCAATCCCCGCGACGCCTATCAGGTGGTGATGGACAAGGCGATAGAACCGGTGGGCAAGGCCAGGAGCGACCACGACATCTTCCGTGGCATCGCCGCCGAACTGGGGATGGAGGAGAGGTTCACCGAGGGCCGCAGTCCCGAGGAGTGGCAGAAGTGGATGTATGAGATTTCACGGCAATCCGCGTCCCGTTCCGAATTCGAACTGCCGGATTGGGACACTTTGCACAAAAAGGGTTGGATCAAGGTGCCCGCGCCCGATCGTCCGGCGGTTCTGCTCGACGCTTTCCGTGAAGACCCGCAGGCGAACCCCCTGAAGACGCCGAGCGGCAAGATCGAGATGTTCTCGGAAACCGTCGCCGGTTTTGGATATGCGGACTGTCCCGGCCATCCGGTTTGGATCGAACCCGGCGAATGGTTGGGGCGGGCGGATTCCTATCCGCTCCATATGATTTCCAACCAGCCGCGCACCAAACTGCATAGTCAACTGGACCATGGCTCGGTTAGCCGTGCCGCGCGGATCGACGGACGGGAGCCGGTGACGATGAACCCCGCCGATGCCGCCGCCCGGAACCTGACTGAAGGACAGACTGTTCGTATCTTCAACGGTCGGGGGACCTGTTTTGCCGGCCTCAAACTCAGTGAGGATATTCGCCCTGGCGTTATCCAGATCGCGACCGGCGCCTGGTATGAGCCGGATGGCACTGCCTGCCGCCATGGCAATCCCAATGTCCTGACGCTGGACAAGGGAACATCCAGCCTGGCGCAGGGGTCGACCGCGCATAGCTGTCTGGTGGAGGTGGAAGCCGCGCCCGCCGATGTCCCCGAAACCCGGGCCTATGTTCCGCCGGTCATCGTCTAGAGGCGGACATCGGCCGGTACGCTGACGGTTTTGGCCTGGGCTGGTGGTTAAGCCTGGGCTGGCGGTTAAGCCTGGGCTGGCGGCTGCGCCAGCGCGTGGGATAGCAGAACGGCGGCGGCGGCCTTGGCATCCGCTGCGGCTTTTTTCGGGTTCATCATGGCCGCGACCACGATGGCGCCTTCTTGCAGCAGGAGGATTTGCGCGCCCAATTGCTCGGGGCCGCGCGCACCGGCCTGCCTGGCCAAATCGATCAGATAGCGTTCCAGGATTCGTTTGTGTTCGGCACAGATGGCGTGGATCGAACTGTCAGAATCCTGAAATTCCGACGATGCCTTGATAAACATGCATCCCATGAAGGACGGATCGTGGAACCATTCCTCGAGCGCGTCGAATGATGCCAGGATCCGCTCCGCTGGCGTATCGGCAAGTTCTTCGATACGGCGGACAATCCAATTCCGGAACTGTTCATCACGCAGTCGCAATGTGGCGAGGATCAGGTCGTCTTTCGTCCTGAAATGCTTGTAGATGGCGGTCTTCGAGACGCCCGTTTCCTTGGCGACCTTGTCCATGCCGACGGCGTGAAAGCCATCCGTGTAGAACACGTGCAATGCGCGTTGGATCAACTGGTCTCTTTTTGATTCAGACATAATCTGCTCTTTACATTTACTGAACGGTTCTTTTTCCACCCGCCTACATATAGGCCCAATTCGCCAAACAACAAACCATAACGTCGATATCACGAATTCGTAATGCGATTTTCGATGCCTTTAACGTTGACAGAACAGTAAATGTACATCATATCACATGAACTGATCGGTTAATGTCATGCAGACGGAAACCGGAACGGCATTGGAACGGGGGAGTTCCACGCGATCCGCCCAAGAGGAGAGGGACATGAATTTGGCAACGAAAGGGGCCCTGGCGGCAATGACGCTGGTGCTGGATTTAGCGGCAGGAAACGCACTGGAAACTTTATGGAACGCCGAGTGGATCGCGGATAGTAAGCGGCCGGTCCAGGTGACGGAGCCCGTGGCGGCGATGGCGGAGCTGCAGCGCACCGATTTTGGGAAGCCGCAAACCGGTGGTGGGGTCTGCAGACCGACGGAGCGGTCGGTGATGGTGATGGAGCTCGACCAAACCTCTACTGGACCGAAGGCTCTGCCGAGGCATGTCTGCATCAGAGCAATGACCGGCGAACCGGCGCCGACGGCAAAGCTGGAGCTTCCTCACGCCTTCAATTTCAAGAAATGAGTTCCGGCGCTCCGGAAGCGGAATCCTCGAGAGAGGCCCGTCGGAGCGCTGTGAAAATGCCCGGCCGTGGCGGGACAGCAATGGCGGCTGGCTGGAATAGAAAACCCGCAAATACCGAACCCGAACGATCGACTTCAAACCCCTGTTAAAACCCTGAAAGGAACAAAACCATGTTGAACATCAATCTGCCTGAAAGTGTCGGCGATGCGCCGGAAGCTTCCCGCCCCCTGCTGGAAGCGGTTCAAAAGAAGATCGGCTTTGCACCGAACCTATACAAACTGATCTCGAACAGTCCCGCTGCTTTGGAAGGCACACTGTCCCTGACCGAAGCGCTCGGCAAAGGCGCGTTGGACGCCCGCACCCGGGAACGTATTGCCTTGGCGGTCGCCAACGTGAACGGCTGCAACTACTGCAATGCGGCCCATACCGCCATTGCCGGCAGCCTGAAGCTGGATACGATCGAGATTACCGCGAACCGTAAGGGGCGGTCTTCCGATCCCAAGGCCGAAGCGGCCGTTGCCTTCGCGCGCAAGGTGGCGATTTCCCGCGCCGACGTGACGTCGAGCGACGTGCAGGCTGTCCGCGATGCCGGATTCTCCGATGCCCAACTGGTTGAAATCGTTGTGCATGTCGCACTTAACACGTTGACCAACTACGTCAACGAAGTGTTCGGCACGCCGATCGATTTCCCGGAAGTTGAACCCGCTGGCCGTGCCGCCTAAAGGTTGGTGCCCTTAAGCGGTTAGGAAGAGGAAGGCCCGTCACGACGCCCCCCGTGGCGGGCCTTTCCTGTTCTCGAAATTACTCCGCCGCTTCGGCCCGGTTCACCGGTTCGGGGTAGTACGGCAGCAGGTCCTTGCGGGGGGTATAGGCGCCGCGTGCTTCCAGACCGCGCATGTAGTCGACGATTTCATGCAACGGCGCGAACCACACATCTTTCGTCTCCAAAGTTTGCTCCAACCATTTCTCGACGACCCGCCACCGGGCCAAGCGGCCGGTCAGGAAGGGGTGCACAATCATCATGAAGAAACCGCCGGCCTCGTATTGGGCGTCGAATTCCTCCCAAAACCCTTGGTAGCCGACGGACGGCGGCTGCACATGCATCATGTAGCCGATTTCCTCGTAATGGGCGAAGGGGGGCCAGTCGTCGCAGCCCCAATGCACCGGGACCTCGGCGATGCTGTTTCCGTCTTTCTCCAAGAGGTAGGGAATATCGTCCCCCATCAGAGAGGAGTCGTAGGCGAATCCGTGCTCAATCAACAAATCCACGACCTGCGGCGTTATGTTGTAGACCGGTGCCCGGTAGCCTTTCGGCTTGGCGCCGCAGACCCGCTCGTGAATGGCGAGTGCCTTTTCGAAGGCTTCCTGCTGGCGGTCGCCCATTGTCGCGATCGGGTCCTCGTGGATCAGGCCGTGATGACCGATTTCATGACCCGCTTCCAGGATCTTTTCCATCACCGGGGCGTATTGGTCTATGCACCAGGCCGGAACGAAGAAACTCTGCTTGATACCCAGCCGCTTGTAGGTGTCCAGGATGCGCGGCACGGCGATGTTGGGTCCGTACTTGCCCATGCTGATCGGGTAGAGCCGGTTGTGGGAATCGGTGGGTCGAGCCACATGGATCAAGCTGTCCGCATCGATATCGAAGGTAATGGCGCAGGCGCATTTGGCGCCGTTGGGCCACGGGATCGGGTTCTGGATCATCGGTCGGTCCTTTCTGTAAGGCGGTAACTAGCGCGCTGTTTCCGTTAATTCCGGGTTGGGCAGTTTGCCGCGTTCGTCCCATCGATAGGCATAGGCGTAGGAATGCATGTTCTCGATCCAATAGCCGAAATGGGTCGGCGGGTATTTCGGCGGATTGTTCTCGTCCCGGCAGGTCGGCAGGCATTCGACCACCGTGCCGTAGTCGGCCGCAAAAAACAGGGCGAGGGAGAAACGTTTGTTTCCGGACGTATTGATTACCCGGTGCGGCGTGGAAACGAAGAGGTCATTGGTCCATCGCATCATCATGTCCGCGATGTTGACGATGAAGGTTCCCGGGATCGGCTGTGCCTCGATCCAGCGCCCAGCGCGGTTCTGAACCTGAAGGCCGGATTCCGACTGATAAAGGACGGTGAAGCTTTCATAATCGGTATGGGCGCCGATGCCGACCGCGCTCTCCTTCGGGTCCGTGGCCGGATAGTACATGACCCGCAATTGCGCGCAGGGTTTCGTGACCTTGTCGTCGAAGAAGTCCTCCGGCATGCCGACGGCGAGAGCGAAGAGCCGGTACATGGTCCGGCCCAGTTTCATCATCTCTTGGAAATAGGCATAGATGTCGGCACGGAATTCAGGCATTTCGGCGGGCCAGACATTCGGCGCGAAAAGCGGATTGCCGGAAAGATAGTCCGGATCGTCGTCCAGCACTTCCAAGCCTACTTCATACCCTTCTTGAAGATCGGATGTCGTCGGATCGGCGCTGAGCCCGCCGACGGGAACATAACCCCTGTGACGCTTGGACAAAGCGACGTCGTATTGCTTCTTTGTGTCGACGGGCAGGGCATAGAAACGGTCCGCTGCATCCTGAGCCTTCGCGATGACGGCATCGGGAACCCCGTGGTTCTTGATGTAGAAGAAGCCGACATTGACGGCGGCGTCCCTGAGCGCTTCTGCGGCCATTCGCTTGCCGTCCGGGTCGCCGCTGATCGCGGCGCCGATATCGACGATGGGTATACTGTCGAAATCTATCCGTTCGGCGGCATAGCCGCTGCCCTTGCGGACATCGGTCGGGCGAATACGGGCGCTTTCATCGTATTGCGGCAGGTCCATGTCGAAGCTCCTATTCAATTCTGGTAGGGGATACGCTCCATGCCAATTGGTCTTGGTCTTTTCTTCGTTTTGTCTAGGCGGCTGCGGCGCGAAAAGCGCGCCAGCCGCCGAAGTCAGTGATTTCCGTCGCCGTGGCGATGCCCGCGGGCTCGCAGATGAACCCTTTGACATTTCGCCCGTCTGCCAATGTCACCGTCCCGATTCCAAGCGGTTGCGGGATCAAGGCGACAAAACTGCCGAAAGCCTCCATTGGCATCTGCCACAGTTCCACTTCGATGCCTGGCCCGTCAAAGCCGGGGTCGCGGCTCAGGCCCGGTTTCGGCGGCACACTGCCGGCGAGCGCATAGAAGCGATAGTCGGGCGCGGTCCGCGTCGTTTCCAACAGCGTGGCATGCCGTTCCGTCAATTGGCCGTTCAACGGCATGCCGGTAAGATGAGCGCCGACCACACAAACGGTTACCAGTCCGTCTCCGCCATCATCCACCGTCATTGCCGTCGCTGCCAGCGGCGCGTTGCTTTTCCCCGATCTTGGATGAAGAGCGCGGTGAAGCCGGTCGGCCAGGATCGCGAGCGCGCCGTCGCTTTGTCCGGGGCCGACCAGAGTGACACCGAAAGGCAGTCCGTTCGCCCGAAAGCCCGCCGGTACGGAAACCGCCGTCATGTCCAACAGATTCACGAAATTTGTATAGGTGCCCAGGTTCGAATTCAGCGTGATCGGGTTGGCTTCCACATCGTCAACGCGGTAGATCGTCGGGCTTGTCGGCACCAGTATGACGTCGAAATCCTTTGCGATATCCGCGCAGCGGGTCCGCAGTTGTTGGGCGGCGTAGATCGCTTCGAAGGCATCGGCCGCGTCATAGTCGCCGGCGCCGCCGATGATCTGCCGCGTGACCGGGTGCAGTTCCCTGTCCAGATAGGGTTTCACCGCGGCCAGTCTCTCCGCCACCCAGGCACTGCCATAGAGCAATTTGGCGGTCGCGCCGAAGGGTTCATAGTCGAAAGGCACCACCTCCCATCCCAGCGCCTTGGCCTGTGTCACGGCCGCTTCGAATATTGCCGCCGCGGCGTCATCGCCGAAAAAGGTGAGTTGATCCGGCCGGGGCACGCCGATACGCGGCTTTTCCAGGGGGAGGGAGACGGGATCGCCTGCACGGCTGAAAGGATCTTCCGGATCGAAAGCCTCGGCAATCCGCCGGACACGGTCGCCGTCACCAGCGCTGAGCGCGAAAATGCTAAGGCAGTCCAGCGTCTTGTTTGCCGGGAAAACACCAGATGTGGAAAGGAGGCCACGTGTCGGCTTGATTCCGACGATATTGTTGAACCCTGCCGGGACACGGCCCGATCCCGCGGTATCCGTACCGAGCGAGAATGTGGCCAGGCCCGCGGCGACGGCGACGGCGGAGCCGGAACTGGAGCCACCCGAAACATAATCCTTGTCGAACACGCAGCGCGGCGCACCATAGGGTGAACGGACACCGACCAGGCCTGTCGCAAACTGGTCCAAATTGGCCTTGCCGATCAGGATTGCGCCGGCTTCCAGCAGGTTTTGGACTGCGAGGGCAGTTTTTTTTGCCGTATAGAGCGGTTCGGGACAGCCCATGGTGGAGGGCAGCCCGGCAATGTCGATATTGTCCTTGATCGCGAAAGGTATGCCGAAAAGTGGTCTTCGGTGTTCCGGTGCAACTGCTTCCAATTCCTTCGCCCGATCGAGAAGATCCTGGTTTGGAATTCGGTAGACCCAGACGGCCGGATCGACCTCTTCATAGGCATCCAGGGACTCGATAAGCTGGCCCACCAGTGCGGTCGGCGTCAGCGAGCCCGTGTGATAGGCGTTTGATAGGGTGTCTAGGCTCAGGTCCATGGGGTCAGATATCTTTGCGGCAACGCTCATGCCTCAAACCTCCGTTTGTATGACGAGGAGTGGATCACCCGGCCGGACGATCTGACCCGGTTTACACAGGATATCGGTAATGCATCCGGTCTGTGGCGAGTCGATGCGGATTTCCGTTTTCATCGCTTCCAGCACGGCGACCTTGTCTCCCGCTGTGATACGGTCGCCGATCTCGACATCGACCTTCCAGACGGACCCGTTCATGGGCGCTTCGATAAAAGCGGCGCCGTCGGCCAAGTCTATGCCGACCGGTTCCGGCACGATGTCCGCTTCATCAACGATGGCGGCAATGCCTTGCGCTTCCCATCGGGCGCGTTCTTCGTTGAACGCGTTCTGGCGCATGGTCTGAAAAGTGTCGATGGCATCCGCATGATCCGCCCGGAAGTGGTGGTAGTCCGCCAAATCGAAAACGCCGTCTTCGATCTTCAACTGGGCCTCCCCATGCAGGAACCCGTCACGCATGTCGGCAAGTTCTTCATGACCGACCGGATAGAACTTGATGCGGTCGAAGAAGCGCAGCAGCCAAGGTTTGCCATCCTTGAAGTTCCCGGTCTGTCGGTGGGTATTCCAGACCTGCACGGTCCTGCCGACGAACTGGTATCCACCCGGGCCTTCCATGCCGTAAACGCACATATAGGCGCCGCCGATGCCAACGGCGTTCTGTGGCGTCCAGGTGCGGGCCGGATTGTATTTTGTGGTAACCAACCTGTGGCGGGGGTCGACCGGTGTCGCGACCGGCGCCCCCAGATAGACGTCCCCCAAACCCAGAACCATGTAATCCGCGTTGAAGACAATATTCCTGACGTCATCAACGCTTTCCAAGCCATTGATACGGCGGATAAATTCGATATTCCACGGACACCAGGGGGCGTCGGGCCTGACTAGGTCTTGATACCGTTTTGTCGCAAGCCGCGTGCTTTCGTCATCCCAGGACAAGGGCATATGGACGATACGGCTTGGCAGACGGACATCGTCGAGCGGCGGTAAATCGTTCTGGAACGAACGCAACATCGCCAGCATGTCGCCGGGCTTGATGCGGCGGTTGTCGAAATGGACCTGCAAGGATCTTATCCCCGGGGTTAGGTCGATGACCGCGTCTATTTTTTCGGCCTGGACGCGCTCCATCAGCAGATGGGCCTTCACACGCAGGTCGAGGTCCAGTTCCTGCTCGCCATATTCGACGAGAAGATAGTCTTCTCCCGTGCGGCGGTATCGGACGTCGATACCGTCTTTCTCGTCGCGGGCCAGAACGGCATCCTCCCTGACACCCGACACACGCAGGATAGTGGGGGAAGGCGGGGCGGAGCGGTGCACGTCGCGCCGGGCCAGCAGATCGTCCAGGAAGGTTTCCTGCTGTCCCTCCAAGGCCTCCGCTTCGGCCAGGGTAAGCCGGTGGAACCGGACCCGGTCGCCGGGCGCCAATTGCCCAATCTTCCAAAGCTCCGCCTTGGCCACCACGGCGGGGCAGGTGAAACCGCCAAGGCTTGGTCCGTCCGGCCCCAGGATTATCGGCATGTCGCCGGTGAAATCGATCGCACCGACCGCATAGGCATTGTCGTGGATGTTCGACGGATGCAAACCCGCTTCGCCGCCATCGGGCCGCGCCCATTTGGGTTTCGGGCCGATCAGGCGCACGCCGGTTCGGGCGCTGTTGAAATGGACCTCATAGGCGGTGGAGAACAGGGTCTCGATATCCTCTTCGGTGAAGAAGTCGGGCGCGCCGTGTGGGCCGTACAGGACGCCGATTTCCCATTCCTCGGGAAGGATCGGCCAATGCGATCCCGGCATGGTCTGTTCCGCCGCCAGGGCTTCCGCATTGCCGGACAGGCGCAGCACGTCGCCGCTTTTCAAATTGCCGGTGGCATGGCCGCCGAACCCGCCGAGGTCGAAAGTTGCCCGGCTGTTAAGATAAAGCGGTGCGTCGAACCCACCCGAAACGGCGAGATAGGCGCGCACGCCGCCGCCGGATGCTTTCGCTAGGGTAAGGGTCTGCCCCCGTCGAACTGGGGTGACTTGATAACGACCGACCGGCATGCCATCGAGTGCCGCCCGGAAGTCGGCGCCGGAAAGAACCATGACCGTATCCCGGTTGAACCGCAAGGTAGGGCCGGTCATCGTCATTTCGAGCGCGGCCGCGTCGGAAGTGTTTCCCAACAGAGCATTTGCGATCCGGAAATTGAGCGCATCCATGGGCCCGGACGGCGGAACCCCGACATCCCAGTATCCGACACGGCCGGGCCAATCCTGAAGGGCGGAATGGGTGCCCGGCGACAGGACGTCCACCGTGTCGGGTATGAAGGTGAACGCGTCCAGCGCCTTGGTGTAAACATCGCCGTCGCGGAACATGCCGCTTTCCACGATCGCGGCGAGATAGGCGAGGTTGGTCTCAATGCCGTAGATTTTCGATCTGTGCAGGGCTTCCGCCAATGCGTCCGCAGCTTGGTCCCGGGTCTCCGCATGGACGATAACCTTCGCCAGCATCGGATCGTAATACATGGAAACGTCCGACCCGGTTTCGATCCAGGTATCAACGCGAACGCCGGTTGGAAATTCGACATGGGTAAGGGACCCCGCTGATGGTTGGAATCCTTTGCCCGGATCTTCAGAGTAGACACGGACCTCCATGCTGGCGCCGAGTGTCGGCAAGACGTCGGGATAGGGTGACAGGTCGATCTCGCCGGCAGCCAGCTTCACCATCCAGGCGACAAGGTCGATGCCGGTAACCATTTCGGTCACCGGATGCTCCACTTGCAAGCGCGTATTCACTTCCAGGAAATAGAAGGCGTCCGCCTTGCCGTCATAGATGAATTCGACAGTCCCCGCAGACCGGTAGTCGACCGAGCGCCCCAGGGACAGGGCGGCATCGATCAGCGCCGTTCGCGTGGTGGGCGGCAATCCGGGCGCAGGCGTTTCCTCGACGACCTTCTGATTCCGCCGCTGAAGGGAACAGTCGCGTTCGCCCAGCGAAACGACGCGTCCCGTGCCGTCACCGAATATCTGCACCTCCACATGGCGGGCATGGGCGATGTATTTTTCGATGAAGACACCAGGGTCCGAGAAATTCGATTGGGCCAACCGGCGGACGGTCTCGAACAGGGTGGGTAGGTCTTCCGCACTTTCGCAAAGCTGCAATCCGATACCGCCGCCGCCCGCCGTGCTTTTCAGCATCACCGGAAAGCCGATGCGCGCGGCTTCCGCCTTTGCCTCGTCCAGCGACGCGACCAATCCACTTCCCGGCAGCAGCGGTACGCCGCTGCTTGCCGCCGCCTCGCGGGCGCTGTGCTTCAGGCCGAACAACCGCATCTGGCCCGGCGTCGGGCCAATGAAGTGGATGCCGTCCGCCTCCAGACGCTCGGCGAAATCCGGGTTTTCCGACAGGAATCCGTAACCGGGATGAACCGCACCGGCACCGGTTTTTTTGCACGCGTCCAGGATCGCATCCCGGTTGAGATAACTTTCGGAGACAGGCGCGGGTCCGATATGAACTGCTTCATCGGCAAGGCGTACATGCGCCGCGTGGCGGTCGGCGTCTGAATAGACGGCGACCGAGGGGATGCCGAGTTCGCGCAAGGTCCGGATAATCCGGACCGCAATTTCCCCGCGGTTAGCGATAAGGACTTTGCCGATCATCCGTGCGTTCAATCCCAAATCAGGATTTCGACCGGCGTCGGGTCGAAACCGTTGCACGGGTTGTTCACTTGCGGACAATTGGAAATAAGACAGATCACATCCATCTCCGCCTTCAGTTCGACGTAGTTGCCCGGCTCCGACAAGCCATCGACAATGGCGAGCTTGCCGTCAGGCTCGATCGGCACGTTCATGAAGAAGTTGATGTTAGGCACAATGTCCCGTTTCTCCATGCCGTACTTGCCGGCTTCCAGAACGAAGTTCTCGCGGCAGGCGTGCATATAGCGGGTGTGATGGCCGAAACGGACGGTATTGGATTCCACCGAACAGGCGCCGGCCGACGTGTCGTGATGGCCCACCGTATCGGCGGTCACGGTCAACATCACATTGCCCTCGTTCGATAGAACCTTGGAGCCGGTCGTAATATAGGCGGCCCCCTGCGCCGTGACCGTATCGTGGGCCGAATAGCGCTCATCCGTGTCCTCGGCGTTGTAGAACAGGGTATCGACGGCTTGTTGTCCGAAGCTGTCGACGATGCGAATGGTCTGTCCCTTTTTCACGATGGTCGAAAACGGGGCATTGGCGGCCACGTCAAAGCGCCCACTGGCGTCTTCCGGTTTCAAATTACTCAATGTGGTCATTTCTCATCTCCCGGCGGCGGTCATGCAGGGCGGTCTCCGCCCGCCGCGCCGCGGCAAATTGGGGCGGCGTCAGTCGAATAGGGGATCCGTGTTCTCATAGGCGCGGATGGCTTCCGCCGTGCCGTTCCGGCACAGATCGTCCACCGTGACCGGGCCTGCGTCCCACAGGATGACGTCGACCGGTTGCGGTTCGTAGCTGCCGCCCGGCGCCAAGGGATGCGGACAGTTCGACAGGCAAACGACGACGTCCATCTCGGATCGCAGGTCAATGAACGCACCCGGTTTCAATCCCTCGTCCTGCCATTGCAAAGCACCGTCCGTGCCGGTGACGACAGGGGCGAAGGCGCAAAAGGATTGATGGACGTCTCGCTTACTCAAACCCAGTTTGGCAGCGGCGATCCGGAAATTGTCGCGGCTGTTGCGAACGGGGCCGGGACTGTTGCGCAGGGTGGCTTGGCCATAATTCTTTTCGTTCGTTATTGGCGTTGAATGGCCTGCGACACAGTCATGGAAGCCGCAGGTGTCTTCGGTGATCGCCATCATGGCGCGCCCCATATCGGAAAGCAGCACGCGACCCTTGCCGACCCGCGCGGTCCACTGAACCTTGATCGTATCGGCAGAATTGAAGCGATCGGACGGGTCGTGCCGGTTCCATATCTGAAGGGCGACACTTGGTGTCGCATGGGTGTTGACGATGCGCAGCGTTTGGCCCCGGTTGATGTTGGCGGTCCAATACCAGCCACCCGGCACCGTATCCCGTTTGTGGACCCTATCGTCGGGGATGGTAACGGGGGCGGAGGGCGCGGCGGCCAATTTGGCCTCGAACTCGCCTTCCTTCTGCCCGGTTTCCTTCAATGCGGCATAACGTGCTTTCAGCTCGTCAATGCTCGCTGTTTCGGCCGTCATCAGCGCCTCCCTCATCGTCGCCGAACGGTCCCTTCGAAGGGCGGTCGGCAATTCTAGCTCGGTGCTGAACGGGGCGGCCCTGGTATCCGGGAGACACGACGTCTCGGAGGTAGGGCGCACCGCAGCACCACTATGACCTCCCGGGCTTTTATCCCGCCGTGGACCCGGTCTGAAGAGGGACCGGGCGTCGGCTCTCGGTCCAGACGTTGCCTTGAAAAACAACCGGAACCCTAGCCGCAATCTTTGAACGCGAAGTATACCGACCCTTGAAAAAAAGGGAAGTGCTGCAGTGCAAAAAAATGCGGCTTCAGGCCGGTGCGACGATTTTCCCGGTCTGCCAGGGAAGCGTCGAAAGTGTTATCCGCCATTCCCCGTTTGCTTCGACCTTGCCGAATGAAATCTCGCAGTCCAGAAGACCCGCCAATGCAGCCTCGTCACCGATCGCCGCCAGCACGTCGGCTTCGAAGCTCTGACCGTTCGGCGTCGAGGCGCGCCGGTCGTCGGCGAGCATGAAAGCATCGCCGATTTTCAGAAATGTGGTCCGGTCCCATCCGTGATGCCAGATCCACTCGTCCATAAGCACGTCAGCGGGAAGGGACTGTTCCCATTCCTCCAAATAGCCGCGGTGCAATCCGCGCTCGATCATCAATCCCGGCGCTTCTTCCTTCATCATGCCTTCGTCGAGTGGGCCGGGCAGGGGGCGATAGTCGATGCTGCGGCGCCAGGCGCAGGCGTCCTCCGTCCATTCCAGTGTGCCTGCAAAGCCGTCCTGCCGGGCCAGGCGGGAAAGGCCCGCTTCGTCCAAATCGGCAAAACGGGTGGCGCCGTCCAAAGCGTCGCGATCCGCGGGAAGGCGGATGTCGGCGAATAGTTGCCCGGTCTGCAACCACCAGACTATGGTGTCTGCGTCGCGGCTTCCGTCCTCGTCGACCAACAGGCGACGGCGCCACAGGCCCCGGTACCTGTCCGGCACCGGGCCGGTTTGCCAATCGATTTTCGACTTTGGAGTCTTAGGCATGATCACGGTCCCCGCCTTCGCCGATCGCATTTACAGTTTCCCGCCGAAGAAGACGGCGTTGCTGCTGATCGACATGCAGCGGGATTTTATCGACAATGTCGAGGCAAACGGTGAAAGCGGGCCGGTTCAGGCGATCGTGCCGACGTTGCGAGGGCTGCTGCAAGCGGCGCGGGACGCGGGAATGACCGTCGCCCACACCCGCGAGGGACATGTTCCCGACCTTTCCGACCTCAACGAGGTGAAGCGCGAACGCAGCCGGGACGCCGGCGCTGAAATCGGCGTGGAAGGGAGTATGGGGCGGTATCTCATCCGCGGCGAGCGCGGCCACGATTTCATTGACGAACTGCAGCCTGAGCCGGGCGAGTGGGTCATAGACAAGCCGGGGTTTGGCGCTTTCTACGCAACGGACCTCGACCTGCGCCTTCGGGCGCGTGGGATCACGCATCTGATCATCGGCGGCGTAACCACGCAGTGCTGCGTGCAGTCGACTTTGCGGGAAGCAGTGGACAGAGGCTACCGCTGCCTGACCCTGGCCGACGGCTGTGCCAGCTTCGATACGGCGCTGCACGATGCGACCATGGCGATCATCCAAAGCGAGGGGCACCTGTTTGGCTGGATCGCGACCTGCGCCGACGTCGCCACGGCCTTGAAGGCCGGTTGAAAGCACGCCGGCGGTGGCATTATCCTTGATATTCGCCGCGGTCGGCATTGATCGCCTGCCCGGTGATGCTGGCCGCGAGATCGCTGGCCAAAAAGACATATAGACCGCTCACATCCGACGGTTTCATCAATCCGGGCAGGTCCTGGGCCGAGACGATCTCGTTGAGCAAGTCGTCGGGGTCGCGGCTGGTTGCGTCGGAAAGGCGTTCCAATGACAACATTGCGGGTTCCGTCTCGACCCATCCCGGACAGACGGCATTGACGCGGATGCCGCGCCGGCCAAGTTCACGTGCCCAAACCCGGGTCAGCCCGATGACCGCGTGCTTGGAAGCGGCATAGGCGGAATACCAGGCCGGGCCCGTCCGTCCCCAGATCGACGCGGTGTTGATGATCGTGCCGCCGTTTGGAATCGATGGCAGGATTGCGCGGGTCAGCAGGAAGGTGCCGGTCACGTTGATTTCCATGATCCGCCGGAATGTCTCCTCCACCACAGGGGCCGGATCGAATATCTCCGTCAGCGCGGTGATCCGCTCCAACCCGGCATTGTTGACCAGAATGTCGACGGGTCCCAGACAGGCGGTCAGACTGGCGATATCCTCGTGTTTGGTGATGTCGCAAACATGCCCGGTCGCTTGGTTCCCCAACGTATCGGCGGCCGCCAGTGCGGCATCGGTTTCCGACAGGATATGCAACCGCGCTCCCGCTTCCAGGAAACGTTCGGCGATGCCGTAGCCGATGCCGCGGCTGCCGCCGGTAATCAGCGCGGTTTTTCCGGTCAGAGAGATCACAGTGAACAGCCTTCCGTCAAAACAGGCGTGGTGCGCCGCAATATTTTTCCGTCCTGGTCATAATGTTGAACCAGTCAGTATTGGACAAGGGCTGTGTTGCGCTGCAAAATGACACTGTCATTAAACAGCTCGAATGCGTTGGACACGGCCATGACAAAAGCACGCACCAATTTCTCCGAGATCCCCCTTGTCGATGTCTCCGGCCTAAGGTCGACTAACCCGGATGAACGGATGGCCGCGGTGACGGAACTGGACCGCGCCGCGCGTGACGTGGGCTTCATATACATCGCCGGGCACGGCGTTCCGGAGAAGACGGTGGACGGGTTGAAGCAGGCTGCGAAGGCGCTCTTCGCGCTGCCGATCGACACCAAGATGGACTATTATATCGGCAAGTCTTCGAACCACCGCGGCTATGTTCCCCAAGGTGAGGAATTTTATGGCGAAGGCGGCGGCGACCTCAAAGAAGCCTTCGACACGGCGCTGGACCTGCCCGCCGACGACCAGGACTATTTGGCCGGGAACAGAATGCTGGGTCCCAATGCCTGGCCGAAAGAAGTTGCGGACTATAAGGCTGCCGTCGATCGCTACTACACGGCGGTGCTGGACCTTGGCAAGGAACTCTTGCGCGCCTTCGCTCTGGGGCTCGGCGTGCCGGAAGAGACCTTCGTGAAACATGTCAACAAACCGACCAGCCAGTTGCGCCTGATCCATTATTGGGAAACCGACAAGGTTACCACCGCCGAACAACAGGCGAAGCAAAAGCGCATGGGCATCGGCGCTCATACGGATTATGAACTCTTCACGATCCTGCTGCCCACAGCGCCCGGATTGCAGGTGCTGCGCAACGATGGAGAATGGATCGATGCGCCGCCGGTGGAGGGGACCTTCGTTATCAATATCGGCGACATGCTGGAGAACTGGTCGAACGGCATCTACATCGCCAATTCCCATCGTGTCGATCGGGTCAACGAGGAACGTTATTCCTTCCCGCTCTTCTTCGCGACGGACTACGAAACCATTGTCGCGCCCTTGCCCGAATTGATCGCGCAAGGAACGGAGACCAAATACGGGCCGATCTCCGCCGGCGACCATCTGGTCGCACAGACCATCCAGACTTTCAAATACCTGAAGGATGCCGACCTTCCCGACGGATCGCTGGAGACGAACCAGTTCGGACGCTTTCATTTGGAGAAAAAGGCGGGCTAGTCGGACCTTCTGGCAAAGGCCGCCTTAGTACATCGCTGCGCCGCCATTGACGTCGACGATGGTGCCGGTCATGAACCGGGAATCCGGGCCGCACAGAAACGCGGCGGCCAGGGCGACTTCCTCGGCGGTGGCGACCCGCCCCAGGGGTATGCCTTCGCCGTCCTTCACCCAACTATCGTAGTTTTTTTCCGCGCGCAGCATGTCTGTGTCTGTCGGGCCGGGGGCCAGTACATTGACCAGGATGTCGGGCGCCAACTCCCGCGCCAGCGCGCGTGACAGGCTGATGACGCCGCCCTTGCTGGCGCAATAGGCGGTGTATTCCGGTCGCCCCAGATGGCCCAGTTCGGACGCTACATTGACGATGCGCGGCTTGTCCGCGTCCGCCATGCCTTTTCGGAAATAGGGCAGGGCGCATTTCACGGCCAGGAACACACCGCGTAAATTGACGCCGATGACACGGTCAAAATCCGCCAACGTGGTTTCTGCAACCGGCTTCTCGAGCATGATCCCTGCGTTGCACACAACGCCGTCCAAGCGCCCATGGGTCTCGTGCAGTGTCGAGAAGGCAGCCAGGATGGAGGGTTCGTCGCTCACGTCACAGGCTACGATTTCCTGTTCTGGCGCGCCCACAGGATTGATATCCAGAGCAATCGCCGTTGCGCCGCGGGCTTTCAGGGTTGTGCAGATCGCGGCCCCGATCCCTCGCGCGCCCCCGGTCACTGCGAAGACCTTGCCGGCAAGCGGCATGTCGTGCCTCGACGGTTGGGTCATTCGGTTAGGCCACTGCCTTGGCGGGATCGTGGACCGGGTCGGACTCCAGGTCGGACTCTGGGGCGGCGGTGGCGACAGAGGGGGAGGCGGATGCCAGGCCGGCATTTGCGACGACCGCATGGTCCATGCGTCCGGCCCATTTCAGGAAGATGTCCTCCATGCTCATATGCTCCTCGCTCTCGCCGGGCTCCAACGGAGCTTTTAGGGCAGGGTCGAGCCGCAAGTCATGCACGATGGTGGATCCGTAAGCTTCCGGGGCCTGTGGGTCGCGCCGTGCCTTGTCCACCATCAACACGCGGGTGCCCAGTGTGAAGGCTTCCTGTATGTCATGGGTCACCATGACGATGGTCATCTTGTTCGCATTCCAAAGATCCAGGATCAATTTATGCATGGATTTCTTTGTGCTTTGGTCAAGCGCGCCGAAGGGCTCATCCAGCAACAGCACCTTTGGTTCCATGATCAGAGCCTGCGCGATGGCGAGGCGCTGCTGCATCCCGCCCGAGAGTTGAGCGGGAAATTTATCCGCCGCGTCCGACAACCCGACCTGCTCCAGAAGCTCCATCGCCCGGTCCCGCAGCTTGGCCTTGCGGGCGCCGAATAGGCGGCCGAAGAAGCGCGAGTCACGAAAGCTCGGCCCGGCCATCACGTTGTCCAGCACTGTCTTATGCGGAAATACGGAATACCGCTGAAAGACGACGCCGCGGTCCTGTTGCGGTTCGACGTCGATCGGTTCGCCGTCGATCAGGATCTCGCCGCGTGTCGCCGTTTCCTGGGAAAGCAACATGCGGAGCAACGTACTCTTGCCCGCGCCGGACGAGCCCAGGATCAGACAGAATTCATGATCCGGCAGGGTTGCGGTAACGCGCTCCAGGATCGGAACGCCGTTATATTCCTTGAAGACGTTTTTGATGGTGATTTCGGTCATGCCGCGTCGATCCTTTTCCGTCTTATCGGATGTGGTGCCAGCGGCACAGGGCGCGTGAACCCAACATCAGAAAGTAATCCATCAGGAAAGCCAGCAGGGTAATCCACGCGACATAAGGAAGGATGACATCCATGGCGAGGTAACGCCGGACGAGGAATATCCGGTATCCGAGCCCGCCTTCGGAAGCGATTGCTTCCGCGGCGATCAGGAACAGCCAGGTCGCGCCCAACATCAAACGGAGAGAGTCGAACAGTCGCGGCAAAACTTGCGGGAAAATGACGTGGATCAGGATTTGCCAGCTGGAGGCGCTCAATGTCTGCGCCTTGATGAGTTGCTCTTTCGGAATCGCAACCGTGGCCATGGCCATGTCACGGATCAGAAAGGGGGCGACCCCGAAGATGATAAGAACGACCTTCGACAGCTCGCCCAATCCAAAAATGATGAAAAGGATGGGAAGGACGGCTAGCGGCGGGATGAGCGAGAAGGCCGCCATGAACGGACCGAACAATCTGTTCAGATAGGGCAGCAGGCCGATCGGCAGTCCCAACACTACTGCGATGACGGTCGAGATCGACAGGCCTATGAAGATGCGTTGCAGGCTGATCAGCGTATCGGTCCAGAAGACGAACTCGCCGGTACGCCGGTTCTCCGTGAAGGCCAGCGCGTTGATGGCGTCGATGAATGCCGTCAGGCCCGGCATCAGCTTGTCATCCGGGTTGACGCTGAGGCGCGCGTCCGAACCGATGAAATAGGCGCCGAGCAGGAACGCGAAAGGTACGATCGCCAGAAGTAGACCGCTATGCCGATCCGGTACGTAGTTGATGGCGCGACGCATGATCCTGACCTTCAAAAATAAAGAATGCGAGAGCGGTTGTGGACGGCAGGTCGTGGAAGCCGGTGCGGCCGAAGCCTTGGCCGCACCGGTGCTCCTTTTCGACCAGCGATCAGAGTTCGCCCTTCACCGCCATTTCGGTGAAGGTCGAATTGATGCGCAGCTGGATATTGCCCTTGTCGCCCAGGACGGTGCCGTCCGGGAACTCGATGCCGATGAAATCGGCCGAGGCGGCCGCTTCGCCGAACAGGCCGACATCGAAGGAGAAGGTCCGCACGAAGTCCCAGGTCTTCTGATGACGCTTGGAGTTCATGAGATCGAGTGCTTCGGCCGGATCGTAATACATCTTGGTGCTGTCGAGCTGGGCCTTGTATTCCGCGACGGATCCGCCGGACATGTCGGCGAGGTCCGCGATCATGGATTCAGCGGCGGCGTCGCCACCGTTCATGATCGCCATCGTTTCATACCAGGCACCGACAAGGGCCTTGGCCACTTCCGGGTGTTCCTTGACAGTCTCGGTATGCATCAGCATCACGTCGACAATTTCTTCCGGCGTGGAGGCGCTGTCGAAAATGCGGTTCGTGCCGGCGACCTTGGTTTCCATCTGCAGCAGCATCGGGTTCCAGGTGACGGCATGGACGATTTCGTCGGAGCCCATATAGGCGGGGGCGATATCGGCGTCGGTGATGTTGACGGTCTTCACGTCACGCAGGGACATTCCGTTCAGTTCAAGCGCCCGCGACAGCAGATAGTGCGACACGGTCAATTCGAAGAGGTGAATGGTCTCGCCTTTAAGCGCTTTGATGTCGGAAGCGGATTTGGAGAGAACCCCGTCATTGCCGTTCGAAAAGTCGCCGGCCAGCACGATCGAGGTATCGACGCCGCTTGCCGCCGGGATGGTCAGTCCGTCCATCGAGGCGACGGCCATGCCGTCCAACTCACCGGCGGTGAACTGGTTGATGCCGCCGACATAATCGTTGACCTGGATCATTTCGATATCGACGCCGTATTTCTTCGCCCATTTGTCCAGGATGCCGCTTTTCTCCATCCAGCCATAGGGCATGAACCCGACATAGATGTTGTAGGCGAACTTATAGGTCTTCGCTTCCGCGGCCCCGACGGCGCCCGTCAGCAAGGCCGCGGCGATGGCGACGGCCGAAGCCATTTTCCCTACCGAGAACCTCTTGGGCGATAACGTATTGGTCAGCATGTAAAACTCTCCTTCTCCACAGATCGCGGGGTTTTCCCCGCGTGAAACTTGGCTTTGGGCCGTTTCTCTTCCCTGCTTGTCCGGCGCTTGTTAACGGCGCGCCCGTGTCGATTGCGTTGCATCATTCATTCGGCAGCTACCGGTCCGCAGGCTTCCGGCACAGCCGGCCACCCTTCGGACAGCGCCTTTTCAATCCAGTTTTCCAGATCCTCGACGATCGCTTGCACCATCATTTCCCCGTCGGCGGCGGTCGACTCGGACGGCCGCCCGACGACGCCGTTGGGCGTGGTCGCGGGCATGGCGTATGAAAAGACCTTGCCGGGTGTGACGTCGCCGACGTCCTCCGCCTTTTCCGGGCGGACCATTTCCGGCCGCAGATGCATCAGGATGGATGTTTCGCCGCGGTTGGCGTGAATGTCGTCACCGTCGCGCAGATACAGCTCGCGCGCCCGGCGGGAAATTTCCCAAAGCCCCATCGTCGCATAGCGGCTGTCCGGAAGCTCGTAGCGGAGCTGGAGGATCGCGCTCCGTAAAGGCGGGTCGTTGGTGGCGTGTCCGGACAGCAGAAGCACTTTCCGGATGCCGCTCTTTTCCAACCACCGACAGCATTCCAGGACGACCTGGGTCAGCGTCATCGGGTGAAGCGACAGGGTGCCGGGCCATTTGTCGGTATGGCCAAGGGAGCATCCGTAAGGAATACCGGGCAGTACCAAGGCGCCGCTTTTCTCGGATGCCAGGACCGCAATCGTCTCGGCCGAAATGGTGTCGCACCCGCTGGCCAGATGAGGGCCGTGCTGCTCCGTCGCCCCAACCGGCAATATGGCGAGGTCGATGCCCGACGCGATGGCGACGCCGATCTCTTTACTGGTCATCAGATCCCAACGGGGCATGTGGATTCCTGCGCTGTTTCCTGGCCGCGTTTCGAGGCGGTTCCGCCTCATGCGGATGAATTGGAAAGAGCAATGGATATGCCAGCGCAGTTCTGTTTGATTCTACTATGTTTTTTTCCGGACAGCATCGTTGGATGCCTATTCTTTGGACTCAACAATTCGAATTAATGCCCATTAAATAGGCAAGCATAAAAAATAGTCATTTGCTGTGTTAAGCAAGATCAATGTGCCGGGCCACGGAAATCAAAGGCTTAGTATCATCGAGGTGTCATCGCCCGGAAATGGCCTTCTTTTTGCTGATCGTCCCCATAATCCTTTAAGCCGATTTTGGGGGTACTCCATGAGTGAAGCGACGGTGAACGACCCGGCCTTGATTGCCGAAACCAAACGGAAGTTGGAAGAACGCGGCGTCAAATACTGCTTCGCGGCCTATGTCGACGTGAACGGTGTGCCGAAGGCCAAGACCGTTCCGATCGACAAGTTCGAGAAGATGGCCAAAGGGTCGGAACTGTTCACCGTCGGCGCGATGGATGGGATGGGGCTGATCGGCCCGGAACAGGACGAATGCGCGGCCGTTCCGGATCTGAGCACCATGACGGTCCTGCCGTGGGACCGGCGCTTCGCTTGGTTCGCGGCGGACCTCTATTACCACGGTGAACCGTATGCCAATTGCTCCCGCACCATCCTGAAGAAGGCGGTCGCTGAAGCGGCGAAGCAGGGCTACGTCTTCAATCTGGGTATCGAGACGGAGTTCTACGTCTATCGCAAGACCGAGGATGGAATCGAACCGGTCCAGGAACGGCCTTTCAAGGGGCCGTGCCCGGCATATGATGTAAACCAGACAATCCAGGCGGCGTCCTTCCTGGATCCGTTGGTGGTGGCGATGAACGAGCTTGGCTGGGGTGTCTATTCCTTCGATGCGGAAGGCGGTAGGGGACAGTTCGAAACCGACTTCGACTATGCCGATGCGCTGACCATGGCGGACCGCGTCACCTTTTTCCGCCTGATGGCGAAGTCGATCGCGCAGCAACATGGCATGGTCGCCTCTTTCATGCCGAAACCTTATTCGACCGACTTCCGGTCAGGTGCGCATTTCAACATGTCGCTTGCGGATGTCCAAACCGGCAAGAACCTGTTCGACCGGGACGCGGTGGGGACGGGGGCCTTGGCCGACACGCACGGCATCGCTTTTCCCGACCTCGGCTACCACTTCGTCGCGGGATTGCTCGACCACGCCCAGGCGCTGTCGGCCATCACCTGTCCGACGCACAATTCCTACAAGGGGCTGCTGGCCCAGGGCGCGATGCCGGATATGAGCTGGGCGCCTGTGCTGCGCTGCTACGGCGACAACAATCGGTCAGCCATGCTGCGCCTGCCGATGAGCCGACCCTGCATCGAAAATCGCGCACCGGACATGGCGGCCAATTTCTATTTGTCCGCCGCGCTGTCCCTGCGTGCAGGACTGGAAGGCATCGGCGAACAGGCAGATCCGGGCCGTCCCTTCAATCAGAACCTCTACCAAAGCCTGGGCAAGGCGTCGGCCAAGGGCGTCCATAAGGTCAAAGGGGGCAGCATCCGCCGTTTGCCGAGGACGCTTCTGGAAGCGCTGGAAGGGTTCGAGACGGATCCGCTGGTCGTCGAGACATTCGGGGAGGCGTTCCGCGATATCTATCTGGATTTCAAGATGAAGGAATGGGAGCGCAGCTTCTACACGGTCTATGCGGAAGAGCGCGAGGCGATGCTCGAGTTCCTGTAAGAGCTGTGCAGTGCCGGCCGATTTTCATTGAGCGTTGTGCAACGAACTTGGCTGCTCCCGTTCCACGGGCCGTGCCGGGGCTAGGCCGGTTCTTCGGTCAGGTTGCTGCGGACGACGGTCAAGAACGCACTGGCGCTGGGAGAGAGTATTTGTCCAGCACGCCAGATCAGTCCTATTCGTCGCTCGGTGCCGAAATCGGCGATTGGCCGTTGAATCAGTCCCCAATTTCCAAGGACCGGTAGCGTCAATTCAGGCAGGGCGGTGATGCCGAGCCCCTCGCTGACCAAGGCGCCGGCGGTGGCGAGGTGGGAAACCTCGTATTGCGGTTCCAGTGGATGGCCGATGCGTTGACAAGCCCAGTCCACCAGTTCCCGGACGCTGGTACCCTTGGCCATGGCGATGAAGGGCATGTTCACGACTTCCTGCCAGGAGTAGGGCCTGTCCTCCGCCAACGCGCCGTCTGGCCTGCCGATCGCGATAAAGCGGTCCTCCAAGAGGCGCAGAAAGGAAATACGGCTGCGCGGGCTGACTGTCGCAGCGGTGAAGCCGATATCCGCTTCACCATCTTCAACGGCATGCAGAACGCTGTCCGACAGGGCGTCCAACACGCGGACATCCACGTTCGGATGCGCCGCCTTGAACCGGGTCAGTAGGCGCGGCAGCAGCCCGGCCGTGACCGACGGCAATCCGGCGATGACCAGCCGTCCGTGGCGCGCGGAAAGATAGGCCTGGAAATCCGACATCTCCAGATCTGCGACATTCAGCATCCTTTCGGCCAGGGTGGCGAAGGCAGCGCCCTGGTCGGTGGGAGATACATTCCGCGTATCGCGATTGAACAGGCGTGCGCCGATGGTTTCCTCCAGGGCGACGATCTGCCGTGACAAGGCGGAGGGCGATAGGCCAAGCTCTTCCGAGGCCCGGCGAAAAGAACCGTGGCGATAGACGGCCATGAAGGTATGGCAGTCGCGCAGATCTGGATAATTGCGATTCATGCAACAATAATAGAATTATTGGAAATTCTAGCAATAAAGTTTCCGCGCTATCGTTCCCTGCGAGCCTGAAAAACAGGTCGGAAAAGGGAGGAAAGCATGAATACCATCACTCGGGCGCTTTTGGGCGCCACCATAGCATTTGGCATCGCCGGCAGCGCGACCGCAGCGGACAAGAACCTGCTGGTTGGATCGACCTCGGCCTCGTCCAGCCATTACGGTTATTTTGTGGCCGTCGGACAGTTGATAAACGACAAGTCGGACGGACTGAGCGCGACGGTTGTCGAGACTGGGGCGACGCTGGACAATATCCGCCGTATGGAACGCGGCCAGGTCGATCTTGGCTTGGTGACCACGAATGTGGTCCAGCATGCGGTTGCGGGTACCAATAAGTTCGACGGCAATCCTCAGAAACTGTCCTTGCTGTGGGTTTATACCGGCGCGCCGCAGAATGTCGTGACCCGCGCCGACGCGGGTGTCGAGACCCTCGAAGGGTTGAGTGGCGTGCGCTTCAATCCCGGCATCAAGGGTTCGGCCACTGAAGCGACGACCGAAGCGGTCTTCGGCACGTTGGGCCTTGCCGCCGACTACGTGCGCGGTTCCACAACGGATATCGTCGGGGCCATCAAGGACAACAGGGTCGCCGGTTACGTCAAATCGGGCGCCGGCCTGAAACTCGACTCCTCGACGATGGATATCGCGACCCAGACGCCGATCCGTATCCTGGGCTTGAGCGACGCCCAGGCGGATAAGCTGATCGCCGAAATGCCGGACATTTCCGTGGTCAATATTCCCGCCGGAGCCGCCGATGGGGTTCCTGCTTACAGGACATGGAGTTTCGGCGTTGGCGTCGCCGCCGGCGCGGACCTGTCGGAAGAGGACGCCTACAAGATCGTCAAGGCCGTCATGGAGGATACCTCGGTCCAGGGTAACGCCATGGCCAGCGTCAAGGGCGTTAATCTTGCCGAATTGACGCTGCAATACGGTACGGTGCCGCTGCATCCCGGCGCCGCGCGCTGGTTCGCCGAGAACGGCTACGACCTTCCGGCCAAGCTGAAGCCGGCCAATTGATCCAGGCGGGACGGCCAAGTCCATGGTTCCCAAATTCGGGTTTGAAAGAGTGCAACAGGGCTTGGCCGTCCTCGTCGGCTGTTTCGTCTTCTATACGGCCGCAACCGGGCCGTTCGAGGGGTTGATCCAGCGCGCCGTATTCCTGGCTCTGACAACGGCGCTCGGTTTTGCGCTATACCCTCTCGGCGCCGGCAGGAAATGGCGGCCCCTAGGGGCGATCGTCGACCTGCTGTTGACCGCCGTCACCGTGGCGGCCTGCGCCTATGTGGTCGTGCACTACAATAAGATCATGACGACCCTTCCCTGGGCGGAAACGGTCGATATCGCCCTGACCGGCGGTCTCGTGGTTGCGGTTCTGGAACTGGGGCGGCGCACCGTCGGTCCAGTCTTCCCGATCCTGGTCACGAGCGGCATTGCCTATGCCCTGTTCGGACAATACCTGCCGGGCGCGCTTCAGCATCGCGGGTTCGACATCGCCTTCGTGACGGAGACGATCTTCCTCGGCGATCTGGGCGTTTGGGGCATGTTGACCGGCATCGCGGCAACGGTGATTGCCGCCTTCGTTCTTTTTGGGGCCTTGCTGCTGCATACGGGCGGGGGCCAGGCCTTCATGGATCTCGCAATGCGGCTCGGTGGGCGCCAGCCGGGCGGCGCGGCCAAGATCGCGACCATCGCCAGCGGGCTGTTCGGGATGATCTCGGGCTCCGCCGTCGCCAATGTGGCGACGACGGGCAATTTCACCATTCCGATGATGAAGCGGCTGGGCTATCCAGCCCCGCTCGCCGCGGCGGTCGAGGCGGTGGCCTCGACCGGCGGTCAGATTGCGCCGCCGATCATGGGCGCGGCCGCCTTCGTGATGGCGGAGATACTGGGCGTTTCCTACCTCACGATCATCCTTGCCGCGATCATCCCAGCGGTGCTGTTCTATGTTTCGGTCTTCGTCACTGTTCACATGATCGCGGTGCGCCGGTCGCTTGCCGTCGTACCGGAGGATGAACTGCCGCCCTGGTCGACGATCGTGAAGCCGCGCCGTGTCCTGCCCGTCCTCTGCGCATTGGGCGGGCTTGGCATCGGGATCTGGCTCGGGCGGTCGATTTCCACTTCCGCCTTCTACGGTATCTGCGGTTTGCTGCTGGCCTTCGTTCTTGTCCGCCTGGGGCAAACCCCTTTGCGGGCGATGGCCGGCATGATCGTCGACGGTTTGGCGGATGCGGGGCGCGGCATGGTTATCATCGGCGTCTTGCTGGCGGGTGCGCAGATCCTCGTATCGATGATCAATATGACCGGCATCGGCGTTACGCTTTCCTCGCTGATCGTGACGCTGGCCGGCGATTCGGCCATACTGGTCTCGCTGATCGTCGGGCTCGTCTGTCTGGTCATGGGAATGGGCCTGCCGACCACGGCGGCCTATGTGCTGGTCGCCGCGGTCCTGGCGCCGGCAATGATCGCGGTGGGCATAGACCCGTTGGCTGCGCATCTTTTCGTCTTCTATTTTGCGACCATCTCCGTCATCACGCCGCCAGTCTGCGTGGCGGTTTTCGTTGGTGCCGGGATCGCGAGAACGGATTGGTTGCCAGCCGCGATCGAAGCAGTACGGTTGGGGGCGGTGACCTATATCGTGCCTTTTACATTTTTACTGTATCCGGGGATGACGATGCGTGGCGGGGCGCTTTCCGTGCTTGAGGCGTTGGTTTCGGGACTGGTCCTCGTCGTCTCCGTGCCCGGCCTGTTATCCGGGACGCGGTTGATCGGGATACGGTTGGTGGATATCTGCCTGTACGGCACCGCCATCGTGATCGCCATCTGGCCGAACCCCCTGGGGCCGTTCATCGCCGGCGCGATCCTGATCGGTGGATACAGTATCGGACGCCGAAGAAGAGAAATGGTGCAATGAAAACTATAAGAATCGGATCCGGTGCCGGGTTCGCAGGCGACCGTATAGAACCTGCCGTGGAATTGGCCAAAAAGGGCCGCCTTGATTACCTGGCATTCGAATGCCTCGCCGAACGCACAATCGCGCTTGCGCAACAAGAAAAAATGCACGATCCGTCAGCCGGTTTCGACCCCATGTTAACACGCCGCATAAAGGCAGTTTTGCCGGCGGCAAAGGCCAATGGCACGCGCATCGTCACGAATATGGGGGCCGCCAATCCCAAGGCGGCCGCCGAAGCGGCCCGGCGCGTCGCGCGGGAAATGGGCATCAAGGGGGTGCGCATCGCCGCAGTCACCGGGGACGACGTGCTCGACCGGATCCTCGACGGCGACTACCGGCTGGATGAAAGCGACCGTCCGGTTTCCGAGCTTGGCAACAAGCTCGTTTCCGCAAACGCCTATACCGGCATCGACGGGATCGTCGATGCGCTGGAGCAAGGGGCGGATATCGTCATCACCGGTAGGGCGGCGGACCCGGTTCTGTTCCTGGCGCCGCTGGTCCATGAATTCGGCTGGGCGCGGGACGATTGGGCCGCCCTGGGCCGGGGTACGCTGGTCGGTCATCTGCTGGAATGTGCGGCGCAGGTCAGCGGTGGCTATTTCGCCGATCCCGGCGTGAAGGATGTGCCGGACATGCTGCATATCGGCTATCCCCTGGCGGAGGTTCAGGCCGACGGAAGTGCTATCGTCACCAAGGTCGACGGCAGCGGCGGCCTCGTGTCCACCGCGACCTGCACGGAACAACTGCTTTATGAAGTTCACGATCCATCCGCCTATTTTCAGCCGGACGTCATTGCCGATTTCTCGCAAACTCGTTTTCGGCAGGACGGCGAGAACCGTGTTGCCGTGGAAGGGGCCACGGGGCGCGAGCGCACGGGTTTGCTGAAAGTTTCCGTCGGTTACGTCGACGGCTGGATCGGCGAGGGCCAGATTTCCTATGCCGGACCGCGGGCCGAAGAACGCGGCCGTCTGGCGATAGATCTCGTTACCCAACGCCTGGCCGAATTGGGCCCGAAGGTTCTGGAGAGCCGGGGGGAGCTTATCGGCGTCAATTCGGTTCTGCCGGGGAACGTCTCCCAGGCGCCGCCGCGCGAAGTCAGAATGCGGTTCGCGGCGCGCTGCGAAAGCCGGGAGGACGCGCTAAGGATCGGCGAAGAGGTCGAAAGTCTGTACCTGAATGGCCCGTATGGCGGCGGCGGCGTGACCAAACAGGCGAGGGAGGTCGTGGCCATCGGATCGACCTTCATTCCCGAAAGTCTGGTGTCTCAAACCGTGACAATGTTGGAGAGCTGAGATGATGCTGCGAGACATCGCCCATTCTCGAACCGGGGACAAAGGGGATACCTGCAATATCTCCGTCATCGCCTATCGCGCGGAGCATTGGCCGCTGATCCTGCAAGAGGTGACGGCGGAGCGTGTGGCGGCGCATTTCGGCCCGCAGATGGGCGGCGACGTCCTGCGCTACGAACTGCCCCAATTGCACGCCTTGAATTTCGTCCTCCGCGGCGCGCTCGCCGGCGGCGTCACAAGGTCGCTTGCCTTGGACGCGCATGGAAAGGCGTTGGGCTCCACGATCCTGGATATGGAAATCGGCGACTAAACGCCTCACGCCCGTCCCCAAACAGCGCTTGCGGCTGACTGTGCTGCGTTGCAGCATCATTTTCTGAATGGCGCTTCCATGCTTGGAAGTGTCGACCCCTATTGCAGGCGGTGAACACGGGTGTCCAAACCGGCGAAAATCGAAGAACGGCAGAACTGGCATGCCGAAACGACACGGGCCGCGCTCGCCTCTTGCGACGTGGGCAAGGACGGATTAACGGCCGAGGAGGCCGCGCGCCGGCTGCAATCCCATGGTTTGAACCGCCTACCGGAAGCGCCCCGACGCGGTGCCTTGATGCGGTTGCTGCTGCAGTTCCACAACGTGTTGATTTATGTGCTGCTGGGTTCGGCCGTCATCACGGCGATCCTGGGGCATGTGGCCGACACCCTGGTGATCTTGGCGGTGGTGGTCGCCAACGCGATTATCGGCGTCATCCAGGAGGGCCGGGCGGAAAAGGCCATGGACGCCATCCGCCGCATGCTGGCCTTGCAGGCTTCGGTCATCCGTGACGGCGTCCGCCAGACGGTGGAGGGGGAGGCTCTGGTCCCCGGCGATATCGTCCTGCTGGAGGCGGGCGCAAAAGTGCCGGCCGATATGCGACTGCTCGAAGTGGCCGGGCTCAAGGTTCAGGAAGCGATTCTGACCGGCGAGTCCGTGCCGGTGGACAAGCAGACCGAGACCGTCGACACAGAAGCGCCGTTGGGCGACCGGGCCTGCATGGCCTTCAGCGGCACGATGGTGACGAGCGGCCTGGGCAAGGGCGTCGTCGTCGCCACCGGCGGCGGGACGGAGATCGGCCGGATCAGCGGCATACTGTCCCGCGTGGAAACGCTGACGACGCCGTTGGTCCGGCAGATGAACGTCTTTGCCCAATGGCTGTCCTTCGTGATCCTTTTGGTCGACGCGCTGCTGCTCGCCTTCGGCCATTTCGTCCGGCATGTCGACTTTGCGGAATTGTTCATGGCGATCGTCGGCCTGTCGGTCGCCGCCATACCTGAGGGGCTGCCCGCGGTCCTTACCATAACGCTCGCGGTCGGTGTTCAGGCGATGGCGCGGCGCAACGCAATCATACGCCGCCTGCCGGCAATCGAGACCCTGGGGGCGGTATCGGTCATCTGCACTGATAAGACAGGCACGCTGACGCGCAACGAAATGATGGTCGCCTCGGTCGCGACACAGGAGCACCTGTTTCTGTTGGAGGGGGACGGATACGACCCGATGGGAATCATCCGGCTCGAGGGCGATGCCGTGGACGGTCCGGATCATCTGGTGTTGGCGGAAATCGGCAGGACGGCGGCGTTCTGCAACGATGCGTCTTTGCATGACCGTGAAGGCGACTGGGCGGTCGAAGGCGACCCGATGGAAGGCGCGCTGCTGGCATTGAGCGGCAAGATTGGCCTGGATTTTGGGGAAGGTTCATCGGGGTGGACGCGCACCGACACGATCCCGTTCGACGCCAAGCATCGTTTCATGGCCACTCTGCATCACGATCACGAAAGTCACGCCGTGATCGCGGTGAAAGGCGCGCCGGAACAGATCCTGTCCATGTGCCGGGAACAGCGTACCAGCGACGGCGGCACGGCGCCGCTGGAGGAGATCTACTGGCACGAGAAGGCAGAGGAGATTGCGGCCCTGGGCGAACGCGTTTTGGCCCTGGCGGTCCGCACCGTCGATCCTGCGCAGACGGTGCTGGAGGTCTCCGACGTCGATGGCTCGCTCGTCCTGCTCGGCCTGGTTGGGTTCATCGATCCGCCGCGGTCGGAATCTGCCACTGCGGTTGCGGAATGCCGCCGTGCCGGAATCCGCGTGAAGATGATCACCGGGGATCATAAGGGCACCGCCATGGCGATCGCGCGGCAGATCGGCCTGGAGCACCCGGACAAGGTTCTTACCGGGGCGGATCTGGACCGAACGGATGATGCGGCGCTGGCCGCGGCGGTGCTGGACACAGACATTTTCGCGCGCACCAGTCCGGAGGACAAACTGCGTCTCGTCATGGCGCTGCAATCCCATGGCATGACGGTCGCAATGACCGGGGACGGCGTGAATGACGCCCCCGCCTTGAAGCGGGCGGATGTAGGCATCGCCATGGGCCGAAAGGGGAGCGAGGCCGCGAAGGAGGCCGCGGACTTTGTCCTGGCGGATGACAACTTTGCCTCGATCATCGCCGCAGTGCGGGAAGGGCGGACGGTCTACGACAATATCAAGAAGGTCATAAGCTGGACACTCCCAACCAGTACAGGAGAGGCGATGACAATCATCGTCGCCTTGCTGTTCGGCATGACGCTGCCGGTGACGCCTATCCAGATTCTGTGGGTCAATTTGATCACCGCGACCACGCTGGGCATCGCCTTGGCTTTCGAACCGACCGAAGGCAACACGATGCATCGTCGGCCGCGGCCCAGAAACCAACCCCTGCTGACCGGCGATCTTGCCTGGCACATTGTGTTTGTTTCTACATTGTTCATCTTCGGTGTGTTCGGAATCTACCACTTCGCTATCGAACAAGGGCACTCGCTGGAACTGGCGCGGACATTGGCGGTCAACACATTGGTGGTGATGGAGGTCTTTCACCTCTTCTTCATCCGGAACATGTACGCGAAAAAGTTGGGCTGGCAGACGGTGCGGGCGACTAATGTCGTCTGGATGACCGTCGCCACGGTTGTCGTGGCGCAAGTCGCGATCACCTATCTGCCGCCGCTTCAGGCGATATTCCAGACCGAAGCCGTCTCGCCCGTGGAAGGGGCGCTGGTTCTCGCCATTGGGTTTGCACTGTTTGCGATCATCGAGGTGGAGAAGCGGTTGCGCCGCCGTATCCGGCACTGGAAATCTTCTTAGTCTGTCTTTGCCGTCAGTGGCCTAAAACGGAAACGGCCCGCCGGGGAAGGCGGGCCATAGCCTTGGCCGCCCTCGCCACTCCTTGCGGTTTTCTCTAGGGGGCGATAGCGTCGCCGCCGGCCCGGCAGGGGCAATCCTACCGTGCCCGCGCCGCCCCATTGAATGGAGCAAGAAGCCTGCGGCATGAATGAATTGTTGGCGTATGGCGGCCTGTTCCTCTCCGCTTTCGGGGCCGCGACCATCCTTCCCATCCAATCCGAGATCGTGTTCGTCGGCATGCAGGCGGCGGAATACGATCCGTGGATGCTGGTGCTCGTCGCCGGCGTCGGCAACACGCTGGGGGCCGTGGTGAACTGGTTCCTCGGCCGATGGATCGAACGGTTTCGGGACCGGCCCTGGTTCCCGGCCGGCGGAAAGGCGCTGGACCGTGCCCAGCGCTGGTATCAGCGCTACGGAAAGTGGTCGTTGTTGATGAGTTGGGCGCCCTTTATCGGCGATCCGCTGACGATCGTCGCCGGTCTGATGCGGGAACCCCTGCCGGTCTTCGTCGTTCTCGTCACCATCGCGAAATTCGGCCGCTACATATTCCTCGCCGCCGTGACCATGGGCGTGATCCAACTCTAGCCCTCTCGCGGTGGTTTGATTTTACGGGCAACTGCCCGGCGAAGGGGCGGCACAAGGATATGATTGGATAGTCGGGCTCGAAAGACGATGAAGCGAGTGCGGGACGGTCAGTCGTCGTCCATCTCGTCCAGGTCTTCGTAAGGAAAGGCCTCCACATCGTCGAACGGCCAGCGATAGACGATCACCTCCGGCTCGTCGCTCTTCAATTTGCCTTCCTTATAGGCCTCCAACGCGGTTTCCGAGACCAAGCTGGCGAATTCGGTCGCGAGATCCGCAATCGGCGCACCATGCTGAAGAACGTATTCCCGGCTGTAGGCGGCCTGTTGAATCCGCGTTATGCGCAGCTTGACGAATTTGGACAGTTCCGCCGCCATTACCTTTTTCTCAAGGACGGGCGGAATCAGATCGCATCCCTTGGCGAGCAGCAGGAACATCCAGTGTCTGTACTCCTCGAAGGCGGCGGTTTCGTCGATGAAGGCGCCGAGTTCGACGAAATACCCGGCCTTCTCCGCCGGCAGCCCCGCAAGGGCCGATTTCAAAACCTGCTGATGGTTCATCCCGCTTGTCCGCCACTGTGCCAGTGCGGACAGGATACAGATTCCTTCCGGGCGGCAAAGGCCGGCGGCGGGGAAATCGGACTATTTTCTAATGTAATGCAGATCCCGGAACCGCTGCCGGAAGGCGGTCGCGTCAAGGGCGGCGGCCCGCGGGTCTTCCAATCCGCGCAGGATCAAGTCGGCCAGCGGTTCCATATCGGCGACCTTCATGCCCCAACGCACGATCTCCGGCGTTCCCAGGCGCAGTCCGTTCATGTCGTCGGCAACGGGTTCTATCGGAAGACCGATACCGCAGGTCAGGATATTCGCCTGACGCAGCCTCTTCGCGGCCGCTTGCCCACCGCCATAGCGTGCGGCCTCAATGGCGAACTGGTGCGAGGTGGTCACTTCGTTGCCCGTGCCGAAGACCGGGACGCCGCGTTCTTGAAGGGCAGAGGCAAGCGCGCCCGCGGTCTCGACCATCGCTTTGGCATAGGCTTCCCCATATTGCTTCCAGTCCAACAGGGTCAGCGCCAGGGCGGCGGATTTGGCGGCGTCGAAATTGGCCGTCAGCCCGGGGAAGGCGATTTTGTCGAGCCGTTCCGCAAGGCCTGCATCATTGGTCACGATCAGACCGCCGGCGGGCCCGCCGAGACTCTTATAGGTGCTCATCGTGATCATATGGGCGCCATCGGCCAACGGGTTGGGCCAGGTTTTGCCCGCGATCATGCCGCACAGATGGGCGGCATCGAACAGCAGATGCGCGCCGACCTCATCGCAAATGGCGCGGATCTCGGCGACCGGATGGGGCCGCAGGTTCAAGCTGCCGCCGATGGTGATCAGTTTCGGGCGGACCGCGTGCGCGAGTTTGCGCAAGGCACCCACATCGACGGTGTAGCGGGCGGGATCGACCGGCGCGGTATGAATTTTGAGGCCATAGAGGCCCGCCGCGCCCGCTTCATGATGCGTGACATGCCCGCCGATGGCGGGGGCGGGGACGATGATGCTGTCGCCCGGTTTGCAGGTCGCCATGAACGCATAGAGGTTCGACAACGCGCCGGAGGCGACCCGGATTTCAGCGTATATTGCGTCGAAGACCTCGGCAGCCAATTCCGCCGCGATGACCTCGATCCGCTCGATCGCTTCCAGCCCCATTTCATATTTGTCGCCGGGATAGCCGAGCGACGGGCGCGACCCGATGCCTGAGGCCAGCGCCGCCTCGGCCTTCGGGTTCATGACATTGGTCGCAGGGTTCAGGTTGATGCAGTCGCGGTCGTGGATCTCGCGGTTCCAGGCGATCAGACGGTCGATCTCCGCTTCCTGTTGGTCGCGACCGCGGGCAGCGGCTTCCGCGGCAAGTTTCTGGATGAAATCTTCGGTTTCGGCGGGAACCCAGTCGCGGCGCGTCAGCATGGTCACGGGGCTAATCCTGTGCGGTGTGTTCAGTTGGATATGGGGGCGAGATTAACGCCGCTGCGCACGGGCCCCAACCGGATAATAGGGGCGCATCGCATCATGTGCGCTTGTGCGGGGCGAGCAGGATGCTGGTTTCCGTTGCGGATATGCCGTCGACCAGGCGGATTCGCCTCAACACTTCGTCGAAATCCCCCAGATTGGCGGTTTCCAACTCGGCCACGATGTCCCACCGGCCGTTCGTGGCATAGATCGTCCTGACCTCGGGAATGCCGCGCAGGCGCCGCAGAACCGTCTCCGCCGCTTTTCCCTCCACCTCGACCATCATGATAGAACGAACACCGCTCGGCGCTTCCGTGCCGGTCGTAATCGTGAAACCCTGGATGACGCCGGTTTCGACCAGCCGGTCGATACGCGCCTTCACCGTCGCGCGGGAGACGTTCAGCCGCTGGGCCAAACCGGAAACCGGACTACGGGCGTCCGCGCGCAGAAGCGAGATCAGCTCGGTATCAAGATTGTCCATAACATTATGCTCATAGTTATTATGCAAAATGCTAAACATGACTAATAAAATGCTCAATTATCCGACTATATGCCGACAAATGCCTGTCGTACAAATGGGTCATCAGCACTGTCGAAAGGAAATGCCATGACGGGGCCATTGAATTCCGGATTTGAACTGAGCGCGGCGGAGATCGTCCTACTCGGCCTTCCCATACAGGCGGGCACTCAGCTGCGCGGCTGCGCCATGGGGCCGGCGGCCCTGCGGACCGCGGGGCTGGCTGAGGCGCTTCGGGAACTCGGCCACAGCGTTGCGGATGCCGGCGACGTCAGAATAGCGCAGCAGACGGACCGGAACGCGGAAGTGGCCGCTTGGTCGCGGGCGGCGGATGAGATGGCCTACGACATTTCCCGGGATGGCCGGTTCCCCATCTTCATGGGCGGCGATCACAGCATGGCGCTGGGCACGATCAACGCCATGGCGCGGCGCGCCCGCGACCAGGAACGGGACCTCGTCGTCCTCTGGCTGGACGCCCATTCCGACTACAACACGCCGGAATCGACACCCAGCGGCAATATCCACGGCATGCCGGTGGCGGGGCTGTGCGGCGAACCGGGAATGGATTTTCTATTCGACGGCATGGACCGCGTCGGCGTCGTAGCCGCCGATTTTCATTTGTTCGGCATTCGCTCCGTCGACCGGATCGAACGGCAATTGCTGTCGCGCCGCGGCGTGTCGGTGATGGATATGCGGTTGATCGACGAGAAGGGCGTGTCGCACTTGGTCGGCAACATCCTGGAAGATGTTCACCGGCGCGGCGCGATGCTGCATGTCAGCCTGGACGTGGACTTTCTGGATCCGTCCATCGCGCCGGCCGTCGGCACCACGGTGCCGGGCGGCGCGACATATCGTGAAGCGCATCTGATCATGGAGATGTTGAGCGATTCCGATCTGGCCACCTCCATGGACCTTGCCGAACTGAATCCGTTCCTGGACGAGCATGGAAAGACCTCCCTGCTGCTGGTCGACCTGGTCACCAGCCTGTTCGGCAAGAAGATCATCGACCGCGCGCCGCAGGAAGTTAACCGAATGCAGGGCCCGGACTGGACCTACGACGCATAGCCGCGCCGCGCAGGGCCAATTCATTTTTTAAGGAGATCGCAATGTCTTCCACAGCCCCGTCCGCAGATAAGGACCAAACCGGCGTCGCCCACGACCTGATCCGGACCGAGAGTCTTCTCGGCGCGCATAACTATAAGCCGATCGACGTCGTGTTGAGCCGGGGCGAGGGCGTCTATCTCTGGGATGTCGACGGCAACCGGTATCTAGACTGCCTGTCCGCTTATTCGGCGGTCAATCAGGGCCATTGCCATCCAAAGATCCTGGAAACCATGATCGAACAGGCCGGCAAACTGACCTTGACCTCGCGCGCCTTCCGAAACGACCAACTGGCGCCTTTCTATCAGGAGATCGCCGCGCTGACCGGGTCCCACAAGGTGCTGCCGATGAACTCGGGGGCGGAAGCTGTCGAGAGCGCCATCAAGGCGGTCCGAAAATGGGGCTATGAAGTGAAGGGCGTGCCAGAAGACAAGGCGGAGATCATTGTCTGTTCCAATAACTTCCACGGCCGCACGCTGGGCGTCGTCGGCTTTTCGACCGATCCCGTGGCCCGCGGCGGTTTCGGTCCCTTCGCGCCGGGTTTCCGGGTCGCCAAATACGGCGATATCGAGGCCTTCAAGGCCGCAATTACCGATAACACGGTCGCCTTCCTGATCGAACCGATCCAGGGCGAAGCGGGCGTCATCATTCCGCCGGCCGGATACATGAAGGAAGTCCGCGAGACGTGTACCGATCGAAACATCACCCTGATCCTGGATGAAATCCAAACCGGTCTGGGCCGTACCGGAAAGCTGCTGGCCGAGGAGCATGAGGGGATCGTCGCCGACGTTACCTTGGTCGGCAAGGCACTGTCCGGCGGGTTCTATCCGGTATCGGCGGTGCTCTCCAACAGCGATGTCCTTGGCGTTTTGCAACCGGGGCAGCATGGCTCCACCTTCGGCGGCAACCCGCTGGCCTGCGCCATCGCACGAACGGCGCTGAGGGTCCTTGTGGAGGAGGGGATGATCGAAAACTCCGCCACCCAGGGTGCTTACCTGAAGGCAGGGTTGCAGGGAATCCGCGCCAATGCGGTGCGCGATGTGCGCGGGCGTGGTTTGATGATAGCCGTCGAACTGGATCCCCAGGCCGGCGGGGCGCGGCGCTACTGCGAGGCGCTGAAGCAAAGGGGCATCCTGTGCAAGGACACGCATGAGCATTCCATCCGCATCGCCCCGCCGCTGGTGATAGACCGGGAACAGACCGACTGGTGTTTGGAGCAGTTCGACGCTGTCCTGACAGGTCTGGACTGATCGCCGCGACGCCCCTCAAGATGCGGTCCCTTCGTTTTGTGGCAACGGAGCAATTGCCCTTCGTGCCGCGATTTGATAGCGAACCGGACCAAGCTTTTTTGACCAAGCCTTCTCGAACGGGGAATTGAGACGATGCCCAAGGTTACCTACAGACATCATGACGGCTCCGAGGAGACGGTCGACGTCAGGGCCGGAACCAGCCTGATGCTGGGCGCGTTGACCAATGGCGTCGACGGTATCGAAGCCGAATGCGGCGGATCCTGCATGTGCGCCACCTGCCATGTCTATGTGGACGCGGCTTGGCTCGACAAGCTCCCCAAGGTTCAGGTCCTGGAAGATGAGATGCTGGACGACACGGCCGCGGAGCGGAAACCCAACAGCCGCTTGAGCTGCCAGATTGAAATGAGCGATTCCCTTGACGGAATCACCGTCGAATTGCCCGAGACTCAAATCTGATGAACGCTAGGGAGTCAGCGGGTCTGGTCGTGATCGGCGGGTCCCATGCCGGGCATCAGGTCGCGATCGCCGCGCGTGCCGCCGGTTTCGAAGGGCCGATCACGGTATTTAGCGATGAGCGCGAATTGCCGTATCAGCGCCCGCCGCTCTCCAAAGCCTACCTGATGGGTAAGCAGCCGCGCGAAGCACTGCTGTTCCGGCCTGCCGCCTTCTATCAGGAACAGGGCATCGACCTTCGCCTTGGCGTCAAGGCGACGGCCATCGACCGCGCCGCGCATACGGTCGCTTGCGACAACGGCACTGTCCTGCCCTATGCCAAACTGGTCATTGCCACGGGGACGCGGGTGCGTCCGTTGACCGTGCCCGGGGCGGACCTTGGCGGCGTCCACTACATCCGAACCTTGGCCGATATCGACGCGATGGCGGCGGAACTGGACCAGGTGAAGTCGGTCGTGGTGATCGGCGGCGGGTTCATCGGACTGGAAGGGGCGGCCGCCCTGAAGATCATGGGCCGGAACGTCGCCGTCGTCGAATTGGCCGATAGGCTGATGGCGCGTGGGGTCGGGCAAACGGTGAGCGGCTTTTTCGCCGAATATCATCGCAAGCAAGGCGTCGATATACGTCTGTCGACGGGTGTCGAAAGCCTGTCCGGCGAAAACGGGCGCGTGACCGGCGTTGTCGTCAGCGGCGGGGATGTCCTGCCGGCGGATCTAGTCGTCGTCGGGATCGGCGTTCTACCCAATCAGGAAATTGCGTCGGATGCCGGGATATCCTGCGGCAACGGCGTCATCGTCGACGAATTCATGCAGACCAGCGATCCGGACATCCTGGCGGCTGGCGATTGCGCCCAATTCGAGGGTCGTTTCTACGGCGGGCCGCTGCGCCTCGAATCCGTTCAGAACGCGACGGATCAGGCGCGTACCGCCGGGGCGACGATCGCGGGGGTGAAGAAACCCTATGACGCGGCGCCCTGGTTCTGGTCCGATCAGTTCGACCTCAAGCTTCAGATGACCGGCATCACCGCCGGCAACGATCTGGAAATCATCCGGGGCGATGTCGCGGCGGGCGAATTCTCCGTATTTTATTTCATGGGCGACAAATGGCTCGGCACCGATACGGTGAACCAGCCGGCCAACCATATCGGCAGCCGCCGGTTGCTCGACGCGGGCTACGCGCTCAGCAAGGCCGAGGCGGCGGATGAAGAACTCGCCCTGAAGGATCTCGTAAAGGCAGTGCGTAAGGGCGGCTGAGGAACGGAAAACGCGTTCCGCCGCCGATAAAAAGAAATTAAGTATCGGGAGGCGGACGCGTGAAAATCACCAAAATCGAAAGCCGGGTCTACGGCCATGACATGCCCAAGATGGGATATAGTCAGGCTTGGTTCACGCGGCGCTCCTGCCATCTCGTCCGCGTCGAAACCGACGAGGGCATCGTCGGCGTCGGGGAGGTGTTCGGCGCCGGCAATGTCGCACTCGGCAACAAGGCAATCGTTGAACAGGTGATCCAGCCCATGCTGTTGGGCGAGGACCCGATCGCCCGGCAGTTTCTTTGGCACAAGGTCTACAACACGCTCCGCGACCATGGGCAGAAGGGCATGCCGCTGCAGGCCCAATCGGCTATCGACATCGCACTCTGGGACATCGCCGGCCAGGCGACCGGCCTGCCGCTGGTGAAACTGCTCGGCGGTCCGTGCCGGGAAGAGGTCACCGTCTACGGTTACGGCATGATGCTGCGGCAGGAGGAGGACCTCGAGGCCTCCTTCGCGGAAGAAGCGGCCGCGATAGCCGAAATGGGCTTCAAATGCACCAAGATGAAAATCGGCATGGGGCCGAAAAAGGACGTGAAGCTGATAGAGGCGGTGCGCAACGCCATCCCGGAGGAAATGGGGCTCGGCGTCGACGCGAACCACGCCTATGTCCTCAAGGACGCGATGTATGTCGGCGCGGCAATGGACGATATGGACATCGCCTGGTTCGAAGAACCCGTCGCGAACGAAGATCATCAGGGATACAGAGACCTGTGCCAGGCGCTGAAAACGCCGGTTTCAGGCGGTGAGGCGGAATTCACCCGCTGGGGTTTCCGCGATCTGCTCGAGAACCGTTGCGTCGATATCGTTCAGCCGGAAGTGTGTGGACTGGGCGGGATTACCGAATATCTCAACGTGCTTGCCTTGGCGCATACGCATTTCATCCCCTGCATGAACCATTGCTGGGGATCGGACGTGTCGGTGGCCATGACGCTGCATCTGCTCTGCGCGCAGCAGGACCTGCCGGGCGGCTTGTTTCCACAAACGCCGATGCTGGAATTCGATTCGACCGTCAGCCATTTCCGGGACGAGATCCTGGAGGAGCCGCTGGACATTTTCGGCCAGGTAAAACGCCAGGACGGCAAGGCGAAACCGCCAATGCGGCCGGGTATCGGCGTTACGGTCAACTGGGAAGCCCTGGAACGGTATAGGGTGGCATGATCTGCTTCTGAGATTGCCTTTGCGGTTAAAGGCGAGCACCATGATACCCGTTGGATTGACCTGAATTGGTCGTTTAGGGGAAGTCCTGGCGCCAGCCGGGCATAGAAGAGACCGGTTCATGTTCGAACAGATCGAAGCCTGCGCCTTTACGCGCTGGTCACCCAAGATCGGCGACCCGCATATCATGGGGTGGGTCACCGTTGCCGCCTATGCCATTGCCGCCCTTTTGGCGCTGCGCGCCGCGATCAAGGCCAAACACGTTTATCCATATGAAACGGTCGGCACTCAGCGTTTCTTCTGGATTTCGGTGGCGGTCCTGTTTCTGTTCCTATCGGTGAACAAGCAATTGGACCTGCAGTCCTTCATCACCGCCGTCGGCCGGTGTTATTCTCAGGTCAACGGGTGGTATGACGAAAGGCGGGAATTCCAACGGCAGTTCATTTGGGGGCTGGTCGGCGTAACCGCGGTCGCCTTCGTGTTCCTGGCTTGGAAACTGCGGCGCATCGTCCGGACCAACTGGATCGCGCTGCTCGGCGTCTTTCTTGTCGTGCTGTTCATTCTGGTCAGGGCCGTCGGGTTCCATCATTTCGATGCCGTGATCCGGTATGAGGTCAACGACGTCAAGATGAACTGGGTGATGGAACTTGGTGGGATATTCTTCGTCATCCTGGGCGGGCTGCTGCTGCCGCGCGGTGGCCGGAAGGGCAGGGAAGCGGTCTATATCGACTGGAGCAAGCAAGAGAATGAAACCTCTTGATGCCACCGATGGCCGGTATCGCTTGTTTGCGGGGCTTGAAGGGTGTGATAACCACCGTTCCTAACGGCGCGGCCAAATGAAAAAGCTTCTTTTGATCATAATACCCATCTTGCTTCTCCTCGGCTCAGCCGGGGGGGCGGCCTACTACTGGTTCGTCCTCAAGGATGCGACGGGGGAAGCCGAGGTGGCAGAGCCGCCGCCACCGCCGCCCGACCCGGAACTGGTCCAGCTCGACTCGCTTACCATTCCAGTGATCCGTAACGGGTCCGTTCAGAAATACATCCTGTTGAAGATCACCCTTCAGTTGATGGACCAGGACGGCAAGGAATTGGCTTTGCGGGTCATGCCGCGCATCAAGGAAGAAACCTACATTTCGCTTCACGACTATTTTTCGGCCGCCCCTCTCGATCAACCGATCAGTATTGTGGCAATCAAGCGGCGCCTCCGGAAGATCGCCGAAAAGAATATCGGATCGGAGAACCTGGTAGATGTCCTGATCGAGGGCATTTACGAAAAACGCGGAAGTTGATCCGCCCCTGCCAATCGAGTGACGTGCCCCATGTCTTTCCTTGCCGGTAAATTTTCGGCCCTGTCCGGGGCCGACCCGACGAAACGCAACGTCCTGCTGTTGGCGATCTGTCTGGCGTTCAGCATGTCGGGGACCAGCCTGAACATGGTCGTGTCCGCCTTGACGGGAAAAATGCTGGCGGATCCGAACGCCACCGTGACCTTGCCGTTTCTGGGCACCTTGCCGGAAGTGAGTTTGGCGACCTTGCCGCTCAGCCTGCAGTTCATCGGGACCATGTTGGCGACGATCCCCGCCTCGATGTTCATGCGCCGCGTCGGTCGCCGTGTCGGCTTCACGATCGGCCAGTTGATCGGCGCTTGCGGTGCCGCGCTTGCCTGTTGGGCGATCCTTGAGGGCAGCTTCTGGATGTTTGCCGCCTGCGGCCTGATGATCGGGGTGCATAACGCCTTCTGGCAATACTACCGTTTCGCGGCCTCTGAAACCGCCAGCGAGGCGTTCCGCCCAAGGGCCATATCCCTTGTCATGGCGGGCGGTGTTGTGGCCGCCATCGTCGGCCCGACACTTGCCGACAAGAGCCAGGACCTCCTCGCACCGGTGATGTTCGCGGGGTCCTATGCAGTCGTCATCGTCCTGTGCCTGATCACGGTCGTCATTCTTCAATTTATCCGCATCCCCAACTTGCGGCCAGAAGAACGCCGCGAGTCCGGACGGCCCTTGCGTGAGATCGCCAAACAGCCGGTCTTCATCGTGGCCGTCGTTGCGGCGATGCTGGGTTACGCGGTGATGTCGCTGGTGATGACGGCGACCCCGCTCGCCATGACGGTCTGCGGCTTCAACGTGTCCGACACGGCCTTTGTTATTCAATGGCACGTGCTGGGCATGTTCGCGCCCAGTTTCTTCACCGGCAGCCTGATTCGGCGATTCGGTGTGTTGACGATCATCAAGGTCGGCACGGTGCTGAACATCGTCTGCGTTGCGGTGAACCTCTCCGGGGTGGAAATACAGGACTTCTGGCTGGGCCTCGTGCTGCTGGGCGTCGGTTGGAATTTCATGTTTATCGGCGGCACGACCCTGTTGACCGGCACCTATACGGCGTCGGAGCGCAACAAGGTGCAAGCTCTCAATGATTTCATGGTCTTCGGCACCGTCAGCGTGGCCAGTCTATCGGCCGGCATCCTGCAATATCAGGTTGGCTGGCAAGCCGTGAACATGGCGATCATCGCCCCGGTCCTGATGGTCTTCCTGGCTGCGCTGTGGTTACGGTTTTACCGCCGCGACGGCGCGCGCCTCGTCTGACCGCCGCCCGCGATCGGGGCGCAATTCCTTCGCTTGCCTTCGTTTCCGCGTTACCTTAGTTTTCGCGCGGTCCGCGCTCCGGCTGATGTCGGGGCGGCGAAAATTGTGTCCCTATTGCTGGAGGCAGCCGGCTAAGGGAATAACCCCGTGGGTGGAGGCGTACTGGCGGCAATAAGACCGCCGGGCGGGTATCCCCTCTAGGGATCAAACTTCAAGTTTGGGAAGGGTCAGAGCAAAATGATTTACCTTATCATCGGCTGCGGTGTGCTGGCGGTCCTTTACGGCCTGTTCACGTCGCGTGCCATCATCGCCTCTAGCGCCGGTAACGAGCGCATGCAAGAGATTGCGGCCGCCATCCAGGAAGGGGCGTCCGCTTATTTGAATCGTCAGTACACGACGATCGGTATCGTCGGTGTCGTCGTGGCGATCATCCTGTTTTTCTCTCTGGGCCTTACGACGGCCATCGGCTTCCTGATCGGTGCGGTGATGTCCGGCGCCGCCGGTTACATCGGCATGTTGGTCTCGGTTCGCGCGAATGTGCGCACGACCGAAGCGGCGCGCACCAGTCTGGCTGCCGGCCTCAGCATGGCGTTCCGCTCCGGTGCGGTGACGGGGATGCTGGTTGCGGGATTGGCCCTGCTGTCCATCGCCGTCTACTACGCGATCCTAGACAATATGGGCGCGACCGGCCGTGACATGATCAACCCGTTGATCGGTCTTGCCTTCGGCGCGTCGCTGATTTCGATTTTCGCCCGTCTCGGCGGCGGTATCTTCACCAAGGGTGCGGATGTCGGCGCTGACCTCGTTGGCAAGGTTGAAGCCGGCATCCCGGAAGACGATCCCCGCAACCCGGCGGTTATCGCCGACAACGTCGGCGACAATGTCGGCGATTGTGCGGGCATGGCCGCTGACTTGTTCGAAACCTATGTCGTCACGATCGGCGCCACCATGGTTCTGGCCTTGCTGTATCTCAGCAACAACCCGAACCTGGAAATGATGCTGCTCTACCCGATGGCGATCGGTGGCGTTTGCCTGCTTGCCTCCATCATCGCGACCTTCTTCGTCCGCTTGGGCAGCAGCAACAACATCATGGGGGCTCTGTACAAGGGCTTCTTCGCCTCTGCCGTCCTGTCGGCGATCGCGCTTTATCCGATCACCGAAATGACCATCGGTACGGCAACGGAACTGACGATCAACGGCAAAACCTTCACAGGCATGGATCTGTTCTGGTGCGGTATCACCGGTTTGGTCCTGACGGGCCTGATTGTTTGGGTGACGGAATACTACACCTCGACGGAATACCGTCCGGTCCGCTCGGTCGCCAAGGCGTCCGAAACCGGCCACGGAACGAACGTCATCCAGGGCCTCGCTGTTTCCATGGAAGCCACCGCGGTCCCGGCCATCCTGATCTGCGCCGCGATTGTCGTGACCAACATTTTCGCGGGCTTGTTTGGCATCGCGATTGCCGTGACGACGATGCTGGCGCTTGCCGGTATGGTCGTGGCGCTCGACGCCTATGGTCCGGTGACCGATAACGCGGGCGGTATCGCCGAAATGGCCGAACTGGACGACAGCGTCCGGAAGACCACAGACGCGCTGGATGCCGTTGGTAACACCACCAAGGCCGTTACCAAGGGGTATGCCATCGGTTCCGCCGGTCTGGGCGCATTGGTCCTGTTCGCGGCCTATACTTCCGACCTGGATGCCTATTTCAGCGACGTGCCGGTCAACTTCTCGCTCTCGAACCCGTATGTCGTGGTCGGCCTGCTGCTTGGCGGTTTGCTGCCTTACCTGTTCGGTGCGATGAGCATGACCGCTGTCGGCCGCGCCGGCGGTGCCGTCGTGGTTGAAGTTCGCCGCCAGTTCAAGGAACTGCCAGGGATCATGAAAGGCACGACCAAGCCGGAATACGGCCGTTGCGTCGACATGCTGACCAAGACCGCGATCAAGGAAATGGTTATCCCGTCGCTCCTGCCGATCTTCTCACCGATCGTGCTCTACTTCGTGATCAATGCGATTGCGGGCCAGGGTGCTGCTTTCTCAGCGCTCGGTGCTCTGCTGCTCGGCGTGATCGTCACGGGTCTGTTCGTTGCGCTGTCGATGACAGCCGGCGGCGGTGCCTGGGACAACGCGAAGAAGTATATCGAAGACGGCAACCACGGTGGTAAAGGGTCCGAAGCTCACAAGGCCGCGGTCACCGGTGACACGGTCGGCGACCCGTACAAGGATACGGCGGGTCCGGCCGTCAATCCGATGATCAAGATCACCAACATCGTGGCGATCCTGCTTCTGGCGGCGCTGGCCCACTAAGAAGGGCCGCCAAGCCAATACCGGGCCCGGTTCGCCGGGCTTGAAAGAACTGACCCCCGGGGCGATGCCTCGGGGGTTTTCTTTTGGTCTCTTGGAATGCGCTAAGGGATGGATCGGAGGGCAGGGCGCTGGGGTGAACTGCCCTAGTAACCCGGTGCCGCGCCGCCGACCTTGCCCAGGTTTCCGAAGATCTGTTCGAAAACGCTGAGTTCCTTGCCCGCGGTCGATGTCGTGCGGTCCGTCGTAGTGATATCGCGCGCGTCTTCCTCGTTATAGGTTTCCATGTGTTCGAGGACGCCGGCATCGCTGAAATAGAGCGCCAGCACCTGCTGTTCGACGACATCTTCCGCCAGGAAGGCCCACTGCTCCGTGCGGCGGCTGATATAGTACCAGATGTTGTCGTCAAACGTGCCGAGCACCGACGGGCTGCCCAGGATCGATTCAACTTCGCTCTTCCGCTGCTTTCCGACTTCCAGCTGTTCGATCTGATAGTCGCGCGGAAGATTGCCGCGTAACGCCGTCTTGGGCGTGCAGGCGGTGGCCGCAAGGGCGATCACGGCGACGCCTGCCAGAAGGCGGGCGTTCCTGCCGAGTTTGGGAAGAAAGGCGGCTTGTTTCGTCATGGAGCGGATACTGGCTACCCTGTCTTGGCGAAGTTTGTTTGATCGGCTCGCTGCATATGGCGCCGCCGGACGGCTTGTCCAAGGCATTGCCGGTTACATTTTCCGCCGCGGGACCTTGACCCCGCAGCGATAAGGGCCGATTTGGTGGGCAAATTCGCACCGGCCCCTGTATGTGTCAATTCAGGAACGCCATGCGCCGCCGCCCATCCCATTGATCCGGTGAGACCGTCATGCCCCTGTTGCGCGCCATCCGCCGCTTCTTCGACCTGGATAGTCACGATTCCCGTGCCGTTGCGCTTTATGCGTCGGTTGTCGACCGTGCCAGGACCCCGGCCTTCTATACTGTCATGAAGGTGGCGGATACGGTGGATGGCCGGTTCGACATGATCGTGCTGCACCTGTTCCTGATTTTGAATCGATTCCCGAAAGAGGAACGGAACAATCCGGTGCTGCGGGCCGTGTTGGAGGAACATTTTGCGGATATGGACAATTCGCTGCGTGAGATCGGGGTTGGGGACTTGAGCGTCCCCAAGAAGATCCACCGCATGATCGATGCGCTTTACGGGCGGTTCGAGACCTATGAAAAGGCGTTGACCGGCCCGACCCCGGTGGAAGACATCGCCGATGCCTTGGCGCGCAACGTCTATCGCGGAAGCGCCGCCGGCGATCAAGCCGTCGCCCCGGGCCTGGAAAGCCTGACAAAGTATGTGCTGGAAGCCAGGGCCGCCCTTGCCGCGCAGGACCCGGCCGCCATTCTCGACGGGAAGGTAGCCTTCCCGGAGCCGGGATAAGTGCCGGACGGGATATCGATACAGGAAAAGACCATGACTGAACGTAAAGACCAAACGACCGCTGCCGATCCCGTTGAAGACAGGGAATTCTCGGTTTGGGTCGATCCCGATTCCCTGCCGGGCGAGGGGCGTCACGTCCGCCTTGCGCCGACAGAGGAGGAATGTGCCGCCATTGCCGCCAGGCTTGATCTGCTGGCCCTTCCGGCCTTCGAGGCGAAGGTCCATCTACGGCCGGGCAAGGGCGGCGGCCGCGGCGTCAAGGTAGCGGGACTTGTTAAGGCCCGGGTCGTGCAAGGCTGTGTCGTCTCCCTGGAACCGGTTGAAGGTGACGTCGAGGAGGAGTTCGAGGCGAAGTTCGGGCCGGTGGACGAGGCGCTGAACCTGGAACTGACGCTGGAGGACGAAGATCCCGTGGAACCCTTCGAGGCCCGTGGAATCGATGTTGGCGAATTGGCGGTTCAGCATCTGTCCTTGTCGTTGGACCCATACCCCCGGGCAGAGGGCGTCGCGGTAGAGGATCTGTTGAAAGACGGACCGAAAGGCGGCGGCAAGCAAGGGAAAGAGGATGTTGTGACGCTCAATGCGCCGAGCGGGCCTTTCGCGGAGCTTGCAAAACTGAAGCGTAAGGATTAAGTCACCGCCACGGTTTGGGGATGGATCGCCGTACCGGGGCTCGCGCGCGTCTTTCTTCTGCATGCAGCGGGTTGTCGTCTCGGACCAAATCCTCTAAGAAGCCGCTCGTTTCTCATTTGTCGAAAGTTGAAGATAATGGCTGTACCCAAAAGAAAGGTGAGCCGTTCGCGTCGCGATATGCGCCGGGCTCATGATTCACTGAAAAGCGCGGCTCACGCCGAATGCCCGAACTGTGGCGAACTGAAGCGTCCGCATCACGTTTGCGGCTCCTGCGGTCACTACGACAACCGCGAGGTTGTGGAAGCGGCCGGACTCTGATTGCCTGTTCCGAAGGCGTCCGGCTGGTTTGAACGAGGACGCTTACTAGCTCGCACTGGCCCGGAACGCCTCCTTAAGGGACGATAAGGGCCCTCCGAGGCACAAGAACAAGGCAAGCGGCGGGACAACGCTTTTGGCGGATCGGCTGACAATTTCGCTGGACGGTATGGGGGGCGATGACGCCCCCGATATTGTTGTTAAGGGCGCCGCGATCGCGCGGGAGCGTCTGCCGAACGCTTTTTTTCTGCTATTCGGCGACGAAGCGCGTCTTGCACCCTTGGTGGCGGCGGAGCCCCTGCTGGCCGGTTGCGTCGAAATCCGCCATACGGACAAAGCCATTTCCAACGACGAGAAACCGTCGACGGCGCTGCGCAGCGGAAAGCAATCCAGCATGCGGCTGGCGATCGACGCGGTAAAAAGCGGCGAGGCGTCCTGTGCTGTTTCCGCCGGGAATACCGGCGCGCTGATGGCTATGGCGATGTTCGGCCTGCGCACTTTGCCGGGCATCGACCGGCCGGCGATCAGTTCCTTTTTCCCGACCATGCGCGGCGAAAGCTGCATGCTCGACCTCGGCGCGAATGTGGAATGCAGCGCCGACAATCTGGTCCAGTTCGCGGTCATGGGCGAGGTATTCGCCAGAACCGTGCTCGGCCTCGCCAAACCCACGATCGGCCTGCTCAACATCGGGGTCGAGGATTTGAAGGGCAAGGAAGAGGTGAAGACCGCGGCCAACATCATTCGCAACAGCAATTTACCTATAGAATTCAAGGGGTTCGTCGAAGGCGACGACATCACCAAGGGTACGGTCGATGTCGTGGTGACCGACGGTTTCACCGGGAACATTGCGTTGAAGACGGCGGAAGGCACATCCAAGCTGATCAGCACCTTTATCCGCGAAACCTTCCAAAGCAGCCTGATGGCGAAGATCGGTTATCTCCTGGCCAGCCGATCGATGGCGAAGCTGCGCCTGCGATTGGATCCCCGGCGCTACAACGGCGCGGTGTTCCTGGGGTTGAACGGCATCGTGGTGAAAAGCCACGGCGGCACCGACGGGATCGGTTTCGCCAATGCCATCGGTGTCGCCGCCGACATGGCCGTCCACGGTTTCATTGATGCGATGAAGGCCGATTTCGAAAGTTTGCAGGCCGACACCCAGGCCGTGCGGGAGGCCGCAGCCCAATGAGTATCGTTCGTTCGCAGGTCGTCGGTGTCGGCAGTTATCTTCCTGAAAAAGTCCTGACCAACGACGAACTGGCGAAGACGGTCGATACGTCGCATGACTGGATCGTGAAGCGCACCGGGATCAATCAGCGCCATATCGCAGCACCCGGCGAGTTGACGTCGGATCTGGGCCGGGAAGCGGCGCTGCGGGCTCTCTCGGCTGCCCAGGTTAAGCCGCAGGATGTCGATCTTATCGTTCTGGCGACAACGACGCCGGACAACACCTTTCCGGCCACCGCGGCGCGCATTCAAAGCCAACTTGGCGTCACGAAGGGGCCGGCCTTCGATGTTCAGGCCGTTTGCAGCGGGTTCGTCTTCGGCCTCGCCATGGCTGACAACATGCTGCGGTTGGGGCAGGCAACCACCGCGCTGGTGATTGGGGCGGAGATCTATTCCCGTATTCTTGACTGGAATGATCGGGGAACCTGTGTGCTTTTCGGCGATGGAGCCGGGGCGGCGGTTCTCAAGGCGGTCGACAGTGTGGGCAGCAACCAAGATCGCGGCATTCTGTCGACGCATCTTTACACCGACGGAACCCGCTACGATCAGCTCTATGTCGACGGCGGTCCGGCGACCAATGGTTCCTCCGGCTATGTCCGGATGCAGGGTCAGGAAGTTTTCCGTTTTGCTGTCAACAGCATGGCAACTTCGGTTCGCACAGGACTTGAAGCGAACGGCTTGACGATGCAAGACGTGGATTGGCTGATTCCGCATCAGGCGAACAGCCGGATCATCGCGAAAGTCGGCGAGACGCTGAACGTCGATGAGGACAAGGTGATCGTCACGGTACAGAATCACGCCAACACTTCCGCTGCGACAATTCCGCTCGCGTTGACCCATGGTTTCGAACGCCAGTTGTTCAAGCCGGGTGACCTGTTGGCCCTGACCGCCATGGGCGGAGGCTTCTCCTGGGGCTCTGCGATTCTGCGCTGGTAAGCCGGGCCGGAGCGTACCCGCAGGCTAATCGGATTCTTAGCCGGAGCTTCTCGTTGACCTCGGTAAGGCCCAACGGTAACCTCATGAAATAACCAAAGTTTTGCGCAACGACGCCGAGGCGGTTTTTGGGGGGGTAGTCCCGACCTTCACGGCTTTATCATAGTCCTGCATATGCGGCGGGGGAGAATATGGTTGAGAAGACGGTCACCCGCGCGGAATTGTCCGAGGCGGTATACCAAGAAGTTGGCCTTTCGCGGAATGAATCGGCGGATCTCGTCGAAGCGGTTCTAGGCGAAATGTCGGATGCGCTGACACGCGGTGAGTCCGTGAAGATTTCATCCTTCGGCAGTTTCTCCGTTCGCCAGAAGGGTGAGCGGATCGGCCGCAATCCGAAAACCGGTGAGGAAGTGCCCATTCTTCCCCGCAAAGTTTTGGTTTTCCGGCCGAGTCACGTTCTGAAGAACAGAATCAACGCGAATCTGAAAGACTAGGCATCCGGTTGTTTCCGGATAGGCTGTAAGCCGGGCGGCAGACGTTTCGGCGTGGTAGGACGATTTCTTGACGATGGCAGACAATACCGAAGCCAAGGGCGGTAGCGGGGAGGCGAAAGGCGGGAAATCCGCCGGTGCGTTCCGCACAATCAGCGAAGTCTCGTCCGAACTCGACATCCCGCAACATGTCCTGCGTTTCTGGGAAACGAAGTTCGCCCAGGTAAAGCCGATGAAACGAGCGGGCGGGCGACGCTACTACCGGCCCGAGGACGTGGACCTCCTCTCGCGGATCCGCGACCTGCTGTATTCGGAAGGCTATACGATCCGGGGCGTGCAGAAACTGCTGCGCGAAAAGGGGCCGAAAGGTCTGCTTACGGAAGCGGCGGCCGAACCGGCGCCGCCGGTCGAGCAATCGGCCGCGCCGTCGGACGACCCTGTCTCCGAAGAAACACCGGCCGACAAGGGCCCGCAGGGAGTGTTGTTCCCGCTCGGCCCGTCCGGCATCCCCGCATCGACCAAGGCGGCGCTGCGGGACGTGTTGACCGAGTTGAAGGAAATCCGCGCCGCGCTTTAGGCGGCCCCCGTCCAGTGCCCCGTTCAGGCGGCTTCTTCCAGTAAACCCGTCAATTCGGTTTCGATTTCCGTGGCGCTTGGATGCGGTGCCGGGTGGGGCAGCGGCGTCGCCTCGACCCGTGCCAGCGCGTCGCTGGAAAGCGGTGCGGCTGCTTCCGCCACGCCTGCCATCTCCTCCAGCTTGCCGTTGCAGTGAAGGATCAGGTCGCATCCCGCGGCGAGGGCTTTTTCCGCGCGATAGGCCATTTCCCCGGTCAGGGCGTTCATCGACAGGTCGTCGGTCATCAAAGGGCCGCGAAAGCCTATCCTGCCCCGAATAATGTCGCGAATGCCGGTCGGCGACTGGGTGATCGGGCGGTCGGGATCGATGGCGGTGAGCACGAGATGCGCCGTCATGCCCCAGGTACTGTCACGGCAAGCGGTGAAGGGTTTGAAATCCGTCCGTGTCAGGATTTCCAGATCGGTGTCGATGACCGGAAGACCATGATGGCTGTCGACCATGGCCCGCCCGTGGCCGGGCAGGTGCTTGATCACCGCCATGACGCCGGCATGGCGGAAACCCTCGATGGCCGACTGACCCAGCCGCCCGACCAAATCGGGATCGTTGCCGAAGGACCGGTCGCCGATCACCTCGCTCGCCCCGTCGAAGCGAAGGTCTAGGCAGGGGGCGCAGTCGACGGTGACGCCCAGTTCCCGCAACTGTACGCCAATCCCAAGGGCATGCAGATAGGCGGCGCGGGCCGCCGCCGCTTGATCCCGGCGGGCCAATGCCGCGATCATGCCCGCGGCCGGCGCTTCCCGAAAATGCGGTCCGCGCAGACGCTGAACCCGGCCGCCTTCCTGATCGATCAGGATCGGCAGATCGTCCCTGCCGCTGATGTCGCGAAGGCTGTCGGTAAGGGCTTTGACTTGATTGACGTCCCGAATGTTGCGGGCGAACAGGATGTAACCGAACGGGTTGGACGATTTGAAGAAATCGCGTTCCCGTTTCGTCAGGGCGGTGCCCTCCAGGCCGAAAATCACGTTCGAAGGCGTCATTGCGTCATATGCTCCGCGCTGTGGATGGGCCGTCATGCACCGCTGCATCCCAGCCATTCGGTTCGTAGAGCACGATTGTGCTTCCGGGTGCGCCGATCTTGAATTCGACGGGGACGAGATCGGAAAGCGCGCTCAACAAAGCCGGTTTACGCTCTGGCGGCACGACGAACAGCATGAATCCGCCACCGCCCGCGCCCAACAGCTTGCCGCCATAGGCGCCGGCGGCGATTCCGGCCTCATAGATCTCGTCGACCTTGCCGGTTGAGACCGTTTCATGGATTTCCCGCTTGTTCCGCCAGGACTCCGCCATCAGCCGGCCGAATTCGGCGATGTCGCGTTCGGGAGAAATCAGGATGTTGAACGCCTCATCCGCCATTTGCTGGAGGTTGTGCAGTTGCGCCTGCCGCTTGGGGATGTTGTCGATCTGGTTCTTCGCGTATGCATCGGCATAACGTGCGAAACCGGTGAAAACCATGACGAGATGGCTTTCCAACGCGCGCCGACGGTCGGCGGAAATCACCAGCGGGGAAACGGTACGCGACCCGTCGGGCTTGAAGGCAATGTAGTTCGTTCCGCCATAGGCGGCCCAGATCTGATCCTGGTCGCCGACATTTTCGCCGATCAGGTTCTGCTCGATATGTGTGACTTCGTCGGCCAGACGGGACGGTTTGTGCATCCGGCCCAGTAAGGCGGAAGCGGCGTTGTACATGCCGCAGGTGAAGGACGAACTGGATCCCAACCCGGTCCGCGCCGGCAGATCGCCGTCATGGTGAATCTCGACACCTTTATGGATACCCAGGTAATTAAGCACCGCCCTGACGCTTGGATGCTCTATCTGGTCTATCGTGGAGACGGTCTCGACCTTGGAATAGACGACCCGGTGCTTGTGTTCGAAGAAGGGGGGCAGGTGCCGGATGGTGACGTGGCAATACTTGTCGATTGCCGTGCCCAACACGGCGCCGCCGTGTTCCTTGTACCAGGCCGGATAGTCCGTGCCACCGCCGAAGAAGGAGACGCGATAGGGGGTGCGGGCAATGATCATGCGCGGCGATCTCTTCTGAGATGTCCATTCGTTTCGGTGGATCGGGCTTCTGCCCGTCGCTTTCCAATGTATTTCAGTATATCCGGGCCCTCGGTTGGATGGCAAAGGTTTGCTGTAGTCGTGATCGTTCTGGCTACTGGCCACCATCGGCTGAATCCCTGTAGACGAAAACCCATGACACAAGAATTCGAAACCGACCTGATTGCCCGGCTTTACCGGAAGATTCGGCTGATCCGCCGAATGGAGGAGGTCGTGGCGGAAATCTATCCCAGCGACAAGATCAAGAGCCCGGTGCATCTGTCGATCGGACAGGAAGCGGTTTCCGTGGCGTTTTGTGATCCGTTGCGGCGGCAAGACGTTGTTTCGATGACCTATCGCGGGCATGCCGCCTTTCTGGCCAAGGGCGGGTCGCCCAGGGGCATGATGGCTGAATTGTACGGAAAGCAGGATGGTGTCGCCCATGGCATCGCCGGGTCGATGCATCTGGTCGACATGGAGAACGGCATTCTGGGGGCGTCCGCCGTGGTCGGCACGTCTATCCCGGTGGCGGTCGGCTATGCGATGGCGATCAAGATGCGGGGCGAGGACCGGATCGTCGTGTGTTTCCTGGGCGATGGTGCGACGGAGGAGGGTGTTTTCCCCGAAAGCCTGAACTTCGCGGCGCTCCACGCCCTGCCGATCCTCTTCGTCTGTGAGAACAACGGTCTGGCGATCCATTCGCCGCTTTCCAACCGTTGGGCGCAGCCGGACCTGTGCCGCCGCGTGGAAGGCTATGGTGTCGAGGCGCACCGGTTCGAGAGTATGGACACGCTTGTGCTGCGCGCTTGGGCGGAAGACCGGATTTCGGCGATCCGCCAGGGCAGGGCACAAGGCCCGGTATTTGCGGAATGCCCGACCTATCGATGGCTGCAGCATGTGGGGCCGACCGACGACCATGATCAGGACTACCGGGACAGGGACGAAGCGGCGCGCTGGCGCGCCGCGGACCAAGTTGAACGGCTCGGTGCAGCGTTGACCGCCGAAAACCGCGCCGAAATCGATGCAGAAGTTGAACGTGCGGTCGCCGATGCGGTCGCCTTCGCGGAAGCGAGCCCCTTCCCGCAACCGGGACAGCTGAATGTTGGCGCCTATGCCTGATACGATCGCCTATAAGGAGGCCCTGCGCCTCGGCATCGGCCGCGCGATGCGAAAAGACAGTGACGTCTTCCTGTTCGGTCTGGATGTGGACGACCATCTGGGTATCCAGGGCACGACACTGGGGCTGAAGGAAGAGTTCGGCGCCAAGCGGGTCTTCGGAACGCCGTTGTCGGAAGACGCGATGACCGGCGTGGCCATTGGCGCCGCCATGGCCGGCATGCGTCCGATTCACACCCATATCCGAATGGATTTCCTGCTGCTCTGCATGAACCAGTTGGTGAATATCGCCGCCAAGGCGCACTACATGTTCGGCGGCCAAGTGAAGGTGCCCATGGTGGCGCGCGGTATCATCGGCAAATCCTGGGGGCAGGGCGCGCAACACAGCCAGGGTCTGCACAGCCTGTTCATGCATATCCCGGGGCTGCGCGTCGTCGCGCCCGCCACGCCGCACGATGCGATGACCTGCATGCTGGCGGCAGTTGCGGACGACAACCCGGTCGTCTTCGTTGAACATCGTTTGCTGTATAACCGCCAAGGCCCGGTGGATGCGGCGGCACCGCCGTCGGTGATCGGCAAGGGGCGTATCTGCAGGAACGGCAAGGATGTTACCATCGTCGGCATTTCCAACATGCTGCACGACGCCCTTAAAGCGGCGGAACTGCTGACTCAGGCGGATGTCGTTGCCGAAGTCATCGACCCGATCTGGCTCTCGCCCCTGGATATCGACCTCATTGTCCGATCCGCTGAGAAGACGGGCCGCCTGATCGTCGCCGACGCGGCCTGGACCGCCTGTGGCGCATCGGCAGAAATCGTCGCTGCGGTGGCCGAACGGGTGCCGGGCGTGCAGGTCGCGCGGATCGGCTTCGCGCCCACCCCATGCCCGACGACACCGTCGCTGGAGAAGGCTTTTTATCCGGATGCGGTCTCCATATGCGACGCCGCGATGGCGCTCGTCGCACCTGGCGCCGTGACGCCGCCCTTTGCGGCGATGGCCGACACGATGCAGCAGGACCCGGTTTTCAAGGGGCCGTTCTGAGATGGGGATAGGTGCCGGACGGGCCGAGCGGTTTCAGACGCTTCTCTTCGCGCTTCGGCAGCATAACCCAAAACGCCCTGCCGACATCGGTGCGTATCGTAACGAACGGCCGCGCATCAAGGTGCGGTACGGTTTTGAATCGCTTCCGGTTTTTCCGCGCGAATCCAACGGCCATCCATAATGCTATACGACGAAAATCTGGAAGCGCTGAAACCGTTTCTAAGCCCGGAACACTACGAATTTCTCAGCCGAAAAGAACCATGCGGCGCCGAAATCCGACCGGTGAATTCGGAGGGGACGCGCCATAACCTGTTCATAGAAGGACGGCCCCATTACCACCCCGATGCAGAAACCGTCCTATCGAAACAACTTGGGGACTATTTCCAAAATCCCACACGGGTAAACCTTGCCGCCCCCCTCTACTTGATCCCGTTCGATTCCAAGAAGACTTTGGAAAAAGCCCGTTCCGGGCATTTCCTGAAAAATCAGCTCCTGAACATAGACGGGGCGAATTACGCAGGGGAGCACGATCTCTCCCCGCAAACCCGGAATGGCTTTGCCGTCATTGTCGGCATCGGCACAGGCCAGCATGTGGAATACTTGATCGACAAGCTCGATTGCCGGGTTTTCATTCTGTGCGACTATTACATCGATTTTCTGCAGGCTTCGCTTCACTTTACGGATTGGGTGAGTATTGCAACCAGCTTGCGAGAGAAACGCGCTTCCCTAAAATTCATGATGTCGGACGATCCGAGAATGCTCGCGATCGCACTTTCCACATTCATGCGGGAGAAGGATGTCGGGCTTCTTCCGGGCAGCTATTTCTATCCCCACTATGACCTGGACCCTGACCTGAAGCTCTACAAGAGCATCACCTCAGAATTTAGTAACGTCAAAAGCTACAACGGGTGGGCGGAAGACGAATCCATTCATCTAAAGAATATCTGCGGCAACCTCCGCAAAAGCCTCCATTCAACGAAACGTTTGGACACGGAAAACCTCGGAAAGATTTTTTTTATCGCGCCGTCCCAGCGGAATGTGAAACTCGAAAAACCTGTTGTTGTTGCCGGCAGCGGGCCGTCGCTCACGCAGTTTATTCCTGCAGTATCGGATTGTCGGGAAAGTCTGTTGTTGGTGAGTGCCGGTACGTCGTTGAAGCCTCTCCTCGAAGCCGGACTATATCCGGATTTTCATTTTGAACTGGAAAACACCCCGATGGTTGTGGATCAGCTGGCCACGATCGAAAATCCGGATGCGTTGAGGAAGACGACTCTGGTTGCCTCTGTATCCGTCGATGCTCGGGTCAGCGATCTGTTCGATACTGTCTACTTCTTCAATCGTACCGGCGATATGGTTCTTCATGCTTTGAGATCGCTGTTGGAGCCATTCCCGGAAAGTGGCGGGACTGCGGTAAACAGTGCCCTGAACTTGTGTTTGACGTTGAACCCTCCGGCCATTTTCCTGGCCGGTGTCGACTATGCGTATAGCGCAGACGGTGCGGACCATGTTGAAAATGTTGCCTACAATCACAAGGCCTGGACCGCGAAGAACCCGGGCTTCATAAAACCGCCTGACCAACGTTCCATCCCTGGGAATGAGGGCCGGAACGTTCTTACGACCGACAATTGGGCTTTCATGCTTTCGCTGACAAACCGATTGCTCATTCAAAACCAGTCGGAAACGCTTGTTTATAATTGTGGAGCGGGCGCGGCCATTGCCGGGGCAAGTCCGGTGCTTGATGCCGACCGCTTCCTCGATCTGGTCGACCAGCATTGCCCGGGGGATGGATTGGCGCGCGAAGGGAGCCTCCCACCCTCCGTTGTGTTGAATTTCGTTAACCTTGGCGAGGTCGAGGTAAAGGCTTTTCTCGACAACACCACTGCTATGCTCCAGACGGCGGAAGATCTGGTTTTCGATTTGGTGGAAGTCTTCCAGACAAATACCGAAAAATTGCGGCCCAACATCACGCTGCTGGAAATGGATCACCTCGTCGTCGACGCATTTGAGAAATCATTCGAGCGCATAAATGCCCAGTCGTCCAAATCTCTGGGAGCGGCCGCACTCATTCGAGAGGAATGCAGGTACTCTTTTCATATTTTACGGCAGTATTTCATCACGCATCCACCCGACAGCGCACGATCCTTCTTACAGAAAGGCCTTCGTTTCCTGTGTGAAACTCTGTTCAGAATGATGGCGCGTTTTCACATCGAAGCGGAACCTTCGATTGTTGGCACCGGCCTAATGGAATTCGAGCCTAGGCATTCGATGGATGGCTTGTATGGCTTGTACAAGCATTGGTGGGAAGCCCTATTCGCCTTCGATACGGACGGCGTGCTACAGGCCTTGAGCAGAATGCTGCCGCTTCTCGAGGAACCCTATTGGATCATCGAGGAGACGATAGGCTGGTACTTGTTCCAATATTCGGACAAGCCTGAAAAGCTGGAACCGCTCTTCAATTTCGTCAATAGGACGGCCATTCCAGGTTATCTGGACGCTTGCCCTCATTGTGGGGCAGCAGAGTTGAAAGTCGACAACGTTATCCGCAGTCCGATGCAGGTGATGCCATCCTTGAAATGCAGTCGGTGCACCAAGACGTTCTTCGCGCGGAAAGTCTTCCAAACGAAGATGTTGCCGGCACATTTGATGTCGATGTCACACGACAGGCATGATCGACTGTGTTGTTACAGGAATGATCGCAGCGCGTTGGAAGAGTACATAGACTTGTATCTCGAATATTCCTTCAGGTGCGGAAACCCTGATTTGGATCTCTCAGGCGATTTCGAGCAGGAGAAAAAGAAGCTGCAAGAATTTTGCCGTGCGGAATTTCCAAACGCAAAATGTGATTTGGCCTGAAGACGGGGCGGACAGGTTGCACAGAAGAAGGACGCCGGCTTACATCTCGTCGGATTTCGGCACCGGTAGGCACACGGTTACGCTAGAGCGCATAGTTGTCGACGATATCCTTGTGCACTTCCTCTAAATCCCAGGAAATGCGGCGCGCCGTCGCGATCCGATCGGGCGCAAGAAATTCCTGGTTTGCGTAGCCTGGCAGAAGGAGGATCTCTTTCTTCCTCTCCAGCGCAATGTCCAATGCCTTATCAAACCATATATGTGCGCTTTTCGCGGAATAGGGACCGCATAGAAAGATCACAAACTGTGCAGGTATGACCTGTGCAAGCAGGATGGATGACAGTTTTTCCTTGCCCGTGTTGGAATGAACACGGATCGCCGGGTCATACCAAGGAACGCTGTAATTGACCCAAGGGCTGTCGGGAATTTGCTCCATCATATGGGCTAGGCGGTTCCAATCATCGTGAAAACGCCAAGCGTGTGTGATGAAAACAGGAATTTTCTTCTTACGGATTTCGGCCATGCGTTGGGTCTTCTTTGGTCCCTAATGTTGCTCTATGCGTCGAACTGACTATTACGATTCAGCGGCTAGGTCTTTGTCGTATGGCAGGGTGTCGGTGAATTGATCGTGTCTGCCGTCACGGCTGAAGAAATAGCCGGACGGCCCTCCGGCAGGTTGCGCAAGAAGAAGGAGTGCCATGGGAAGAACCTTTTCCTGTGGGGTCGTTGAACCTTGATTCATTTCCGACCGGGCTTCCCAGGGGTTTAGGGCATTGATCTGTATATCGGCGTCGGGGAATTGCGCGCGTGCCTCTTCAGCCAAGGACATTGTCAGATTGTTCAAGGCGGCTTTGCTGACATTGTAGGGACCGAGAGAGCCTTTGGATGACCAGCCGGCTCTGGATGTCATATTCAGGATCCGTATCGGGCTCCGGCCTTGAAACCGCTTCACAAACTCCCTGCTAAGGAACCACGGCGCGGTCACGTTGGTTCTCAGCAGTGCTTCCCATTCTTCTACGTCGTAGGAGAAAAGCGGCAACGGTAATGAAACATCCGGCCGGCAAGGTAGCGCTGCGCTGTTTACGAGAAGGGTCGGTGTTTCCGCTTCACTCTCGATCTGATCCAGCATGGTCGTTTGGCTTTCGAAATCACAAAGGTCTACCGGGCAAATCCGAACATCAACCGGGTCGTCGGCATGCTCCCTGCATTTTTGAGCAGTTTCTTCAAGCTTTCCACGTCGCCTGCCGACAAGAATGACATTCGCGCCGGCGCCGGCAAGGGCTGTGGCAATCGCTTGTCCGTACCCTGTGCCCGCACCGGTAACGAGGGCAGACAGCCCCCGAAACCGCTGCCACTTTTCTATCGCCAATCCGAAGCGATGGTCGTTCATACGCTTGAAAGAAAAGTCTTGTTGGGACAGGGAAGTTTTCAAACCCGTGCCTGGGCCCGTCCATAAACCATTTCGGTTTGACGCTTCTCCAAGATTTGCTCGATCACGGCATCGTTCGAGACGTCGCGCAGCACGCCCGGCCAGGTCATGACGTCCACCTGGGTCAGATCAACGTCGCCGTACTGTTTGGGTAGCCCATAGACGAAACCCTCATACCCGATGACCAGATAGCTATCGATTTCATCAAGCAATTTCGGGTGTTCGAAGAAGTTGCCGAATGCAGGTCCAAAAGCCTCTTGGACATTGGCGGGGTTGTCTTCCGCCTGCGCACCCCCTGTCGTCGGCGCACTGCCTGACGATTGTTTCGCCATGTCTTTGGCAAAGCGTACGGCATCGTCCAAATGAGTGAAGGCCCGGATTCCGTATTTTTCCAGGTCATTGACCATATGCGCCTCCATACGGTGCAAAGACAAAGGCACGGCATAAAATGCATTTTCTGAGCCGATGATTTTGTGATTGTCCGTTCGGGTAATCAGGCGACCGAACCAATTTGCAATCTTGTATTCGATGACGTCGCATGAGCGCAAAGTATCGGCGCTGACTTGTTCCGCCATATCAGCCAAGGAAACCGCGTAAAAGTGACCGTCGTACTTGAAAAAGGCGGCTTCTTCCAAAAACTGCGAGACCCTCAATTCCGCCTTGCCCGTCCCAAAATCACTAATGTGTTTTCGATACATGCTCCGCGAATTGGCCCAGTCCAAACTTTCGTCGATGATATCTTTAACGGATTGTTCGGTCAGATCGGTGATCACGCCCGACTCTAGAACCCCGGTGGTCAGGAAATCCACATTCTCGATATTCTCAGGGACAGCGTAGAACGTCTCCGCGAGTTGATAGATGTTAAAGCCCTTGTAGTTGTCCCTCAGGACCGGGCTGGGGAAGTCGTTCTCCTGTTCCACCGTTGGTGATTGCGCCACCGCGACGCGATGGGCGTCCTTGTTCTTTACAACATCTTCGATGACCCGCTGGGCCCAATCGCCGATCGTGAAGTTGCTTTCGTGCAAGCGCAGAATGATCTTTTCAAACCACCTCTTGCGCACGTTGGCATCTATATAGGGCTCTTCCGAATACCATAGATGCGCTGGGATTGCCCGGTAGTACCGTTTGTAGAGCTCCGCCTGCGGCATTCTAAATTTAATGTTATGCTCTTCGGGTTCCAGCCAATAAACGCTGCCGTTCGAAAGGATCAACGGATTGATGTTGGCTAGCCGGTTTATGTATTGCTTGTTCTGCAGAATAAGATCGATGCCCTCATCGATGTCTTCTTCCGTTTCCCCCGGAACGCCGATCACCCAGTTGATTTCCGAAGCGATCCCGGCTTCATGACAGTCCCTGAGCACGTTGGAGATCGTCTCCGTCGTATATCCCTTTTTCTGAAGCCGGAGGGCGTTGGCGGAGAATGCATCCACCCCAAACCGTAACGCCGCGAATCCGGCCTTCTTGAGCTTGTCGAAATATGCCCTGGTGCATTTCTTATGAATGCGAAGTTGTCCGGTGAGCAGGACCTGCAAGTCGCGGCGAATGATCTCGTCGCAAATTTCGAGCAGCATTTCCGGATGCCCGTTCAGGTCGCTTTCGTTGAACATGAACAGGTGGCACCCTTGGGACGCCAGCCATTCCAGTTCGTCGACGAAATTTTTGGGTGAACGGATACGCCAGTAAAAACGTTCCGCACAGAAAGTGCAGCGCGCCCAACGACATCCCCTGCTCGCAATAACGGGGGTCAAGCGATAGCCGTTGAAGTTCACATAGATATCTGTGCCGATCCATTCGTATTTCGGGAAATCGAGCGCATCCAGATTGTGCTGCATGGGCGCCGGGATGAACGGTATCTTGGGATCGTCATTTCTGGACACCACACCCGGCATGTTGGCGACATGCTCATCTCTGATTAAAGCTTCCACCAAGGGGCCGATAGATAGGTCCGCTTCCCCGACGCACATATAGTCCGCCTCCGGGAATGCCCTGAGACCGATATCGGGACTATAACAGCTGTACCCGCCCAACAGGATTATCGTTTCCGGGGATTTTGCCCGGACAATGTTGATCAGGCGCCTCGAAAAACTCTCGTTGCATGCCTGAATCGACATGGCGAGGATTTTCGGACGCGCAGCGACAATCTTGTCCGCGACATCGTTGATGACGGGACTGAAATAGTCGATGACCTCCGACATGAACCAAATGTCGTAATGCGCCGCCTGCCAAGGGTCCTCCGGCATTTCCAGACCGGAGGGCAGTATCACCGTGTCGCATAGATTGTGAATTCTGTGAATGTGGTAATTGTGATAGGTGATGATGTCCAAATCGAGCGTCTGAAAATTCGCAGTCGTTTTCTTGAGAGCGTTGTGAACATAGGCAAGGCCGTTGGGCATGAGCGAGAGGTTTCTTGCCGGGCAATCCAGCAACAGAAGATCCAGATCAGGCTCAATCTCGACCTGCGGCACCTCTAGCGGATAAACGCTCAAAGACGAATTGCCCCAGCTGAACGAGGGGACCAACTCCGGGCAGATTGAGACGAGACAAGAAAAATCCAGGGCGGTGGGTTGGACTGAGAACATTTTCTTCATGCCTAACTGCATGTCGAAAATGTCCCGCGCATCGATCTCCGCAATGAAGATAGTGTGAGCGTCGGTTGCGCCAGCGTCGGCAAGGGCCACCAATGCCGCTTCGTCGACGAATTTCAGGTCGAGTGCGTCCAGGGCGGGCGAGTCTTTTTGAAGATCCCGAAAGAAGTTTGTGCGGGCATAAATATACAGCCCGTCCTGAGAGCGTAAAAAGTCGGCCAATTTCTCGCAGAGCCGGGAAAAGCTCTGCGTTTCCCTGTCGATCAGGTTGAACAGGCGATAGGCAGAGAAAAATACTCTCTTTCCCTCGGCTTCGAACTCTTTGGTGCCATCACTGAGTTTTAGGATGTTTTTTGCCGTCATTTCCATTTTTCCTGCTCACTCAATGGGGATTGAAACGCCAATATTCCTGCTCTCAACGTGTCGATTCCAGTGCGATTTTGATTCGCCACTATATGGGTGTTCGGCCTCAAGCGTAACCCAGTCGCGCGCTTCGATAGAACCTTTCGGCTTGGAGGGCGCGCTTTCCGAACCCTTCACGACAAGCTGTGGCATCGGCGTTGATCTCTCCATCGTCAAAATTGCCTGAAGAGGCTCCATTGCAGGAGAAATTCAGGTCAGTCGTATCGGGCCTGCGTGGCGACGTGAATATTGCGGCACCGTGTTGCCATGCGGTCAAAGCTCACCATAGCCATCATGCAAGAATCGATCCTCTTTTCTTCGGAACTTGATGCGGATGGCGGTCTTGCAGAAAGTCTCACGCAACGTTCGGGGGGGCGGACCAAGGGAGGTTGACGCTAAATTCTGCTATCGGGATGTTCGCGGCGCAAGGGTTCGAGGCTTCCGGCACGAGTGTGAGATCGGAATGAACTGGGAATGAAATCAGTAGGTGTCAAGCGCAGTGGCGACCAGGAGCGATTGGCACAGTGTCCTGGCCTGGTCTCGGTCCGATATGCGATGGGTTCACCTTGCGCAGTCATGTGTTGCAATCGTCCGCTGCGCTTATGACGGAAAGCACAGGCTTCTCATTCATCCGGGGGGCGGGTTGGGCTATGCCGGCGTAAACAAACCAAGACCTCGACGGACGAGGCACCAAACGTGAGGATTGGAAAGACGCGTCGGTCGCGCTAGGACCGGGGCCGTTCATGCAACCGGGATACGGCAATAAATGCATTTCAAGATCGTCTACGGCAATCACTACAATTTCGGGCTTTCGGTCTCGCATACCTTGCTGATGCTGAAGCACGGCTTGGAGGACCTTGGCTATCGCGCGGATGTAGAGAAGGATCTGCAACCAGGTTTTGCGAATATCATTGTCGAGAATTTCACGAACGACTACGTCGCCACGCTTGAAGACCAGTGGACCGCAGACACCCGACTGATCGTCATCGGAACTGAAATCGTCACCGACGGTACCTTCAACAACTTCTCGACCGATTCCGGCGATACGGGGCACCCGTGGGACCGCCGGTTGGACAATTACCGCAATAAACCGGTGCTGAACGAACGCTTTCAGAACTTCCTGAGGCTGGCCCCGCGCATGGACGCCGTGTGGCATTTGGCGTTTCAGCAGGTCGAACCTTTCAAAGCCCATCTTCCCGATACGGTGGTGAACTATGTCGCCCACGGCTATACGGACAGATGCGCCACCGTGCGCCATCTGCCTGATTCCGAAAAGGATATCGACATCTTCTATTCCGGTTCCATGACCCGGTATCGGGAAGGCATGTTCGACGCGTTGCGCAAGGCGGGGTTCAGAATGGGCGTCACCCATCAGATGACGGCGCCGTTTCATCGCGACAATTTGGTGGCGCGGTCGAAATTGGCAATCAACATCCGCCAGGATGCGACCTGGCCCTATGAATCCAACTCTCGCCTCTACTATCACATCGTCAACGATTCCATCGTCCTGACGGAAGACTGTCCGGCGGCATCCGATCTGCACGATTTCGCGCCGGAAATTTCCGGTGACGTCGCGGATTTCGTAGCGGGCCAACTGGCGCTGGGCGATTTCACGGGACGGGCCGTGGCGGTGCGGCAAAGACTGGCGCGGGAACGGCCGATGTCCGGCGTACTGGCCCCGCTGCTTGCGGAAATCGGGATAGGCTAGGCTTTCAAAGCGGCCAGTACGGGCTCGACGATGACACGCAAAGCCGTCGCTTCGTCCGTCAACAGCAATCCGTCCCGCCGCAACTTGTTCAGCACGTCATCCGCCGTGGCCGGGGCTTCCAATTCCAGCTTCCAGGCCAGGTAGGCGGCGGCCCCCGGCGGGACCTTGGCGGGGGAGAGCAGGGGACGTGCTTCCCGCATGCGCTGGACGAAGCGCAGATAGGCTGCATGCAGCAGACCCGCTGAGAAATGCCTGTCGAGATGCGGATGTCCTGTCAGAAGCGCCATAACGCGCGGCAGGTGCCAGGGATAGTCCCCGATGTGTCCATGCCAGTCTTCGAGAAAGGCGTTGCCGGGAAGCACGCCGTTTTTCAGCGTGCAAAGGACGATCATCGTCGCCGCGGCATGGTTTGCCGGGTCGATGGCCAAAACCTGATCCGCGCGCTCCATGGCCGCGTCGGTATGGCCGTCCGCCCAGGCGCGTTCCGCCCCGGCCATGCCCAAGGCGGCGCTCAGTAATCCCGCTTCGCTTGAAGGGCGTTGTTCGGCCCTCGCCGCGATTGCCATTTCATAAAATCGCCCCAGGGGCAGTCCCATCCGATTCAGGAAGACGGCGAGCCAGAAATCCGGCACGGCCAGACTATCCAGGTCCTGTTCCCTATAGATGCCCCGGTTTTGCCAGACCTCCTCGGCAGCGGCTTCGAAACCGGCCTTATCCCGGTTTGCCCAGGCTTCGGCGACGCGCAGGAAGGCGCCGGTGACGTCCCGCTGCAGCACCGGCGGGCGTGCCGTGGGGGGTGTCAGGGGAGTGAACGCGCCGTCCTCGGTCAGCCAATCCGTGGGTGGGGTCGCATCGGCCCGTGCCCTTATGGCCAATGCCGCATAGGCCGTGTGCCGGCTGGCCGCCGCATCGTGGGTATCGGGGCTTGGGAAACCCCGGACCGTAAACCAATCCAGCGGCGGCTCGATGCAACGGGGCCGGGGGGCGAGGGGCCCGGCATGCTTGATCAGAAGGGCTTGGAATGCCGCAAATTTAAGCCAGCGCTCTTCCGCTTTCGGTGCGCCGGGGGAGAGCGCGGAGAGACGGTCGCGGATGGCCACCTTGCGGGGATTGAGCCGCCCTGCGTAGTCGCGGTATCGCGCAAGATGGCCGGCGATGTCATCGCCGATATGCTCGGGCCGATAGGTGAAAACGCCCCAATCCTCTCCGGGAAAGTAGTCCAGTACGCCCGAATCCTCTTCGCAGAGCACGAAGGCGCCGCATTCCAGGGCCTGCATGGCACGGGTGCTGAAACTACCCGGCGCACGGACCGACACTAAGGCGAAACGGGCGGCGAGCAGTCCCGCCGCATAGGCCGGCAGGGGCCGTGTGCCGTCGAACAACTCAATCCTGAACGGTTCGGGGATTTGGCTGACGGCAAAGAACCGCGCCGGCTTCTCATGATAGATCGGCGTACCGAAGGAACCGGTGAAAAACAGGTCGGTCGTTCGGGCGTTGTCCGAGGGTGGCCGGAATTCGGCGAGCGAGGGGTGAAAGGCGGACAAGCCGCCGAACAGCGGGGCGCTGACGGTTTCGACGCTGGTGATCGCGTTGAGGGAGGAAGCTTGGCCTGATGTCCCGGCGATCGCCCGGTCGTATCGCCGCACGGGGGACAGGCCCGTCAGCACATGCACGTCGGGGTCGGTCAGGTGGATCAGATACGGAACCTGGCGGTTTCCCGGCCGGTGCGGGGGCGGACCGGCGAAATCGAAACTGAACAGGAAGGCGGATTCTGAAAGCGCTTGGTCCAGTGACGCTTCGTCGCAACCGTCCAGATCGAAATCGCATTCCTGTCCGCCCGAACCGATTGTGGTGACGGCGAACCCCTCCGCCTGCTTGCATGACGTCAACAGCGGCGCGCGGGCCGATTGGAACAGGCAGGGGATCGGACTGCCGGACAGCATCGCCTCGAATGCCGTCGCCAGGCGGTCGTCTTGCCGGCTGCCCAGCACCGCGCGTGCGTCATTCCCCTTGCCGGCCAGCCAATGGCCGAAGGCGATGACCGCCGCCGTTTCGGACAGGACATTGGGCGATGCAGGGTCTATCCCGGACACAAGGGGTAGTCCGTCCAGCGTGTTGCCGATCATGATCAACGCAAGACCCTTCAACACCGGATCGGCGGCAAGCCGGGCGGCGGCCTGATAGTCGCCGCGGTCGAAGGCGTCCTGGGCAGGACTGTTCACTTCCGGCTATCCGCGATGAAGACGGGGGCGTTGGCGAGGGATTCCGGCGTACCAATATCCAGAAGCGGCGCGGTGACGGGAAAATCCGCGACGAACCCCTGCACTATCCAGCCCGGCAGCATCTCGCGCTCCAGCGACAGTTCGGTTTCGGCCGGCCAGTCACCGTCGAAGACTGTCCGGTCGAACAGATAGACCCCGGCATTGATCCGACCTGGCCCGGTACCGGTTTTTTCGCCGAAGCGGGTGACCCGCCCGTCAACGCTTTCGACCGTTCCGAACCGGCTCGCGTCCTCGGCATCCGTGGTCAGCATGGTTGCGCCGGGCGCATCATGGACGTCCTTGTGCCGTGCCAACATCGCGGACGCATTGAAATCGATCAGGCTGTCGCCGTTGATGACGAAGAAGCGCGGGCCGCGCACGGGGCTGAGCGCGTTGAGAATGGCGCCGCCGGTGCCAAGCGGGCGGTCTTCAAGCGACGCCGTAACTCTCAAATCCGCGATATCCGCCCGGACCAGATAATCGATGACCTTGTCCGCCATCACTCCCAGGCAGAAATGGACCTGGGTGAACCCCTGGCGTAAAAGCCGGGCGAGCAGGATGTCCATGAACGGGTCGCCGCCGACAGGGGCGAGAATCTTCGGCATGTCGGGCAGCACGCCGCCCAGCCGCGTCGCCTTGCCGCCGGCCAGGATGAGGACGGGCGGAAGTGCGGTCATGAAACCACCCGGCGCTGCCAATCGCGGCGGCTAGACATTGGTGAACCGTTTCGCGGATATCATCCGGTATCCCATGATCAGTTCCGCAATCCCTTTTTCCAGGCTGAAGGCGGGGGCGTAGCCGGTCGCTTCGATTTTCGCGTTGGAGACAAGATAGTCGCGCTTGTCCGGGTCCTCGCCGACCGGCGCTTCCAGGATCTGCATGGCGGGAACCTGTTCCTTTATCTTCTCGCACAGTTCGCGCTTTGTCAGGTTGGCGTCCGATAGACCGACATTGAAGACGTTGTCGCGCAGTTGATCGAAATTCACCAAACCGTGCAGAAACGCGCGCGCCACGTCGCGGACATGAATGTAGTTGCGCCGGAAATGCGCCTCGAACAGCACGATGGAGCGGTCGGTGACGGCACGGTGGACGAAATCGTTCACCAACAGGTCTAGGCGCATGCGCGGCGACATGCCGAAGACTGTGGCCAGCCGGAAGGATATCGCGTTCCCGCGGGCCAGAACCGCGGCTTCCGCCTCCACCTTCGTGCGCCCGTAGAGGGAAATCGGATTGAGCGGGCTTTCCTCCGTGCAGTATCCGTCCTGCGCGCCGATCCCGTAGCCGGAATTGGTGATCGGCATCAGGACGCGCTGGTCCTGACCCAGCAGTGTCAGCATCGTCTCTATGGCGGTCTGGTTCACGGCAAGGGCGGCTTGCGGGTCCCGGTCGCAGAGCGGCGCGCCGACCAGCGCGGCCAGCGGGATGATGGTGTCATGCCGGGTATAGAGCGGCTTCATCACGTCGGTATCCCGCACATCGGCGCGTATGACCGCGAAAGCCGGATTGGCACAGAGATGGGCGAGGGACGGGATGCCGTGCGCGAAGCTGTCGACGGCAGTGACCGCATGGCCCGCATTCAACAGGTGTTCGCACAGCACCGCGCCCAGGTATCCCGCCGCTCCGGTTACGAGGATCTTCTGCCCATCCGCCATCAGTCGTTCCGCCTTTTTTGGTTTTGCCTATCGCGCGGTGCGGTCCAGCACGTCACGCAGGCGGTGGACCTGACCGGTCAGGTCCAATGGATGATTGCCTACAAAGAATCCCCGGTCATGGGCAATATTCGCGTTCGGCAAGTCGTCGTGACAGCTATGGTCAAAATGCTGGATAACCTCGTGCCTTGGATAGCATCCCCCGGTGATGATCCGGAAGCCGATTTGATTTTCCGCTAAGGCGTCGAAGATGCGCTTTCGGTCCAGCTCCAACTCAGGGTTCAGGATCAGTGTGAAGCTGAAGGCCGACGAGCGCCCTTCCTTTTCACGCTGGATGATGAATCGGTCGTCGCCGCTGAAGAGGGATTTGAAAAGATCCCAGTTGCGGCGGCGCTGCGCCGTCATTTCTGGCAGTTTCTCCAATTGTACCAGGCCGACGGCGCCGCTGAATTCCAGCGGCCGCACGTTATAGCCGGGCAGGATGAAGCGATAGGCCTCGAACAGGTCGTCGTCGCCGCGCGTCACCAATTCGTTGTCGTCCGGCAGGTCGCGCGTCCAGCCATGCGCCCGCAGCGACCGGCACAGATGGGCCAGTTCCCGGTCGTTTGTCATGATCATCCCGCCCTCCATGGTCGAGATATGGTGCGAGAAGAAGAAACTGGCGGTGGAGATGTCGCCGAACGTGCCGGCCGGTCTGCCGCCGATATCCGCATCCAGGCTTTCGCAATTGTCCTCCATGAAGATCAACCCGCGGTCATCGGCCAGTTTCTGCATTTGGGAGAGCGCGGCCGGGTTCCCAAGGATGCTGACCGCCATGATCATCTTGGTCGCGGGGGTGATTGCGTCTTCCAGTTTCGCCATGTCCACGTTCAGCGTATCCAGTTCGACATCGACGAACCGCGTCTTCAAACCGTATTGCTGCAGCGGCGTATAGGTCGTGGTCCAGGAGATGGCCGGGACGAGGACTTCGTCTCCCGGTTTCAGCGCAGGCCCTTGCTTGCGGAAGGTCAACGCCGCGGTGGAAAGCAGGTTCGCGGACGAACCGGAATTGGTCATGACCGCGTAATCCATGCCGAAATAGGCTGCGAAAGCCGACTCGAACGCCATCACCTTTTCGCCCATGGTGAACATGCCGCTGTCGATCACGGCCTGCATGGCGTCAATTTCCTGCTGGTCCCAACTGGTTGCGGCCAGGGCAAAGGGCTCGGTCATTGTGCGGGTCTCCGAAGGGGCAGTGGGAATACAGGTTTCACTAAGGTCATCCCCCGGCGCGGCGGGATGGTTTTTGGGCGACGCCGGCATTGATTTCGGCCAGCGACGGGTCGTCCTCCATCAACTGGACGACATCCCGCCAGGAGAAATCCAGTTTTCCCTCCGGCAGTCGCGCCAACAGGGCGGCTATCAGGTTCAGGTCGCTTTGCTCGTCAACGCACCAGCGGTATTGCGCCGCCGGGGTTTCGGTTTCCAGCTGCTGCCAACCGAACCGGTCCGGGTTGCGGTAAAGATACGGGGTCACGTGTTCCCGCTCGTAAGGGTCTTTGGCCTCGTCGAAGGCTTGGGCCAGCGCCGCGAACCGCATCACCTCCACATCCAACCCGCGCGGGAAATGCGCCAGACTTAGGTTCATGTACTGAATATCCGCGGGCGCGTCCTTCAGGGACCGCACCGCGTAATCCACCAGGCCGGGATCGATCAAGGGGCAGTCCGCAGTCACCCGAACGACGATGTCCGGATCGTGTTTCACCGCGCATTCGAAGAATCGGGTCAGCACGTCCTCCACCGGGCCGCGATGGCAGGGAACACCGAGAGACGCGGTAAAAAGCTCGATCGCATCGTCTTCCATCAAATGCGTCGTGGCGATGGCGACCGTGTCGACCTCGGCCGACAATTGCAGGCGGCGCAAGTGATAGAACAGCATCGGCTCGCCTTGGATCGGCAACAGCACCTTTGCGGGCAACCGGCTGGAGCCCAGGCGCGCTTGGGAGATACAGACTGTCTTCATCGATGCGCCGGTCCGGTCCTTCTAGACGCGTTCTTCCAAATTTTATCCGATTCCGGTGCAAACACCGGCCCAAGCGTTAACTTAAGGGCCGGGAAAAGCCAATCGCCCCGAAAAAATAGATTGCCGGGATAGTTGTCTGGACGGGGTGGGGCGAACCGGACAGAGTCGGGGTGAAACCGGCACGGCTTTCGCAAGCGGTGTACCGGGACGTTTCTTGAGCATTTGCGAGGGCTGAATGGCCGGACTGGACCTGCTGCTGATCAACCCGCCCGGGAAGATGGAAATCTACCAGAATTTGGGCGCGGGCCTGGCGGCTGTGGAACCGCCTGTCTGGGCGGGCCTGCTGGCGGAGCATGCGCGGCGTCGGGGCTATGCCGTCGCCCTGCTGGATGCGGAGGCCGAGGCCCTGACCCATGAACAGACCGGCGCCCGCGCGGCTGAGTTGGACGCCGCCCTGACCCTTTTTGTGGTTTATGGCCAGCAGCCCAGCGCCTCGACCCAATGCATGCCGGGAGCACGGAAATCTGCGACCGCCTTCCGCGCGCAGTCGGACCGCCCGGCGGCGATGATGGGCACCCATTGCGCAGCCCTGCCGGAACGGACGCTGCGGGAAGAGCCGGTCGATTTCGTCTTCTCGGGCGAGGGACCCGCGACGCTGGACGCGCTGCTGGCCCATCTGGTGCATGGCAAGGGCGCGCTCGATGCGGTTCCGGGCCTCGTCCGCTGGGACGGCGAGCGTGTCGTCGCCGGCGCGCCCTCACCGAACGCGGCGGATCTCGACGCTGACCTGCCGCGCCAGGCGCTCGACCTGCTGGATATGACCAAATACCGGGCCCATAACTGGCACGCATTCAATGATCTGGCGCATCGTGAGAAATACGCTTCCCTTCAAACCAGCCTAGGCTGCAGCTTCAAATGTTCTTTCTGCTGCATCAACGCGCCCTTCGGCGGGCCGGGCATGCGCTATTGGTCTGTCGATACGGTGATGGCCCAGATCGACGAGATGGTGACTAAATACGGCGTGCGCCATATCAAGGTGCCGGATGAGATGTTCGTCCTGAACCGGCGGCACGTCTCGGACCTTTGTGACGCGCTGATTGAACGTGATTACGGCCTGAATTTCTGGGCCTATGCGCGGATCGACACGCTGCACCCCGATTTGCTCGGTAAGTTGAAAAAGGCAGGGTTCAACTGGCTCTGCCTGGGGATCGAGTCCGGCAGCAAGCATGTCCGCGATGGGGTCACCAAGGGCCGTTTCGGCAATGTCGATATCGCTGATGCGGTCGCCAGGACGCAGGATCACGGCATCGCCGTCCTCGGCAACTACATCTTCGGCCTGCCGGACGACACCATGGACAGTATGCGGGAGACGCTGGACCTCGCGCTTGAGCTCAATACGGAATGGGCGAATTTCTACTGCGCCATGGCCTATCCGGGCTCGGCCCTGCACACCCAGGCGAAAGCGGCGGGTCTACCGCTGCCCGACGATGAGGGCGGTCCCGGCTGGATCGGCTATTCCCAGCATGCCTATGACTGCATGCCCCTGCCGACCGAAGCGCTTCCGGCGGAACAGGTTCTGGCCTTTCGGGATCAGGCTTTCATCGACTATTTCGACCGGGCCGATTTTCAGCGGATGGTCGGCGACATGTTCGGGGAGGGCGCGGCGCAGAACGTCCGCGACATGCTGAAAATGACGCTGCCGCGCCGGCACCACACGGAACCGGGCTGGATGACCCGGCTGCAGAAGGAACCGGTCTAGGTCCTAAACCGCCACCGAATGGCGGGCGGCGCGGGTCGCGAGATAGGCGTCGAAGACCGCGGCGACGGCGCGCACCAGTGGCTTGCCCGCTTCCGTCACCCGCAAAACAGGTCCGTCCAACGTGACCAACCCATCCCGTTCCATACCGGCCAAGTCCGCCAATTCCCGGTCGAAACTGCCGGGCACGGCATTGAAGCGCCGCATCGCGGCGTCCAGGTCGGCATGGCCGCGGCACATCAATTCCTCGATTACATGCCCGCGCAATATGTCGTCGCCCTGGAAAGCGTGGCCTTTCGCAATCGGCAGGATTCCGGACTGCACAGACCGTGCCCAGGCCCCGGTCTCCGCGATGTTCTGGACATAGCCGGACGGCGTACGGCCGATGGAGGTCGCGCCGACGCCGAGCAGTGTCTGTGCCTTGTCGGTCGTATAGCCTTGGAAGTTCCGCCGCAGCGTGCCTTTCCGCGCGGCTATGGCAAGGTCGTCATGGGGCAGGGCGAAATGGTCCAGGCCGATGGCCTCGTAACCCGCCGCCTGAATCAGCTTGGCCGCTGCCGTCGCCTGATCGATGCGTTCCTGTGCGCCGGGCAAGGCGGCTTCGTCGATCAAGCGCTGCTTCTTGGCCATCCAGGGCACATGGGCGTAGCCGAACAGCGCCAACCTGTCCGGCTTCAGGGCCGCGCAGGCGGCGATCGTCGCGCGCAATGTTTCCACGGTTTGGTACGGCAGGCCGTAGATCAGGTCGAAGTTGATTCCGGTGACGCCCGCTTCCCGCAGGCCCCTGACGGCGGAAACGACCATTTCCTCAGGTTGGATTCGGTTGATGGCCTTTTGAACCTTGGCGTCGAATTCCTGGATGCCGAAACTGGCGCGGGTGAATCCCAGTGCGCCGATCCGCTCTATCATCTCCGGCGTCAGGGTGCGCGGATCGGATTCGATGGCCAGTTCCGCGCCCTCGTTGACCGTGAAATGCGTGCGCACCGTATCCATCACCCGTTCCAGGTCGTCAGGCGTCAGCGCCGTCGGCGTGCCGCCGCCGAAATGCAGGTGCGACAGGCCGACCCGGCCGGGCAGGTGTTCGGCGACGAGTTCCAGTTCCTGGATCAACGTCTCCACATACTCGGCGACCGGTTCGTAACGCGACGCCAGTTTCATGTTGCAGCCGCAATACCAGCAAAGCTTTCGGCAGAACGGGACATGCAGATAGAGGGACACCGGCTCAGCAGGGTTCAGCGCTTCCAGCCAACCGGCATATCCGTGCCCGCCGATGCCCGTATCGAAATGCGGCACAGTGGGATAGCTGGTGTAACGCGGTACCGCCAGGGAGGCGTATTTCTGAAACATCGGAGGCATGCGACCCTCTTCCAACCAAAAGACCATGGCAATCACTCGGTCCTTGGTTCCATGCGCAGGCACTTCTGTCGTTGATCAGGATCAAGCCGGCACGGGGCCGGGGGCAGGGCATGGACCTTTCCGCGCCGGATGGCCTAGTCTGCGCGCAATGAAACGCGAAAGAGGGCGAATGATGAAACACGTCAAGGACATGGTCGCCGAGGCGAACGAGAAGATCCGCTGCATACCGGCGACGGAGGCGAAAGACCTGCTGAGCCAAGACGACGTTCTGTTCGTCGATCTGCGCGACATCCGCGAGCTACAACGCGAAGGCATGATCCCCGGCGCGTTCCACTGTCCGCGCGGCATGTTGGAATTCTGGATCGATCCGGAAAGCCCTTATGCGAAACCTCAGTTCCAGCAGGACAAGACCTATGTCTTCTACTGCGCCAGCGGTTGGCGCTCGGCGCTATCCACATTGGCGGTGCAGGAGATGGGCCTGCCCAAAGTCGCCCATATCACCGAGGGCTTCAAAGGATGGGTCGCCGCTGACGGTGAGGTCGCAAAGAAGGAGTAAGCGCTGCGGATTTTTCAGGTGAAGTAGTGTTCCACCAGATAGACTGTCGCCGGCAGGGTCAGGAAGGACAGGCCGGTCTGGATGGTCACGATGGCGGCCATCAAGGGTGCGTCGCCGCCCATCTGGCGGGCGAGGGTATAGGCCGATGACGCCGTCGGCGCCGCCCCGAACAGCAGCGCCACTGACATTTCCAGGGTCGAAAGCCCTAGGAACACCGACAGGATCACGATCATCACCGGGAAGACGATCATTTTGCCGATGATTGAAAAAAGCACCGGCACGGTAGAGGTCTGCATGGCGCGCAGACGGATATTGGCGCCGACGCACATAAGCACGATGGGCAGCGCGGCCGCACCGAGGATGCCAAGGGTTTCGTGCAGGATCGGGACCCGGCCGATGCCGCTCAAATTAACCGCAATGCCGAGCAGCACCGATATCAGCAGCGGGTTGCGCCCAAGGTCGCGCAGGATGGGCCTGAGATAACCAACTTCGCCCGCTTTCCGGTGCATGGAAACCATGGCCGACACCATGGTCAGGTTGGTCACCGGAATGAGGATGGCGGTCGCCAGGGCCGCCACGGCCAGGCCGTCGGTTCCATAGACACGTTCCGCGACGGCCAGCGCGATGAAGGTGTTGTGGCGGGCGGAACCCTGCAGGACGGAACTCGCGACCGGGTTCGGAAGCCCGGCCAGTTTCGCCAGCCCCGTGCCGACCACGGCAGCCGCCGCGAATGCCCCGACCAGGACCGAAGCGTAAGACCCGATGAAATGCAGCGACAGTTCGATAGTGGATGTCTTGTAGAACAACAGCGCCGGCATCAGCACCCAATAGACCAGCTTGTCGTTCATGTTCCAGAAGTCGACATTGGGGATGCCCCCACGCCGCAGCGCGTGGCCCAGCACGATCATCAGGAAGATCGGCGCGATGGAGAGGATGAAGTCGGTCACAGCATCCTCTTTGTAAAGCGCTCCCGGCCCAGGCCAAGGTTTTTTGTTCGGACCGCCCCGAATGCAGGCCTAACCGGAATGCCGCCGGTAGTAATCTACGGTCTTCGCCATACCCTCACGCAGTGAGGTTCGGGGCAGGGGACCAAGCAGGTCTTCCACGGGGCTGGTCGCCAGCACGGAATGCATCGGCAGGGGATCCCCTTCCCAGGTCACCTTGGCCCCGGAAACACAGGCCTCGACTGCGGCGGCGATGTCGGCGACATCCGCGACTTCGCCTTTCAGGTTCACGGCGTGAGCCCCCTCGAACGGGGTGGCCGCCGCGGCATGGAAGGCTGCCGCGACATCGTCCACAAAGATCATGTCGGCCGCCCCGGAATAGACCAGATGGTAGGACCCACCCTTGGCCGCGGCTTGGCAGGCGAGCGACGGGCCGGCCGTCATGCCCGTTTCCCGGAACGGTCCGTAGATCACGGCGGGGCGGAATCCGATGCTGGGAATCCCGGCGTCCCGCCAATAGGCCCGCGCCGATCCTTCACAGGCCAACTTGAAGGCGGCGTATTGCGTCACCGGAAAGGGGTAGACGCCGTCGTCGCCGCCGAACACCGCGCCGCTGCTGGCATAGGCGATGCCTTTCATGCCATGCGCTTTGGCCGCCTCGAAAACGTTCAACGTGCCGATCAGCAGCACTTGCGCGCCAAGAACCGGGTTCGCCGCGCAGTCGGGCGTCAGCAGGGCGGCGAGGTGGACGATGAAATCGCAGCCGGACGCGGCCTCCAGCACCATCGCGCCGTCCCGTATATCGCCGGTCCGCCAATCCAGTTCGTCGGCCCGATCGCCCATGATCTTACGGGCGATCGACCGGTCGTCCTTCAGGTCGAAGACACGGACTTCCGCACCGGAGTCTAGGAAACGGTGGATGACCCAGGCGCCGAGGAACCCGGCGCCGCCCGTGATCAGAACCTTCATTGCCCCATGTCCTGCGCGGTCAGTTGATAGGCGAGGTTGTAGACGATGACCGCCGGATCGCCGAGGCCGCATTTGCTGGCGGCGATGGCCTGCAGGAAGGCCGGGACGGAGGCTTCAAGTTCCGGCATGCCGCTGCCCTCGATCAGCACGACGGCGTCGAATTCCTTCTCCTTCATGCCCGGGCGAAGCTCTGTTTCCCGCGTTTTCACGCCGGAAACCTCCGTTCGGGCAAGGCCGAGATGCGCGCCGCAGGCGGACGTGATGCCCAAGAGGTCCTCGACCAATTGGTGTGCGCCGGCCTTGATATCCGAAGCGCTTGCGCCGTCCCGGAGGTCGAGGCGGATCGTCGCCATCGCGCCGCCTTCGCCGACACCGGCGGACGCGACCCTGTCACAGGCGACACGCAGAAAGTTCCGGAAAGTCGGCTGAACCTTGTTGCTCCAGTCGGTCGGGTTGTTCAGGCGCTCCAGATAGGCAGGCGACCGGAAGACCTCCACACTCTCGCCGGCATAGACCGTGCCGTAGCGATAGCGGGGGATCGTATGGTTGATCAGCCGCTTGCCGACCGTGAAGCCAGGGATGGAAAGCCTTTCGGGCATATGTTCGCGCGTATGCCATTCCATGTATTCGGTCTGTCCCGAAGCTTCGATGTCGTGCCAGATCGCCAGAAAGGCGTTGCCGGTGAGGGCCATGGGGAATCCTCCTGTTGGAATTTCTTAATCGTTGAGCAGTTCTTTCGTCGCGGCCAAGGCTCGTCGCGCCACTTCGGACGCACCGATGCGCTGCGCCATTTCGTGGTTCGGGACCTCGACGCTGATTGTCATGTCGGCCGGGATGAAGCGTGCGATGGCCGCAAGGTCGATGCCGCCGTCGCCGGGGATCATCCGGGCCGTCCGCGCGATGCGGATCAAGGCCTCGTCGCAGGTGTCGTAGGGCACCGGCCCATCGCAGACCTGGATATAGTTCATCAGGCTGGCGGGCAGGTCGGCGAATTCCGCCAGTGTCGAACCGCAGCGGTCGAAATGCAGCGTGTCGAACAGGACCGCCGCAGCAGGGTGGTCGGCCGTTTCGACGATCCGCCGCGCCGTTGCCAGATCCTTCACGCCGGTCCAGGGCATGAATTCCAGGTCCGCGGTCAGGCGATAGCCGCCCAGCCTTTCGCACAGCGCCGTATAGGTATCCTGAACCCGCTTCATGTCGGTGTCGTCGACGGCGACCAGGACATGTCGTGCGCCAAGCTCGGCGATCCGGTCCAGGAACGGGGTGCATGCGTCCAAATCGGTCGTCGGGTTCAGCCGGATCATCTCCGCATCCGCCATGGTGACGCCGGTGATGTTCAGGGCGGATTTGACCTCCCTGAACAGGATGTCGTCTTCCAGCAGCGGATGGATCGTATCGCCTGGGCCCGCCGGCAGCAGGCGGAAACTGACCATGTCATAGCCGTGATCGGCCGCGATGCCGACCGCGGTGACGGGATCGACCCCGTTGCAGGTCAGGTAGGCGAGGGAATAGGCGCGGGTCACTCTGTGTCACTCCCCAGCTGTTTGAAAAATTGCGACGCATCGGCGGCCTGAGAAAGCTCCCCGGCAGCTTCCTTCAGCGCCGGCGCCAGCTGCGCCACCCGCGCCTTCGTCAGCCTGACGGCCGGTCCCGCGATGGACAGGCATCCGATGACCGTGTCACTGCCGCCGCGCCGAAGGGGAACGGCCATTGCCGCCATGCCTTCCATGTAGCTGTCCACCGAAAGCGCGTAGCCGCGCGCGCGGGTTTCCGCCAGCATCTCCAGCAATTGCTTCAGGGTTGTGGGCGCACCGGCGCCGGGTTCGAAGCCGCTGGGTTTGATCCCCTGTTTGCTGACAAGCGCCAAGGCGTCCTCGTCTGTCATGCTGGCCAGCCAGGCTTGGCCGCCGGCAGTGGTGGCGAGGTGGACGACGACCCCTTGTTCCTTGCCCGGATCGTAGCGCAGCCCGCCGGTTGCGCCTTGGGCGACCGCGACCCAGACGAGTTGCTCGCCGTCGATGACGGAAAGCCGGATCAACTCCCCACTGGCTGTGGCGAGGCGGTCCAGGATCGGCTGGGCGATGTCGGTGACGCCGCTGCGGCCCAGGAAACTGAGGCCCAGCGCTGCGAGTTTTACGGTGAGAAGGTAGTCGCCTTGATCGCGGGTCTGCCGCACATAACCGAGCCGCGCCAATTCCTTCAACTGCCGGTGCGCGCCGGAAATCGGGATTCCCAGGCTGTCCGCGATCCGGCTGACCGGCAGTCCTTCCGGGTGGGTGGCCAGCAGTTCCAGCGTGTCCAGGCCCCGTTCGAGCGCGCTGCTCATGCGATCTCTCCAGCGAAGAGGTCCGCGATCCGAACCGTCTTGCCGCTGGCGGAGGATTGTTTAATCGCGACGACGATTTCCATATTCCGGATTCCGTCCGTGCAGGTGACGAGCGGGTCGGCCATGCCGCGCACGACGTCCCCGAAATGCGCCATCTGATTGATATAAGTGTCCGTTTGCGTGAACGCGATCGCGTCGTGGTTCAGCCCTTGCGTCCAGTCGCCGCCGGGATTGTGCGACCAATGGGACAAGTCCGGCAGGCTCAGCCCGCCGCTTCGCCCGGCATAGATATGCGTCACCGCGTCATGCTTCGGAAACCGGCCGGGATTTTCGCCCGACGACAGTTCCCAGGCCCAGGGCCCGACGGCGGTATCCGACAGGGCGAGCGTGGCGAGACCGGCTTTTTCAAACGTCAAAATGGCCGCCGTCGTATCTTCGACCGGCAAGTTGCGGACGGCGGTGGAGGTGGTTCCCTGTACTGCCGTCACCTCGCCGAAAAAATGCCGCAGCATGTCAATGTCGTGAATGGCGTTGATCAGCAGCGGCCCGCCTTGTTCCGGGTCGCGCCGCCAGGCGGTGTCGAAATACCCGTCCGGCTTCAACATGGCGCAAGTGACCGTCGCCATGACCAAGGGGCCGATCGCGCCGCCGTCCAGAGCCTGTTTCGCGGCCTTGATCAGGGGATTATGGCGGCGGTGATGACCCACCAGGACCGGCACGCCGGTGCGTTCGACAGCAGTCGCCAGGATGGCGCTTTCGACCAAACTGTTGGCGACGGGTTTCTCCAGCAGGATCGGCAAGCCGGCGTCCAGCAATTGGCCGGCAATCGGGACATGGGTGTCATTGGGGGAGGCGACGACGACCGCGTCCGCCAGTTTGGCGGCGAGCAGATCGTCGAGCGATGTGAAGTGGCGTACCTGCAACCTTGCCGCCAAACCCGCCGCAGTGGGGGCCGGGTCGACCAGTGCCGTCAGGATCATGCCGGGCACTTTGCCCAGGGTTTCTATATGGGTGCGGCCGATGACGCCGGTGCCGACCACCGCAACTCTGATATCCGCCATAGACCGTTTTCCCCTTCGTTCCCGTGCAGGGTACAGGAGGTGAGGCAGAAAATGAAAACAGTTTCTATTATTGAATCATCTTCCCATTACGCTAGGCTGATGTCCCAACGTCAATTCCCCGTGTTTCCGGAAATGCGCTTCCGCATCATGAGTATCGACAAATGAGCATCATAAACCTTGAGGCCCCTCTGACGTTGAATTGGGACGTGATCGTCATCGGTTCCGGCGCCGCCGGGTTGACCGCCGCGATAGCCGCGGCGTTGGAAGGGGCGAAGGTGCTTGTCGTCGAGCGGTCCAACTACATCGGCGGAACCTCCGCCTTTTCGGCCGGATCGGTATGGATCCCGAATACACACCACGCGGCGGCGGTTGGGATCGAGGACAGCGTTGAAGAAGCGGGGGCGTTCCTGGACGCGGCCGTCGGCAACCGGTCCCCAAAAAGCATGCGGGACGCTTTCCTGCGCTTGGGACCGGAAGCAGTGCGCCGGCTGGAGCAAGATGCCGGCCTTCGGTTTCGTTCCCGGCCCTTCCACCCGGACTATCTGTACGAATTGGAGGGATCGAAGACGGCGGGACGCGCGATCGAGGCCTTGCCGTTCGACGGCGCCACGCTGGGGGATGCCCTGCAATCCGTCCGCCCGCCCTTACCGGAATTTACCGTGCTCGGCGGGATGATGGTCGACCGGGACGATATCGGTCATCTGCTGAAGCTCACCAAGTCGGCGGCCTCTTTCGCCTATGCGGTGAAATTGGTCGCACGTTTTGCCATGGACCGCGTCCGACATGGGCGCGGGGCCAGGATGGTGATGGGGAATGCTCTGGTCGGCCGGTTGTTGAAAGCGGCCTTGGATTTGGGCGTGACGATGGCGACGGAAGCAGAGGTGCTGGATATCGCGGGCGATCCGGAACGGCGGACCGTCACGGTTGTCCGCAAGGGCGCGGAGCAGGTTCTGAGCGCGACGGGCGGCGTCATTCTCGCCTCGGGAGGTTTCGCCCGCCATCCGCAGCGGCGGCAGGAATTCCTGCCCGATCCCGTGCCCGATTTCAGCCCGGCCGCGCCCGCCAATACGGGAACATTGCACGATATCGCCCTGCGCCGCGGCGCGACATATGGGGAAGGGGCCGAACAGCCGGTTTTCTGGGCGCCCATGTCGCGCCGTCGGCGGAAGGACGGCAGCATGGCCATCTTTCCGCATTTTGTCCTGGACAGGTCCAAACCCGGTATCTTCTGCGTCGGCCGGGACGGCCGCCGTTTCGTCAACGAAAGCACCTCCTACCATAAATTCGTCATCGCCATGTATGCCGCGAACCGCGATGGGTCGACGATACCGGCTTTCGAAATAACCGATGCGGAGGGGCTGCGGAAATACGGGCTCGGCATGGTCCGTCCGGGCGGGCATGGGCTCGGCCCGTTCTTCAAGGACGGCTATTTGGTATGCGCGGACACGCTTGCCGGTCTGGCGGAGAAACTCGGGATCGACGGCGACGGTCTGCAAGACACCGCCGACGCCATGAACCGGTATGCGGAAACCGGCATCGATGAGCAGTTTAAGCGCGGCAGCACGGTCTATGAATGCGGCAACGGTGATCCGGCCCATGGACCCAATCCGACATTGGGGGCCGTCGGAACCCCGCCTTATTATGCGATCCGGCTGTGGCCCGGGGAAATCGGTTCAGCCGTCGGGTTTGTGACCGACACCGATGCCCGCCTGCTGGACAGGGATGGCCAGGTGATCGTCGGGCTCTATGCCTGCGGCAACGACATGCATTCCATCATGGGTGGGGTTTATCCGGGGCCCGGCATCAATCTCGGACCGGCGATCACCTTCGGGTTTACGGCCGGGTGTCATGCCGGCAAAGCGCGACGGTAACAGGCCCAGTGCGACGCCATTGACAGGCGCCCAATCAAAAATGAAACTGGCGTCACTTTTTTGATTCACTATCGGTATCGAGATGAGGAAGCCTGTTCCAGCGAAATTCCTGTATCCGGAGATCCTAGTCGCGGAGAGCGAAGGAATGGCGAAGGGCGACCGCACCCGGGCCCGGATCAAGAAAGCTGCGGGCGAACTCTTGAACGACCGCGGGCCGCTCGACCTCAAGGTCACGGATATTTGCCAACAAGCCGGGATTTCCAACGGCACCTTCTATATCTACTTCGCCGACAGGCCGCGCTTGCTGGAAGATCTGCTCACCGGGTTCGTCGGTTTTCTTCAGACCGGCATGCGGGACGCGAGCAAGACCGCGCCGGGCGATCCGATGCGGGCCGCGACGGAGGCATATTATGACCTGTTCCGCTGCAATCGGGGCCTGATGCGCTGCCTGATTCATCACATGGACAGTTTCCCGGAAGCGAAACGCGCTTTTCACCAATTGAACACGGAATGGATCGAGACGATCGTTGCCTCGGCGCGGCAGCGCTTGGCGCGGGAGGGCCGGGTCGACGCGGTGCCGGCCGACGAGTTGCGGCGCCGCGCCTATGCCTTGGGCGGCATGGTCGACCAGTATCTCTCCAACCTTTTCCTGTCAGAAGACCCAGCCTTGGCGGCCGTCTCACGGAGTGATGAGGCGGTCCTGGATACACTTACCCTGATCTGGAAACGGGGATTGTCCTTATGACGGTTCTGAAGAATGCCGAAAGCATGCCGCTCGACGAATTGGCGCCCGCCATGCACGAGGCCTGGCAGCGCCAAAGCGCCTATGTCGCCGGCAATTCGGCCTTCTATCAGGCCCTTTGGGATGGAAAGCGCCCGCCCAAATCTCTCAAGGACCTGCCCGAACTGCCGCTGTCGGAAAAGGTGCAACTGCGCGAGTCCCAGACCCGGCATCCGCCCTTTGGCAATTACCTCGTTTCGGAACGGTATGCGGTGAACCGCCTGCACCGGACTTCGGGCACGACGGGGCAGGCGATGAACCTCGCCCTGTCCGCGCGCGATACCAGGATCACGCAGGAGGTCGGCGGCCGGTGCCACAGGGCTGCGGGCCTTACAGCCAACGACACGGTCGTCCATTGCCTGAACTATCAGATGTGGATGGGCGGCCTGACCGACCATCTGACCCTGGAGGCGACGGGCGCCCTTGTCGTTCCCTTCGGCGTCGGATCGACGGAACTGTTGGTTCGGACGATCCGGGAAGTCGGCATCAATGCCATTTCCTGCACGCCCTCCTACCCGAAAGTTCTGGAGGCTGTGATCGCGGAGAAGTTCCCGGGCCTTACCCCGCGCGACCTGGGCTTGAAGCTCGGCCTGTTCGGTGGCGAGGCCGGCGTGGACGATCCGTCGTTCCGCGCCAGACTGCTGGAAACCTGGGGCATGCAGGCGCGGAACGCGAATTACGGTGTGTCCGACGTATTGTCGAATTTCGGCGCGGAATGCCCGCACGATACCAGCCTGCATTTCTTGGCTGCCGACGTGCTCTATCCCGAACTGATCGACCCGGAGAGCGGTGAGGCGCTGCCGTTGGAGGCGGGCCGGGACGGGGAATTGGTGCTGACCCATCTGGCGCGCGACTGCCAGCCACTGGTGCGGTTCCGGACCGGGGACATCATTGCCGTCCGGGCGACGGAACCCTGCCGCTGCGGCCGCACCGGTTTCCGGTTTTCCGTCACCGGCCGGTCGGACGATATGGTCGTGGTGCGCGGCTTGAACATGTTCCCGACCATGGTGGCCGCTGTCGTCAACGGTTTCGCCGAACTGTCCGGCGAGTATCGCATCGAATTGGACATGCCGCCGCCTTACGACGTGCTTCCCGTCATCGCCGAATTGGCGAAAGGGGCAGGTGAGGAAGGGAACCTCGCGCAGCGCGTGGAAGCGGCGATAAAAAGCCAGCTCGGCGCCAGCGCCAAGGTCACGCTGCTGCCGGCGGGAAGCCTGCCGCGCACGGAAGGCAAGACGAAACGGGTTATCAGGGGGTATCAATGACCGACTTGAATTATGAAACGGTATTGAGTGCGGTCGATGCGGCCGGTGTGCGGACCATTACCCTGAATCGGCCCGCCAGCTTGAATGCGATGAACCGGCAGTTGATAGACGATATCGCCACGGCGTTCGAGGACGCCAATGCCGATCCCGCGACCCGAGTGATCATCCTGACCGGCGCGGGCAAGGCATTTTGCGCCGGCGATGATCGCCGCGAGCATGTTCATCCGGAAACCGAGCAGGAGGCCCGCGACCTCGTCCATGCGATCCAGCGGGCTACCCATGCGATCACGTTGGGCCCAAAGCCGGTCGTCGGGGCGATCAATGGCTGGGCCGTCGGCGGCGGGTTTGAATGGGCGATCAACTGCGATTTCCCGATCTGGGCCGAAAGCGCCAAGGGGTTCTTCCCGGAAGTATCGCTGAATCTGTTCGTCACCGGGGCCGTGACATCGCTGTTGCCGGCGCTGGTCGGCCTCAACAAGGCCCGCGAGATGCTGTTCTTCGGCGACCGCTACGGCGCGACGGAGTTGAAGGAGATCGGGCTCGCCTGGAAAGTGGTGCCGGACGGGGATTTGATGGCGGAAGCGGCCGCGACGGCGGCACGCCTCGCAGCCTTGCCGGTCCTATCGGTCCGCGCCATGAAGCGGGTACTGAACAGCGCCGCGGTGCCGGACCTCCACAAGGCCCTGAATCTGGAAACCGAAGCCACGATAGCGGGCTTCATGGATCCCGAAACGACACGCCTGTTGCAGGAATTCTGACGAGCGGCGTTTGACGAGCAGCTTCAACAAACCGTGAGGCGCTGCCGTGGAACTTTTTGGAAAATTTGGCTGGGGGACTAGGATTCGAACCTAGATTGACGGAGTCAGAGTCCGCTGTCCTACCATTAGACGATCCCCCAGCAGAGGGTCCCGGAAGCCGATCGGCGCCGTTTGGTGCCGAGAGTCGCGGATAACCGCCGATCTCCGTGGCCGGGAAGCCGGGTTCTAGCCAAGCCCGCGTCAACGGTCAAGCCACGGATCGAATTCCGACACCGGCCGGTTATCCAAGGGACAAAACCGACGGTCCGAATACTAAAATATTATGCTGATCTTGCTCACCGCTTCAGCGGTACGGTATTAGAGGGTAATGAAAAGTGAGATGCTGGGGCGCCCCGGCCCCCAGGAGAACCAGATCCCCCGTTTGACTCCCAGCGACAAGCCGCCACGCTTCGCCGCGATAGATATCGGCACGTCCAGTTGCCGGATGCTGATCGCGCGGTCCAAGGGCGACGGTTTTCAAGTCGTCGATTCCTTCGCCCGGAATGTCCGGCTTGGCAGCGGCGTTTCCGTCACCGGCGTCCTGTCCGACGATGCGATGGACAGGGCTATCGTTGCGCTTGGCATCTGCATGGAAAAAATCCGTGAGCAAGGCGTGCACCGCCACCGGGCGGTGGCGACCGAAGCCTGCCGCAAGGCGCGGAACATAGATGGTTTCCTCGTCCGGGTGCAGCGCGAGTTGGACCTTGATGTGGAGGTCATCGGCACCGATGAGGAAGCACGCCTGGCGATCGCCGGCTGTCTGCCCCTGCTGAACCGGGAGCAGCGCTATGGGCTGGTCTTCGATATCGGCGGCGGCTCCACCCAGCTTGCCTGGCTCGGTTGCCGCGACGGCAATGCCGAGGTGATCGGCACCCATTCCATCCCGAACGGCGTCGTCTCGCTGACCGACCGGTATGGCAGCAAGCTGGCCGACCCGTCCTTGTATGAAAACTGCGTCGATGAAATGTCCGGCAAGGTACGCGATTTCTGCCATTCCCATCGGATCGCCGATTATGTCGGCCGGGGCGAGGTTCAGATGATCGGAACGTCGGGCACCGTGACGACGCTGGCCGGGATCGAGATGGGCCTGGAACGTTATATCCGCAGCCAGGTGGACGGCGCCTCGCTCTCCTTTGAGCGGATCGGCACGCTGACGGAGTTCCTGCGCCGCCTGGAACTGCCGCAATTGGCGGCCCAGCCCTGTATCGGCGAGGACAGGGCGGAACTCATGCTGGCCGGCTGCGCTATTTTGGAGGCTATTTGCACCTGTTGGCCCGTCGGACGGCTGAAAGTTGCCGACAGGGGCTTGCGTGAAGGCATTCTTCTGGACCTTATGCGGCGCCACGAAGGAGAGCAAAATGGCGCGCGGCGGCGGTAAAGGAACAGGATCCGGGAAATCCAAGGGCGGCGGCCTGGGTGGGGCCCGGCATACGACGGTGCGGGTGAAGACCGCGCGGCGGCGCAAGAACTCCTCCACGCGCTGGCTGGCGCGCCAGTTGAACGATCCCTATGTCGTCGAGGCCAAGGCGCGCGGTTTCCGTAGCCGGGCCGCCTTCAAACTGCTCGATATCGACGACCGGTATGGATTCCTGAAACCCGGCATGGCGGTGGTCGATCTGGGCTGCGCGCCGGGGGGCTGGACGCAGGTTGCCGTCGATCGTGTCAAAGCCGGCAAGGATGGCGGCGGCAAGGTGGTCGGCGTCGATGTGTTGGAAGCCGAGCAAGTTGCCGGTGCGACCATCTTCCAGGCCGATTTCATGGACGACGATACGCCCGAGCGTCTGAAAGCGCTGTTGGACGGTCCGGCCGACGCGGTTCTGACCGATATGGCCGCCAATACCACCGGGCACCCGCAAACGGACCACATCCGCATCATCGCCTTGGCGGAAATGGCGCTCGATTTTGCATTCGAAGTGTTGGCGCCCGGCGGCTCATTCGTCGCCAAAGTGTTCTCCGGTGGCGCCGAAGCGTCCCTGCTGGCCCGATTGAAGCGGAATTTCACCCGGGTTGCGCATTTCAAGCCGCCTTCGAGCCGCAAGGAGTCCGCTGAGACCTATGTCATCGCCATTGGGTACAAGGGGGAGGCCAAAGGCCGTCCTGCATCCGATGAGAGTGAAAACGTGGATGAGGAGTCCTGATTTGCATCCCCGCCCTGAAAATCTGGTCTAATTTTCGGTTCATTTGCAGATACGCTTCTCCTTAAGGCTTAAAAATTTGTGATTTTTGCAAAGGGTGACCCCGGTTCTGCTTGCTTTTGGCGGAATCCTGACTATTTTCCCGGCAACATTGTCGCTGAGGAGAAAAGCCATGCCCGATACCGGACGCGTTTCAACGGATTATGGTTTTGCCAAGGCGCTGACCTTCGACGATGTCCTGCTGCAGCCCGGTTATTCCCAGGTGCTGCCTCACAACACCAAGACCGGAACCATGCTGACCCGCACGGTTGAACTCGGCATTCCGATTGTTTCCGCCGCTATGGACACAGTGACCGAAGGCCGGTTGGCGATCGCCATGGCGCAACACGGCGGCCTTGGCGTTGTCCACAAGAACATGTCCATCGAAGCCCAGGCGGCACAGGTCCGACAGGTCAAACGGTTCGAATCCGGGATGGTGGTTAATCCCATAACTATCAATCCTGACAAGACCTTGGCCGATGCTCTTGATATTATGGATCGGCATGGAATTCACGGCATTCCCGTCGTTTCCAAGCGCAGCGGCAAGCTGGCGGGCATCCTGACGAACCGCGACGTGCGCTTCGCCGACGACCTCTCGACGCCGGTACGCGACCTGATGACCAAGCGTGGTCTGGTCACCGTCACGGAAGGCGTCTCTCGTGAGGAAGCCAAACGGCTGCTGCACCATCACCGTATCGAAAAGCTGCTGGTGATCGACGATGAAAGGCGCTGCGTCGGCCTGATCACCGTGAAGGATATCGAAAAGTCCAGGGCCTTCCCGAATGCGTGCAAGGACGAGAAGGGCCGCCTGCGCGTCGCCGCTGCGACCGGCACCGGTGCGGAAGGTCTGGCGCGGGCGGAAGCTCTGCTGGATGAAGGCTGCGACGTCATCGTCGTCGATACGGCCCATGGCCACAGCGCCGGAGTGCTCGACCAGGTCAGCAGCGTGAAGCGGCTCTCGAACTATGCCCAGGTCATTGCCGGAAACGTGGCGACGCCGGACGGCGCAAAGGCGCTGATCGACGCGGGCGCCGACGCCGTGAAGATCGGCATCGGCCCGGGATCGATCTGCACGACGCGGATCGTTGCCGGTGTCGGTGTGCCGCAATTCACCGCGATCATGGAAGCCTCCGAGGTTTGCCGTGCCGCCGGTGTCCCGGCCATCGCCGATGGCGGCATCAAATATTCCGGCGATCTGGCCAAAGCGATCGCGGCAGGCGCCGATTGCGCGATGATCGGTTCCCTGCTGGCCGGAACGGACGAAAGCCCCGGCGAAGTCTTCCTGTACCAGGGCCGGTCCTATAAATCCTATCGGGGCATGGGTTCGGCAGGCGCCATGGCGCGCGGCTCGGCCGACCGTTATTTCCAGGAAGAAGTGAAGGAAAGCCACAAATTCGTGCCGGAAGGCGTCGAAGGCCGGGTGCCCTACAAGGGCCCGGTGGCGGAGGTCCTGCACCAGCTGATGGGCGGGTTGCGGGCGGCCATGGGCTATACCGGCAACGGGTCGATCGCCGAAATGCAGCAAAACTGCGTGTTCAGGGAAATCACCGGCGCCGGTCTGCGCGAAAGCCATGTCCACGACATCACAGTGACCAAGGAATCCGCGAACTACCGGATCGAAAATTGATCGTGTCGGGTAACGCATCTTCCAGGGATCGCATTGTGGCGGGGACCGCCGCATGAAGGCGGGCGCGCGTCTCCAAACCGCGATCGAGCTCCTCGACGACATCGAGGCACAGACCGGAAAACCAGCTGACGCGGTGCTGTCGGACGGACTCCGGCAGCGGCGCTATGCCGGGTCCAAGGACCGTGCCGCCATTGCAGAAACCGTCTATGGCGTGCTGCGCCGGCGGGCCCAGGTCGATTGGTGGCTGTCCCGCAGTGCATTGCCCGTCACCGGCCGCGGCCGCGTGCTGACCTATACCGCGTTGGCGGCTGACGAGGAGGGCGCGCGCGCCCTGTCCGAATTCGCCGATGCGGGCGCCTACGGCATTGAACCGCCGAGTGAGGAGGAACGCGCCTGGCTGGACGGCATCCTCGGCCATGGCCTCGACCATCCCGATCAACCGGCTGCGATTGCCGCGAACCTGCCGGAATGGTTCGCGACGGGCTTGAGCGAACAATATGGCGCGGACTGGCAGCGCCAGGCGGCCGCCTTGTGCGAGGAAGCGCCGGTCGACGTGCGCGCCAACCTGTTGAAGACGGACCGGGAGGGCGCCGCCGTCGCCTTGGCGCAGGAGGGGATCGAGACCGCTTATTGCGCATTGTCGCCCGTTGGTCTGCGCTTGACCCGTCGGCGGCCGTTGCGTGGCACCAAGGCCTTCAAGGAAGGCTGGATCGAGGTCCAGGACGAAGGGTCACAACTCGTCGCCTTGCTGACCCATGCGCAGCCCGGCATGAAGGTTGTCGATTTCTGCGCCGGCGCGGGCGGCAAGACCCTGGCACTGGCCGCGGGTATGGAAAACAAGGGTCGGATCGTCGCCTGCGACACGTCCGAACACCGCCTGAACCGTGCGGCGGACCGTCTGAAACGGGCCGGCTCCTTCACGGTCGAGCGCAGGGTTCTGTCATCCGCCCGCGACAAATGGGTGAAGCGTCGCTCCGGCCGGTTCGACGGCGGTTTCGACCGCGTCCTGGTGGATGCGCCCTGCACGGGGTCCGGCACCTGGCGGCGGAACCCGGACCAGAAATGGCGGGTGGGTGAGAACGACGTTGCCGAATTGAGCGCCCTGCAATCGGAAATCCTGGGCTCGGCAGCCCGGCTCGTCCTGCCCGGCGGGAGGCTGGTCTATGCGACCTGTTCGCTCTTGAAAGCCGAGAACGAGGACCGTATCGAAGCCTTTCTGGCCGAACGGCAGGATTTCTTCCGCTTCCCGATCGAGGATGTTTGGGCGGAGTCGGTCGGCGGACCGTGCCCGATGACGGGCGGCGCCCTGCAATTGACGCCGGCGGACCATGACACAGATGGATTCTATTGCGCAGTGCTGGGCAGGAAGCTGGTCAGCTAGGGGACGACACGGAGAGACGGGGGAGAAACGATGAGCGGAATACTGCACCACATGATCGCCGGCGGGCCGAGGCCGGTGGCGCCTTTCTCCCACGCGACGGAAGTGGACGGTTTCGTCTTCCTCACCGGACAGATGCCGACCTACCCCGACGATCCGAACAAGCCGCCGCCCGAGGGGATCGAAGCACAGACCAAACGTGTGATGGATAATCTGGTCCTGATCCTCAAAGGGGTCGGCCTCGACCTAACCCATGTTTTCCAAGTTCGAATCTATCTCACTGAATTCGAACGCGATTATGGGGTCATGAACGAAACCTATCTTGGCTATTTCAAGCCCGGCAAACTGCCGGCGCGGACAACAATCGGCGTGACCGGCTTGGCCGTCGGCGCATTGGTCGAAATCGACATGATCGCGAAACGCTTCTGAACCCCGAGCCAACTACCCGAATGGACCGCCTGAAACGCCTGCCCAAAACGCCCGCCCGAACGATCCGCCCGACCGCCAGAAGGAAAGACCCGACATCATGACAGACATTTCCACCGACGACCGTATCCTGATCATCGATTTCGGCAGCCAGGTGACCCAGTTGATCGCGCGCCGGGTCCGCGAGGGCGGCGTCTATTGCGAAATTCATCCCTTCAACAAGGTGACCGCAGACAGCATCCGCGACTTCAACCCGAAGGGCGTCATCCTCTCGGGCGGGCCGGCCAGCGTAACTCATGACGATACGCCGCGCGCGCCGGAAGACCTGTTCGAGACGGATTTGCCGGTATTGGGCATCTGTTATGGCCAGCAGACGCTGTGCGCCCAGTTGGGCGGCGAGGTTGCCCCGGGCAAGCATCACGAATTCGGCCGGGCGCAGCTTGAAGTGACGGACGACTGTATTCTGTTCGACGGTGTCTGGACGAAGGGCGACGCTGACCAGGTCTGGATGAGCCACGGGGACACGGTTACGAAACTGCCCGCCGGTTTTCGCGTCGTCGGCAAAAGCGGCAACGCGCCCTTTGCCGCCATCGCGGACGACGATCGGCGCTACTATGCGGTTCAGTTCCACCCCGAGGTCGTGCACACGCCGCGCGGCGCAGAATTGCTGAAGAATTTCGTCCACCGCGTCTGCGGCTGCAGCGGCGAATGGACCATGGCCCATTTCCGGGCCGAGGAGATCGAGAAGATCCGCAAACAGGTCGGCGACAAGAAGGTCATCTGCGGCTTGTCGGGCGGGGTCGACTCTTCGGTTGCCGCCGTGCTGATTCATGAGGCGATCGGCGATCAGCTGACCTGCATCTATGTCGATCACGGATTGATGCGACTAAACGAGTCCGAGCAGGTCGTCCGCGTCTTCCGCGACCATTACAACATTCCGCTGATCCACCGGGACGCCAGTGATCTTTTCCTCGGCAAGCTCGCCGGGGTCACGGATCCCGAACGGAAGCGCAAGATCATCGGCGGCCTTTTCATTGACGTTTTCGAGGAGGAGGCGACGAAGATCGGCGGGGCCGATTTCCTGGCCCAGGGCACGCTGTATCCGGATGTCATCGAGAGCGTTTCCTTCCACGGTGGCCCGTCCGTCACCATCAAGTCGCACCACAATGTGGGCGGTCTGCCGGAACGGATGAACATGCAACTGGTCGAGCCGCTGCGCGAATTGTTCAAGGATGAGGTGCGGGACCTTGGTCGCGAACTGGGCCTGCCCGAAATTCTGGTTGGGCGTCACCCGTTCCCGGGGCCGGGCCTCGCCATCCGCATTCCGGGCGAAGTGACCAGGGAAGCCGCCGACATTCTGCGCCAGGCCGACGCCGTCTATCTGGACGAAATCCGCAAGGCCGGCCTATATGACGAAATCTGGCAGGCCTTCGCCGTGCTGCTGCCGGTGAAGACGGTCGGCGTGATGGGCGACAGCCGCACCTATGACCATGTCTGTGCGCTGCGCGCCGTGACCTCGACCGACGGCATGACCGCCGACAGCTACCCGTTCGATCATTCCTTCCTGTCGGCCTGCGCCACCCGCATCATCAACGAGGTGCGGGGCGTCAACCGCGTGGTCTACGACGTCACCTCCAAACCGCCGGGCACGATCGAGTGGGAGTGACCAGCCCTCCCAAGGTCGTTCCGGTTTAGGAATACAGCATGCTGTCCTACCAGCACGGCTATCACGCCGGGAACCTGGGCGATGTGCATAAGCACAGTGTTTTGGCCTGGGTGATTTCGTATCTGACCCGCAAGGACAAACCGCTCAGCTATGTCGAAACCCATGCCGGGCGGGGGGCCTATGATTTGGCGTCGGGCGAGGCGTTGAAGACGGGGGAGGCGGCGCGAGGTGTGCTGCGGCCGGAGGTCATCGCCTGGTTCGCCGACGATCACCCCTATGCCCTGGCGCTTTCCCGGTTCCGCGAGGGGCTGGGTACCCATGCCTATCCCGGTTCTCCGATGATCGCGTCCTCGCTGTTGCGCCCGGGCGATGTTCTCCGCCTGGCCGAACTGCACCCGCAGGAAGTGACTGCCCTGAAGGCCACGATGGGCCGGCGCGCCCATGTCCATAAGCAGGACGGTTACGAGATGGCGAAAGCCGTTTGCCCGCCGACACCAAAGCGCGGCCTTCTGCTGATCGACCCCAGCTTCGAGCAGAAGGCGGAATACGAACGGATCCCCGATTTCATGTCCATGATCCACAGAAAATGGAGCGTGGGGATCGTGATGCTTTGGTACCCGGTTCTGGAGAAGGGTCTCCATACCGCCATGGTCGAAAAGCTGAAGAGCCTGTTTCCGGAGGGGTTGAGCCACCGGGTCGATTTCCCGCCGGTCAAGGAAGGCCACGGCATGACCGGGTCCGGCTTGTTCATCCTCAACGCGCCGTTTGGGTTGGATGTGGAACTGGATCGTTTGAGCCGCTGTTTCGCGCAATTGACCAAGCATCGCTGACACCATCAGCTTGCGGGCTTGAACCGGCATGCTTGGCGGAAAGTCGACAGTCTTTGGCCGGACATCGTTAATCGGCCGAGGCTAGGCTGGCTTCCCTTGGCATTGCGCGACGAAGGACCGTTTCCATGACCCGTGACCGCCTCTATTTCCTGCTGCTGAACATCGGCCATTTCATGGACCACTTGTTCACCCTGATCTTCGCGACCGTGGCGGCGCTGGCGCTCTATCGGGAATGGGGCATCGCCTATGCGGAGCTTCTGGTCTATGCGACGCCCGGTTTCTTCGCTTTCGGCGCTTTTTCCCTGCCTGCCGGGTGGCTGGCCGACAGATGGAGCCGGGACGGGATGATGGCCGTCTTGTTCATCGCGATCGGCCTTGCCGCCATCGCGGCGGGCTTTTCCGAAACGCCGCTGCAGATCGGGACCGGCCTTTTCGTGATCGGCATGTTCGCCGCCATCTATCATCCGGTTGGCCTGGCCATCGTGACGACCAAATGGCGCAATACCGGGATGCGGATCGCGACGAACGGCGTTTGGGGAAATCTGGGTGTGGCCGCCGCCGCGCTGATCACCGGCTTTCTCATCGACCATTCCGGTTGGCGGATGGCGTTCATTTTGCCCGGCATAGCCTCCATAGCGATGGGACTGGCCTATTTGGCGTTGCGTTGGAAGAACATCGGCGACGAGCGCCAGGCGGCCAAGACGGCCGCGCCCGCCGCTGCGCCGCCTTCGGCGCACTACAAGAGGCTGCTGTTGCGGGTCTCGGCCATCGTGTTCCTGACGACCGCTGTCTCCTCCATCATCTTTCAATCGACGACCTTCGCGTTGCCGAAGATTTTCGAGGAACGCCTTCAGGGCCTCGCCGGCGATTTGGCCGATTGGGCGAACGGAGGCGGCCTGATCGGCAGCGGCGATGTCGCGACCATGATCGGCTCCATGGCTTTCCTCGTCTTCGCTGTCGCGTCCGTCGCCCAGTTGATCGTCGGATCGATGCTGGACAGGTTCGGTCCACGCCGCGTGTTCATGACGGTGGCGGTTATCCAGTTGGTTTTCTTCTTCGTCATGCCGGGCTTGACCGACGGTTGGGCTTTGCTCGTCGCACTGGGCTTCATGCTCGGCGCGTTCGGTCAGATACCGATCAACGACTACATGATCGGCAAGACGGCCTCCGGCCCGTACCGGGCCCGGATCTATGGCGTGCGATATGTCGTCAGTTTCTCGGTGCTGGCGGCGACGCTGCCTTTGATCGGATTCGTCTATCATAACTGGGGTTTCGACACGCTGTTCCGCATCCTCGCGGTGGCGGCCGTGGTGATCCTTGCCGCTGTCGCTTTACTGCCGCGGAAATTGCCGGTCCCCGACGCTGTGTCCTGAAGGTCACTTGGCCAATTGCCACACCGATTGCCCGGCCGTTGATTTCCGGCCCGCGCCGTGGTCTGTCACCGGCGTCGTTTTAGGGCGGCGCTGTTTCAGACGGTAAGGGAACCTTAGCGTGGGCGTAGACATTATCCGCCGCCTCGCCGAGTTGCGGGGCGTTGTCGCCGATTGGCGCGGGCAGGGGCTGCGGGTTGGCGTCGTGCCGACCATGGGCGCGCTGCACGAGGGGCATCTCAGCTTGGTGCGCGCGGCTTTGGCGAAGACCGACCGCGTGATCGTCACGCTTTTCGTCAATCCGAAACAGTTCAACAGCGCAGCCGATCTCGCCGCCTATCCCCGGACAGAACAAGCCGATGCCAACAAACTGGAACCGCTTGGCGCGCATGTGCTGTATGTTCCGGACGGCGAACAGATCTATCCGCCTGGTTTCGCCACCACGGTTTCGGTCGCCGGTGTGTCCGAAGGGCTGTGCGGCGCACACCGGCCCGGGCACTTCGACGGCGTGGCGACCGTGGTGACCAAACTGCTGCTGCAGACCGGTGGGGATTTCGCCTATTTTGGGGAAAAGGATTTCCAGCAATTGCATGTGGTGCGACGGCTCACTATCGATCTGGATATTCCGACGCAAATCGTCGGCTGCCCGACGGTTCGGGAAGAAGACGGCTTGGCGTTGTCGTCCCGCAATGTGCATCTGAGCGCGGCGGAACGTGCTATCGCCCCGGCGCTTGCCCAAGCGTTGTTCGAGGCGGCGAAGAACATCGCCCGAGGTGCGCCGGCAGTCGATGCGATCGAGAAGGCGCGCGGGCGTATCCTGGCGGCAGGGTTCGACGCGGTCGACTACCTGGAATTCAGGGGCGAGGACGATCTGCTGCCCATGGAAACGCTGGAAAGGCCGGGACGCGTGCTCGCCGCCGCGATGCTGGGCAAGACGCGGCTTATCGACAATGTGCCGGTAGCCTTTGGGGATGCGCCGCAACGCTGATCCCTATTTCGGGCGGCTCACGACACGGACCTTCTTGCTCGGCCCGCCGCCGCAGAAGAAGCGGTCGCCACCGTCGGATTCCAGCCCTGATACGCCGATACCCGGCGGCAGATCCAGCTGGTGGATGACCTCTCCGCTCTCTGCATCGATGTGCCGGATTGTGCTTTCGTTTTCCTGCCAGGTGCCGTGCCATAATTCGCCATCCACCCAGGTGACGCCGGTCACGAACCGGTCGGATTGAATGGTGCGCAGAACCTTACCGTTGTCGGGATCGACCTGGTGTATCTTGCAGCCGCGATGCTCGCCGACCCATAGGAACCCCTCGGCCCAGGCCATGCCGGAATCGCTGCCTTTGCCGGGGGCCGGTATGGAATGCAGGACCTGGCCTGTCGTGGGGTCGATCTTTTGGATGACGGCTTCGGCAATCTGGTACAGATGCTTGCCGTCATAGGCGGTTCCGGCATTGGCCGCCATATCGATGGCGTTCTCCATGACGCCGCTTTCCGGATCCAAGGTCTTCAATCCTTCGTCGGTGGCGAACCATATGCGTTTGCCGTCGAAGGTGACCCCGTGGACACCGTCCACGTTGGGAAAGGGACCGTATTCTCGGATGATCTGGGCGGGCGCTTTTTTCATGGTTTACCCTAACTGATTGGGCGGGGTGGCGGGGAGTAACAAACTTGTCGGGAAACCGGGAACGCTGGAGGTTAGCCATCGGCAGGCGCGTCCTTGACCGAAGGACTCCGCCTTGCCGTCGCGCGCAAGCGCCTCCAAGGCCCGCTGGACGGTGCGCGGGCTGACATTCAGCGCCAGGGCCAGGGCGGAACTGGACCAGGCCTCACCATCGGCCAGCAGGGCAAGGACATCCTGATGCGCATCCTCAACCGGCGGGAGTAGCACCGCGACATCCGCCGCGTGCCGAGGTTTCAGCACGAAGCCGTCGTTTGTGGCTTGCACCGCGGCCAATGGAACGATCGCCTGGCGAAGGCGCCCGATCTCGACTCGCAACCGCGCGCGATGTGACGCGTCAGCTTCCCTTGCGCGGAAGGCACGCTGCAGCAATGCCTCTCTGGAAACATCGTCCGGATAGGATTCTCCCAGCGCGCGCAGAAGGGCGAACAGAACCGGCCGCGCGGAGAGGAAAACCACGATCGGCCCAAGGCGGGCGGTATACCGGCAAGCATCGACGATCATCCTTTCGCCCGCGAACAGCGTTTCGACATCGCCAAGGCGCAGCAGGGCTTCACCGGATCGTGTGACCAGACGGGCGGCGGGTTCGCAAAGCGCGTTTTCGGCTTGTTCTACCTCTGCTGCAAGGCTTGGAATGCCGGTTCGGGCGGCCGATCGGCTGGCCGCTTCGATGGCGGTCCAGGCCGCTGCGGCCTGAACCCGGCGCATCGCAATCCCGGCTGCAACCAGCCAGTACCCGACCTGAGAAGCCGGTGGCAGAGCGCCCTTGTCGACGTTCTCCAGTATGGTGTCCGCCTCGTCCAGTGCGCCCAACAGCAGGGCCCGTCTGGCGTCCAGATACCCTGCATGGGCGGCATTTCCGGAATCGCCGAGGGCGCTTAGCGCGGCACCGGCCTTCCCGATTGCGTCGACCGGCTTGCCCAGATTGCGGGAGACGAGGGCGATTTCCCCTTGAGCCAAAACACAGCGCGCGCGGGCGATAGGCTCCCTGGCGCCGAAACCACCGGCGGCCCGGCGCAGCAGGTCCCTGGCACGGGCAAGATCGCCCAGCTGGGCCATGGCAATGCCGCGCAGGGCAAGCGCCGGCGCATCGTCACGCAACGCAATACGGCTCAATGCACCCAGGGCATCGCCGGCTGCCAAGGCCCGTGCTGCGGATGTGACCAAGGAATCCATCAAAATCCCGACAAGATTGTAACTCACGCCTCAGACAGGCCACGCCGTAAATAGTCCGTCAACGGCAACCGCCGGAACCGGAAGTCTGATTGGAAATTTGGGAATGACAACATCCGTTACAACCGCGCAGGAAGCACGCCTCGGAAAATGGGGCTTGGCATCTGGCAGGGCGCTGCGTCTGGCCTCCGCGCCGACCTTTGGGGGCATGGCGGTCGTATCGGCGGCACAGAACGCCGATCCGGCCATCTGTTCGGCCGCATCGGGCGAACCTGTCCTTTCGGGGATGACGGTCATGTATGTGATGATGAGCCTTTTCCATCTGCATCCATGGCTGACCGTCATTCCCACCCGACTGGCCGTATCCGGTACTTCAACCATCCGACAGGAAAGAGAATGACCATGCAGAACAATGTCGTTTCACGCGAAGAGTGGCTCACCGCGCGCAAGGCGCATCTTGCGCAGGAATTGGCCGTTACACGGGATCTTGACGCGCTTAGGGCCGCCCGCCGGGAATTGCCCTGGGTACGAATAGAGAAGGACTACATATTCGACGGCCCTGAAGGGGAATATACCCTGTCCGATCTGTTCGGCGCGCGGAGCCAGTTGGCGATTTATCACTTCATGCTGACACCCGGTTCCGATCATATTTGCCCGGGATGCTCCTTCGTCTCCGATCATATCGACGCGGCGCGGCAGCATTTCGAGCAGGCGGACCTAGCCTTCACCACCGTCTCGCGCGCGTCCGTCGAAGAGATTGAATCGACGAGGAAGCGCATGGGCTGGTCTTTTCCCTGGGTTTCCTCGGGGCGCAGCGATTTCAACTTCGATTTCGGCGTTTCCTTCACCGAGGCGGACCGCCGCAGTGGCCGGGCGACCTACAATTTTGGCAAAACGCGCATCGAAAACGCACAGGATATGTTCGGCGTCAGTATCTTCGTGAAGAATGCAGCCGGCGAAATCTTCCATACTTTTTCGACCTACCATCGCGGCGTGGACCTTTTGATCGGCGCGTTCAACTGGCTGGACCTGACGCCGAAGGGCCGGAACGAAACCGGCACGATGAGCTGGGTGCGGCTGCACGACGAATACTAGGGTTGGGCAGATAGGCGGTACTGTCGGGCGGTGGAGGCGGGTCAGACCGCGCCCGCCGCTCGCAGCTTTTCCAACGCCGGCCCGTTTATTCCCAGTTCCGCCAGGACGCTTTCCGTATCCGCACCTAATACCGGTGGCGGGGATTTGGGCGCGACGCTCTCGCCATTGGCCCGAAAACTCATGGAGGGGAGGTGCACCCTTTGGCCGGTCTCCGCCAGATCTATTTCGCTCAACAGGCCGCGCGCGGCAATCTGCGGTTCGGCCAGGGTCTCGTCGAGGGAGCGGACCTTGGCGGCGGGCACCTCCGCCTTTTCCAGCAGCGCTTCCCATTGATCCGCCGTGCCGGTCAGGAAGGTACTGTTCAATGTCTCGCGCAGGCCTTCGCCGTTCTGCTTGCGGGCGTCCGGCGTGTGCCAGCGTGGGTCGTCGAGAATGTCCGTCCGCCCGATGGCGGTGCAGAGTTTCCGGAACTGCGGTTCGTTATTGGCGGCCAGCATTAGGACGCCCCCGGCCGTCTCGAACGCACCGGAGGAGGGGCTGGCGCTCCACGCCTCGTTACCGTTCTGGGCCGGTTTCCAGCCGGCGGACATATGCTGGGTCATCAGCGACGCCATCAGCATCAAGGCGGTATCCAGCATGGCGATATCGACTTGCACGGCTTCGCCGGTACGCTGCACCTCCATCAGTCCTGCCATCACCGCCATGGCCCCATTCATGCCGGTGGCGAAGTCCACATAGGGCGCGCCGACCTTGGTCGGGCCACCGCCGGGCTTGCCCGTGGTCAGCATGATGCCGCACATGCCTTGGATAATATGGTCATAAGCGGGACGGGGACTCATCGGCCCGTTTTGACCGAAGGCCGAAATCGAGCAGTAGACGATGTCGGGCCTGAGCGCGCGCACGTCATCGAAATTGAAGCCGAGACGCGCGGCCACGCCGGGTTTGAAATTCTCAACGAAGACATTGGCCGATGCCACCAGCTTGCGGGCGATTTCCTTCCCTTCTGCCGTTTTCAAGTTGAGGGTCACGGATTTCTTGCCACCGTTCTGGGTCAGGAAATTCAGCGCCATGCCTTGCTCCGCCAATTCCGGCGTCAGGCCGGTTCGGCGAGTCCAGTCGCCTTCGCCAGGCTTTTCGATCTTGATGACCTCGGCCCCCATCAGGGCCAAGAGATAGGTCGCGTAGGGACCGGCGAGGACCTGGCTGAGGTCGACGACGCGCATGCCTTTGAGCGGTTGGAACATCTCGTCTTCCACTATTGTTGCCTGGAAAAGATCCGCGGGCGCCCTTTGACGCCCGCGGCGAAACGCGACAGGTTCAGTTGGAGATCAATCCGGCCTGCTGCATGATCCCCTTGTGCTTGGCGAAGGTGCTGTGCATTTCCGCATAAGCCGCGTCGACATCGAGATACTTGATCGGAATGTTCGCCGCGCTGTGGGACGGCAATTTGGACTGCTACATCGGCCGGATCGACTGGGACCGTATCCCGCCGGACATGGTGCCGGTCCTGCGCCACGACCCGTTGATCCGGACTGATTTGGTGCTGGCCTGTGCGACCGGGCATCCGCTGGCGGGGCGGGTGGATATCGACCTTGCCGAACTGGCCGGCTGCGCATGGGTGCTGCCGCCTGCCGACAGCAACAATCGCGTCGTCCTCGAAACGGCCTTCCGGAATCACGGTGTGGCGGGACCCGATCCGATCGTGGAGATCGCGGCGAACCCGAGCGGGCTGATGATTTTGGCGCGGGAAATGGCGGCGTTGACCTGCGTGCCGCGCCTTGCGCTCGATACCCCCATCGCGGCCGGGTCGCTCTGTGCGCTGGAGATTCCGGCCTTGAAGCTGCCGCCGATCCAGATAGGGTTCGTCACCCTGGCCGAGCATGAGCAGATGGCGGCATTGCAGTTGCTGCGCCAAGCACTGCGGCATACCGCGCCGCAATTCGGACAGGGGTGAAATCAATCGTGAAGAGCAGGAAGCCATCGCCATGAAAATCCGCGACTTCGGCGTCGAAATCTGGATGAACCGGTATGAAAACCATTGCGAGCTGAACCTGGCCGAGACATGCGTTCAATCGCTGACCGTCGCCGAACTGCTGACGATGGCGGGAAAGACCGACACCATTCTCGACGAATTGCTGCCGATGCAGCTGACCTATGGCGCGATAGAGGGCAGCGACCGGCTGCGCGCGCTGGTCGCCGGCCTTTACGAAAACCAGAAGCCGGAGAATGTGGTGTCCACCCACGGCACCATCGGGGCGAACGCCCTGGTTCATGAAACGCTGGTCGAGCCCGGTGACCGGGTGATTTCCGTCCTGCCGACCTATCAGCAGCATTATTCGATTCCGGAAAGCTACGGCGCGGATGTGCATATCCTGAAACTGACCGAGGCGACCGGCTTCTTGCCGGATCTTGCGGAATTGAAGCGCCTGGCGACGCCGGGCACGAAGCTGATCGCAATCAACAATCCGAACAACCCGACCGGGTCGCTGATGGACCGCGCCTATCTGGAACAGGTTGCGGCGATCGCGCGCGGTTGCGGCGCCTGGGTCCTGTGCGACGAGGTCTATCGCGGCACGGATCAGGAGGGGGACGGGTCCACCGCATCCATCGTCGATGTTTACGAAAAGGGGATCAGCACCGCCAGCATGTCCAAGGCCTACGCGCTGGCCGGCCTCAGGCTGGGCTGGATCGCCGGGCCGGTGGACCTGCTGCACGCGGTCTCCGTCCACCGCGACTACAACACGATCAGCGTCGGCATGCTGGACGACCATTTCGCCTGCATCGCGCTGGAAAACCGAGACAAGATCCTGGCCCGCAGCCGCAAGATCAGCCGCACCAACCTCGCCATCCTCTCCGACTGGGTCGACGGCGAACCGCTGATCACCTGGGTAAAGCCGAAATCGGGCACCACCGCGTTGCTCCAATATAATCTGCCTGCGACGTCGGAGGACCTCTGCACGCGCCTGCTGGAACAAACCGGCGTCATGCTCACGCCGGGCAGTGCGATGGACATGGAAGGGTACCTCCGCATCGGCTACTGCAACGGGGAAGCGATCCTGCGCGAAGGGTTGAAACGCATCTCCGGTTTCCTGAAGAAACAACGGGCGGCCGCCGCGTGACGCCCTAGTCCTCCGCACGGTCCGTGCTGTCGCGGTCGCGCTCGTAGCGGTGCTTGAGCGGGAAGGGCGGCAGCCAGGACTCGCGGCGGAGGGTCCAAAGCTCGTAGCTTGGCGTCAATTGGTCCGGCGCGTCGAGCGATCCCAGGTTGATCTCGATTTCGTCGCCGCTGCGGGAGAAGACGGATGAGCCGCAACTGGGGCAGAAATGCCGACCTTGATAGTTGTGTGTCTCCCCGTCGATCGTCACCGACCCTTCCGGGAATATCGCCGACGCGTGGAACAGCGCCCCGTGATGCTTGCGGCAGTCCATGCAGTGACACAGGCCGACCCGATAGGGCCGTCCCGCCGCCGTGAACCGGACCTTGCCGCACAGACAGCCGCCGGTGAAACGATCCATGATAGGACTCCTCCCACAGAAAACGCTCGGCATGGGTACAACGCCGCCCGCCGGGCGTCCATGACGGATGCAGCCGGCCGCCGGCGCGCATGAAGCGGCTTTACAGGGTGGAAGCTTGTCCGTCAGGCTGTGTCGATCGTGACACAATGGGGCGGCAGCACGACAGCCCGCGCCGCACCGCAATCGAGGAAGAGCCCATGCCGCGTTCGATAAACCGCGAAGTGATCCTCCCGTTGGCGCTTGCCGCGGGTTTGGTCCTGGCGTCCGGTGGCGCCATGGGCGACGATCGCGAACCGATCGGCGACGGCGTGAAGGACTTGCCGATCTTCGATGCGCATATCCATTACAAGGAACCGGCATGGGCCCCGTTTCCGGTCGCCAGCATCATCGAATTAATGGACCGGAACGGCGTTGCGATGGGGCTCGTGTCGTCGACACCCGATGAAGGCACCATCATGCTGTGGGAATATGCCCCCAACCGGATCGTCCCGGAATTGCGCCCCTATCACGGCAGTGCCGGCTCATCGAATTGGACCAAATCTCCCGGCATGGAAGATTATTTGTTGAAACGGCTCGATACCTATCCGCATGAAGGGATCGGGGAGTTTCATATCCACACCCTGGATACGTCCGACGAACCGTTGTTCCGCAAGGTCATCGCGATGGCGAAGGCCCGGGACATCTACCTTCATGTCCATTCCGGCCCGGACCCCATTCGCTGGCTCTATCGGCTGGACCCGACGGTCAAGATCATCTGGGCCCATGCCGGCTTGGGTGAACCCGCCGAAGCCGTCCATTCCCTGATGAAGGATTTCCCGTCTCTGGTGGCGGATACGTCCCTGCGCGAACACGCCATACTTGGCCATGGCGACCGCCTCGATCCGGAATGGGAAAAGATCGTCTACGACTTTCAGGACCGTTTGATGGTGGGCAGTGATACCTGGGTTAACGGCCAGTGGGAGCGGTATGCCGACATCATCGCCTCGAACAGGCGCTGGCTGGCCAAGCTGCCGCGCGACATCGCCGAGAAGATCGCGTATCGGAACGCCGAAAGGCTGTTCAACAGGGAAATTTCGATGGACCTGATCGGGACCAGATGAGCGCGCATCACGTGTTACCCTGTTGGTGACCCTGTTTATAACCCGCTTATGACGTGCGGGCTTTTGCGTTTTTCCAAGTGCGCACTCCCTGTTCCCCGACTCCTCCGCTATGTCTCTAGTCCAACAGCAGTGAGGCAGCAGCGACCATGACGCCGATTTCCATTCTCGACCTCGTCCGCGTAACCGAAGCCACCGATGCCGGGCAGGCACTGTACAACGCGCGGGACGTCGCCCAGCATGCCGAACGGTGGGGGTACAACCGGCTTTGGGTCGCGGAGCATCACAATCTGGCGGGTATCGCCAGCGCCGCCACCTCGGTCGTCATCGGCCATATCGCGGCGGGGACGAAAAAGATCCGTGTCGGGGCAGGGGGCATCATGCTGCCGAACCACGCGCCCTATATCATTGCCGAGCAGTTCGGCACGCTGGAACGCCTTTTCCCGGGTCGGATCGACCTGGGCCTGGGCCGCGCGCCGGGGACAGATCAACTGACGCTGCGGGCGCTGCGCCGTGATCCCGGCGCGTCCGACCACTTCCCGCAGGACGTCATGGAACTGAAGGCCTTCCTGGCGCCGCCCCAGCCGGATCAGCGCATCATCGCCATCCCGGCGGCGGGGACAGAGGTGCCGTTATGGATTTTGGGGTCGAGTAATTTCGGCGCCATGCTGGCCGCTGAACTGGGATTGCCCTACGCCTTTGCCTCCCACTTCGCGCCGGATTACCTGCTGCCCGCGCTGGAACTCTACCGCAGCCGCTTCAAGCCCTCCGATCAGTTGGAAAAGCCCTATGCGATGGTCGGCGTGAACGTCATCGCGGCCGATACGGACGCGGAGGCCAAGCGGCTGGCCACCACCCAGCAGATGTCCTTCACGAACATTTTCCGGGGTGCGCGCGGCCTGAGCAAACCGCCGATTGACGATATCGAAACCTATTGGTCGCCGATGGAAAAAAGGCAGGCGATGGGGATGCTGGCGCGGTCGATCTATGGTGCGCCCGATACCGTCCGAGCCGGCCTCGACTCACTGATCAAGGAAACCCAGGCCGACGAACTCATCATCGTCTCCGACGTTTTCGATCACCAGGCGCGCCTCCATTCCGTCGACCTGATCGCCCAAGCGGCGGGTTTGGAACGGGACGCGGGCGCTTAGACACGCTTCAAATCCGGTACCGCTCCAAACTTTCCCGGAACATGTCCAGGAATTCCATCATCACCAATGACGGGTCCTTGTGGGTCGGGCGGACGATGGCGAGGCGATGGGGGATGCGCGGCTCGAACGGACGGAAATCCACGCCGCGCCCGCGATAGCCTTCCGCGTCCAATTCGCTGACGACCGATACGCCGAGGCCGCGGGACACCAATTCGCAGGCGGCCGTGAACTGGCGGATTTCGACCAATGAGTTGACCGCCACGCCTTGCGACTGCACCGCTTCCTGGAAGGCGCGGTAGAACGGGCTGTCGCGCCGCGTGTGAATGATCTTCTCGCCGGCCAAATCCGTGGCTCTGACGAGTTTCTTGGCCGCGAACGGATGGCCCTCCGGGAAAATGCACACACAACGCATGTCGATCGTTTCGCTGTGGACGGCGGGATGGCCCTCGAACCCGTCGGTGATGCCCAGGTCATATTGTTCGTTCAGCATCCATTCCATGATGCGCTCGGGCCGGTCCGGTTCGATCGTCACCGTGACGCCGGGCCGCTCCGCCAGGAAGGCCGACAAAACGTCGGGCAGGTGGCTGGTGGCGAACCCCGGTAGGCAGGCGACCTTGAGGTGCCCGGCTTTGCGTTCGGTCAGATTGCGGCTCAATTCGCCGATATGGTCCAGGCGTTCCAGCAGCCGTTGGACATCGGGCAACAGGAAGCGCGCTTCCTGGGTCGGGACCAATCCACCGTCGCGGCGCTGGAAAAGCTGAAAGCCGACCTGGTTGGAGAGATCGGACAGCAATCGGCTGACGGCGGGCTGGGATATGCCCAACTCCTCCGCCGCGCGGGTCATTGAGCCGTGCTCCGCGACCGTACTCAACGCCTCCAATTGCCGCATACGCAAGCGCATCTAGATCATACCTCGGTAGTTTCGGTTCCGGCCGCAGAAAACTGCATAACTATAATATTGTGTTATGTAAACGGTTACATAAATCGTTGTTCATTATGTAATCCATCTGTAGCATTTTTCCGATAAGCGGAGGCACGCACCCGGTCATTTCGACGGGTATGGTTTGCCCATTGGGAGGTTCTAATGAGATTTTCTGCACTCGGCGCTTTGGTCGCCGGATCACTGTTGGCGTCGCCGATCAGCGCGATGGCCCAGACGGAAGTACAGTTTTGGCACGCGTTCACCGGCCGGTTGGGGGAACTCGTGGCGGAACAGGTCGATACCTTCAACGCCAGTCAGGGCGACTACAAGGTGGTCGGGTCCCACAAAGGCAACTATTCCGAAACGCTGAACGCCGGCATCGCCGCGTTCCGGGCGAAGGAACAGCCGCATATCCTGATGGTCTTCGAAGTCGGCACCGCGACCATGATGGCCGCCAAGGGCGCCATCAAGCCGGTCTATGAGGTGATGGCCGATGCCGGTGCCGAATTCGACCAGGACGCCTATATCGGTTCGGTGAAGGGCTATTACACCACCACCGACGGCCAGATGCTGTCGCTGCCGTTCAATTCCTCGACGCCGGTCCTGTGGGTCAACAAGGACGCGCTGAAGGGTGCGGGCATTGATCCCAATGTGGATCTGTCGACCTGGCAAAAGGTCGGCGACGTGCTCGACAAGCTGAAGGCCTCCGGCCATTCCTGCCCGCTGACGACCGCATGGCAGAGCTGGATCCATCTGGAAAACCTCAGCGCCTACCACAACGTTCCCTTCGCCACGAAGGATAACGGGTTCGCCGGCGTCGACACGGAACTGGCCTTCAACGGCCCGGTCCAGGTGAAGCACATCCAGACCATGGGCGATTGGGCGAAGGACGGTAAGTTCTTCTATGCCGGTCGCCGCAACGAAGGCGGCGCGAATTTCCGCAGCGGCGAATGCGCGTTGTTCACGGAAAGTTCGGCCGGTTACGCGGGCATCAAGAAGGAAGCCCAGTTCGACTTCGCCGTCCGTCCGCTGCCCTATTGGGAAGGCGTCGCGGGTGCACCGCAGAACACCATCATCGGCGGCGCGTCGCTGTGGGTGATGACCGGTCATTCGGATGCGGAATACAAGGGCGTCGCAGCCTTCCTGAACTTCCTGTCCTCCGCCGATATCCAGGCGAAATGGCACCAGGACACGGGCTATCTGCCGATCACCATCGCGGCGGGCGAAAAGACCCGTGCCGACGGTTTCTATGACGCCAATCCGGGTACCGACATCGCCGTCAAACAGATGACCGCGAAGCAGCCGACCGCAAATTCCAAGGGTCTTCGCCTTGGTTCCTTCGACCAGATCCGTGGTATCATCGACGAGGAACTGGAAGCGGTTTGGTCAGGCGACAAGACGGCCCAGGCCGCCATGGACAGCGCCGTCGAGCGCGGCAACATCCTGCTGCGCCGTTTCGAGCAGGCCAACCGCTGAGGTTATTCGGGTTCGGATAAGGTCTGGGCTCGGACTCCGGTCCGGGCCTTCCGCCTAGCCTTGTGACGGGTGCGGTCGGCGGCGATGCGATTTCGCCGCCGACCGGCCCGTCCGATGGTCTCGCCTCTTGACGGTGGTGGATTGGGGACATGGAAAAACGCGTGACATTCAAGGGCTGGCTGCTGCCGTTGGCGCTGGTCTTTCCCCAGATTCTGATTTCCGCCGTCTTCTTTTTCTACCCTGCCGGCCAGGCGATCTGGCAGTCGCTCTTCATCCCCGATCCCTTCGGTCTGTCGACCCAATTCGTCGGGTTGGGCAATTTCGAATTCCTGCTCAGCGACAAGTATTACCGGGCGTCCTTCCTGACGACGGCCGTGTTCTCCACCCTTGTCACCCTTGTGTCGATGGTGCCGGCGCTGTTCCTCGCCGTGCTGGCGGACAGGCTGATAAAGGGGGCGGGGACCTACCGCACCCTGTTAATCTGGCCTTATGCGATCGCGCCCGCGATCGCCGGCGTGTTGTGGCTTTTCATGTTCAATACCCGTGTCGGGGTGGTTTCCTGGTATCTCGGCCAGCTCGGATACGACTGGAACCATGTGCTGAACGACGGCGAGGCGATGGGCCTTGTCGTGGTTGCGTCCGCCTGGGGCCGCATCAGCTATAATTTCCTGTTCTTTTTCGCCGCTTTGCAAAGCGTTCCGCGCTCGGTCATCGAAGCGGCGGCGATCGACGGCGCCCGGTTCTGGCGGCGATTCTTCACGATCGTGCTGCCGCTTCTGTCGCCGACGACCTTCTTCCTGCTGGTCGTCAACGTCGTCTATGCCTTCTTCGAGACCTTCGGCGTGATCCACACGATCACGTCGGGCGGGCCGCAGCAGGCGACGACCATCCTGGTCTACAAGGTCTTCTCCGACGGGTTCGTGGGGCAGGACCTGGGCTCCTCTGCGGCGCAGTCGGTGATCCTGCTGGTCGTGGTCGGCGCGCTTACCGTCCTCCAGTTCCGCTATGTCGAGAAGAAGGTGCATTACTGATGGCCGCCCCGCGCACAAAATCCCAGGGCCGGAACCCGGAAGCCGGCATGGTCGAAAAGGGCGGCAGCGCGCTATGGGTGACCCATGCCCTGATGATCCTGGGCGTGCTGATCGTTTTTTTCCCGATTTGGCTCGCCTTCGTCGCGTCCACCGTGACCCAGCCCGAAATCGTCTCACCGCCGATGCCGCTGCTGCCGGGGCCGCATCTGGTGGAGAATTACACCCGGGCGCTGTTCGCCGGCGTCAACGTGCCGGTCGCGACCATGCTGCTGAACTCTTTGGTGATGGCGCTCGGCATCGCGCTCGGCAAGATCGCGATTTCGCTGATTTCCGCCTTCGCGATCGTCTATTTCCGGTTTCCCGGCCGGACGACGTTCTTCTGGATGATCTTCATCACCCTGATGCTGCCGGTGGAGGTCAGGATCGTCCCGACCTATGAGGTCGTGGCGGGGTTCGGCCTGCTCAACAGCTATCCCGGGCTGATCTTCCCGCTGATCGCCTCGGCGACGGCGACTTTCCTGTTTCGGCAGTTCTTTCTGACGATCCCGGACGAATTGGCGGAGGCGGCGCGCGTCGACGGCGCCAGGCCGATGCGGTTCTTCATCGATATCGTCCTGCCGATGAGCCGTACGAACATCGCCGCGCTCTTCGTCATTTTGTTCATCTACGGCTGGAACCAATACCTGTGGCCGCTGCTGATTACGACGGACCCGGAAATGAACACGATCGTCATGGGGATCAAGCAGATGTTCCCGTCGGGCGACGATACAGCGGATTGGCCGGTGATCATGGCGGCGTCGATCCTGGCGATGATCCCGCCGGTGATCGTCGTCGTCTCCATGCAGAAACTTTTCATCCGCGGTTTGGTGGATAGCGAGAAATAGAAGATGGCTACGGTTGAACTAAAAGGCGTCAAAAAGCGCTTCGGGTCGGTCGACGTGATCCACGGCATCGACATGGAAATCGCCGATGGCGAATTCATCGTCATCGTCGGACCGTCGGGCTGCGGGAAGTCGACATTGCTGCGGATGGTTGCGGGGCTGGAGACGATCACCGAGGGCGAAATCGCGATCAACGGCTTGCGCGTGAACGAGAAGGAGCCGATGGACCGCGACATCGCCATGGTGTTCCAGAACTATGCGCTCTATCCGCATATGTCGGTCCGCCAGAACATGGCCTATGGGCTGAAGATCGCCCGTGTTCCCAAGCCCGAGATCGAGCGAAAGGTCGCCGACGCCGCGAAATTGCTGCAGTTGGAGCCCTATCTTGACCGTAAACCAAGGGAGTTGTCCGGCGGACAGCGCCAGCGCGTCGCCATGGGCCGCGCCATCGTCCGGCAGCCTGCCGTCTTCCTGTTCGACGAGCCGCTCTCGAATCTGGATGCGAAACTGCGCGTTCAAATGCGGCTCGAGATTCGCGAGTTGCAGTCCAAACTGGGGATAACCTCGCTCTATGTGACGCATGACCAGGTGGAGGCCATGACCATGGCCGACCGGATGATCGTGATGAACGCCGGGGTCGCGGAACAGATTGGCACGCCGCTGGATGTATACGAAAGGCCCCGGACCCTGTTCGCCGGAACCTTCATCGGCAGCCCGGCGATGAACACGATGCAGGGAACGGTCGCCGGCGGGGTGGTCACCCTGGACAATGGGGCCGTGGTGACCTGCAACAGCCGCCATGCCGGGCCGGCTACCGTCGGCATCCGTCCCGAACATGTCCATGTCGACCCCGACGGCCCGTTGGAGGTTGAGGTGACGCTGACCGAACCGCTCGGCGCGACGACGTTGCTGCATGGCAGGCTGGCGGGTGGGCAGGGCGTGTTCACCGCAAGTCTGCAGGGCGTGCATACGAAGGATTCAGGGACCCATACGGTCCGCTTTTCGATCCCGGCGGAGGATGTGCACTTGTTCGACCCGGCCACGGGACTGCGGATCGATTGACGTCTTTGCAGCCCGGCACGGGGATGCGTGTAACGGCGTTACAGGCAGCTCGGCGAAACGGCCCTTCGGCGTGGTTCGTGACCGGGTACTTTGCGTGCGTGCAGGAAGGCGGGGGATTCGCCGCTCGCGTCAGCGTCATCAAGCATGGCTTTGAAAAATCGCGATTTTCCGATGCCGTAAGAATATTTTGACGGGATAATGTTCGGAAACCCGAACTTGTTCCAATGTAGGGCGCCCGGCACCCTTATCACCTGTTTACACACTCCGGTGAACAAGGTTAACCTGACCAGGGGACTGTGGTACCGCATGCAACGAACCGTATCGACCCGGACGTTCGAAACGTGCGCGCGACCACAGGGCGCGGGCGCGATGACAGCGAAAGGGAAGTAACGGTTCATCGACCGGGAAATCCATGACGGACGCGCAAGAAAGCACCGGCGCAGAAGGCGCTTCGGGGAACGCTGTATCGGCGTCGGGCAGCCGTGCGTCCGGGCGCAAACCCGGCGTATGGACCTTCAGCTTCGAGACGAGCACCGGCCAGAATCAGAGTTTTTCGATCGACGAATCATCCTTGATGGACAAGGGAAGCTTCGCGGTCGGACGAAACCCGAAATCCAGCGACTATGTGCTGACCGATTTCTCGATATCGCGTGATCATTGCGTCTTTGCCATCAAACAGCCGGGGACACTGATCGTCACCGATGTCGGGTCGAGCAACGGGACCTTTGTCAACGAAGCGCGGATCACGCCCAACGAACCGCGCGACCTCGATCTCGAAGATCAGTTGGAGATCGGCAACTTATTGATTACCCTGGCCTATGAGGCCGGGCCGGAAATCGCCGCGGTCGCTTCGCCGGAAGGGCCGGCGGCTGCAGCGAAGCCCGAACCGCAGGCGGTCCCGACCCCTGCGACTGTTGAGACCGCCGCGGCGACGCCGCAGACGGCCAAAGTGAAGAAGGAAACGGCATCCGGCGCCTCGACCGGCGCCGCGCCTTCGAAACGACCGGACACTCCCAGGAAGGAATCCCAGCGGGATACCAAGGGTGCGTCCAGGACGAAACAAGCTGCCGCGCGGCGACGCGGAGAAGGAGATGGTATGAATTGGGTCAGCCGTGTCATGTTTGGCGGCGCAATCATAGTCGGCGTGTTCGCGATCGTATTCGGGCAGGCGGGTGAGCTGGGAACCTCAGGGTACCAACTGATCGGCGGTGCGGTGCTTGCAGCGATCGCGATCCAGGTCGCGGCGATGACGTGGACATCGATGCGCCGGGCGTCCGCGGAAAGCGCTTACTACGATCAACAGGTCGCGATGCTGCGAAACGCGGTCAAGGCGTCCAGCGCGCATATGCGCGCCGAACGCGACCGCGCGACACTGACCTGGAACGGCATCCGGAAATACCGGATCGACCGCAAGGTTCCGGAAGGCGGCGGCATTTGCTCCTTCTATCTGAAGCCGCATGACGGCAAGGAGCATCCTCCCTTCGAACCGGGGCAGTACCTGACCTTCCAATTGAAGATTCCGGGCAAGGACAAGGCGGTCATCCGCTGTTACTCGCTGTCCGACAGCCCGCTGCAGCGCGATTACTACCGCGTCAGCATCAAGAAGGTTCCACCGCCGCGCGACCGTCCGGACCTGCCGTCGGGCCTGTCCTCCAGCTTCTTCCACGATCAATTGGAGGAAGGGGACATTCTGGACGTCAAGGCGCCGTCGGGTAAGTTCTTCATGGACCAGACCAAGCATACGCCGGTCGTTCTGATCGGCGGCGGCGTCGGTCTGACGCCGGTGATGAGCATGGTGAACAGCATCGCGATTTCCGGCTCCAAGCGTGAGACGCACTTCTTCTACGGCGTTCGGAACCGCAAGGAACACGTGATGAAGGAACATCTGGAGCAATTGGCGCGGGATCACGAGAACATTCACCTGCACATCTGCTACAGCGATCCGGAGGAGGGCGACGAGGAAGGCCGCGACTACCAGCATGCCGAACGTGTCAGCGTCGACCTGTTCAAGCGGGCCCTGCCGTCGAACAACTACGATTTCTACATCTGCGGTCCGCCCCCGATGATGGAATCGCTGGTCAAGGATCTCGACGCCTGGGGCGTTCCGGAACCCAATGTCCATTTCGAGGCTTTCGGCCCGGCCAGCGTCAAGAAGGCCAAGCCGAAGCCGGCCGAAGACGCGGCCGCGGCGCCCGCCGAGGCGATGGAGGTGGAATTCGCCAAGTCCGGCAAGAAGCTGGCCTGGGACCCGTCCTTCGATTCGCTGCTGGAATTTGCAGAATCCAACGGGATTGCAATGGATTCGGGCTGCCGGGCCGGCAACTGCGGCACCTGTATCACCGCGGTGAAATCAGGCGACGTCAAATATGTCGAGGAACCGGGATCGGCGCCGGAGGCCGGGTCTTGCCTGGTCTGTGTTTCGGTGCCGAAGGGGAACTTGGTGTTGGACGTTTAGTCCGCTGAGTTAGTGAGTAAGGGCCGGCGCATGGGGCGCCGGTGCCTGTAACGACGGTTCCTTGCGAACCGCCACAGGGGGAATTATGGACGGACCGTTAGTCATTCAGCGTCCAATGCGGTGGGACAACCCGTTCAGCACCGAAATGACGGACGAGGATGTGGACCGGATCATGGCGCTGGAGCCGTTCTGTAATATGGACGAATCGAGCTTCCCGCCTTCCATGTCCCTCCGCGACATCGTTCGAAACGATATGCGGATCCGCAACTACCGCCACGGTGATATCGTGGTGCGGCGGGGGGATTACGGGAATTCGGCCTTCATGGTGCTTTCAGGCTCGGTACGGGTGGTCATCAACCCCGACCTGCCCGATACCCTGCTCGGCCGCCAGACTGAAAAGAAACGCGGATTTGTCGGCTCCCTGAAGCAATTATGGGCCAATCCCGACATGCCGGAAGTCCGCGACGTCGCGCGTCTGAAGGGCGGCGGGTCGGAGACCGGCCAGCGGGTCAGGGACGGGGAGACCCATACCTTCCTTCAGGACGTCCCCTCGATCATGAAGGATTACCATACCGAACCGCTGCGCGAAGGAACGATTTTCGGGGAAATCGCGGCCCTGGGCCGGACCCCCCGGACCTTGAGCCTGTTCGCCGACGGCGACACGGAACTGCTGGAAATCCGCTGGCAGGGTATCCGCGACATCCGCCGCCGGGACGAAGCCTTCCGGAACCATATCGACAAGCTTTATCGCGAACGCAGCCTGATCCATCACCTGCGCGCCCTGCCGCTGTTTCAGCATCTGGATGACGAAACCATCCAGCGCGTTGCGGATGCGACGGTGTTCGAGACCTATGGCGAGTTCGAATGGCATACGAGTTTCAAGAAACTCGCCGAACTCTCCGGCGCCGAACGCCTGCGCCATGAACCCGTGATCGCGGGTGAAGGGGAGTATGTCGACGGGCTTTTCCTGATAAGAACCGGTTTCGCCCGGGTCAGCCGGCATGTGAATCATGGCGATCCGACCATCTCTTTCCTCGGCCGAGGCGAGGTCTATGGCTTGGAGGAACTGGTCCACAACTGGAAGAACAACGACCAGCTCCCGTATCAAAACTCGCTGCGCGGGCTAGGCAACGTCGACGTTCTGCGAGTCCCGACCAAGATCGTCGAGGATATCGTCCTGCCGAATCTGCCGCCGCATCAATTGCCGCCGGCATTGGTATTGGACAAGCCTGAGGCGGATTCGATCCAGTCGATCACCCAGGAAGGGGCGGGGCTGGACACGGGCCTGCTGGAATTCCTGGTCGAAAACCGGATCATCAACGGCCGGGCCACGATGCTGATCAACACGGACCGCTGCGTGCGGTGCGACGATTGTGTCCGGGCCTGCGCGGCGACGCATAACAACAATCCGCGTTTCGCCCGTCACGGCCGCCGTTACGGCAATGTGATGATCGCCAATGCCTGCATGCACTGTACCGATCCGGTCTGCATGATCGGCTGTCCGACCGGCGCCATTCACCGCAGCTCGCTGCAGGGGCAGGTCGTGATCAACGACATGGCCTGTATCGGTTGCGCGACCTGCGCGAACTCCTGTCCCTATGACAACATCCGGATGGTCGCGGTGCGCGATGATAACGGGGAGTTCGTTCTGGACGAGGCGAACGCGCCGATCATGAAGTCGACGAAATGCGACCTTTGCGTCGATCAGATGGGCGGGCCGGCCTGTGAGCGCGCCTGTCCGCACGACGCCCTGCGCCGCGTCAATATGAGCGACCTGGGCCCAATTGCGGAATGGCTGAACAAATCATGACGTTGACCCGAAAACATGTTGGGCGATTTGGTATCGCCGTTCTGGCCGCCGCCGCGATCTATTTCATGCATGGCGGCATGGCGGCGGCACTGTGGGAGCCGGCCTTCGTAACCGGCTGGATCCTGTTGGGATCGATGTTGTTTCTGACGCTGTTGAACACGCGGAAGAAACTGCCATTCCTGCCGCTCGCGAAGGTCCGCAACTGGGTGAAATTGCACGTCTATCTCGGCTGGTTCGTGGTCGGCGTGTTCCTCATCCATATCGACTTCAAGATCCCGAACGGCTGGATCGAGACCGTGATGGCGGTGCTGTTCGTGGTGGTGGCGCTTTCCGGTGTGATCGGGGCGTTCCTGTCGAAGTCCCTGCCGCCGCGGCTGACCCGCCGGGGGGAGGAAGTGATCTTTGAACGGATTCCCGTCTTCATGACCCAGCTGCGCGAGGCGGCCGACGACCTCGCCGTTTATTCCGTCGAACAGACGTCGTCGACCTCGATCGCCGATTTCTACACCGACCGGCTGCGCGAATGGTTCATGCGTCCGCGCGATTATTTCGAACACATGCTTGAGCTTGGCGGCCGTCGCTTCGCGCTGAAGCAGGAATTCGACAGCATGGAGCGCTACCTGAACGACACGGAAAAGGAAGTGTTGGGCGAGTTGCGTGCGCTGACCGATAAGAAGAGCGATTTGGATTATCACTATGCCCTGCAGAAAACGCTGAAAGGATGGTTGTTCATCCATATTCCGGCGACATACGGGCTGCTTGCGCTGGCTGTGGTGCACGTGATTTTGGTTCATGCCTTTTCGGGCGTGAGTTTGTAATGGGGGCTGGAACGTGAATTTGAAACTTCAGCGTTTTGATTATCGAAGCAGCCCCTATGAGCGGCCGAACCAGGAATGGGTTTGCGGCCGTTTGGCGGAAGGCAAGCCCTGTCTGGTAGGGCCGAGCGGTAACGGCGTCTGCCGGGCGCAGGCGGAATGCCGGCCTTTGAACAAGGACGGCCGTTGGTTCTGCACGCGCAGCGACGCAGCGGGTGGGAAATGCGCGCAAGGGCCGTTGCCTGACGGCAGCTGCTGCAACCCGATTCCGAAATGTTCGCCCCAGCCCAGCATTCGCCGTAAGCGCGGCATGCTGTCCCGCTATGCGGTGGCGGTGGTTGTCGGCCTGTTGCTGGTTCTGGCCGGCGGCATGACGGGTGAGGCGGTGTTCTCGCCCGGTCCGCTCTCAGCGGCGCATTCGGAACTGGGCGGCTGCGCAAGCTGCCACACAGCGTCCGGCAAGGGCATGGTCTCCTGGGCCCATTCGATGTTCACCGGCGGCAGCGAGGCCGAGGACGTGAACAATTGCTTGAGCTGTCACCAAAACAGGGGCGGCAATCCGCATAATCAATCAAGCACCTTCCTGGCCGCGGCGTCGGACGACGCGAAAGCGCGCGGGGACGGCAATGGCGGCCCCTTGATGACCAAAGTTTCCGCGACGTTGGGCCTGTCGGTCCGCGAAGCAGAAGGCGGCGGCATCGCCTGCCGGACCTGTCACCAGGAGCATGGCGGCCATCAGAATGACATCACGCTGATGTCGAACGCGGAATGCCAAGCCTGTCACACCAGCAAGTTCAACGCGCTGGGCGACGGCCATCCGGAGTTTGGCGATTATCCCTATCTGCGCCGGACCCGGATCCGTTTCGATCACCAGGCCCATATCGGCAAATACTTCGCCGATCCCAACAACGCGGACAAGGCGCCCGGCACCTGCCGGACCTGTCACACCCCGGACACTCAGGGCAAACTGATGCTGTTCGCCGGTTTCGATACGGGTTGCGCGTCCTGTCACGAGCCGTTTATCGCCGACAAACCCGTTCCGATCCTCCGCTTGCCCGGACTCGACGTCGATTCTCTGATCGACATGGAAGCAAATACGGGCGAATGGCCGGTCGATGCGGAAGGCGAGGAATTCCAGGCCATCGGCGACGCGCTGATGCGCAGCGACGAAGGCTATGCCGCTGCGCGAGCCTATATCGAAGAGGAAGATCTCGACCTCTTCGACCTAGAGGAAATCGACGAGGAAGGCCGGAAGCATGTCGAAAACCTGGTCTGGGCCTACAAGACCCTGATCTACGACATCCTGACGAACGGCCAGGAAGCGGTTCAGGAACGGTTGAGTGCGGCATCCGACGCGGAGCTGGACAAGAAACAGGTCGCAGCGCTGCTCGCCAATATGCATCTCGACGGCATCGCGATGCTTCAGCAGCGTTGGTTCCCGAACCTGTTCGAGGAAATGGCCGCCCATCAAGACGGCGAGGTCCTGCCGATGCCGGAAGACGAGGCGGAAGTGCCCGAGATGCCGGACGACATGCTGGACGAGGCGAGTTGGGCCGAAGGCGGCGGGTGGTACGAGGATTACTACACCCTCTACTACAAGCTGACGGGCCATTCCGACCTGTTCATGCGCGATTGGCTGCGGTTTGCGATCGGCACCAGTCAGAACGAGGATCTGAGCGCTTCCCTGATGGATGCCATCGGAACGGAGAAATCGCCGGGCGGATGCGTCGGTTGCCACAGTGTGGACAAGTCCGACGGGCCGGGCGTGGTGAATTGGAAGACCCGTCAGCCGAACCCGTCCGAGGTTGCGTTCACGGACTTCTTCCATTCCAAGCACTTTGCTCTGATCGGCGACAAGGGCTGTTCGACCTGTCACACCTTGGACGCCGAGGCGGATTATGCATCCGGCTTCGCGGACTACGACAGTTCGACCTTCACCAGCAATTTCTTGCCGTTGGGGCAGGCGGTCTGTGCCGATTGCCATACGGAAAACGTCGCGGGCAACGATTGCACCATGTGCCATAACTATCATGTCGGCGAATTCCCGCCGGCGGCTGTGGATACGAAGCTGATCGCGAATCAATAGTTCGAACAGGCAGAAAAAGGGGCGGGCGTCCGGTTTCCCGGGGCCCGCCACTGTTTTGCCGCCACGGGCGATTGTTTCGGAAGAGCCAGGATCTGTTCACGGGAAGGCATTGATTCGCTGAAAATATTAGCAAATTGCCTGTTGCGATGCCCGTTCAGCACACGCCAATTTGCGGTATCCTGTTGCATATTGGTCCTAGCACTCAGCCAAAAGGCAGGAATGTGGCGAAAATCGGGCAAGCTTTCTTGACGAACAAAGAAGTGATACGGTTTTATCTAATCCAAACGGGAAGGCCTGAAAGGGTCTGATCTGATTTGGCAAGGGTCCTTGGTTTGTGGGGGGCAGCACCTCAAGGACAGAAGTTGCTGTAGAGGTCGTCCTTCCCCGGGCGGCTCGGCCTGTTTTCGCATATTGTTGCGGCAGGTGGACTGAAACTGAGGAGCAAGACGTGACACGTTCTCGACTTTCAGCGCTGAACATTGCGCCCCTTGGCTTTGCTATCCGCGGTGCGATAGCGATTGCCGCCTTTGCATTCCTTGCGGTCTCGCCCGCATCGGCTGAGGATAGTGCTCTTAAACTGGCGACCGATCTCGAAGATCCGCATGCGGCGGTATATTCGGAAGACGCCTATCCGACGGCAAGCCAGTGTCAGCCCTGCCACCAACAGATTTATACCGAATGGTCCTCGTCGAACCACGCTTATGCGTCTATTTCGCCGATGTTCCACAAGTTCGAGCAGAAGATCACGGATTTGAGCCAGGGCACAATCGGCTCCTTCTGCGTCCGCTGCCACCAGACGGTCGGCACGCAGCGCGGCGAAAAGCGGCATATGCCGCTGTGGGAGCGCAGCCAGGTCGCGCGCGAAGGGATCACCTGCATCACCTGTCACCGACTTGCCGAAACTTACGGCAAGGTGAACGGCGAACGGAACATCGCTCCGGGGAACATTTACGAACCGATGGTCGGCGCCCTGCGCGAATCCAAATTCGATGAAACCATCGAGAAGAAGGACGATCTGCGGATCGCCGTCAGCGATGAAGAGCGCGGCAGCAAGATCCACACGAACGTCATCAAATTTTCGAACATCAGTGAAGCTGAATTCTGCGTTTCCTGTCACCAGGTCGCGGTGAACCTCGGCATCAAGCTCGAAGTCGTGTGGGACCAGTACAGGGACTCGCCGTCCTTCAAGAAAGGTGACACCTGCCAGGATTGTCATATGGGCAAGGTGCCGGGTGTGGCCGCCGGTTACACAACCGGCCCGTCGGCTGTCGTCAACGGTGTTGAAATCAACCCGGGCCGCCGCCACAGCAACCACTCCTTCTATGGGCCGGGTTACCCGATCGCCCATCCGGG
>CAYGKA010000001.1:140574-149952 GCA_964350445.1 uncultured Flavobacteriaceae bacterium
GCGGCGAAGGACAATCTCAACGTCGACTTCGCCTTCGCTTGGTCCGATATCGGCGATCGTGAAGACGCTTGGGCCATCATCGAGGTCAACTTGGCCGCGTTGGAAGATAAGCGTGAGCTTCGCAAGCAGGTCATGGAAAACGGCAGCCGCATCGACGGTCCGTTCTTCGACGGTGACCGCCAGGTCGGTGAGGATCTGGATTTCGCCTATGTTGTGAACAACATCGACGAAGGCCACAACCTGCCGTCCGGCTCCCTGGGTGCTCAGCCCGAAATTTGGCTGAACGTCGCCCTGACTGATCCGGATGGTAATCGGGTTTGGGAATCCGGTTATGTCGATAGCAACGGCGATTTCGCGGATATCCATTCGCTCGACGTGGCGGCCGGAAAGATCGCGTATGACGAACAGATATTCAACTTGCAGACCAAGTTCCTGACGACCAACGTCAAGGGCACGGACCGCGAAATGTATCTGCCGATCAACCTGGATATCGATCAGCGTCCGTTCCTGCGTCCTGCTCCGCAACCGACGACGGTCCTGAACCATGCACCGTTCGTTCGCATGGAAGGCCGTTCGATCCCGCCGCTGGGCAGCAAAACAGCCGATTACTCGGTGCCGGGTGAACTGCTCACCAAGCCGGGTAAGTACAAGCTGTCCGTCCGGTTGCGCAGTCGCGCCGAGCCGATCTACTTCATGAAGTTCGTCGGTTCGACCGTGGATATGGAGCAGTCCATGAATGAATGGTTGCTCGACTTCCACGCCTACACCGTTGAATTCGACGTCAATTAAGGGTCTGGGGCAATCCAATGAAAAGAACTGGAGAGAGTAAGTTGGTCTCAGACGCATCTTTTGGGCGTCATGGTGCCGGAATATCGGTTCTGCTGGCGGCAACGGCACTAAGCCTGTCGTTGCTGTCGGCAGATGCCTGGGGCGCCGGGGAGGGGGTCAAGACGGAATCAATTATTCCACCGGAAGCAACGAAGGTTGAGCACGACCCGAGCTTGTTCGGCGAGGACCCGTCCTACGAAGACAAGCCGTATGATCCGCAAGCCCAATACGAAATTTACGGTGCCAAGAGACCGGCGCCGACGCCGCGTCCGCTCCTTGAACTCGGCCGTCCGATCTATACGGAAGGTCCGTTCGAGCCGGGGATCAACATCATCGGGGAGCGGAACCTCGTCTTCCCGACGTTGAGCATCTACGGCGACGTCAAGACCGCGGTTGAATTCAACGACAACGGAAAGGACGAGCGGGGCCAGATTGCGGTCGACGCCAACTTGGACATCGATCTCAAGCTGACCGGCACGGAGCGCTTCCACGCCCTCGTCGAGCCTTTCGACCGGGACGGAAACGCCACCCGGTACGAGTTCTTCGGGGATGACGCCGCGCAAGGCGAAGAGCAGATCAACGGCAATATCGAGGCCCTGTTCTTCGAAGGCGATATCGGTCAAATCGCATCCGGTCTGATGGATCGGGATGCAGGATTCGACCTGCCCGTGGCGCTCGGTTTCATGCCGATTATTTTCCAGAACGGCGTTTGGGTCGACGAGATCTTCACAGGAGCGGCCTTCACGATCCCCGCTCTGAACAGTCCGGCTCTGACCATTTCGAATATGGATTTCACGTTCTTTGCCGGTATCGATCAGGTGGAAAACCCGGCGATTCTGGATGGCCAAGGAAAACGCGCAAAGCATAACCTGGATGTTTATGGCATTGCCGGTTTCGTGGAAGCGAATGAAGGTTACTGGGAATTCGGTTACGGTCGCCTCGAAGGCAATGACGGTTTCTCCGATCAATCCTTCAACAGTCTGACGGTGGCGTTCTCCAAACGGTACGGCCGCTGGCTCTCAAACAGTGCCCGGGCGATCTGGACCTTTGGTCAGGACCGTAACAACAATGCCGATCAGACGGCCGACGGTTTGGTCCTCCTATTGGAAAACTCGCTGATCACGCATTTGCCGTCGACGCTCGTACCCTATGCCAACTTCTTCATCGGGTTCGACCGTCCGCAGCCTTTGACGGATAACACCGGGTTGTTGAAGAACACGGGTATCACCTTCGAGAACCCCGGCATCACGAACTTCCCGAAACTGAATGACAGCGCGCAGGATGCTTTCGGCGGTGCCATCGGTGTTCAATACTTGTTTGACCTGCACCAGCAGATCGTCGTCGAAGCGGCGACGTCCCAACGTCTCGGCGGGTTCAGCCGAAACCGGGCGGTGCCGGATGATGAATACGCGGTCGGGTTCCGGTATCAACTGCCGATTTCTCCGGAATGGATTGTCCGGGCGGATGGTATCTACGGCTGGCGTACGCAGAACGAAGACATTCGCGGCGTTCGCTTGGAACTTCGCCGGAAATTCTAAAGCACGGGTTAGGCGGGAAATAAAATTTCGCCGGTAACAGTTTGATAACGAAAATGAAATGGCGGCCCTCGCAAACTGCGGGGGTCGCATTTTTTTTAGTTCAGTTTTTTGTGAACTGCGATAGATAGGAATTAGCGGTCGTTCCTTGCATCGGATTCCTCCAAACGTTAGTGTTGATAGGAACGGTGCCTGGAGATGCGTGGCGGGCTAATAGCCCAACCCTGCGCCCAGTGCGGCCGAAAGAACACGGTCACAATCGTGCACTGAAGTGTTTTCGTGATGTGATCCAGCTTCGTCGGTGAGCGACGGGGTGAACAGTGGAAGCCCAACTGGGCCCAGGCAACAACAGTCGGGGACAAATGATGATCCAAAGACTTTTCCGGGCGGCATTCGCGGCGGCTCTCCTTACCGCCGTGTTTGGGACCGCCGGTGCCCAAGCGGCCGACAAGGTCGGTCCGGACGCGTGTAAGAAATGTCACACAGCTGAGCATGAAGTGTGGGAAGGCACGCCTCACTTCGAGTCCTTCAAGGAAATCCATAAGGATAAAAAGGCGAAGGAGATCGTTGACGCGATCGGCGACAAGCGGATGAAGAAGTCCGAAACCTGCATGCTCTGCCACTACACGGTTATCGACGACAAAGCGGAAGCAGGCCCCTCTTGCGAAAGCTGTCATGGTGCCGCTAAGGAATGGATCGATATCCATAACGACAAGAACAACGCCAACTCGATCCAGGACGCGATTGGCAAGGGTATGATCCACTCGTCGATGATCTACGACATCGCGGCGAACTGCATGTCCTGCCACGGTTTGGCCAACGATAACCTGCCGGGCGACAAGGCCGCGACGATGCTGGAGAACGGACATCCGTTGAACCCGAGCTTCGAACTGGTCGAATACAGCCAGGGCGTCGTTCGTCACCGCTTCTATCCTCCGGATGTGAAGACCAACCAGGAAATGACCGATGCTCAGAAGTCGGTTTACTATCTGGTCGGTCAGGCGGCTGCCTTGGTCAGTGCGACCGATGCGATCGGCAAGACGGACAACGCGAAATATGTCGAAGCGCAGAACAAGCGCATAGCGACGGCCAAGGAAGTCCTGGGCGGTATTCCTGAAGCCGCTGCGCTTCTGGGCGCGCCGACCGCGGAAAACGGCCGCGCTTTCGGCGAAGCGATCAAAGGCAAGGATTTCACCGCTCAGGTGGGATCGAAACTGCCGGCGAAATACAAGTAGGGGCGGTCACGCTCCCAACCTTGTAGGTTGAACAGGACGGGCGATGCCGGAAACGGTATCGCCCGTTTCCTGTTCGGGGGACGGGCGCTAGACTTGCGCGGTCTTTGGTTGGTGAAGGGAAATTCGGAATGGGTCAGGTGAAGGTCGCCCTCGCGGGGCTTGGGGCCGTGGGGCTGAAGGTTGCGCAATGGCTGGACAGCGCGGAAGCGCGGACGCTGGGGCAGGGATTGAGTTTGGTGGCGGTGTCCGCCTCCAGCGAGGACTCTGTCCGCAGCAAGCTGGCGGGCCTGAAAAATCAGCCCATCTACCTGCCGCCGGCCGGTTTGGCCGCCGCCGCGGATGTGATTGTCGAATGCCTGCCGCCGGAACTGTTCCGCGACGTGGCGGAACCGGCGGTAAAGGCGGGCAAGATCCTCATGCCGCTCAGCGTCACGCAGTTGTTGGTGAATTGGGACCTTGTGGATCTTGCCGCCCGGACCGGTGCCCGCATCATCGTGCCGACCGGCGCCTTGCTGGGATTGGATGCTGTTCGGGCTGCCGCCGAAGGCAGTTTGAACTCCGTCACCATGCGCACCCGCAAGCCGCCTGCAGGTCTTGCCAAGGCGCCTTTCGTGGTGGAGCAGGGGATCGACCTGTCGAACCTTGCCGAGCCTCTACGGCTCTATTCCGGCTCTGTGCGGGACGCAGCGCAGAAGTTTCCGGCCAATGTGAACGTTGCCGTCGCGTTGTCGCTCGCAGGGCTGGGGCCGGATGATACGCAGTATGAAATCTGGGCCGACCCGGGCGTCACCCGGAACACGCATACGATCGAGGTGGACGCGGCGGAAGTTTCCTTCCAAATGTCGATCGCCGGCGTGCCGACGCCGGAAAACCCGGCAACCGGCAAACTCACCCCGCTCAGCACCATCGCCGCGCTGAAAGCGCTGGTTCAGCCGCTCAAGATGGGCAGCTGACCGCCGTATTCGCGATCGCCGCCGGCTCGGGTCCTGTCGTTTGTCGCCGGCGGTACCGACAACGCGGTACAGGCCGCCGGTGCTGACACCCGATCGCTCGACGGGTGTCTTCCGTCGCGAAACCACGGTCAACTTAGGTACTGAAGGACGCCGTCGGATGGACGTTTCGATGCCGATTTACGGATTGCCCGAAAATGTCTGATTCCGGCACCGTGGTTGAGGAGTCCATGGCGAAACCGCCGGATCTGTTTCGGCTGGGCATATCGCTGGGCTTGGCCAATCTGGCGCATATCGCCATCGGCGTGACCGATGTCGCGATGATCGGGCGGCTCGGTGCGCCTGAATTGGCGGCGGCCACCTTGGCCAGTGCGATCTACCTCATGGTCTCCTTTGCCGGCATCGGTTTCGGCATTGGTGTCGCGCCGCTGGTGTCACGATATTTGGGGGCGGGCGAGGTCGCCTCCGCCGGGAACGCGTTGGCTGCGGCGGTCTGCGCCCTGGGCATTGCCTTGCTGCCCTGCATCGCCTTCATCGCCTCGATGGAGCCGCTTCTGACATTGGCCGGGCAGGACAGGCTTCTTGCGTCGCTTGCGGGGGTTTATGCCGAATGGCTCGCCATGGCATTGCCCTTCAGCTTCATCCACGGCTTGCTTTGGTGTGTCGCCTCGGCAAACGGGCATGGACGCGCGGTTCTGGTCATGTCCGCGTCGGCTGTCGTGGTCAATGCCGCCGGGAACTATGTCTTCATGTTCGGCGCGCTCGGCGTGCCGGCCTTCGGATTGCCGGGTGCGGGGATCAGCACATGCCTGACCGGTGCGCTCAACGCCCTGGCGCTCGGCCTATGGCTTTGGCGCGCCGGGGTGTTCGACGATTTGTGGCGGGCGTGGCGTCGCGACATGGCGGTGCTGCGTCAGATGCGGGCGGTCTTGCGCTATGCGGTGCCCTTCGCGGCGCTCGAGGCGGCGACAATGGGCTTCTTCGCCGTCATCGCCTTCATCGTGGGCTACCTTGGCCCGGTCGATCTGGCAGCACATTCCATCGTTCTGCAATTGTCCGAAATCGGGATCGGCATGGCCCTCGGATTCAGTGAGGCCGCCGCCGTCACGGTCGCCTACCATGACGGACGGGGAAGCCTCGTCGACAGGGGGATTGCCGTTCGAAACGCCATCGTGACGGGGGCGGGATGCATCATCCTTTACGCGCTGTTCATGGCCGTTGCCCGTGCCCATCTCGTGCCGCTTTTCATCTCGCCCGACGTGCCCTTGGCCGACGTTACGATCAATCTGGCCGTGCCGCTGACGTTATTCGCCGCGTTGAGCCTGGGCGTTGACAGCGGCCGCATCGTATTGACCGGGGTTCTGCAGGGGTTGGACGACCCAAGCGCGCCCGCGATCCTGTCCACCCTCTGCTTCTGCCTGATCGGTATTCCCGCCGCGGCCTATTTGGCCTTCCCCGGCGGTTTCGGCGTGACGGGCGTCTGGCTCGGCATGTGCGGCGGTATGGGGGCGGCATCCGTGATCCTGGGCGTCCGCGTCTGGCGCAGGATGGCGTAGCGCTCTACCGGCCGGTTTCGCCGGTGAGGCCTGCATCCGCCCATAACCGTTCCAGCTTTTCCGGATTGCGGATCATGTAGACGGTTCTGATCTTGCCGCCGGCGATGTCGACCATGGCTGCTTGCCGTGTGCCGTCGTATTCCAGGGTCAGTAGGGCGGGCAGATCGTTGACGGAAGCGCGTCGGGCCAGGATCGGCGGCCCAATCGCCGGCTTGCGGGCCAGGCCGGCGAAGAACCTGGTTAATTTCTCGGCTGTTTCGATGATGTTGAGGGCCGCAGCCTTGCGGCCGCCCCCATCAGTATGCAATTGGGCGTCATGGGCGAGCACGCGTTTCAGCAGGTCCGTGTCACCATCACGGGCCGCGGCGAAAAAAGCATCCGCCAGTTTGTCCGCCGAACCGGCCTCCGCCTCGAACCGGGGGCGGTTAGTGGCGATATTGCTGCGCGCCCGGCTGGCCAGTTGCCTGCAAGCCGCTTCGCTTCGGTCCAAAAGGACGGCGATCTCGGTGAATGGCGTTTCGAAAATGTCGTGCAGGATGAAGGCCGCGCGCTCCAGCGGGGACAGCCGCTCGAGTGCGGTCATCAGCGCGAATGAGACGTCGCGGTCCAAGGTCTCCATCGAGGGGGTGGCGGAGCCGGGGTCGGTCAGTACCGGTTCGGGCAGCCAGGGGCCGACATAAACTTCCCGCCGCCGCCGGGCCTGCTTCAGCCGGTCCAGGCACAGCCGGGTCACGATGGTCGAAAGATAACCGGCCGGGTTTTTCACATCCGGGACAGGGACCTTCCACCAGCGCAACCAGGCATCTTGGACGACATCCTCTGCATCCGCGCGTGTGCCCAGCATGCGGTAAGCCAAGCCGATCAGGCGGCCGCGCTCGGATGCGAACGCGGCCTCCCGGTCGGATGAGGCGATATCAGGCTGCATTCGCATCGGTTGGATGCTGACCGCGGAACCCGACCGAAATCCGGTTCCAGACATTGATTGCGCCGATCAGCAGCGTCAGGTTCACTTTCTCCGCGTCCGTGAAATGCGGCTCCAGCGCCTCATAGACGTCGTCCGGCGCCCCGGTTTCGGCCACCAGCGTCAGGGATTCGGTCCAATCCAGGGCCGCGCGCTCACGATCGGTATAAAGCGAGGATTCCCGCCAAGCTGACAGCAGGTACAGGCGTTCCTCGGTCTCGCCGGCCGCGCGGGCGTCCTTGGTGTGCATATAGATGCAATAGGCGCAGCCATTGATCTGTGACGCGCGGGTCTTCACCAGTTCAATCAGACTGTATTCAAGGCCGCAGTCGCGGACCGCCTGTTCCAGCCCCAGCATGGCTTTCATCACTGTTGGTGACGCTTTGAAATAGTCCAGGCGTGCTTTCATCCTGATTCTCCTAACGATGCGGTCTGTTTCGATTGTATGACGATGCGGGGCGCCGTCCCGTGACACGCGCTGCAAAGAAAATTTGCCACCGATGAGCGCAAGCTCAATCAGTTCGCCCCTGTTTCGATGAATTTGAAGGCATCGTTCAAGTTGTCCAGGACCTGGCTTTCGCCGACCGCTGCGCCTTCGCGCCGGGGGTCCGCTCCGCCCAGCAGCTTGCCGTCGCGTTTGACGATCATGTGCAGCCCGCTGGTCATGGCCCGCTCGCGCACGGTGAATCCAAGCCTCTTCAACTGTTCGACCGTGCCGGCCGAGGTGCCTTCCTCGATCTCGACGCCGTGGTTGCGGCTCAAGTAATGCAAGGCCGAGACGGATTGCTGCGGGTTCATGTCCCAGTCGACCGAGTTGAGGACGGATTGCAGCACATAACCGATGATCCGGCTGCCGCCGGGCGATCCCAGAACCATCTCCAGCTCGCGGTCGTCGTCGAAGACCAGGGTGGGGGCCATGGAACTGCGCGGCCGCTTGCCGGGTGCGACGCGGTTGGCGACGGGCTTGCCGTCCCGCTCGGCGACGAAGGAGAAGTCGGTCAACTGGTTGTTCAGCATGAAACCGCGCACCATCAGCCGCGATCCGAAGCCGGATTCGATGCTGCTGGTCATGGAGACCGCGTTGCCGTCCGCATCGATGACCGAGATATGCGTCGTCGACGGCAGTTCCAGGGAGGTGTCCGCGGCCGCCTGTTTGCCGCGCGGATTGCCGGGTTCCTTGGCCGGTTTCTCTCCCATGGCCCGGTCCACCAAGGCCGCGCGGGCGCGGATATAGTCGTTTTCTAGCAGCGCGGCGGCGGGGACGTCGACGAAATCACTGTCGGCCAGGAAATGGTCGCGGTCGGCGAAGGCCAGCGCCGAGGCTTCGCCCACCAGCGATATGGTGCCCGGCGCGCCGGGGCGGTATTCGTCGAGCGGGAACTGGTCCAGAATGCCGAGCGCCTGAAGCACCGTCAGTCCGCCGGAGGACGGCGGGCCCATGCCGCAGACCAGCCGGTCGCGGTAGCGGCCGCATAGGTCCGGACGGCGCTTGGCCTCATATAAGGCCAGGTCGCGGCGGGTCATCACGCCAGGGTTGCGATGCGCGGTATGGACGGCGTTGACGATGTCGCGGCTGATCTCACCGTCATAGAAAACGTCCGGCCCTTGCTCGGCGATCAAGCGGAAGGTTGCCGCCAAGTCCGGGTTCTTCAAGATCGTGCCGATGGCTTTGGGCGCGCCGGTGAAGGTGTAGAAATAGTCCTTGGTTACCGGATTGCCGCGCAGGCCTTCGGTGCGGACCAGAAGGCTGTAAAGGCGATCGCTGATCGGGAAGCCGTCTTCCGCCAGCGCGATGGCCGGCTGGAACAAGTCGGCCCAGGGCAGCTTGCCATGCCGCTGATGCGCCATGTGCAGCATCCTCAACAGGCCCGGCACGCCGACCGACGCGCCGCCGATCACCGCGTCCATGAACCGTTTCGGTTTGCCGTCGGCGGTCAGGAAGGCGTCCGGCTTCATGTTTGCGGGCGCGGTTTCCCGGCCGTCATAGCTGTCCAGACGGCGTTTCGGCTTGTCCCAATGCAGCATGAAGGCGCCGCCGCCGATGCCCGACGATTGCGGCTCGACCACGTTCAAGACCATCTGGGCGGCGATCGCCGCGTCGACCGCGCTGCCGCCTTTTTCAAGGATCTGCGCGCCGGCTTGGGCGGCCGCCGGATGGGCGGCGGCGATCATGAATTTTTCCGCTTCCACGGCGGGGGCGGCTGCCACCGCAGGGGCCGCTTCCTCGCTGCTCGGCGGTTCCGGCGCGACGGCTTCCTTGGCGGTGCCCTCCAGCGGTTTGGAATCGGCGGTTTGCGGAGCAGACTGTGTGGC
>CAYGKA010000002.1:0-24961 GCA_964350445.1 uncultured Flavobacteriaceae bacterium
TAAAAGACACGCCGCCCAGGCATCCCTTCCATTCCATATTCACTTGTTCAAGAACCGGTGTGAAGATGTTCCGCGTTGCCGCAAAATTTGCCGTCACACACATCAGCGCGGCGAGGTTTGTTGGCCCTCGGCCCGCGCTGAGGGGCGGCTTATACGTCTGGCGTTCGGGGGTGTCAAACCCTTTGTGACGATTTTTTTGCAAGAATTTTGGCGCCCGGCTTTTCCGTCGCTTCCCCCAAAATGCGAAAGGTATTCCGCTCCGCAGCCCACCCTATGGGTATCTCGCGCGGAAACCTGCGGCGCCCGGCCCAGAAACCGTGGAGAATGCTTGACTTTGGACACGCATTTCCGCACTTTTCTTTCAAATGAAGTAAAAAATCGAAACTATACTGATTTCGCGCCAATTTATTCTTTCTTAATAGTTTACCGACTAGGAAAGACGCCGAAAGCAGATGTAGTTCCTAAGTGAACCCGGCATTATCGATACGGATGGGCACGTGTATAACGAAACGGCAGATATATCCGCCAATGGGCAATCGGACCTGACGGCGACTGGGGGAACAGCCCCCTACCGATCGAAACAGTTCGAAAGAGCGATGCGCAGAACCCGCATCATTGCCGCCGTATGTCTCTTCGCCGCGGGCGGATTGATCACCGGCGCCGCCGTCGGCAGCCGCGGCCCCGCCGATGAGTATGGAACCGCCGGTCTCGACTCGTCGCGGAACCCGCAATCCGAAGATTTACTCGCCACCGCGCCGACATTGCAATCGGGCCCGTCGGAAACGCAACAACCAGCAGCAGACGCATCGGCCGCCACCGACACCGATGCCCAGACCGCGGCCATCGGCGCGAGCGATATGCCCAGCGAAGACATCATCGCATTGGCGAATCCGGCCCGTGAGTTGGAGCCGCCGAAAGAAGTCACCCGCATCCTTGCCGTCGGCAAAGGCGATACATTGATGGGCATGCTGACCGGCGCCGGCATCGACCGCCGCGTCGCGCACAACGCCATCACAGCGCTGTCGAAGGTCTTCAGCCCCAAGAAATTGCGCCCCGGTCACGAACTTTATGTCACCCTGCTGCCGGAATCCGCCGGCGACGCTTCCGCGACGTCCGACGTGGCCGCCGGTGTTGATGCGATGCAGCTCGTCTCCCTGCGCCTGCCCGCGACGCCGATCCGCGACGTTCAAGTCAGCCGCCTGGACGACGGCGGCTACGAAGCCGAGGCCACGGAAAAGCAGACGGTGAAGGAACCCACCTTCGCCTCCGGCCGCATTCAGACCAGCCTGTACGAGGCGGCGCTTGGAGCGGGCGTTCCCGCATCGGTCCTGGCGGATTTGATACAGGTCTTCAGCTACGACATCGATTTCCAGCGCGAAGTGCAGAAAGGCGATCAGTTCGCCCTGCTCTATAACTTGGTCACGGCCGAGGGCGCGATTGTCGATACCGGCGCGATCCAGGTCGCGGAAATGACCGTGCGCGGCAAGCTGCACCGCTATTACCGGTTCAAGGACGAGCACGGTTTCTGGGACTATTTCGACGAGAAAGGCCGCAGCGTGCGGAAAGCCCTGCTGCGGACCCCGGTCGACGGTGCCCGCCTGACCTCCGGTTTCGGCAAGCGCAGGCACCCGGTTCTGGGCTATACCAAGATGCATCGCGGCGTCGACTTCGGCGCACCGTCCGGCACGCCGATCTACGCCGCCGGCGACGGCACTGTCGAAACCGCGGGCCGCAACGGCGGCTACGGCAACTATATCCGCATCCGGCACAACGGCACCTACAAGACAGCCTATGCCCATCTTTCCCGCATCAAGGTCAAGCAGGGCAGCCGCGTCCGCCAAGGCCAGATCATCGGCCTGGTCGGCTCCACCGGCCGGTCCACGGGCCCGCACCTGCACTATGAAGTCCTGCAGAACAACAAGCAGACCAACCCGCTGAGCGTGAAACTGCCGACCGGCAAGACGTTGACGGGGAAAGACCTGGTCGCTTTCAACAAACGTCGCGCGGAGTTGGATACGCAATATGCGAAGCTGGAAAACTCCTCCAGCGACGTCGCGACCGCCGCCGGCGACCAATAGGGCCAACCCCCACGTAATCCGTCTGCACGATTGAGCGGTCGCACCCCGCACCGCAAGGAATCCGTTCACGCGTCAACGAACTTGGCCTCCTCACAGCCGGCACCTAAGATTGGGGATGGAAAAGCTTATTCTACATATGCGGCTCGTGGCAATGGCGCTTGTCACCCTGGCGCTTTTTCCAGTCACGAGCCTAAAGGCCAGCGATCTGCGCCATTGCCGAGACGGTTGGTCCAACACGCAAGCTGGCAACTACGACAGGGCCTTGGCATTGTTCCAGCAGTGCCTGTCGACCGGCAGTTTGTCCGCACCCGACCTTCTTCAGACATACAGGAACATCGGGATAACATACCGCTTGGCCGGCGCCCCCGAAAAGGCGGTGGAGAACTTCGACAAAGCCTTGGAAATAGGGCCGGACCATAAAGACCATGTGAACCGGGGAAACGCACTTTCCGACATGGGGCTGTTCCCCGAAGCAATCGCCAGCTTTGAGAACGTCGACGAACAATATCAGGAAGCCTATCGCGAGGCTCTCTACAATCTCGGCATGGTCGCGGAGAAACAGGGTAACTTCGACGAGGCGAAAATCTACTACAAGAAGGCGCTCGATGGCGGATTGAGAAGCAAGCGGCTTGTCGAAAGGGCTTCGCTAAACGGTGTTATCGATTCAGTGGGCGAGAAAGACCAGCTCGTCTACCACGGACTGGAGGGGTTCACCTTCTCGAGCGATTTCACGGGCGAGCGCTTCCGAGGCTGGCGTTTTACGCCGAAAGGCCAGGACGAAGGGAATTGGAACCAGCGGATCATCGTCGCAATCTCATCCCTTGCGGGGCGAAACGACGAGGAACGGAAGGCATATGCCACCTATTTCACCAATAAAATCCTGTCGGATTTCGTCGCGCCATGTGCAAAGAGCCGCAAGGAACTGTTTGAAAACGGACAACGCCAGTTTCCATCCCTAACCGGGATCGCGATCTGCGACGCGGTGGACCGGTCAAAACTGAAAACGCAGGATTTGGTGCGCGACCATAGGGCAATCGCAATCAAGTACATCTCGACGGGCCAAGCCCTTTATGCGTTGGAGTACATTTGGCAGAGCGACGACGAGCCTGCCGATACACCGGCCATGAAAGATCATTTCGACAAAGTGGTCCTGCCGCATATGAACCTGTTCGGTGTTTATAACTGACGCAACGGCTCGGCCCGGCGGGCTCAACGGATTTTCTTGATTTTCCGCATGACCATGTCGCGTTTCACGCGCGACAGGCGGTCGGGGAACAACACGCCGTCCAGGTAATCGACCTCGTGCTGGATGACCTGGGCCAGCCAACCGTCCGCTTGCCTCTCCCGACCCTCGCCCACTTCATCCAGATAGGTGACGCGGATCGCGGCCGGCCGCGTGACCTCCGCGGTGACGTCGGGGAAGCACAGGGAGGCCTCGGTATGGGTCTGAACCTCTTCCGACCGCCAGGTGATTTCCGGATTGATCAAGGCGAGCGGGTCCCGGCGCCCGGCGGGCTGAAGGTCGACGATGGCGATTCTTTGCAGCAAGCCCACCATGTTTGCGCCGAGTCCGATGCCGCCGGCGGCGTAGAGGATGCCGAACATCCTGGCGACCGTGGCGCGCACGGCGTCGTCCACCACCGGCACGGGCTCAGCCCTTTTACGGAAAATGGGATCGTAGCCCCGGATCAGTGAAAGTGCGTCCATGGCCCGTTCTACGGCGGCCAGGCAAGCATGATCAGCGGCACCGAAATCACCGCGATCAGGACCTCCAGCGGCAAACCGAGGCGCCAGTAGTCGCTGAACTTGTAGCCCCCCGGCCCCATGACCAACGCATTGTTCTGGTGCCCGATCGGCGTCAGGAAAGCGCAGGAAGCGCCGACCGCCACCGCCATCAGAAACGGGTCCGGCGACGCCTCCAAACTGCGGGCGACCTGGACCGAGATCGGCGCCATCACCACGACCGTTGCGGCATTGTTCAAAAGGTCCGACATGAACATCGCGGCCAGAAGGAGGATCGTCACCACGACAAAGGCAGGGGCGCCCTGCGTCACTTCCGTAATCCCGCCGGCGATCAACCCGGTCATGCCGGTCGTTTCCAGCGCTTGCCCGACCGGCAGCAAAGCCGCCAGCAGCACGATGACCGGCATGTCCACATTGGCGTAGAGGTCCCGAACCGGCAGGATACCGAGCAAGACCACGGCAATGACGGCCGCCACGAAGCAGACGGCGATCGGCAGTAAGCCAAGCGCGGCCAGGATGACGGCGGCGGCGAATATCCCTGCCGCGGCCACGCTGCGCCCGCGCAGACCGTGTGAGATGTCGCGGCTGGCCAGAGGCAGACAGCCGAGGCGGTTGAGTGCGTCGGGCACATCATTTTCGAGCCCTTGCACAAGCAGCACATCGCCGGGCCGTACCAAGAACGAGTTAAGACGGCCGCCACGCGCATGGCCCTGACGGCTGATCCCAAGCAGAGTCAGGTTATACCGCCCCTTCAACCGCAGGGAACCCACCGTCCGCCCGGCGATGCGGGACCCGGGCGTCACCACCGCCTCGGTCAGCACCGCATGTTCGCCCTTCGCCAACGCTTCCTTGTCAGGGCGGCTACCCGCCACACGCAGGCCGAGCCGATCGACGAAACGGTCGAGGTCTTCCGGGCCCGCTTCCACCAACAAACGGTCCGTGCCCTGCAGCGGTTCATGTTGCGGCGGCCGCGGATAGTGGCGCTTGCGGCGGACGAGCCCGACAATGGCGACGTCCAAATCCTCGGTCAGCTCCTCTATCTCGGAAAGCGTCTTGCCATGGGCCTCCGAGGATTTCGGCACAGCCAGTTCGGATAGATAGGCTTCAAGATCGAAAGTTTCGCCCGCGCCGTCGGATTTCCCTGACCCCGCCGGGATCAATCGCCAGCCGACCAGCGCGATGAAAGTGACACCGAGAAGGGCCACAGGTAGACCGACCCAGGCGAAGTCAAACATGTCGAAGCTTTCGCCGATGGCATCCTGCCGATAGGAGGCGATCAGGATATTGGGCGGTGTGCCGATCAGGGTCACCATCCCGCCCAGGATCGATGCAAAGGCGAGCGGCATAAGGACGAGCCGTACCGGGCGATTCGCCTTGGTACAGGATTCGATCGCGGCGGGCAGAAGCAGGGCGAGCGCACCCACATTGTTCATAAAGCCGGACATGCCCGCCGCGACGACGGAAAGCACGCCGATCTGTCCGGTCTCGGTCCCGGACGCACTGCGTATCCAGCGGGCAATGCCATCCACCGCGCCGGAAAGCGACAGCGCCCGGCTCATGATCAAGACGCCCGCGACCGTGATCACCGCCGGATGCCCAAATCCGTTGAAAGCCTGTTCCGCCGGAACGAGGCCGAGCGCAACGGCCACGACGAGCCCACCGGCCGCAACGATATCGTACCGCACCCGGCCCCAAACGAAGAGGCAGAGCAGCACGAACAACAGGGAAGAGATGGCTATTTGATCAGTCGACATGACGTGAAGCTATCTGATTTCAGCAGCGACGGACAGCCGCCCAAAGGCAGCGGCAATCAGCGCTGCATCGTATCCAAGGCGGACCAGGTTGTGAGCGCGACCACGGCGAGCATGGCGATCGCCATACCCGAATTGATCACCGTCATCGCACGGGGGCTGAGGTTCAACCGGTGCAGGGTGACCCCCATCGTCAGCCAGCTCAGATGAACGGGAATCCAGACGATATTGATCAGCAGGAATTTCAGGGACGTCTCGATCAAAAGGCTTTCCGGATAGAAGGGAAACCCGAAGAACAGGGCCGAGTTCACCACATAGGCTTTCGGGTTGATCAATTGCAGCATGACCCCGCCCAGGAAACCCGGGGCGGCCTGTTTCTCGATGAAGGAAATCTTCGACCCCGACAGCGCGATCCGCAGGGCCAGATAAAGCAGATAGCCGGCTGAGGCGAAAATCAGCACCGTCCGGATGATATCGTCCGCGAGGATGACCGCCGCCAGACCGGAGACCACGGCGAGAGCCACCAGATTCGTGCCGACGAAGAGACCGGTCAGGAAGACCAGCCCCGGCCGATAACCGAATCCAGAACCCACCCCGGCCGTCGTGAGCACGCCCGGTCCTGGTGTTATGATCATCAAGAAAACCGTGGCGGCGAATGTCAGCATCGGGCGTGAATGTTCCTATCGTCGATGGATCGGTGAATGCCGATCAACGTAAATCGTCCAGAACAGCGTGGATTGCATCCAGGCAGGACGCACCGAGCTTGCGGCACCGCCCCGGCGACCAGCCGAACTGTGCGTCCGGCGCATTCGCGTTGTCCTTGAACGGCATCTCCAGCGTCATCGAAAGGCATTTATGGGTCGATGCGATATGGCCCGAAGCCATGGTCACGTTTCCCTTGCCGGGTGCGGCCTTGGGATAGCCATATACCGATTGGAAATCGGGATTGGCCCGGCGCAGCGCCGCTTCGAACGCTTCACGCAGATCGATCTGGCGCTGCTCCACCCCCGGAATGGCGTCCGCGCCGGCGATGAAGTTATAGGGTAGTCCTTCGTCGCCATGGACATCGATGGAGAAATCGACGCCGACCGCGCGCATCTTCGCGTCCACGTGATAGACCTCGGGACTGGTCTCCAGGCTGGGTTCCGCCCACACGCGGTTCAGGTTCATGCCGGCCGCATTCGTGCGCAAATGCCCCCGGCGGCTGCCGTCCGGGTTCATGTTCGGCACCACAAACAAGGCCGCTTTTGCCAGAACAGCTTTCGCGACCGGGTCGTCAGGGTCCAGGACCCTGGCCAGAAAACCTTCCATCCAATATTCCGCCTGGGTCTCGCCCGGGTGCTGGCGCGCAATGGCCCAGACCTTCAGCTTCGAGGTGTCGGAACCGCCGATGGTGACAAGGTCCATCGCATCGCCGTCCACTGTTTCGCCTAGAACCTCCACCCGCACGCGCGGGTCGGATTGGCACCGGGCGATAAGATCGTGATGCCGATCGCGTCCGTAGGGGGCGAAGTAGGCGTAGTAGGTGCTGTCGCAGGCAGGAACATGATCGATGATCAGCTTGCCGTCCTTATATTCCGTGTCCACCCGGAACCAGGTTTCCCGGTCATAGCTGGCGCAGGCGCGATAGTCTTCCCAACCCTTCGTGTAGCTTGCCTCACCCGCGTTTTCGATCACCATCCTACGGCGCTCGCCGGCTTCCCCGGTGACCCGGTAATGAAACCATTGGAAAAAGCCGTCCGGGCCCGCGTCCTTGCGGATGCGCAAGCGGATATCGGCGGGGTCTGTTGCGCTGACGACGTCGATGTTGCCGGAATCGAAATAGGCGGAAATATGCATACCCGGTTTCCCAAATGCTGGAGTGGCCAGATGTTCGCTTGGCGACGCAAAGTGTTCGGTGGTGAAAGTATAGGGTGCCTGCTCTTTGACAAGCGGAGGGCAAGCGGACCGGGCCGGAATATCTGTCTTTCCGTGCCCGCAGCAAACCATGCAGTATGCCGCCCGCTGCGTGACGCGCCCCGCTTGAGGGGGGTCGAAATTCGTGCCCTGGCTCGTTATAGGTTGGCGAGACCCCCGGCCCATACCAATATTCCGGGGGCCACCAATCCGCTGCGACGTATAGAGGATCCTTATGCCAGTAGACTTGTCATTCACCGAATATGGAACCGGATCGCCGGTGGTGATCGTGCACGGCTTGTTCGGGTCGAAGCGGAACTGGTCCTCAATCGCGAAGCAGTTGGGCAGAACTCATCGCATCATCGCGGTAGACCAGCGCAATCACGGCGACTCCCCCTGGACCGACGAACACACCTATCCGCATATGGCGGAAGACCTGGCCCACCTTATCCGTAATCACGCGGATGGGCGCGCCACGGTCATCGGCCACAGTATGGGCGGCAAGGCCGCCATGGCCCTCGCGCTCGCAGACCCGGACCTTGTCGAGCGGCTGGTCGTCGTCGATATCGCGCCCGCCCCGTCGGGCGGCACGCTGATCGACTTCGTGCATACCATGGCGGATCTGGATTTAAGCGAATTTACCCGCCGCTCTGAAGTCGAGGCCGCTTTGGCCAACAGCATTCCCGAACCGGCGATCCGGGCCTTTCTGGCGCAGAACGTCGCCGCGGGCGGCGACGGTTTGCAATGGCAGTTGAACCTGAAGGCCTTGGCGGACAACTTCGACGCCATCCTGGAATTTCCGGATTTTGACGACCTATCCGCCTATCCCGGGCAAACCCATTTCATCGCCGGCGGGCGATCGGACTATATCCAGCCGCATCATCAGGCGGAAATTGAACGTCTCTTCCCCGGTGCGGCAATCGATGTCATCGCCGATGCCGGGCACTGGGTGCACGCGGAACAGCCCAAGGCTTTCATCGAAACCATCCACCGCCTGCTTCCCTGACGGCGCATGCGGGCGTCCGTCATCATCAACGCCTTGGTGGCGGTCGTCGTCGGCTTCGGCAGCACGTTGGCCATCATCGTGGCCGCGGCCCAGGCGCTGGGGGCCACGACCGCGCAGATATCGTCCAGCGTGTCGGCGATCTGCCTCGCGCTTGCGATTTCCGCCACATACCTGAGCATCCGGCATCGGATCCCGATGGTTACGGCCTGGTCGACGCCGGGCGCGGCTTTGATCGCCGCGACGGACGGATCGATTAGTTTTGCGGAAGGGGTCGGCGCCTATATCGCCGTCGCGGCGGCGATCCTGTTGACGGCTTTCCTGAAGCCCCTGACCCGGCTGGTAGAACGCATCCCGCCCGCCATCGCCGCCGGCATGTTGGCCGGCGTGCTGATCAAGTTCGTGATCGCCGTCTTCGACCAAGCCGCCCTGGCGCCCATCTTGGTGCTGCCGCTGTTCGGCCTGTTCCTGGTATTGCGCAGTTTCAGTCCGCCCTGGGCCGTGATCGGCGTTCTGGTCGCGGGGACGGGATTGGTCTTCGGGCTCGACATGGCGGGACCGCTGCCGACGGATATCGGATTCACCACCTATGAACTCGTCATCCCGATCTTCGACACGGCGGCGCTGATCGGGCTGGCCGTGCCGCTCTATCTGGTCACGATGGCGTCCCAGAACCTGCCCGGCTTCGCGGTGCTGCGCGGGTCGGGATATACGCCGCCCACCGCGTCTGCCCTGGCGGTGACCGGCCTGACCTCGCTCGGCAGCGCCTTTTTTGGAGCGTTGACCTCCAACATGGCGGCCATCACGGCAGCGATCTGCACCGGACCGGACACCCATCCCGATGCCTCGAAGCGCTGGATGGCGGGACCGTTCTACGGCGTCTTCTATCTGATCCTGTCCCTGTTCGGCGCTTCACTCGTCGCCTTGTTCGCCGCCTTGCCGACAGCCTTTATCGCGACCGTCGCGGGTCTTGCCCTGTTGAGCCCGCTGGTCGGCGCGGCAACAACCGCGTTGAAGGATGAATCCGGGCGCGTCGCTGCGATGGCGACGCTGTGCGTCACGGCATCGGGCCTTTCTCTGTTCGGGATTGGGTCGGCTTTCTGGGGCGTGCTGGCCGGCCTCGCCGTGATCGGGATGGACACGCTGGCGCGGCGGCTTCGCCGCTAACGCAGCACCAGCACGACGATACCGCCGCAGATCAGCGCTACGCCCAGGACTTCCGCCGGTTTGGACCGTTCCTTGAAAATGAACCAACTGGCGGCGAAGGTGAAGACCAGTTCCACCTGCCCCAGCGCCCGGACATAGGCGGCGTTCTGGATCGTCATTGCAACGAACCAGCAGGCGGATGCTGCGAATCCGGCAATTCCCGCCGGCAGGGAAATCCTCCAGGCCCGAATCGTGGCCATGGCCTGACCCGGCTCCCGTATCTTCAGCCATAGCGCCATGACCACGCATTGGATCACAAGCGCCACCGCCAGCGTCAATGACGCCTGGGCCAGGAACCCGTCGCCGCCAAGCGAAAGGGACCCGGCGCGGTAACACACCACCGACACGGCCAAACAGGTCCCGGACGCGATCCCCGTAAGTGCCGGCTTTCCGACCAGATCGCGCAGCATGTAGCGGTTCCATCCGGTTTGGCCGAAGGAAATCGCAAGCACGCCAAACAGGCTGATCAGTATCCCGATCAGGGCTTGGCCGCTGACCGTCTCGCCCAGCAGGATGACCCCGAAGAACACCGTCTGAACCGTTTCGGTCTTGGAATAGGCGGTGCCGACCGCAAAATTCCGGTGGGAAAAGATCGCTACCAGCAAGCCGGTCGCCAATATCTGCGCGATCCCGCCCATCGCGCAAAACAGTAGGAACCGTGCATTCGGTTCAGGTGGCGCGCCGGTTTGAATGTGCTGCATCGCAGCCGCAAAGACGATGGCGAAGGGAAGCGCGAAGACGAAACGGGAAAAGGTGGCCCCGCCCGTGGTAAGCGACGCTTTCAGCTGCTTCTGGAACACCATCCGCAAATTCTGCAGAAAGGCGGCCGCCACAGTGACCGGGATCCAGAGTTCCACCGAACAAGTTCCGTTCTGTAAGGCTGAAGGGACTTAGAAGAGGGACCGGCCGAGAAGCGTGACCCCGGAGAGCAACAACAGGCACTGAACGATCACGTTGAATACCCGATCATTCAAACGATGGTAAAGCATCGTTCCGATCCAAGAACCTATGACGGTGGCCGGGATACTGATTAGGAAGGCGGTGCCGACATCCCCATCAACCCGACCGTAAAGCGCATGAACCGCGAAGGCCACGGCGAGGATTATCGCGTTATAGGGTTGGTAGATGCCGCGTTGCACGGTCTTGGCCAGACCACGCAGCTGGCACCATATCAAGGGCGCGGGACCGGACAGCCCAGCAATGCCCCCCATCATGCCACCGACGACGCCGACACAGCCGTCGGCGAAACGGTTGTTGACCGTGATCGTCGCGAGATTTCCGCGAAAAAGAAAAAACAGCGAATAAAGCGAATAGCCGACCAGGAAAACGCCGACGGCGACTTTCACATGGACAGGCTCCACATAGTCCAGCGACCAGACCCCAATCGGAAGGCCGACAAAGGCGCCGACAAGGAAGGGGACCGCCGCCTTCCATTGCAAATGCCGCCAGGTTCCTTTCAGGGCGGAAACCTGCCCGACAACCGAACAAGCCGCCGCCAAGGGGGCGACCACCACCGGATCGAGAAAATGAAGCCAGAAAGCACCCACGATCAGCGCCGTGCCGAAACCCGCAAGCCCGGTGACGAATCCCGCAGCCCCCGCGCCGAGCAGGAAAATCATCATATAGGTGGCGTCGAGTTGAAACATGCCGGGGCAGAATCCTAGTAAGTGCTTCCGAACAAGCCATTTTCGCAGCTTCGCCGGTAATTGCACTTCCCAGCGGCCACCCGCAAGGGCCATTGCCCCGCCCCAGGATGGACCGGACAGCACTGAAAAGAAAACGGGCGTCCGCGACAATGCGAACGCCCGTTTATCCGTTACGGTCTACAGGTCGCGTTAGGCCGCCGCCTCCAAGGCTTCCCCATTGATGGAGAGACCTTCGCCGGAGACCGAGACAGTGGCTGTTTCGCCATCGGACACGGTTCCTTCGAGGATCATGTTCGCCAACGGGTTCTGTAGCGCGCGCTGAATGACCCGCTTCAGGGGTCGGGCGCCGTAGACCGGGTCATAGCCTTTGTCGGCCAGCCAGACCTTCGCGGCATCGTCCACATCCAGTTTGATATTCCGGTCTTCCAGCAGCTTGGCCAGATGGCCCAACTGGATATCCACGATCCCGGTCATGTGCTCGCGGCTCAACCGGCGGAACAGCAGGATTTCGTCCAGACGGTTCAGGAATTCGGGCCGGAACGCGGAGCGAACCACATCCATCACCATCGGGCGGACCTCTTCCACATCTTCGCCTTCTGCCTGACTGGACAGGAACTCGGACCCGAGGTTGGAGGTCATGACGATCAGCACGTTCTTGAAGTCCACCGTTCGGCCCTGACCGTCGGTCAGGCGACCGTCGTCCAACACCTGCAGCAGAACGTTGAAGACGTCCGGATGGGCCTTTTCGATCTCGTCGAACAGAACCACCTGATACGGCCGGCGGCGGACGGCTTCGGTCAAGGCGCCGCCTTCGTCATAGCCGACATAGCCCGGGGGCGCCCCGATGAGGCGCGAGACCGAATGCTTTTCCATATATTCGGACATGTCGATCCGAACCATAGCCTGATCGTCGTCGAACAGGAATTCGGCGAGCGCCTTGGTCAGCTCCGTCTTCCCCACGCCGGTGGGGCCGAGGAACAGGAACGAGCCTATCGGCCGGTTTGGATCCTGCAGGCCGGCGCGCGACCGGCGCACCGCATTCGCGATGGCGGTGACCGCTTCGTCCTGCCCGATGACGCGGGCCGCGATCTGGCCCTCCATCTGCAGCAGCTTCTCGCGCTCGCCTTCCAGCATCTTGTCCACGGGAATGCCGGTCCAGCGCGACACGACGCCGGCGACATCCTGCTCCCGGACTTCTTCATTCAACATCTGCTCGCCGCTGGCTTCCTCGGAATGGGCCAACGCCTTCTCCAGGTCGGGGATCACGCCATAGGCCAATTCCCCGGCCCGTTCGTATTTGCCCTCGCGCTGGGCACGTCCCAGTTCGGCGCGGGCGTTGTCCAGCTTTTCCTTGATGTCCTGGGCGCTGTGCAGCTTGTTTTTCTCCGCTTCCCAACGCGCGGTAAGAATGGCGGATTCCTCTTCCAGCCCGCTCAGTTCCACTTCCAACTTTTCAAGCCGGTCCTTGGATCCACGGTCAGATTCTTTCTTCAAGGCCTCGCGCTCGATCTTCAACTGCACGATCCGCCGATCCAACTCGTCGATTTCCTCCGGCTTGGAATCCACCTCCATGCGCAGGCGACTTGCCGCCTCGTCGACCAGATCGATGGCCTTGTCAGGCAGGAAGCGGTCAGTGATGTAGCGGTTCGACAACGTCGCCGCCGCGACGATCGCCGCATCGGTGATGCGCACGCCGTGGTGCAACTCGTACTTTTCCTTCAACCCACGCAGAATGGAAATCGTATCCGAGACGGTGGGTTCGGACACCACGACCGGTTGGAAGCGCCGCGCCAGGGCGGCATCTTTTTCGATATGCTTGCGGTATTCGTTCAGCGTCGTCGCACCAACGCAATGCAACTCGCCACGGGCCAGCGCGGGCTTCAGCATGTTCGACGCATCCATCGACCCTTCGGCCGCACCGGCGCCGACCAGCGTATGCAATTCGTCGATGAAAAGGACGACTTCGCCGGCGGCGGAACCGATTTCCTCCAGGACAGCCTTCAGGCGTTCCTCGAACTCACCCCGGAACTTGGAACCCGCCACCATCGCGCCGAGGTCGAGCGACATCAGCCGCTTGTCCTTGAGCGATTCCGGCACGTCGCCGTTGACGATCCGCAGGGCCAGGCCTTCGATGATCGCGGTCTTGCCGACGCCCGGCTCCCCGATCAGGACCGGGTTGTTCTTGGTCCGGCGCGACAGAACCTGAATGGTTCGCCGGATTTCCTCGTCACGGCCGATAACAGGGTCGAGTTTGCCGGCCCGCGCCGCTTCGGTCAGGTCGCGAGCGTATTTCTTCAACGCGTCGTAACTGGATTCCGCACCGGCGGAATCAGCCGTGCGGCCCTTGCGCAATTCCTTGATCGCGGCGTTCAGCGCCTGTGGCGCGACATTTCCGTCCTTGAACGCCTTCGCGGCCGGCGTGCCTTCGGCCATGGCCAGTGCCAGCAGCATGATTTCCGCGGTCACGAAGCTGTCGCCGTTCTTTTCGGCCAGTTTCTGCGCCGCGTCGAAAACCTTTGCGAGGGATCCGTCCAGATGCAGGCCGCCCGCGCCCGATCCTTCCACCTTCGGCATTTTGGCCAAGTTGGCCAGTGCCGCGTTATGGACCGCCTGCGGGTTGCCACCGGCCGCCTGGATCAGGCTGGCCGCCAAGCCCTCCTTGTCGTCAAGGAGGACTTTCAGCAAATGTTCGGGAGTAAGCCTTTGATGGCTGCTGGTGAGCGCCAAGGTCTGGGCGGATTGGACAAAGCCACGCGCTCTGTCCGTGAATTTCTCAAATTCCATGATTCAACCTCACTTTTCGCGTCCCCGGCCAGTGCCAGCGAACGCTTGGGGGAGTCGATGTTATCGTAGCAGTTAAACTACGTTTTTTGGACCCTATCAGGCGTCCAAGACATATATGGTGTGTCAAATAAATCACACAATAGGGATACGAGAATACGGTAGCCAGACGCCCTGAACCCAAGCTATGCAAGGCGCACCGGCGTTTCCTCCGTTCCTGGCGAGTGCCTATATGAACCACATCTCTACCATTGAAGCCGTGGGCGCCTGGGCGACCCTGACCTGGTCCGACGGGCTGACCCAATCACTCTACGCCCCTTGGCTGCGCGACAATGCCCAGGACGCTGCAACGGTCCATCCGGGCAACGGGCAACGGCTGATCGACATATCGGACCTACCCACGGACCCGACTTTCCGAACCGCCGAATTGGCTGCCGATGGATCGCTTGCCGTCACCTTCGCGCCGGACGGACATGTCAGCAGCTATGCGCCGGACTGGCTGCGCCGCTTTGCCGATCCCGCGCCCGATCCCTTTGCCCCACGCCTTTGGCCGGAAGGGTTCGCCGCATCGGTCTTCGACCATGGTGAGATCACTGCCAAGCCGGATAGAGAGCGAGACTGGCTGGCCGCGCTTGCGCGCGACGGGATCACCTTGGTGAAAGGTTCGCCCGTGAAACCCGGGACGGTCTGCGCCATCGCCGAGACGTTCGGTTTCGTAAGGGAGACGAATTACGGCCCGCTCTTCGACGTTATCTCGGTCGAGAATCCGACCAACATGGCTTTCACCTCGGCCGGGTTGATGGTTCATACCGACAACCCCTACCGGGACCCTGTCCCCGGCCTGCAATTGCTGCATTGCCTGGAGAACGATACGGAAGGCGGCGGCTCCCTTTTCGTCGACGGGTTCCAGGCGGCCGAACGACTGCGCCGCGAAGACCCGGAGGCCTTCAACATTCTTACCACCACTTGGGTGCCGTTCCGGTTCCATGACGCCAGTGTCGACCTGCAGGCCCGCGCCCCGCTGATTGCAACCGATGACAAAGGGCGCGTGGTGACCATCCGCTACAACAACAGGTCCATCGCCCCGGCCGACATTCCGGCGCCCGACCTGCCCAGATTCTATGGCGCCTACAGGAAGTTTTCGTCTCTCCTCCGCCATCCGGAAGTGGAGGTCACCTTTCAACTGGAGCCCGGCGATTGCGTGATTTTCGACAACATGCGCGTCCTGCACGGCCGGAAGACTTTCAGTCCCGGGCGTCGATGGCTGCAGGGCTGTTATGCGGATAAAGATGCCGTTTTCGGCCGATTGCGCCTTGGCAGCGGTGACCTGGGCGGCTCATAATTGTAACAATGCGCCGCTAACATATGGGCAAGCACACTTAAATACACAAATACGGAATTTGTTCATGAACCAGCAGAACACCGCACCGGACGCCCCACACGGCGATATCGTCGACCACTTGATCGCGATCTTCGCGGAACGGGGTGGCGTGCATTACGGCGAAGGCGTCAGCCAGACCGAACACGCCCTGCAATCCGCCGTTCACGCGGACCAGCAGAACAGCAGCGACGCGCTGGTCTGCGCTGCCCTGCTGCACGATGTCGGCCATTTGCTGCATGAGGAAGACGTCTATCACGCCGAACAGGGGATCGATGCGATCCACGAACAGGTCGGCGCGGATTTCCTGGAAGAGCATTTCGGCCCGGCGGTTGCCGAACCCGTCCGCATGCATGTGGACGCGAAGCGCTATCTCTGCGCCGTCGAACCGGAATATTTCGGCCTGTTGTCGGAAGCCTCCGTTCTGAGCCTGAAGCTCCAGGGCGGTGTGATGAACGCGGAAGAGGTCAAGGATTTCGAAGCCTCACCTTATCTCGACGCCGCCATCGTCCTGCGCAGGGCCGATGAAGCCGCCAAAGTACCCGGACTGAAGACACCCAGCTTCGAAAGCTATGCGGAGCGGTTGCGGGGACTGCTGAAGCACGCATAGTCTATCCCCTGACAAAAAAGCAGAGAGGGAGATGGGCATGTCACAAGAAGCAATCGTGGAACTGGACGATCCGACGACACTGCGGGTCGGGATCAACCTGGGCAATATGCTTCTGGTGACGGACCGGAAACCGGACGGTACGCCCGTTGGCGTCGCGCCGGATATGGCCGCCCGCATCGCGGACGCACTTGGGACCGGGGTCGAGTTCAAATGTTACCCGACCCCCGGCGAAGTCGGCGACGCGATCGACACCTGGGATATCTGCCTGATCGCGATTGAGCCAAAACGGGCCGAGATCATCGATTTCTGCGAAGCCTATGTGCAGATCGAGGCGACCTATCTGGTCCCGGCAGGATCACCTTTCGAAAAGGTCGAGGATGTGGACAAGCCCGGTGTGAAGATCGCCGCCCCGGCGCGCGCCGCCTATGACCTCTACCTCACGCGCACCTTGCAGCATGCGGAACTGGTACGCGGCGAAGGCCTGCCCGGCACGTTCGAGATGTTCAAGAAGGCCGGAGGCGACTTGGATGCCCTCGCCGGCCTGACACCTGCCCTGCTTGAGAACGCAAAGGAAATGCCCGGCTCCCGCGTCCTGCCCGGACGCTATACCGCGATCAAGCAATCGGTCGGCACCAAACACGGAAAGCCGGCCCTGAAGGCCCTGGTCCGGAAAGTTCTGGCGGACGCCGTCGCCGACGGCACCGTCCAATCCCTGATCGACAAGCACGGCGTCACCGGCAAGCTGGCCGTCGCAACCGACGATTGACCGCATCGCCGCCATCGGCAATTACGTCTGGCTAGGCGATTGCCGGCCGGTGCGCCCTCATGACCGTGTGCCGCACGAACGGGCTTAGTCCGATGATCAGGATTCCGATGGAGAACAGACACCATACCGCCGGCATCTCGTTCGGGTTCGATGTCAAAACCGAAGCCAGTATCGGCCCCGCGGCAAAGTGGAAAAGGACGAACCGCCAACTTCCGTAAATCAGCGGCAGCAGGAACACAGCGATGTAATAATCGGGAAAATCGATGTGGAAGCCAATGAGGTCCGAGACCACGTCATAAAGCCCGTTCAACGGCATTTCCCAAGCAATGTGCCAATTGCCGGAAACCAGGCAAAACGCCTCGCCGCATAGGATGTCGCCCGGTTCACAAGCGCCCGCCCAATCGACGGGCGCCAGCCGAAACAGCATCAGCGCCGAACAGACCGCGGCCACGCCATAGACCCAACACCGCACGCGCGCCGACACCGGCGCCGGCGCGATCGCCATCGCAAAGGCGTTGATGAATAGCGGCTGAAAGGCGATGTGAAGATACGACAGGACAGTGATCGACTGATTGACCGGCGTGCCGCATTCGTCAACGACGGCATAGCCCGCGGCCTGCAGCGCCTCCATCGCGGTGAAATAACCAAGGGTCAGCCAGATCGCCTTTGGCTCCCCGCGCGCCACCGTGATGGCCACCGCAGCGGCACCAAGCCCCACCATCGCCACCGAGGCCGTCGCGTTCCAGCACATAGGAAGTCCTTTCGCTGTCCACCGACGGACCGCCACGTGGCGATAGTGGCTTCAAATTTTCGCATTACATTCGGAAGGGGCCTTCTCCATCCGGTTTTGTCGCTTCGTGCCCTGCACGCTACGGGCATTATTCGCCATAGTCCATTTTGGCTTTCGGCAGTTCGAGCCTTCTAAGGCGCCTCGAACCTCAGAAACGCATTGGCTTCGGCAAACACCTGCGGCGCGCGCCGTTCCGCACTGATGAAATGGCCGCCATCGGCGATTTCCGCATAGTGGCGGGCATCCGTTCCCAGACGGTCGAACAGGCTGAGCGCATCCGACCGGGTTGAGGTCAGATCCGCCCCGCCACGCAGCAACAGCACCGGGCAGGTGATCGCGGCGGGATCGTAAAGCGCGCGTCCGTTGAACGCCTCCCAGAGGTCGAGAAAAGTACCGTTCGGCGCGCGGAAGGCCGGCGGGGTCCGGCCGGCGGATGACGGGTCGTCGGCGAGCGACGCCTGAAACATCGCCGTCAGGACGGCATCGTCCCGGCGGGTGACGCCGGGCGGACATTCCTCGTCCCAGCGCAGCCGCGTCGTTTCCTCATTCACCCAGCGGAAGGCCCCGAAGGCGGGATTGATCCGGGACGGGTCCGCCGGGTCGGCCAGAAGCTTCAGCCAACCCTGGTTCCGCTCCGCATAGATCGGCGCGTAGAGCAGCAGCCGTTTGACCTTGTCCCGCCCGATGGTAGAGGCATAACGCGCGGTGGTGATCGACCCCCAGGACCCGCCACCCAACGCGATGCGGGTCACGCCATGCCGCGCGGTCAGCCAACTCACCGCATCGTCGATATCCCGCAGCGCCTGATCCCCTGTGGCATAGGGGCGATCCGCCGTCTCCATCACCGTCGATCGCGATTTCCCATAGCCGCGAATGTCGATCGCATAGGCTGTGAAGCCCGCATCAGCGATCGCCTGCAGCCAGCTCGCGCCGGGATGGGCGACGTCATAAAGCGGGCTGGCATAGGTCGCGCCATGGACCAGCAGGACGGGTTTGCAGCCCAACGGTTCCTTGCCCGCCGGCGCCCGCATTCGCAGATGCAGGCGCAGCCCGTCCTCATCCGTCGAGTCCACGTATTGGGAGGCCGCCGTATCGTGGATCCGCCAGTCCGCCATTTCCGTCCCTCCCCTTTTGATGCGCCGTCGCCGCAACGCCGTTCCGAAAAGAGAACCACTTGGGGTCGTTGTTTACCATCCGAAAAGGGAAGGTCGACCCGGCGCAACGACCCGTAAAACTCTTGCGGATCGGCTCGGTACAACGAGCCTTGCGAAAACGACGGCGGTAGCCCCCTCCGTGGATAGGCAGATGAACGGCGCGCAAGTCATTCTGAAGATATTGAAGCCGCATAAGTTTCGGCATGTCTTCCGCCTGACTGGCGAAACCGCCATCGGCTGGGACATGGACGGGAAACCGTCCCCGGACCTAGGATCAATCCAGCCGGGCGCCTGGCTCGGGCGGAAGTTCCACATCGGAAGGGCCTGCCCAGCGAGCGGCAAGATGGATTAGAATGATGATCATGGAAAGCGGCACGGCAGCGGCAATCCAGACCATGGGGATGCCGAGCGTGTCGGCCGTGAGCCCCGCTTGACGCGCCAAATAGCCTTTTTCAAAGCCGCCGCGCAGGCCAATGAAACAAAAATAAAGCACGGGTCCCGTGAAAACGATCACGGCGGCGGACTGGATTGCCTCAGCCAGGAAACCCAGCAGATGCGGGCGGTCAGGCAAGACACTGCTCATCAGCACCGCATCGGATCGTGTCTTGAACGAAAGTGTCGCACCCAACAGTCCGGTCCAGACCATCATGTAGCGCGCGACATCCTCTGTCCAAATCGGCGGTGCGGAAAAACTGTAGCGCGCCACCACCTGCACCATCACGGTCACGAACATGCCGCATACGGCAAACACCGCTACGCGTCGCGTTATCGCGTGAATACCGGAACTGACCCCGATGACGAACTGGCGCATTGCCAACCCTTTCAAGTCAAAATCGTCGGGCCGGCACTGGGAAGCCGGCCCGACTGCACCAACTTATCGGGTTGCGCCCGACAGCCCGGTCCATACCTTCACATCGTCTTCAGGCAGCAGGCCCGAGTGATAAACCGGCTCAGACAGTTTGCGGAACGCATCGCGTTCTTCGGCGCTCAGCCGCTGGACGGTGACACCTTCCGCTTCCAAAGCGTCAAGCGCGGAAACCGCAGCCTTGTCCAACCAATCCTGCGTGGCGGCATCCGCCGTCGCGACCGCTTGATCGACAGCTTTGCGATCGGCATCCGACAGACCGTCATACCAGAGCTTTGACACAATCACCGCACGAATCGGAATGATCACACCCGCGTCGGAAAAGTTCTTAACGAAATCCGTCTGCCCAAACATGATCGGCACGAAGGGGGAGTTCAGATAACCGTCGATAACCCCGGTCTGAAGACCCGCAGGCACTTCGCCCCAAGGCACAATCGTTCCCGTGGATCCCCAGGCCTGATACATCGCGATTTGCGCGTCATCAAGAGCGCGCATCCGAAGCGGCGCCATATCCGCTGGCTTCCGAACAGCCGTGGTCGTGGTGATGATTCCCGACGAAGGCCCGATCGGCACCAGGGCCAGCAGCACGACGTCCTGCGCAGCGATCTTCGCATTGACCCGGTCAAAAATCTTACCTTCCTTGACCGCTCGTTGTAGGTGGGCCGCGTTGTCGAAAATGTAGGGTAGCCGCACGCCGTAAATGAAGGGATCTATCTGAGCGACGGCGCGAACATCAGAGAGCGAGACTTCCAACAGGCCCGTCGAAAGCTGATCGAGTTTCTCGGCCTCGTTGCCGACCGATCCCCGCGGCATTTCACGGACCTCCATGCCAGCTTCCTTCAAAACGTTCCCGAACGTGTAGGCCCAAGTGTAGGAACCGGATGTCTTTAGATCCGGCTTGCCGTCCAACGCGATCTTGACCTCCGCCTTCACAACGGCGGTCGAAGCTGCCAGCGCGGCTAGCGCGAATACAAACGATTTAAGCTTCATTTCGTTTCCTCCAATTTTTTTACTAGTTTACGGTAAATCCTGCCAGGCGCGGTAGCGCGAGGCTAATCTCGGGCCAGCGGGCGAGCGCCAGCAGCAAAAGAACCTGAACGACGACGAAGGGCAGAGTGGCATAGGCCAATCGCCAATAATTCAACGAAGTCAGCGCGGAAACGACGACAAGGCATTTCCCAAGTGGCGGGGTGATCAACCCGACACACAGGTTGAAGCAGAGCACGATACCGAGATGGATCGGGTCGATGCCCTGCGCCAGCGCTTGCGGCGCGAAGAGGGGGATCAAAAGCGACAGCGCAACAGGCGTGTCCATGAACATTCCGGCGACCAGGAATATCCCGACCAGGAAAAACAGGTATCGCGTGCCCGTCAGGCCGATGCTCTCCACCCAGTCCGCCAATGCCTGCGACCAGCCCATCTGCCCGGCCAGATAGCCCAGTACGGATATCGCGGCGAGAATAATGAAGATGGTCCCCGTCAATCGTGCTGTCGCCTCAGCCGCCTCATAAAGAACGCGCAGGTTGATCCCCTTATAGAAAAAGCCTGCGCAAACCGAGAACAGAACAGCGACGGCCGATCCTTCTGTGGGGGTGGCCAAGCCAAACACCAACGTTCCCAGAATGATGGCGGGCAGGCAGAGTGCCGGTAGCGCCCTGCCAAAGCTGGCCCAAAAGCGCGGCAGATCGTCTGAGGCTCCGCCGGGATGATTGCGCAACATCGCAATGACGGCGTTGAGGGCGATCAGCGCTACCGCCAAGAGGATGCCCGGCAGAATGCCCGCCGTGAACAGCCCGGCAACCGACGCCCCTGTCAAACCACCGTATATGATCATGATGATTGAGGGCGGTATGATGGGTCCGATCATTGAGGATGCTGCCGTAACCGCCCCGGCATAGTAGGGGTCGTAGCCCCGTCGCCGCATTTCCGGAACGAAGGTGCGCGACAAGGCAGCACTATCCGCAATGGCAGATCCCGATATTCCAGCGAAAAACACGCTGGTCAGAATATTCACATGGCCCAACCCACCGCGGAACCGGCCGACTATCGACAGGGAGAAATCGATGAGGCTGCTGGTAACCCCGGCACGGGTCATGATCTCCGCGGTGAAAATGAAAAGCGGCATCGCCATGAAGGCGAACACGTCCAACTGCGCGAAAATGCGCTGCGGCAAAATCGATAGATACTGCGCCTTATCGACCGCGACGAAAGACAGTACGGAAACGGCGCCCATCAGATAGGCGAACGCCGTGCCGCTGAGCAGAAGAACGAAGAATACTATGGGGACGATCCACATCCACTGACTCCCTCAAACCGCAGTGCGCGCGGAAACCGCCACACCGTCAGTGGAGCCGTTTGAGACCGGCGGCGCGACGACAATACTGTGCAAGTCCGACTCTTGAGCCCGCAATACGTCAAAATCCGGGCGTGGACGGCCAGTTTCGGAGTCTCGAGCAAGAAAAGTTTCGAGCGCCTTGGCGGATGCCAGCAGACGGGCGTCCTGATGCATGCCACCCAGCATCTGCAGGCCGAACGGCATACCTTTCGGATCCTTGCCCGACGGAATCGTTATGGCTGGTCCGCCGGTCAAGGACCCCCGATAGGCCAAGGCAAGCCAGCGGTAGTAGACATCCATATCTTGACCGTCGATTCGCTTGGCAAAGGGTTCCTTCCAGGGAAACGGCGAGACAGGCGCCGTCGGTAGCAAAATAGCGTCCAGACCTTCCATCCGCGCATTGAACCGGCGCAATATCCTGGTCTGCTCCGCATGGGCCCAGGCCCGGTCCTCCAAAGTGAACTGTTTGGCTATTTCCACATTGTCATGAATGTTCCGGCCGAAGTCCTCGGGCGCTTCTTCCACCCCCTTTCCAAAGGCGGCTACGAAACTTTCAGCACGCAGAATGTCGAATACCTGGTCCATGTAACCCAGGTTCAGGTCCACAGGCCGACACTCCGCCACGTGGGGTGAGAGGGCGGCCACACGCTTCCGGAAGGTCTCTCGGATTTCCGGATCGACCGGCGCGCCTCCGAAATCCTCACTGATGCCGATCCGCAATTCACCAAGAACCGCTTCCGGCAAAATGTCGAAACGGGCCGGGTCGGAAGGCGCAGACAGAGGATCATCCGGATTATATCCGCAGATCGCCCTCAGCATCAGGATCAAATCGTCCATGCACCGCGCCATCGGGCCCAACACCGAAATCCCGGACCAACCAAGCGTCCGTGTAGGATGGGGCACGACATCGACGGAGGGCCGAAACCCGACCACCCCACACAATGCGGCGGGCAAACGCAAGGAACCGCCGGTGTCGGACCCTGTGCAAAGCGGCAGCAGGTCTGTCGCAAGCGCCGCAGCCGATCCGCCCGAAGAACCGCCGGCTATCAATGAGGAGTCGAAGGGATTGCCTGTCGCACCCCAAACAGGGTTGCGTGTATTTCCACCCGCGCCCATCTCGGGCACGTTCGTTTTTGCAAGGACGATCGCGCCTTGCTCACGCAGTCGCGCAACCATCGGCAGGTCTGCGTCGGGGATGTATCCTCGCGAACGCGGACTTCCATAGGTAGTCAGAAGGCCTTGTGTCTCCTGCAGGTCCTTCACACCGATCGGCAACCCGTCCAGCAACCCCTTCGGCCGCCCTTCTTGCCAACGGGTCGTCGCCTCCACTGCGTCAGCAACGGCTCGCACCGTATCAAACGCGGTCAGGGCGTTGATGGCTGGATTGAGATCGGAGATTCGCCGCAGGCAGGCGGAGACCAAATCGCTTGGTGTGAAAGTGCCTTGCGCAAAGGCGGCGAGCATCTCCGTAGCGGAGAGTTCGGCAATATTTGAAACGGACATGGATTCATTGCGCCTACACGGCCAGCTCAGTGACCGCCTAGACTGCCTCCCCACCTGATTTATTTTATTTGGTAAAGTTTAGCGCGGTTAACTCGCAAGAAATATTGAGTATTTCGCTACAAACCTTAACCGGAAGGAATGGTTTCCCGCTGTGCGGCGGACTCCCGAAGGCATTTCAGGAAAAGGGACAATGTACTGTTCGCCGCCTCTTGTTCGGCCCTCCAATAGCAGCGGGCCTCGGAGAGAAACCCGTGCGTATCGAGAGGCAAAACGACAATGTCCCCGCGCGCCAGATGCGATTCAGCAAGACTTTGCGGGAAGAGGCAGAGCGCCGGCATTTGCCGCAGAATTTCAAGGTTCAGAGTAAGGGAGACCGATGCGATTATATTGCGTGGCGGTGCCAACCCGTTTTCCGCAAACAGAGTGTCGACCGCGCGACGGGCAACTGAATTTGCCTGTGGCAGGATCCAAGGCCATTCAATTGCGTCTTCCCACCCAACTTGGGCAGAACGGCCGAGCGGATGATCCCGCCCGGCAACAACAACCAGCGGCTCGCTGAACAAGACGCTTTGTTCAATCCCCGGAAGGTCCTGCGGATGCCAGATACGGGCAATCAATAGATCCAACATCCCGGACTCCAGCTGCGGATAGAGCGATACAAAATGGCCCTCGGTAACCGAGATCGTTGCCTCGGGGCCACTCCGTTTCAACAGAGCAATTGCGGGCGGCAACAAGATCGGAGCGACCGAGCCGACCACCCCCAAATTTACCGATCCGGCAACACCACTGGCCATGGCTTCTATGTCGAAGGCTGCTCGGTCGAGCTGTCTCAACACCTGCCGGGCGTGATCCGCAAGGCGAAGGCCGATTGGGGTAAGACTTAGTCGATTGCGTTCCCGTATCACAATCGGGGCACCGACAATCCGCTCCAACTCTTTGATCTGCTTGGAGACCGCAGGTTGGGTTACATTCATCGCCTCCGCCACACGCGCGACCAACTTCTGTTGCGACAGTTCGGAAATCACGCGCAGGTGTCGTATCGTCAGGGACTTATGCAGGTCGAGCGCTTGAATTTCCGTTTCTCCCTGCTGGCACCACAAACTTACCGGCGCAGTGTACGTTCAAGATGCACCAATGGTCCATCAATCGCTTCGAATGACTGGTGTCTTGGACGGCCGTCACCGTCGATCATCCTGCCCGCTCGACCGGATGCGTCGACCCGTGTAACTCTTGTCCCTCGGCTGGAGTTTGGAACGGAGGACCCTTTCGTGGATGGGCAGATGAACGGCGCACAAGTCATCCTGAAGATGCTGGAACTGCATGGCGTGCGGCATGTCTTCGGCCTGCCCGGCGAAACCACCATCGGCTGGTACAAGGAATGGCGCCAGTCGACCATAGAATACGTCCTGACGCGGGACGAACGCACCGCGTCCTATGCGGCGGAAGCCTATGCGAA
>CAYGKA010000002.1:25061-91489 GCA_964350445.1 uncultured Flavobacteriaceae bacterium
ACGTCCTGACGCGGGACGAACGCACCGCGTCCTATGCGGCGGAAGCCTATGCGAAAATCACCGGCCGCCCCGCCGTGCTGGAAGCGCCCAGCCCCGGCGTCACCCATTGCACGCCGGGCATCACGGAAGCCTATCTGAGCTCCGTTCCCATCATCTATTTCAGCTCCGACATTCCGGTGAACGCGGACAAGCGGCACGGGTTGACCGGCGTCGATCAGACCGCGCTCTACGACAGCATCTGCAAGGAATCCTTCACCCTGACCGCGGTGAAGGACATCCCCTTCCTGATGCGCCGCGCCTTCCGCGTCGCGACGTCGGGCCGGCCCGCGCCGGTCCATATCCGCGTGCCCGCGAACATCTTTCACGAGGCGGCGGAGATCGACGACCTCTATGCCGAACCGGAATACCGGACCTATCCGGCGCATCGGCCGGTGGCGGACCATGGCAGGATCCGCGCGGCGATGGCGCTTCTGATCGCGGCGAAGAACCCGGTCATCGTCTGCGGCCAGGGCGCGCTGATCTCACAAGCGACCGACGCCGTACTGGCACTGGCCGAATTGCTGCAGATCCCGGTGGGGACGACGACGCCCGGCAAAGGCACGGTGCCGGAAACCCATCCGCTGGCGCTGCGCGTCGTCGGCGCGCGCGGCGGCATGGCCTATGCGAACGACTATGTGCGAAATGCCGACACAGTCTTCTTCGTCGGCACGAACACGGATTCGGCAGGGACCGATCACTGGAAGCTTTATGGCGAACCCGCCACCAAGACCTTCATTCAGCTGGATATCGCCGAAGCGCATATCGGCAATAATTTTCCGCTCAAAGTCGGGCTGGCCGGTGACGCGCGCGCGACGCTCGACTACATGGTCGAATTGATCCGGCGCGAGCATCCGGGCCTGACACCAGAGAAGATCGACCTGACCGCGATGAAGCGAACGGCATTGGATGCCGTTTTCAATTCCAATATCCAGATGCCGGACGGAACGATCTCTCCCGTGAAACTGACCCAGGCACTGGACGCGATCCTGCCCGCCAACGCGATCGTCACCGCGGAACCCGGTGTCAGCGCGATCTATCCCTCCGCCCTGCTATCGGTGCGCGAAGCCGGGCGGCGTTATATCACCAACTATTCCATGGGCGCGCTCGGCTATTCGGTGCCGGCGGGACTCGGGGCCTCCTATGCCAGCGACGGTCCGGTGATCTCGTTCACCGGCGACGGGTCACTCGGTTTCGTGCTGGGGGATTTTGAGACGATCCGCAGGAGCGGCAAGAACGTCACCGTCATTCTGACCCGCAACGACACGTTCGGCTGGATCCGCGGCGAGGCCATTCTGTTGGATGAGGTGGACGAGCCCTGGTCGACCGATTTCGGGCCGGTCGACTATGTGAAGGTGGCGGAGGGCTTCGGCTTCCAGACCGCCCGGATCACGACCGAAAGTGAGATAGAGACCGTGCTTCGCGCCGCGATTGAAAACCCCGGCGCGAATTTTATCGAGGTCATGGTCCCCTCCCAGGACAAGATCGTCCCCTTCGTTCCGAACTGGGTGGAAGCGGCGAAGGAGAAGGGGCTGCCCTATTTCGAGTGACGCCCACGTGGGCCGACCGATTGCCGCCTGTTGGGCAATGCGGTAGTTGAAGGGATGGGGATCGGTGAGCGAGAAGGGAGACTCCCGGTATGAAAGTCATCGTATTGGGCGCCGGGGTGATCGGCGTGACCACGGCATACTACCTCGCCCGCGCGGGCGCTCAGGTCATGGTGCTGGACCGCCAGCGCGAACCCGGGCTGGAAACGAGCTATGCGAATGCGGGCGAACTTTCCTACGGCATGACCTCGCCCTGGGCCGCGCCCGGCATTCCCATGAAGGCGGTCAAATGGCTGTTCATGCGCCACCGCCCCCTGTTCATTTATCCGATGATCAGCCCCCGCATGTGGTCCTGGGGCCTGAAGATGCTGGCCAACTGCAATGAGGAGGCCTACCGAATCAACAAGTCCCGCATGGTCAGGGTTTCGAATTACAGCAAGGCGGCGCTGAAGGACCTGCTGGCCGACGTACCGCTCGACTTCGACCTGCGCGAACAAGGCACGCTGCAGCTTTTCCGCACCCAGAAACAGCTTGATGGGTCGAAGGCCGACCAGGACGTACTCGCCGAATTCGACTCGCCTTTCGAGGTTCTGGACAAGGAGGGCTGCATCGCCGTCGAGCCGGGACTTGCCCATGTGAAAGAAAAGTTTGTCGGCGGGCTGAGGCTGACGGCAGACCGCACCGGCGACTGCCGCATGTTCACGCAGGGTTTGGCCAAGAAGGCCGAAGAGATGGGCGTCGAATTCCACTACAATGTGAACATTCAGGGCGTCACCACAGGAAAGGACCGGGTGGAAAAGGTCTTGACCGACGAGGGCCCGCATGAGGCGGACGCCTTCGTTTGTTGCATGGGTCCGTTTGCGCCGATCCTGCTGCGCTCCATCGGCATCAACGCCCCGATCTATCCGATCAAGGGTTATTCCATCACCCTGCCCGTCACCGATCCGGACGCCGCCCCGCAATCGACCATCATGGACGAAACCCACAAGGTCGCGATCACCCGGCTCGGCGACCGCATCCGCGTCGCGGGCCAGGCAGAGATCGCCGGCTATTCCGCGAAGCTCGGCCAACATAAAACCGATACCGTGCGCTATGTGGTGAACGATCTGTTCCCGAAAGGCGGCGACGTTTCCAAAGCGGAAGGCTGGACCGGTCTGCGCCCGATGACGCCGGACGGCACGCCGGTGATCGGCCGAACGCGATACTCCAACCTGTACCTGAACACCGGCCACGGCACGCTGGGATGGACCATGTCCTGCGGTTCCTCCCGCACCGTTGCCGACGTGGTGATGGGAAACACGCCCGAGATCGATATGGACGGGCTCGAGCTCACACGCTACGGCACATAGACGGCTCCCTTGCCGATAAATGCGCGTGTTTCACGGCGCCCCCGCTGATATCCGGGGCAATCATCTGTCAATCGGGCTGACGGCGCGGAGCTGCATGCTGAGGCTTTCAACCTCCGCCGCGCACCGAACGGAATGCTCGCGTTCAGTCGCCGCAGGTCTGAATTCGAGGCTGAGCGTCAAACCGTCCCGATAAGTGGTTTCGGCCGGATCAGGCGTGGGACAAAGCCCCCGCCGCACGTGGCGTAGACATTCTGCAGAACCGTCTCTGCGCAATGCGCACCTCAGGTCCATTCGAAACTGCATATCCACGCATCCGGTGAGTCCGGGCGCACGTCACGGTCGCACCATTCGCAATTCGGTCTGAGTTGAAGCATTCCGAATCTCCTTCTCAGAGTGTGGCTCAAGCGAGTTTGACTTTACCGAGAGTAAGCACGGCAAAGGTCAGCAGCAGGAAGGCGATCGTGGCAAAGGCGAGCACTGCCCAGCCAAACCCGGAGACGACCATCCCTGCCGCGAAGGCGCAAATCGTGGAAACGAGGGCTATGACCGTATCGTTGAGCCCTTGTATCGCGGCCTTTTCCCCATCGGCTACGGCACTTGCCAGCATGCTGGTGGCGCCGATGAAGCCGAAGTTCCAGCCAATGCCAAGCAAGGCCAACGAACCGTAAAAGTGGGCGGAAGAGAGACCGGCGGCAGCGGCAAGAGCCGCGGCCATGACCATTACCAAGCCTACAATCGCAATCGGTTCTGCGCCGAACCGCTTGATCAGAAATCCCGTGAAAAAGCTAGGCGCAAACATCGCAACGATATGCCACCGTATGACGTCGCCGGCGGCGGCCTCGCTGAACCCACAGCCGATCATCGCCAACGGCGTCGGTATCATTAAAAACATCATCACGCCTTGGGAAACGGCCGCAATCCCGACCGCCCGGCGTACCGGTCGGCGCCGAAGTTCGGCAAGCGCGGAATACCGCGTTTCCCCCAAGTTGAGGCTCAGTTTCTCGGGTCGCGGGATTCTGACTGCGGAAAGAGGTGTTATGCCTACCAGAACGATGGCCGCCAGGGCGGCATAAGCGCCGGCCAAAGGCACAGGGGCCAACGCATCTTTCGCCATGATGAAAACTTCCGGTCCGACGATTGCTGCGACAAGGCCGGAGGTCAGCATCAGCGATATCGCCACGGGCTGCCATTCAGTGCTGACAACTTCGGCGGCGGCGAAACGGAAATACTGAAAAGAAGACAGGGCCGCGCCGAGAACGAAATGGGCGGCGCATAGCAACGCAAAACTGTCCGAAAACATAGCATATGTCGCCAGCAAAGCGCCGATACCCGCCAAGCCGCCCCCCGCGGCAAAGCCCGCGCGGCGCCCGAACCGTCCCATCAGCAGTGAAAACGGTGCCGCGGCAAGCAAGCCGGCCAGTGTCTGAACAGAGGCGGGCAGCGTCGCAACCGCCGTTGTTGGGGCCAGCAATAAGCCGGTCAATCCCCCCAGGATCAGCAGCATGGGCATGGCGATCCCAAGAATTGTATTGGCAAACAGCAAACCGACGAAGTTTGCGTTTCGGCGAAACCAAGTGACCGTCATCGGCGGAAATCCCTGTGAGCCTTGTTGACAAACTGGCTTATAGGGTGGTTAACGTTTGTCTTAAATGACAATCAGGTATCAAAAGTGGACAAGCCATTCGAAGCCCGCAGAATTGATGTTCTACTCTTTGACGGTGTGAACATGCTGGATGTGGCCGGGCCGGTTCAGGCCTTTGAAACCGCGACGGTCAATGGCCGGAAGAAGTATCAGACGCGGTTTGTCTCGCCCGATGGACTGTCTGTTAGGGCGTGCTGCGGATTGCGGTTGGCGCCCGATGCGCGGCTGCCGACAAGATCGAGCAGCGATGACCTTCTGATCCCCGGCGGCGCAGGGGTCGATGACCTTGTTTCTGATGACACTGTCCTGAAAATCATCCAGACCCGGGCCACGGGTGAAGGGCGCTTGATATCCGTATGTTCCGGTGCGCTTGTCTTGGCCGCGGCGGGTGTGCTGGACGGAAAACAGGCCACCACCCATTGGTCGCGCCTGGAGGATACTAAAACGTATCCCGCCGTTTCTTGGGACCTGGACCGTATCAGCGTTTCTCAAGGCAAGGTCTTCACGTCCGCCGGCGTGACCACCGGCATCGATTTGGCGCTCGCCATTATTCAGGAGGATTGCGGGCCATCCGCGGCGCTTGCTGTAGCGCGTGAGCTTGTCGTGCAATTGCGCCGCACGGGCGGGCAAAGCCAATACGCCTTCCACCTGGCGGGACAATTCACCAAGGATGAATCACTCGCAAAGCTTATCGAAAAGATTGTCACGCAGCCGCATCTGGATTGGTCATTGGAAGCCATGGCGGAGGCCGCGATGATGAACACAAGGACGCTGTCGAGACACTTCAAGCGGGATACGCAGGAAACGCCGGCACAATTCGTCGAGAAGGTCCGGGTGGACCACGCGCGCAGCCTTTTGCTCGAGGACATTCCCTTGAAGCAAGTCGCGGCCAACAGTGGCTTTGGTGACTTGCAGCGTATGCGACGCGCGTTCCACCGTCAGATCGGCGTTCAAATCAGCGATTATCGAAACATGTTTGCCTGAATGACGTTCAGGCATGCCGTCCGTGACACTTCAAGAGTTCGCCATGGCCAAAAGCCAGTGACGAAACCCTGAGAGGCATTTCCATGAACACCAAGAGCGCCCAGACGAAAACCGGACATTGCCTTTGCGGGGCATGCACATTTGAACTTGTCGGCCCACACAACTGGGTCGGGCATTGTCACTGTGAGAGTTGCCGCCGGGCAACCGCATCGCCTTTTACGACATGGATTGGTCACGAAGACGGGGCATGGCGCTTCACGGGCGACCCGCCGGTGAGCTACAACAGCAGCACGGGAAATACGCGCGGCTTCTGCGGCACATGCGGGTCCCCGATGTTTTTTAAGTCGGACCGCTATCCGACCGAAATGCATTTCTATGCGTCACTCCTAGCGGACCCTGTACCGGTTGTGCCCACGATCCACTTTCATGCCGATGAAATGCTTCCTTGGATCCATCTGTCCGATGGGCTTCCCTACAAAGACCACAGCTCATGAAACGCGGAACGTCGCGGGTGCGAAATGAAGGCCCGTAAAGAAGAGCAATGTCGAGGATTGCGCTCCATCCGCGATCGCGACGCCACCTACGACCGTTCCCCGCTTCCGCTGACGACTGTTTACTTGCGCCGGACCGCCATCCTATAACCCAGACCATCGATAACGCAGTCGCAACAGGTCACCGGGATTGGGCATGCGCATTCCACCGCACAGGCTTTCCGTCGCGCCAATGATGGATTGGACCGACCGTCATTGCCGGGTGTTCCACCGTTTGGCGACGAAACACGCCTTGCTCTATACGGAGATGGTGACCACGGGCGCCGTGCTGCACGGTGACCGCGACCGGCTGTTAGGATTCGACGAAACAGAGCATCCGGTGGCCTGCCAGTTGGGCGGGTCGGACCCGACCGACCTGGCCGCATCGGCGCGGATCGTCGCCGATAAGGGCTATGACGAAGTGAATCTGAATGTCGGCTGCCCGTCGGACCGGGTGCAATCCGGCCGGTTCGGCGCTTGCCTGATGGCGGAGCCGGACCTTGTCGCCGACTGTATCGCGGCGATGCAGGACACCGTCGATATTCCGGTCACGGTAAAATCGCGGATCGGGATCGACGACGCGGATTCCTATGACGGGCTCGCCACCTTTATCGGCCGGATCGCGGAGACAGGCTGCCGGTACTTCACGGTTCATGCCCGCAAAGCTATCCTGAGCGGCTTGAGCCCGAAGGAGAACCGTGAAATCCCGCCGCTGAAATACGATTATGTCTACCGCCTGAAGCAAGAGTTTCCGGAACTGGAGATCGTCCTGAACGGCGGCGTTCAGTCGCTTGAGGAGGCGCAAGAGCACCTAACCCATGTCGACGGAGTCATGATCGGGCGCGCCGCCTATAACAGCCCGGCGGTTCTTCTGGGCGTCGACCGGGTCATTTTCGGGGACGCGCCGGACGACGGCGATTTGAGCCGGCACGACCTGGTCCGCGCCTATCTTCCCTATATCGAAGAACAGGTGCGGGCCGGCACACCGCTGCACCGCATGACACGGCATGTCCTGGGCATTTTCAACGGCTTGCCCGGCGCACGCGCCTGGCGGCGGTATTTGAGCGAGAATGCCTATACGGAAAATGCCGGACCGGCGGTGGTCGAAGCCGCGTTGAAACTGGTCCCGGAATCCGGGACTGCAATGGCGGAAACGGGGTGACCGCCGAATCGTCATGAAATGATGCTACGCGGCGACCACTTAATTGGGGGATTTCAGTCATGGCCAATGAGCCGAACGGCGCGTTTCATTTCGAAGCCTATGCGCCGAAGGAAATTGCACAACGCGTAGAGACCGTGGGCGTCGCGAAGGCCGCGATGCCGGTCCACGTCCTCTTTACCTTGGCGGTTCTTGCCGGCGCCTTCATCGCGTTCGGCGCGATGTACTATACGGTCGTCATCACGGGTTCCACCCTCGGCCTCGGCCCGACAAGGATGCTGGGGTCGCTGGCTTTCTCGCTCGGCCTTGTTCTGGTCATCGTCGGCGGTGCGGAGCTTTTCACCGGCAATATGCTGATCGTGATGGCCTGGGCCGACGGCAAGGTCACGTTGACCGCCCTGCTGCGCAACTGGGGCGTCGTGTTTCTCGGCAACTTCGTTGGCGCGATGTTGACGGCGGGCGCAATGCATATGTCGGGCAACCTGGAAATGGGCGATGGCGCGGTCGCGGAAACGGCCATGCGTATCGCAGATGGCAAGATCGCCCTGTCCTGGGCGGAGAGCTTTACCCGCGGCATGTTTTGCAACGCACTGGTCTGCCTGGCCGTCTGGTTGTGTTTCGCCGCCCATACGGTAACCGGCAAGATCGCCGCCATCCTGCTGCCGATCAGCGCCTTTGTCGCCATCGGGTTCGAGCACAGCGTCGCCAATATGTACTTGATCCCGGTCGGCATGCTGCAATCGGGGCCGATCGACGCCGGGGCGTTCCTGAACAACCTGATACCGGTCACCCTGGGCAACATTGTCGGCGGCGGTGCGTTCGTCGCGCTTTCCTACTATGTCTGCTACGTCCTGCCGGGGCGAAAACCGGGGTCGTAATCCTGTCCGCCGATCAGGGAAGCACCGATCCCGCATCGACCATCGCATCGTAGACCACGCCCGCGACGGCGGACGGCAGGTGCTGACCGACTTCGATGGCTTCGCGCCCGGCTTCCACCATCGCTTTCGACGGCGCCCGCGGCACGACAGCGTATCCGGACCGGATAAGCGCCCGGACGACTTCTTCCGCCTGGCGGCTATAGTTCTCGTTGAAGAAAGTCCAATCGACCGACTGGATCGCCTTGGCGATGATGTCGTTCACCGCCTCGTCCATCTGGCCCTGACTCAAGGGCGGTGCGGCATCCTTGGTCTTCTGCTTGTCCGCCATCTGTTTTCCTCATCCGATCCTAAAGCTTGCAATCACACCGCCTGCTGCGATACCGCCTTGGCGTATCGATGGGCGGGCGATGGTGTATTCTAGTCGCTTCGCACCGATCGCCAATGTCATCCGAAATACAGGACAGCATGTTCGACGCACAAATCACTTTCCTTTACGCCGCCGACCTGGACCGCGCCGCAGCGTTCTACGGCGAAACGCTGGGCCTGCCCCTGGTCTTGGTGCAACCCGCCGGTTGCCGTCTCTACCGAACCGGCACGGGGTCCCTTATCGGCCTCTGCGCCGCGCGGGAAGACAAGCAACCCGGCGGCCAAGGCGTGGTGCTCTGCCTGGTGACACAGGACGTCGACCGTTGGCACGGGCTTTTATCCGGTTCCGGGGTGCCGTGCGACGGCCCGCCGCGCCTGAACGACACATACGGGATCTACCATTTCTATTTCAACGATCCTGACGGTTACCTTCTGGAGATACAGCGTTTCGAAGACCCGGATTGGGAGGGCCCAGCGGTTGGTTGAGATATATGTGGACGCCGATGCCTGTCCCGTGAAGGACGAAACCGAACGGGTCGCCACGCGGCATGGTTTGAAGATCTATATGGTCAGCGACGGCGGCCTTCGGCCCCGACCCGACCCGATGGTAGAGATCGTGGTTGTCGCCCAGGGGGCGGACGCCGCCGACGACTGGATCGCGGACCGTATCGGCCCGGCGGATATCTGTGTCACCAACGATATTCCCTTGGCCGCCCGATGCCTTGAACAAGGAGCCTTTGCCCTGAAACCGAATGGCGAAGCCTTCACGCCGTCCGGCATCGGCATGGCTCTGGCGACGCGTGAACTCATGCAAGGCCTGCGCGAGACCGGCGCCATTACCGGCGGTCCCCCGCCGTTTGCCAAGAAGGACCGGTCTGCCTTTCTGAACAGACTGGAAACCACGGTGCAAGCGGCATTGCGGCAGGGGCCCAACACCTTGAAGTGAATTCCCGGCCGATTCCTGCCGAAAACCCAGGCCGGGCGTTTACCCCGCCAGCCTGCCGTTGTATTGCATGGCGGCGGTCGATACGCGCCTTGCAAATGCGATTTTTGGAGTGGGCTCAAGGTCCGAAGCGAGAGTTCAGGAGCGGTCCGGTACGACTATGGTAAAGCGGCTCAATTTCCAGTCTCTAAGTTCCTTCGCTCAGGGACGCGCGCTTGTGAATGACGCCATGAGCCGCCGCCCCCCGACGTCCATCGACCTTGAAGAGGCGCTGAAACTCGCGGAAATGCAGGATCAACACCGGAAACTGACAGAAATATCCGACGACGGCATCATCGATTGGACCAAATTCGACATCACCGATTTCGGCCCCGTCATGCCGTCGATGGCCATACTGGACAGCATTCCGGACGACGCCGGCAACCCGGACTTCCAATACGGTTATGTCGGCGAGTCGATCAACGAGATCGCCCAGCGGCCGCTGAAGGGGTTGCGTTTGAGCGAGGTTCTTGTGGGCGCGGCGAAAGACGAGATCATCGAGGAATATGCCGCCGCCCTGAACGGCGGCAAGCCGCGCGCATCTGTCGGCCGGGTCACCATTTCAGACTACATGGACTGGGTCCAATACCTGCGATTGCTCTACCCCGTCCGCCGCGACGGTCAGGTCAACCGCATTCTGCTCTTCATGCTCTACGCGCTTTAGCCGCGCATTACCGGTTGGTATGCTACTGTCCGGCGACCGTCATCCCGTCGATCCGCACGGTCGGCGCGTTGGTCGCATGCAGAAATTCAAGGTCGTCGGCCGCGGTCATCCGCATGAACATGTCCTTCAGATTACCCGCGATGGTCATTTCATTAACGGGATAGGCAATCTCTCCATTCTCGATCCAGAAGCCCGAGGCACCGCGGCTGTAGTCCCCGGTAATGCCGTTGACACCCATCCCCATCAGACTTGTCACGTAGAACCCGGACGTGATGTCGGAAATCAGTTCCTTCCGGCTCACCGTGCCGGCGGCCAGATGAACGTTGGTCGTCGACGGCGACGGCGGCGAGGACGTTCCCCGCGCGGCCCGACCGGTCGATTCCAGGCTCAACTGCCGCGCCGTATGCAGATCGAGTATCCAGGTTTGCAGCACGCCGTCTTTGACAAGCGCCATCGGCGCATTGGCGAGGCCCTCCGCGTCGAAAGGCTTGGATGCCAACCCGCGCACCCGGTGCGGATCGTCCATGATGGTCAAGGTGGTGCTCATGACCTGCTCGCCCATCTTTTCCTTCAGGAAACTGGTGCCGCGGGCGATTGAGGTTCCGTTGATCGCGGAGGTGAGATGGCGCACGAGGCTGGGCGACATCCGCGGGTCGAACACCACCGGCAGGGCCTTGGTCACGCCCTTCCGCGGATTGAGTTTGGCGATGGCCCGCTCACCGGCCGAGCGTCCGATCTCTTCCGGCGCCCGCAAGTCCGATCCGTGCACGGTGCTGCTGTAATCGTAGTCGGTTTCCATGCCGGTGCCTTCGCCGGCCAGCACGGAAACGCCGATTCCGTGCCGCGACCCTTTATAGCCGCCGACGAAACCGTTGCTGGCAGCAAGATAAATGTCCCAGCGGCTCCATTCCGCGCTCGCCCCGTCTGAATTGCTCACGCCGGCCACCGCGAGCGCAGCATCTTCCGCCGCCCGCGCGCGTTCGATCAGGTCCTCAGCACCCGGTTCGGACGGGTCGAACAGGTCCAGGTTCATTTTCGTCCGGTCGGTCAATTGATCCGGATCGGCAAGTCCGCAATAGGCGTCGTCTGGAACGGCGCGCGCCATGGTGACAGCGCGCGACACCAACTCGTCCAGCGCGTCGGGCGCCCAGTCGTTCGACGACACGACGGCCTGTTTCTTTCCGACGATCACCCGCAGTCCCAAGTCGTGACTTTCGGAACGCTCCAGCGACTCGACCTTGCCCAGCCGTTGCGTGTGCGACACGGACGTGCCGGCCGCGGCAACCGCGTCGGCCTGATCGGCGCCGGATTTGATCGCCTTGGCGATAAGGTCGGAAAGCAAATTACGGGGGTCGGCCGAACTCATGGACGCTTCTTCCTCCGAGGGGACTGTGATGTGGCAGCGGCTATCCGCTGACGTTGATGTGCCTACCGATGACATAAGGGGAAACCGGCGGCGGGAAAAGACTTGCCTGACAATATAGGGCGGCCGATTGAAACCGCTACCGGAACAGATCGCTCAGGAAACCCGGGGAGGGCAGCCCCTTGGACTCCTGGCCGATCCCCATGATGGCGATGAAGGTGATCGCGGCAATACCGATGGCCGCCATCACGATTTGTATGCGCGTCCGGCGCAGTATCGGTTCCAAATCCGGCATGTCATCCGGGTCCTGGTCCGTCTCCCTTTTCACCCGGCGCTCGAACTTTTCCTCTCTGAACCGCTTCCGATTGACGAACTTGAAAAGGATCATCAGGCCCAACATGACAAGGCCGACGATCCACAAGGTATCCGCCAATTGGGGGTCGAAGGTCATCCACGCTCCCGCTGCACCGCGCGCCAGCCAATATCACGCCGGCAAAAACCCTGTGGCCAGGCGATGCGATCGACAACGCCATAGGCCCGCGTCCGGGCTTCGGACACCGATTGCCCCCGCGCCGTGACGCTGAGTACCCGCCCGCCCGCAGCCAGCAATGCACCGTCGTCGCCCCTGGCGGTTCCGGCGTGGAAGACCAGGACGTCTTCGTCCCCTTCCGTTGCCTCCTCGACCCCCTGGATCACTGTGCCTTTCTCGTACCCGCCGGGATAGCCTTGCGATGCCATGACGACGGAAACGGCCGCCTCGTCGTACCAACGCAGGTCAAAGGCGGAGAGAACGCCGTCTGCCGAGGCGATCAGGGCCGGCGCAAGGTCGGACATCAGGCGCATCATCAGCACCTGGCATTCCGGATCGCCGAAACGCACGTTGAATTCGATCAGCCTGGGCCCATCCTTGGTAATCATCAGCCCCAGGAACAAGACGCCCTTATAGGGAGCGCCTTCAGCTGCCATGGCGGCCATGGTCGGTTCCAGGATTTCCTTGCGGATGCGCTCCTCAATCTCGGGCGTGCAGACCGGCGCGGGGGAATAGGCCCCCATCCCACCCGTATTCGGGCCCGCGTCACCGTCATAGGCGGCCTTGTGGTCCTGCGCCGAGGCGAGTGGCAGGGCCGACTTCCCGTCGCAAAGGGCGAAATAGGAAAGCTCCTCGCCCTCCATGAATTCCTCGATCACGAGTTCTTCGCCCGCGGCACCGAATTTGCCGCCGGTCATGGCCTCGTCTATGGCCTTGAACGCTTCCTCGACCGTCTGGGCGACGGTGACGCCCTTCCCCGCCGCCAGTCCGTCGGTCTTCACGACGATCGGCGCGCCCTGCGCCTGAACATAGGCGCGGGCTTCGTCACGGTCCGTGAAGCGGCGATAATCCGCGGTCGGAATGCCATACCGGCGGCAGACATCCTTCATATACCCTTTGGAGCCTTCCAGGCGCGCTGCCGCGGCGCTGGGCCCAAAGGCCTTCACACCCGCTTCGTTCAACCGGTCGACAACGCCCGCGACAAGCGGATCCTCCGGCCCGACCACGACGAAGTCGATCGCCTCCTTGGCGACGAACTCAAGGATGCCAGCGATATCCATGGCCTGGATCGGAACGCAGGTCGCATCCTGGGCGATCCCCGCATTGCCGGGCGCGCAGAAAATCGCGTCGCACAAGGGCGACGCCGCCAGCGTCCAACACAAGGCGTGTTCGCGTCCGCCCGATCCAATAACCAAAATCCTCACGCGCCTACTCTCCTCTGCACCTTCGCTCCGACACCCTTTTGCCGGGGCTGCGCACCATACCGAAACACACCCCTGCTATGCCAGCCCATAGACCGTACACACAGCCAATTGCATATCCGTGACCGAGGCTTTCCCATCCGATCACTCCGATCCCTTGGCATCGCCCGTGAATCCCAGGCACACTGGCGGGCGCGAAACAAAGGCTTCGAAACACCCAATCCGATGAGCGACAGTCAGCAAAAACCCTCGGACCGGCCCGGCGACAATACGCCGGAATTCAGTGTTTCCGAAATATCGGGCATCCTGAAACGCATGGTGGAGCAGAATTTCTCCCATGTCCGGGTACGGGGAGAGATATCGGGCTTCAAACGCGCGGGATCGGGCCATCTTTATATGGCGCTGAAGGACGACCAGGCCGTGATCGACGGCGTTTGCTGGCGCAGCACCGCGCAGCGTCTATCGGTGGAGCCGGAAGACGGGCTGGAAGTCATCGTCACCGGCAAGCTCACCACCTATCCTGGCCGCAGCAAATACCAGATCGTCATCGAGTCGATGGAACATGCGGGTGAAGGCGCGCTTCTGAAACTGCTGGAGGAGCGGAAGAAGCGGCTGGAAGCGGAAGGCCTTTTCGATCCGGCCCACAAGAAGCCGATCCCCTTCCTGCCGGATGTCATCGGCGTGGTCACATCCCCCACCGGGGCTGTGATCCGAGATATCCTGCACCGGTTGCGCGACCGCTTTCCCAGCCACGTGCTGCTTTGGCCTGTTTTGGTCCAGGGTGACGGCGCGGCGGAACAGGTCGCGGCCGCCATCCGTGGCTTCAACCGCATCGAACCGGGCGGTGCCGTGCCGCGCCCGGACCTGCTGATCGTCGCCCGCGGCGGCGGCAGCCTGGAAGATTTGTGGGCCTTCAACGAAGAAGTGGTCGCCCGCGCCGCAGCGGAAAGCGATATTCCCCTGATTTCCGCCGTGGGCCATGAAACCGACGTTACGCTGATAGATTTCGTTTCCGACCGGCGCGCACCGACGCCGACAGCCGCCGCCGAAATGGCGGTTCCGGTGCGGCGTGACCTGATCGCGGACCTGCTGGACAGGGAACGCCGCATGATTGGATCCTGGACCCGGTATACCGACCGGGCGGCGATGCAGCTCGACGGCCTTGGCCGGGGCCTGCCCGATCCTCGATCGCTACTGGATACGGCGACCCAGCGCCTGGACGACGCCTCCGAGCGGCAGACCAATGCGATGCGCAACCTGCTGCGGCATGAAAACCAGGCTCTTTCCGGGATCGCCGCGCGCCTGCGCAGCCCGCGCCAGGTGCTCGACGCGCAAGGCGAGCGGCTGGCCCAACTGGCCGACCGCCTGGCCGGAGCGTCCAAGCGGCGTGTCGCCGCCGAGCATGACCGCTTCGGGCGAACCGAATTCGGTGCCAGGCTGGGCAAGGCATTGACCCGCAGGCTACGGGAAAACGCGACGGCGCTGGACCAATTGGGGCGGCGGCTGGAAAGCGTATCCTACAAGAACATACTCGACCGTGGATTTGCCGTGGTTCGGGATGCCGCGGGCGCCCCCCTCTCCAAAGGCGCCGGCTTGGCACCAGGCACCGCCATATCCATCGAGTTTTCCGATAGCGGAGAAGACGCGCGTGTCCCGGCAACGGTTGGCGATGGCACTCAAACCGGCCGGAAACAAACGGCCGCGAAACCGAAACCCGCGCCACGCAAACCAACCGGCGCTGAACCTAAACAGGGGACGCTGCTGTGAGGTTCCTCGCTCCACTTGTCGTCCTGTTCATGATCGCCGCCATCCCGGCACATGCCGACAGAACCGCCCTGAACGGCGTCTTTTCCCAGGGCGGCATGGTAATCGGCCAAACCGAGCCGGGGGCCACCGTCCGTTTCGACGGCCGGGTGCTTCGTGTCTCACCCGACGGCGCCTTCGTTTTCGGCTTCCACAGGGATGATCCGCCCGAGATGTCCCTCACGATCGACTACCCGGATAAGACCGGCGAGGCGATCGCGCTGAAAATCGAACAACGCAGCTATGCCATTCAACGCATCGACGGGTTGCCGCAAAAGAAGGTCACCCCGCCGCCCGAAGTTATCGAGCGTATCCAGCGTGAAGCCGCCGCCGTGCGGGAAGCCCGCGCTAGGGACAGTGCTGTGGAAGAGTTTCTGAACGGGTTTCTCTGGCCCGTCGACGGGCCGATCTCCGGCGTTTACGGCAGCCAAAGGGTTCTGAACGGGACGCCGCGCCAGCCGCATTATGGCGTCGATGTCGCGGCGCCTGTGGGAACGCCTGTCATTGCGCCCGCCGCCGGCACCGTCTCCTTCGCCGATCCGGACCTGTACTATTCAGGCGGCACATTGATGATCGACCACGGCCACGGCCTCGCCTCTGCCTTCCTGCATATGCACAGTGTCGATGTTACAGAAGGCCAATGGGTGGCGCGCGGCCAGAGGATCGGCACTGTCGGCGCGACCGGCCGGGTCACCGGCGCCCATCTGGATTGGCGGGTGAACTGGTTCGAGAAACGCCTCGACCCTCAGTTGCTTACCATAGTGAAGCAATAAACGGACGGCGCTTTCAGTCCGGCCAACGGCGGTGAAGCCAGAACCATTGTTCCGGCCGTTCCCTGACCCATTCCTCTATCAGCGCGTTGATCCGGGTCAGCAATATCCTGACATCTTGCTTGCGATTTCCCGTTTCGGGGAATTCCAAAGGCGGATAAATGGTCAGCCGGAAACGGACATTCGGCAGCCGCTCGATCCGAACCGGTATCAAGGGGCAATTGAAGCGCAAGGCCAAGTCGGCCGGCGCGGTGGGCGTCATCGCGTCCCGCCCGAAGAAAGGAATTGGTACGCCTTCGTTCAGCTTCTGATCGACAAGAAGCCCGATGGGATAGCCTTCCTTCAAAGTTGAAAGAATCCGCCGCGCATTGGCGCCGCCCTTGGGAATGATATCCCGACAGAAACGCCCGCGTATTTTTCGGAACAGATAATCGACGATCGGGATCGACGCCGTTCTATACACGTTGACCATCGGAGCGCCACGATGTGCTGGCACGAGACTGCCGATTTCCCAATTCCCCATATGGGCCGATACCGCAATGAACGGACCGCCATCGGCGATCACCTTGTTCATGATGTCCTCGCCGACGATTTCGACCCGGGAATTGGGTCCGAGCGTCGGAATAAGGTCCACTTGCCCCCATTCACCGGCCCCGCGGCCGAGATTGTCCCAAACGGCCGTGACCATGCGGTCCAGCTCCGCCTGGGTCATATCGGGGAAGCAATTCATCAGGTTCCGCCGCGCGACTTTGTCCGCGCGCAAGAACGGGCCGACAGTTCGGAACACCCGAGAGCCGAATGCCGATGCCCAGGTGATCGGGATATAACGGCAGATCAGAAACAAGAGCCCTATAAACAGCCCCTGCACCGGATAAAGAAGGAAACGCCTCGTAAAGCGTTTAACCGGGCCACGCTCAGCCATGACCCAACACCCGATCGATCAGCTCTTTCGGCAATCCCTTGTTCACAAATTCCACGGCAACGTTCAAAACTTTCACTCTCCCGGCAAATTCCTGCGGGAGCCTTACGTGATCCTTGGCCGTGGTGACAAGACTTGCCTTGCGGGATGCCGCTTCAGCAATCAGTCGGTCCAGATCCTCCCGCGTATACACGAAATGGTCCGGAAAAGGATGTTCGGCAAGGACGTTCACGCCGATGGAACGCAGCGTCGCGAAAAACTTCTGCGGCAAACCGATCCCTGCGAAAGCCACGCACTTTGTTCCTGCCGCCAAGGATTCCAGGGATTCCGGCTGTAAATAGGCTTCCGCCACCGGCACGGTTTTGGGAATGCGCCCGGCTACACCCGCGTCGTCATGACCCATCACGATGACGGTATCCGCCCGCTGCATCGCCGACGCCAAGCCCTCACGCAACGGTCCGGCAGGCATCACGCACCCATTTCCGAACCCGAACCCGCCATCCACGACGACGACCGAAAAATCCTTGTGCAGCGTGGGGTTCTGAAACCCGTCATCCAACAGGATCAAAGCGGCGCCATCGGCAGCCGCGGCCCGCGCTCCGGCGACCCTGTCTTTCGCGACCCAGGTGGCGGCATGCGCGGCGATCAGCAAGGGTTCGTCGCCTACCTCACTCGCCCTGTGGCGGTCCGGCTCGACCTTGACCGGTCCCGCCAGGCTTCCACCATACCCGCGGCTGACCACCGCGGCCTTGATGCCCATGGATTGCGCCACATCAGCGAGTGCGATGACCACCGGCGTCTTTCCGGTTCCCCCCGCTGTGACATTCCCGACGCACAGGACCGGCACGCCGACCCGCACCGGCTTCGTCATGCGGATACGCAAACTTGCGCCGGCGCCGTAAATCAACGCCAAGGGCATCAGCAAGGCGGCCTTCAAACCGCCTTTCCCCTTTTGCCAGAACCCGGGCGCTTTCACCGGCCGCCCCCCATCACTTTCGGACTTTAAGTGTGGGAAGGATGGGGCGCAGGCGCTCGATCACCGCGTCGACGATACCGCTGTTCCGATCCGCGACTTTCCGCGCTTCAGCCGCGCGGCGGCCACATTCCACGGCATTCGACAGCAGCAGCGACAGCGAGTCCGACAGCGTGGCCGCATCGGTGACAATCTGCGCGGCGCCCGCAGCCTCCAATTCCTCCGCGACCGAGGTGAAGTTGCCGCGATCCGGTCCATAGAGGATGGCAGTGTCTTTCTGTGCCGGTTCGATCGGGTTATGCCCACCAAGCGAGGCCATCCCCCCACCGATATAGGCAACCGGCACCAGGGCATAGAAAAGCCCAAGCTCGCCCATCGTGTCCGCCATGTAGATTTCATCCGTATCGACGATCAAGCGCTCAGCTGTCCGGCGCTTGACGCCCACGACGCGGCTTTTCAGCATCGCCTCGATTTCGCCCGCCCGGTTCGGGTGGCGCGGCGCCAGGATCGTCAGCAGATCCGGGAAAGCCGCGGTCAGGCGCTGATGGGCCTCGAGAACGATCTCCTCCTCGCCCGGATGCGTGCTCGCAGCCAACCAAAGCGGCCTTGATCCGACGCATTTCCGCAGGGTCTCCAACTCGCTCGCCTCCACCGGCAGCGGCGGCGCGGAGAATTTCAGGTTCCCGACGCTCCCGGCGCGTTCCACCCCAAGGTTACGGAATTCCGCCGCACCTTCCTCGGTTTGGCATAGAACCACGGAAAAGGCGGAAACCAGCGACCGGAAGGTGTTCCGCGCCCTTTCCCATCGCCGTTTCGACCGTGCGGACAGGCGGGCATTGACCAAGGCCATGGGGATGCCGGCCTGATGCGTCCGCCGTATCAGGTTCGGCCAAAGCTCAGACTCGATCCACAACGCCGCATCCGGCCGCCAATGGTCGAGAAAGCGGCCAACCCAACTTGGCACGTCCACGGGGCAATATTGATGAATGGCCCCGGGCGGCAGGCGCTTCGCGGCCATCGCGGCGGATGTGACCGTTCCGGTCGTCAGCAGCACGGATACCCCAGGATTTTCGCCGAGTATCTTTTCTATCAGGACCAGGGACGACATGGTTTCACCGACGCTGGCGGCATGCAGCCAGACCAAAGCCCCTTCCGGGCGGGCCCGGTCGGAAAACCCCATCCGTTCCGGAAGCCGTGCCTCTTCCTCCTTGCCTGCCCGCATCCTCGAGCGAAGATAATACGGCAGGAAGGGTCCTGCAGCTCCGGAAGCCAGTCTGTAAATCGCGGTGATCATTCCTTGTCGCGGCTGCCGCGCCGGAAATCGTCCATCGACGCCGGTTCGATCGGTTCGTGGCCCATTTCGCGGTCGGCCTGCGCCGTCAATTCAATCATGCGCCGCTCCAGCAACAGGCGCGCCGCCTCCATCTCTTCCGAAGATGCGCCCTTGGGCATCCGGATCGGTTCGCCCCATAGGAAAACGCCCGATGTGAACGGCAACGGCAGGATCAACCGATCCCAGGTGTTTATGACCAATCGGCGCTTGCAGGAATAGGCCACCGGAATAATCGCAACATTGGCCATTCTGGCCATCGCGACGACCCCCGCCTTCACCCGCATCCGCGGCCCGCGCGGCCCATCCGGCGTTATCCCGAACAACCGTCCTTCCTGCAAGGACCGGACGATCATCCTGATCGTCTTCATATCCGTGCGCTTGGTCGAACCGAATACCGTGTCGAAACCGAACCACCCCATGGAATAGGCAACGAGTTTCCCGTCGCGATGGTCAGAGGTGAAGATCGTGATCGGCCTGTTCTTCTTGCGCCAAGCAAAGGGCATCATGACGACACGGTTGTGCCAGAGCGCGATGATGAAGGATTCGTCGCTTTTCATCAGCGGCCTGAGGAATTCCGCCTCGCGGTGATCCCATCGGGACGTGGCATAGACGAACCGCAGGTATACGGAAATCAGCCAGCACAGGCACCGGCGCACGCCATCAGACTGAAGGACCCTTTTACCAAGCCGCATGGCCGAACGATCCTAAACTGCTTCATCAACGGCGATCTTCCCATCGCCGGCCGCACCATGGTCATCGTCGCTTTCGGAGGCCTCGACCGGTTGGTCGAATTGGACCTTGCTGAGCTGGGCATAGACCCCGCCCTTGGCCACCAGTTCCGAATGGGTTCCGACCTCCTGAATGACGCCTTTATCCAGGACGTAGATCCTGTCCGCATGCATCACGGTAGACAGCCGGTGCGCGATCACGATCGTGGTTCGTCCCTGCATCAAACGGCTCAATGCTTCCTGAACGACCCGTTCGGACTCCGTATCCAGGGCCGATGTCGCCTCATCGAGCAACAAGATCGGCGCATTCTTGAGCATGGCGCGCGCAATGGCGACGCGCTGCCGCTGCCCGCCGGAAAGACGAAGGCCGTGTTCGCCGACCATCGTGTCATAGCCGTCGGGAAGCTCGACGATGAAGTCGTGAGCCGCGGCGTTGCGCGCCGCCTGTTCGATTTCTTCCTGAGTCGCGTTCAACCGCCCATAAGCGATATTCGCCCGGATGGTATCGTTGAAGAGCAACGTTTCCTGCGTGACGAGGCCGATATTGGCGCGCAGGGATTCCAGCGTCGCGTCGCGTGCCGGCGTGCCGTCGATCAGGATTTCCCCGCCGAGGATTTCGTAGAACCGCGGCACCAGGTTCAAGATGGTCGACTTTCCCCCGCCGCTCCGCCCCACAAGCGCGATGGTCTCTCCCACCTTCGCTTCCATGTCGATATTCTTCAGGACGGGCGTCTCGCCGTCGTAAGAGAAGTCCACATTCCGGAAAGCGACCTCGCCCCGCACGGACGATAGATCGGCGGCCCCCGGCCGGTTCACGATCGACGGCCGGTAATCGATGACGGAAAAGCAACGGCGCGCCGCGGCGAGACCTTCCTGCAAGGTCGCATTCATGCTGGCCAGGCCGCGGGCCGGCTGATAGGCGGCCAGTGCCGCCGCGAAGAAGGACATGAAGGCGCCGACGGTGGTTTCGCCGTCCTGTATCTGGTAACCGCCCCAGACCAGCACCGCGGCCATGCAAACGCCCACAAGCGAATCCAGGATCGGGTAGCTGAGCGCACGCGTCCGGGCCGATTTGAAGGCGAGAAGGAAGACCGTTTCGAAGGTTTTGCCCGCGCGCTCTTCCTCATATTCGTACATGTTATATGCCTTGACCTGCCGTGACCCTTTCAGCGCGTCGTCGATAACGGCGGTCATCTGCCCTTGTTCGACAAGGCTGTTTGTCGAGATTTTCCGAAGCAAACGGCCGATGCGGACGATCGGGAAGACGCAGAGCGGGAAGAAGACCAGCGCGGCGAGCGCCATTTGCCAATTCTGATAGACCATCAGCCCCGACAGGACGACGACCTTCAGCAGGTCCCGGCCGATACCGGTCAGCGCCTTGATCACCACGTCGCGCAGCAGATACATGTCGGTGGTGAACCGCGACAGCTGCCGGCTGGTTCCGGTTTCCTGCAGATAGGACAGATCCGCCCGCAGGATGGTGGAGAACATCTGCTCCTGCATCTTCTGAACCACGCGCAGGCCGATGCGCTGCATGAACAGCGATTGCGCCATGTTCGAGACGCCGGTTACGACGCCGGCGACGACGAAGCCGATCGGCACGATCCAGACCCAGAGCGACTCGCGGCTGTCGAGCAATTCGTCGAATGCGGGCTTCACCAAATAGACCTGGGCGGCCGTCGCAACGGCAACCAGGACCATGAAAAAGACGGCAAGCGTCAGCAGGCCCAGATAGGAACTGACATACTCGCGCCAAATACGCCCGGTCAGAGCGCGCGTTGAATCTTCGGAACCTGCTCGAGCGGGGATATGCGCCAAGAAACCGACCAAATCTGCTATTAATGCCGTCGCGCGCCCCTATACCATGCGCCTAGCCGGGCGTCACGTCTGCAGGATCGGCAGATTCCGCGCCTATGGCAGTTCTTCCGCGGGTTCCAACGGAAACTTCTCCACCGGTTTGAACGGAAAAAGGCCTTGCAGGAATTGGCCCACCGCCCTGTCCCAGGAAAAGGTGAGCGCATAGCTACGGCAATCCTCCCGGGACAAACCCAAGGCGTTTTCGGCAGCCCGCGCCAGATCGGCATCCAGAAAGCCTGCCTTGCCGTTCGCGACCACGTCGATCGGCCCGGTGACCGGCAGGGCGGCGACCGGCACGCCACAGGCGAGCGCCTCTAACAGAACCAACCCGAATGTGTCCGTGCGGCTGGGGAAAACGAAAACGTCGGACGCCTGATAGTGGCGCACCAATTCCTCACCTTCCTTGGAACCGACGAAGATGACGTCAGGGTGCTTGGCACGCAGTTCCGCCAGCATCGGGCCGTCGCCGACGACGAGCTTGGTGCCCTTCAGGTCCAACCCCAGGAATTGGCCGATATTCTTCTCTACCGCAACGCGCCCGACATAGCTGTAGATCGGGCGCGGCAGGCCCAGAAAATCTCGGCTTCGCGGATCGCCTTCCGGTTTGAACGTCTCCGTGTCGACCCCACGACTCCAAATCCTGGTATTGGCGAAACCATGATCGACCAGCACTTGGCGCATCGATTCGGTCGGCACCATCACGGCCTGGGACGGCCCATGAAACCGGCGCATCCAGGCATAGGTGTAGCGGGCGGGAAACCCGCAGCGCGCTTCGACATACTCGGGAAATCGCGTATGGAAGGAGGTGGTGAAAGGGAACCCGTTCTTCAGGCAATATCCCCGCGCCGCCGAGCCCAAGGGCCCCTCGGTCGCGATATGGATGGCATCCGGATCGAAGTTCCGGATCATGCCGGACAAACGGTACCAGGCGTCGATCGCCAGCCGTATTTCCGGATAGGTGGGACAGGGAACGGTGTTGAACCGGTCCGGCCCTATGACTTCAACCACGTGGCCCATTTTGGCGAGTTCGCGGGTGGTGCGCTGATACGTGCGGACGACACCGTTGATTTGCGGAGTCCAGGCGTCCGAGACAATGAGTATTCGCATGGGTCTATCGAACCAATTTTCTATTGTGGTTGCGGGAGGCAAAGCGTGGTGGGCGGGGTCCACGGCATTGTTTTCGCCCAAAGCATCGATCACCGAGAAACCCGGCAAATATTCATGAGGCGCGGGCCGTGGCGGGGTTCGCGGGTTTCCGGGGCGTCGCCCGTCCGGCCGTCGCGCGATCGGCCATCCCCCGATCATGCGACGTAACGACCGCGGTGTTCTCCGCCCAGTGGATGATTTCCAACCGTCCGTCGGCCTGTTCCACCAACGCCGTGCAGCTTTCGACCCAGTCGCCGTCGTTGCAGTAGAGGATGCCGTCGATCTCGCGGATTTCGGGATGATGGATATGGCCGCAGATGACGCCGTCGGCCTTGCGCTTCCTGGCCTCGAGCGCGACTGCCTCCTCGAAGCAGCTGATGAATTCGACCGCGTTCTTCACCTTGTGCTTCAGATAGGCCGAGAGCGACCAATAGGGCATGCCCAGCAGCTTGCGGGCCTTGTTGAAGTGGTCGTTCATCCAGAGCAGCAGGTTGTAGGCCCAGTCCCCCAACAGGGCGAGCCACTTGGCGTAACGCACGACACCGTCGAACTGGTCCCCGTGGATGACCAGAAACCTTCGTCCGTCGGCCGTGACATGATCCACATGGTCGCGGACCTTCACGCCGCCAACGATCAACCCCAGATAATCCCGCAAGACCTCGTCATGGTTGCCGGGGACGTATATGATTTCCGTCCCGTTGCGGGTCTTCCTCAGGATTTCCTGGATGACGGCGGTCTGGGTGTCGTTCCAATACCAGGACCGTTTCAGGCGCCAGCCGTCGATGATGTCGCCGACCAAGTAAAGTTTGTCGGCATGGGTGTGCTTCAGAAAGTCGAGCAAATATTCGGCCTTGCAGCCGCGCGTGCCGAGGTGAGTATCTGAAATCCAAATACTGCGGTACCGGGAAACTCCACGAAGGCCATGCATGTCCGCTGCCTCGATTTGTTGAATTTCAGGCAGTGGATACGGTTACATTGTTACGGTATTAAGTAATTCAGCATGTGTAACGAAGCTTTCCCCGAATTTTAACCAACCTGTCATTGTCTTAACATTACTGAAACCAAACCCCGTTCAGGCCATCGCCTTCCCAGGAAAGTTCACAATGGATACCAGCCCTGTGCCGGGCCCTAACGAATCGTTTCCCGCGCCACCTCTGCCGAATTCTACAGGGCGTGCCATTCTCGTCGTCCACAACCCGGTCGCCGGGTGGTGGCAGCGGGCGCGGCTTCGTGATTTCGTGAAAGCGCTCCGCGATACGGGCCGGCACGTCATCATCCAGTCGACCAAGGGCCCGGGCGACGCCACCCTGATCGCCGCGGGGGCCGACCCCGGCCAAGTCGATACCGTCGTCGCGGCGGGCGGGGACGGCACCATCCGGGAAGTCGCGGACGGTCTTGCCGGCAGCGGTATGCGATTGGCTGTCCTGGCGCTGGGTACGGCGAACGTCTTCGCGATCGAACTGGGCATCGGCTTCAGCCCGAAGGCGGCCGCCAAGGTCGCGGCGTCCCAGGATCACACCGTTGGTTATGCCGGACTTGTGGACGGTCAGCGCTTTCTGTTGATGGCCAGCGCGGGCATCGACGCCCGCGTGGTGTCCCGCACGTCGAGCCACGTGAAACGGTATATCGGCAAGGCGGCCTATGCCGTCGCTGCGATCCAGGAACTGCTGCGGCCGAAATGGGGCGGTCCAATCACCGCCGTGGCGGATGGGGAGGAGATTTCAGGCGATCTGATCATCGTCACGCGCGCCAAACGCTATGCCGGGCCATTCATCATCGCGCCTGAGGCGGATATCCGGGAGCGTCGGCTTTTCGTTATCGCGCCCCAAGGCCGCGGGTCTTGGGCGATGATCCGGTATGCCGCCGCCCTGTTCACGAACCGTCTGGCAACATTGCCCGACGTCATCGTCCGAGAAGCGACGGAAGTCGTCCTGACGGGCCCCGAGGGCCATCCGGTGCAAGTCGATGGCGATGCCATGGGCACCCTGCCGGTGACGATACGGTGCGACGACGCCCCGATCACCCTGCTTTGGCCGAAAAACACCCGCTGAACCGACTGGAACCTCTGATTTCGGCGATCAAATCCTAAAATTGGCCGGCATTTTGCATATTTTTCGTCGACAAATTTATGGAAGGCTTTTAGGAGCTTGCACAGGGATCCGCCGAAAACGCAGAAGCGGCGCGGACCCTAAATAAGGACGGTTTGCGATGAAACGGATGACAAAGACCCTTTTTGCGGCCGGCGTGTCGTGCTTCCTGCTTCAGGCCTGCACCGGCCTGGGCACGATCAGCCGTGAGGACAAACTGGCCCAAGGGGCGATCGCCGGCGCGATTGTCGGCGGCGCGTTGGGATATGAGGTCTTCGGCAGCGGGAGCGGCCAGCTGTTGGGCCTTGCGATCGGCGCGGCAGCCGGGTCGGGTGCGGGTTATGTCCTGGCCGACCGGCTGACTCAGCTGGATCTTCGCAGCATGAACAAGTCGACCTATGAAGGCCTGACCAGCCGCCCGACAGGCGACACCGTCGCTTGGAACAACCCGGATACCGGCAATAGCGGGGAAATCACCCCGATGCGGACTTTCCTGTCCAATGACGGCAAACTATGTCGCGACTATCGCCGCACCGTGAACGTCGCGGGTGAAATCCAGCACACGACCCATACGGCCTGCCGCAACGGGCATGGCGACTGGCTCCACGTCTAGAAAACCTTCTCTCTGCTTTGCGCAGCGCTGCATCGCCGCACCGGTACCAATGGTTCCGGTATCGCCCGCATTCGGGCTACACGCCCTTCCCGGTTGCGCAAAAAAAAGGCCGCGTTCGAAAACGCGGCCCAAGTTCAGGGAGGAAACGCCCAATCAGAACGCGTTTTGAGAAAACTCAATCCCGCGTTGCAACATGCCTAGGCGAAGCATGCTGCGATGCACAATATGGCAGTAACCCAAATCGAACACAAGTGGTTTTGGGCTTTGGCGTCACTTTTTTTACAGGGCCGGAATGAAAAAAATGACGCGGCGCACAATCGAAAACACACTGTGATATATAAAAATTCGTGACCACACGCAAAAAGGGAGGGGAAACCCCTCCCTTTCCGCGACGTTTAGCGAACACTTGGTAATATACTAATATTTTCAGCGTATTCCGTATTTCAACGCCGCCTTGGCGGCGCCGATCCGGTCAATCCCGCTGCAAACACATTGCGATGCCCATGCCGCCGCCGATGCAAAGCGTCGCGAGGCCTTTCTTGGCATCGCGCTTTTGCATTTCGTGCAACAGCGTGACCAGGACACGGGCGCCGGACGCACCGATCGGATGGCCCAGCGCAATCGCGCCGCCATTCACGTTGACGATGTCCGGGTCCCAGCCAAGATCCTTGTTCACGGCGAGCGCCTGGGCCGCGAAGGCCTCATTCGCTTCCACGAGGTCGAGATCGTCGACGGACCACCCGGCCTTCTGAAGCGCCATGCGGGAGGACGGGATCGGGCCCGTTCCCATGACGGCCGGATCGACCCCGGCTGTGGCCCAGGAGACAACCCGCGCCAACGGCGCGGCGCCGCGCTTTTCGGCTTCCTCGGCGGACATCATGACAACAACGGCGGCGCCGTCATTGATTCCCGACGCATTCCCGGCGGTCACCGTACCGTCCTTGGCAAAAGCCGGGCGCAGCTTGCCCAGCGTCTCCATTGTCGTGCCATGCTTCGGATGTTCGTCCATATCGACGACGATCTCTCCCTTCCGGGTCTTGATCGTGACGGGAACAATTTCATCCTTCAGGCGGCCTTCCTTTTGGGCCTTTTCAGCTTTCTGCTGCGACCAGGCAGCAAACTCGTCTTGCTGATCGCGGGTCAACTGCCACTGGCGCGCCACGTTTTCCGCGGTGTTCCCCATGTGATAGCCGTTGAAGGCGCACCAAAGACCGTCCTTGATCATGGTATCGACGAAGCTGAGGTCACCCATCTTCTGGCCGCTGCGCAAATACGCCGCGTGGGGTGCCTGGCTCATGCTTTCCTGGCCGCCCGCGACGACGATCCTGCTGTCGCCCGTCTGAATCGCCTGACTGCCCAGCGCGACGGTGCGCAGACCGGACCCGCAGAGCTGGTTGATCTGATATGCGGTCTTTTCGACCGGAATGCCCGCTTCAATCGCCGCTTGGCGTGCAGGGTTCTGGCCCTGCCCGGCGATCAGAATCTGGCCGAGGATCGCCTCGTCCACATCTTCCGGCGTAATACCGGACCGGGAAAGCGCTTCTTTGATGGCGACGGATCCCAAATAGGACGCGGGAACCGAACTTAGCCCCCCATTGAATGCACCAACCGGCGTCCTCGCCGCACCTGTAATTACGACCTCGGTCATCTCTATTCCCTCCTCGCTGTGCGTGGCACGGCGGGTTACCCGACCGGCCCGATGGTTTCACGCCGCCTGTATTGCAGCGCACCATTAGCAGCGACTATATCGCCCAAGATCGCGGGCCACAACAATGGCCATCTAACCGGACCGTAAGGTTTTCGTGACATCCGACCGTATAAAGCAGGGGGGCCCGTTTCGGCGCTATGCGTCCAGGAAGCGGGTGACGCGGTCCCACAATTCCGCCGCTCTGCGCCCCGACATCATGCCGATATGGCCAAGCGCCGGCCGCAGCAGACGGACATCCTCCAGTAGTTCAGTGACAGCCAGCGCGCTTTCCGGCGGGACGATCCGATCCGACTTTGGGATAACGACGAGCGCTTCGCCGTGAAAATCGGCCGGGTTGACCGTATGCCCGCCCACATCCCAAGTCAGCGCGGCAGTGCGATTCTCCGCGTACCAGCCGCGCAGGGTCTCCCGCGCGACGGGCGCAGTCAGAGATACCCCATCGTTCAGCCAGTCTTCCAACGCCACGAATCGGTGCGCCTTGCCGGATGCCGGGTCCAGACCGGCGAAATACTGAAATTTGCGAAACGCGTTCAGCGGATCGATCGCCGCGAACATCGCCTGAACACAGTCAACCGGAAGTCTGCCGAACATCGACAGAACCGGTTCGCATGCATCGACCAGCATTTGCGAGGCATTCGGGCCGGGCGCCTTGGCGGAATGGAAATCCCACGGCATCGCCATCAGAACCAGCTTCCCGACACGATCCTGCCGCTGGATGGCCGTCGGCAAGGCCAGCAAGCCGCCCATGCAGTACCCGACCATGGAGACCGGCCTCTGCTTCTCCTGTTCCGCCTCGACCGCATCGAGCATCGCGTTCAAGCGGGTAACATAGTCGGTCAGCGTAAATTCGGTTTCTTCCGCGCCCGGCTCCCCCCAGTCGACCAGATAGGGTACCAGTCCGTTCTTGGCGAGGGAGCGGCAGAAGCTGCCTTGGCTGTTCAGATCCAGGATGTAGGATTTGTTCACCAGCGAAGGCACGATCAGGACAGGTGCGCCGCTGCCCGCCGGCGCATAGCGGTGAAGACTGGTCGAACCCTGCCGCCAAATCGCGGGAGGATCGGTTACGTCACGCCGGTATGCGTGGTGATGATAGGCGAGTACGCCGTCCAACATCCGCCCGAGTTGCCCGCGGAATTCCTCGTCGATCGAAACGACCAGATCCGCCATTTCGCACTGTGCCGCGACCGTTTGCATGGCCGGCCATTTGGAATCTGGGAAGGCGGCCGACAGATCAAATGGCCCGGCGGCCATCATGCCCTGGATCATATCTGTCCAGTGTCCGGCTGCGCCCGCACCGCCGAATCCGCTATTTCCCTTTTCCGGCGCGCTCGAGCTGTTCCACCCGCCTTTCAAGATCGGCAATGCGCCCAAGGAGCTGGCGTATAACATCATCGGCGCGGCCAGATGCATCGGAAGCGGCCGCGGACCCAGCCTCGCCGGTGCCGGGATCGCCGTTCCGTCCAGTGGCGCCATACCCTTCTCCCTCGCCGTATCCTGGCGGCGACTGCTGCGTAAAGGTTTGTCCCACGACGGATTGCCAACCGGCCATCATGCGGGCCAAGGCATCCGCCACCGCGGGATCGCCCGCAGTCCCCGAAATCTGTTCCTGCCAGAGTTCCAGATAGCGCCGCGCGAGCTCTTGATGGTCGGGTGGTTCCGTCATTTTTCGATACTCGCACTCGTCAACAACGATAACAACGACGCGGTGCAACTATACCCTTATTCGCCATTGCTTGGCGAACAAGCTTTGTTCTGCTATGGATTTTCAAGGTTTACTTCGCAGGTGCGATATCCAAAGTCGACGCGGTGCACAAGTCCGAACCCGACTTCGTCGCCACGGTCGCACCGAAATCCGCGAAGGCCGAAACCCAGTGTGAATGGGCCCAGTTTGTTCGGGGAGCGGTGAGGGTAGGATATGTCTGACGAAGGTTCCGGCGCAAAGCCGCCGATCAAGATCAAGAAATACGCCAACCGGCGGCTCTACAACACGGCCACGAGCAGTTACGTCACCTTGGACCACCTGTGCCAGATGGTGAAGGACGGCATCGATTTCGCCGTTTTCGACGCGAAATCTGGTGAGGAGATAACACGCTCCGTCCTGACGCAAATCATCGTCGAGGAAGAAGCCAAGGGTCAGAACCTGCTGCCGATCGGTTTCCTGCGCCAGTTGATCAGCTTCTACGGCGACAACATGCAGCAGATGCTGCTGCCCAAGTATCTGGACTTCTCGATGAAATCCTTCACGGAAAATCAGGAGAAGATGCGCCACTACATGGAGGACACCTTCGGGTCCGTCTTCCCGTTCGGCCAGTTCGAGGAAATGAGCAAACAGAACCTGGCGATGTTCGAAAAGACGATGCAGTTCTTCGCGCCCCGCGCCGATGGCAATGACGCGTCCGACACAGGACAACCCACCGCGACCCAAGGCGAAGCCGCAAAACCGGCGACGGACATCGAAGCGCTTCAGAAGCAAATCGACGCCATGCAGCAGCAGCTCAAGAAAATCGGCGAAAAATCCTAGGGTCCGGGCTATCGCCCAATCCGGCGTCAAGCGTTGCTGAAACGCCGGTCCGTTGCGGGCCGGCGGGGGTCGTTCAGGTCCGCCAGGGCGGATTCAGGTCCGGCCGCCCAAAGAACCAACCCTGCAGATAGTCGGCCCCTTCGTCGCACAGCACGCGGACCTCGTCCTCCGTTTCGACGCATTCGGCGACGGTTTCCAGGCCGAACCCGTCGGCAAGGCCGAGCAATGTGCGAACGAAAAGCTGGTTGTCCATGTTCGTGTGGACGTCCTTGACGAAGGCGCCGTCGATTTTCACGACGTCCACGGTCAACGCCTTCATGTGCCGGAAACTGGTATAGCCCGACCCGAAATCGTCCAGCGCCACCTTGCATCCCAACGCCCGAACAGCGGAGACAAAACGGGCGGAGACCTCGAAATCCTCAAGCGCGGCCGTCTCCGTGATCTCGACGATCAGCCGTTCGGCAATGCTGGGCTTACTCGTAATCCGGCTGACCAAGGTCCGAAGCCAGGATTGGTCTGTCACAGTCAGGCTGGAAATATTGAGGGCCAGCGTCACGTCCGGATATCGGCCGAGGTCGTCCATGGCGATTTCCAAGGCGCGGTGATCCAGGAACCGCATGATGCCGAGTTTCTCCGCAACCGGCACGAAGGCCCCGGCAGAAACGATGTCGCCAGACGGGTCCTTCAACCTCAAGAGCGTCTCGTAATACGAAACTTCTTTGGTGCGGCTGTCGACGACCGGCTGATAGGCGAAGACGATTCGGTCGTCCTCAAGCGCCTCCATGATCCGCTCGCCCATATCCATGTTTTCGCGGCGAACGCGACGTTGCTCTTCCGACAACTCATAAGAAAAAAAGCAGTTCCGCCCGTTGGTTTTCGCAGATTGGAGCGCGCTCTCAGCCGCCGTCATCGCTTCCTGAGCCGTTTGGATAAGGCCCGGGAACACGGCGCCGCCGATGGAAACGGTGACGTGGATACGCCCGTTCGGCGTCTCGATCGGATTGGCGCGCAGGCCTTCCAAAATCTTCTCTGCCGCTGTGACCATGCCCGCCTCGTCGCACTGGCCGAGGACGACCCCGAACCGGTCACCGCCGAGACGGCCGATCTGGTCCGTCACGCGAAGCGACCGTTCGATGCGGTGCCCGACACCGACAATCAACGCATCAGCGATCTTGTGGCCATAGGCTTCGTTGACCATCGAGAGCTTGTCGATCCCAATAGCCAGATACCCGCCGGGCACCTTGTAACGCTTGTTGTAGGAAAACGCGTTCTGGAGGGCTTCGTGCAGCCGTGTCTTGTTGAGGTGACCCGTCAACTCGTCATAGCTGGCGCGCCGTTCCAGCAAGGTCTCCTGCTGTTTCCGGCGGTTGATCGGGCGCAAGATACCCGCCAGACGGACGGGGATGCCGTTCTCATCCAGATCCGCGCGCCCTTTGTCATGAACCCAGACGAACTCCCCATCCTCGCGCCGCAGGCGGTATTCGCAATCGAACACCTCGCCGGCTTGGAGATGGCGGCTCAGGCTTTGCAGCCGCTTCGAAAGATCTTCGACATTGATGCATTCATTGAAGGCTTCGCCGTCGCGGATCGAGTCCGCGCGCGTCGGCCCGAAAACGGGCAAGGTATCGCCCAGCCATTGGATGGAGTCGTCGACAAGGTCCCAGACATAACCGATATCGCCCGAAGAGGCCAAAGCCGCTCGCAGCAAAGTAGCGTCCCGAACCGTATCGTTGCGGGCACGACCGTCCTGGCGCCGCAAACGCCCGCCGGCAAACACGTCGGTCATGATCACCGAACCGCCAGGCTGCCCGGTAGATGAATTTCTACTCATCGGCGCCCTTACTTCGGCGCATCTTGCTCAACATCGGGAAATTCCCCCAATCGAAGCAGCGCGTTCCGTACCCGAATGGAACCACAAACTCGATTCCCCTCATATTAGTAAATTCGTACTACGCCGTATTTACCATGTTCCAGGGTCATCCTGAAAAACAGCCGCGACGTATGACGACCATCACACTTCCATCGACTTTCTACAGAGTTAACCACTCAACTACCGCTATTCTGCAGCTAAATCGTAAACAAGGGGTGAATCATGTTTGAAATTGTTTCAATACGCACACAAGATGTCGGGGAATAGGGAAGGCGAATACATAAACTACTGAAGTAGTCCGCCGGAATTAAGGCAAATGAAATGGGTGAATGACAGGTTCCGCAGCGTATTCGGGGGTATAGATCTGAGCTGCAGAAATCCAGGAAAAAATCCATAAGCTTGCGGGCACCGCCGATAAGGTGCCGCCGAGGCCCTTCCCGAACAGGAGAAAATCACACTGGGTAGGATGCAGTTATGCTCGGATTCAAGAAAGCCGAACGTAGTAAGGGAGAAGCAGACCGGGGGGGAACTGGTCTGGATAGGAAGAATCCAGCGGAAGCGGACGGATCGGCCGCGGATGTGCCCTCTGGCGCCGAAATCGCGCCCGTGGACGCCCTGACCAAGGCCCGTCAGGACGCCTATTGGCAGCGCCGCGAATTGTTGACGCTGGCCGACGCGTTGGCCGGGGAAATGGAAGGCACCGTTCAGCAGGTCAAGGCGGGCGGCGACAAGGCCAACCAAGTCTCAAGCGAAATGCGTAACGCTATTCAAAAGGTCCATGGCCTTGTCGAAACGCTGGAGCGGGATGCCGAAGCGACTGTCACGGACGCAAGTACCGTGTCGAGCATGGCCGAGACACTGAACCAATCCGCCGAAACGATCTCTTCCAAAGTGTCCCAGGCGCTTGCTCAAACGAATGCCGCGGTAACACGGGTGGACGAGGCCTCGCAGGTCGTCGGCCGAATGGCGCAAGCTTCCGACAGGATCGGCGATATCGTGAAGTTGATCCAGGACATCGCCAACCAGACCAATCTGCTGGCCTTGAACGCCACGATCGAAGCGGCGCGGGCCGGCGAGGCGGGTCGCGGCTTCGCCGTCGTCGCCAACGAGGTGAAAGCGCTTGCCGGCCAGACCGCCGACGCGACGAAGGAAATCGCCGAGCAAATCGCCGAAATTCAAACCGTGACGGAAGCCGCCGTTGCCGCGATTTCCGGGATCGGTGAAGCGATCAACAGCGTTGCCGGCAATTCCGGCGAGGTTGAACAGGCCGTCGCCGAACAGCATGAAGCCATCTCTAGCATCGGCCGCACGGCCAATGAAACCGTCACCATCGTCGGGCATCTTGCCGAGAGCGTCAGCCAAGTCGCCGGCCAGGCCTCCATCGCCGAGGATTTGAGCGGCACCCAGCAGACGACGACGGCGGAAATGGCCCAGCACATCGCCGCCCTTGGTGAACGCTTGCGCGTGGCCATCTCGGCAACCCGTGAAGGCCATAAGGACAACGATATCGATACGCCGTTCATCCTGACCGGAAGTATCGACATCGACGGCGGCGCCGTATCCTGCGGCGTCTATGACCTGACATTGGACAGCGCCGTTGTTCAATGCGATCGGATCGCCGCGTTACAAGGGGAGGCCCTGTCCATCGATGTGCCGGCGGTCGGCGCCCTGCGCGGCCGGTTGGCCGGATCGGAGGGCAACGGGCACCGGTTCCTGATCGATCGGAGCGCTCAATCGGACAGTATGATCGCCGCTTTCGCGGAACAGAGCATCGCGCCCGACCAACCGGTGATCGCAATCGCTTCCGCGGCGGCCTTGCGGGTGCAGGCCTTGTTCCAGCAGGCCATCGACAGTGGAAAGATGTCGGAAGGCGATTTCTTCGACGAGGATTACAAGCCGGTTGAAGGCAGCAACCCGGTGCAGCATCTGACGCGCTTCACCGCCTTCACCGACAAGGAGCTGCCGGCGATCCAGGAACCGGCCACCGACAGCCACGATGCGATCATCTTCAGCGCAGCGGTGGACCGGAATGGCTATCTGCCGACCCATAACCTGAAATACTGCCATCCCCAGCGCCCGGACGATCCTGTTTGGAACGCCGCCAATTGCCGGAACCACCGGATTTTTGGAGACAGGACGGGATTGGCGGCCGGCCGCAACACGAAGCCCTTTCTGGTGCAGTCTTATTTGCGCGACATGGGCGGCGGCAATTACGTCCTGATGAAGGACCTCTCCGTGCCGATCTATCTCAACGGCAAGCATTGGGGCGGTTTCCGAGTCGGCTACAACCTCTAGCCGGACACCAGGAGTTTGGGAGAAGCGCGCGGTGGCCCCTAGCGGGCGCCGCGCAACTCTTTCATCACCCAGATCGACAGACAGAAGCTGATCGCAGCGCCCGCCTGATGTGCAACGGCGAGCGGCAGCGGCACCATCAGCATCAGGGTCGAAATACCAAGCCCCGCCTGGATCCAGGCCATCGCCGTCAGGCAGTTGATGGAGAGCTGCGCCCGTGGCGCCAAATCCGTCCTGCGGGAAAGGACCCAGGTGAGGGTCACGACCGTCAGGGTCAGATAGGCCATCATCCGGTGATCGAACTGCACCGTGCCTTCATTCTCGAAGATATTGAGCCAACCGGGCGACAGGGCGGCGATGTCCTCCGGCACGAAAGCCCCACCCATCAGCGGCCAATCGTTGTAGAGCAGGCCGGCGTTGAGCCCCGCCACCAGCGCGCCGCTCATCACCGTGAAGAAAATCACCGCGTGGCACCACGCTCCCATCCGCCGCACGCCGCGCGGCGCGGCCTGTTGATCCGGCGGCACGGGCCAGAGCAGGCCGAGCGCCAGCCAGAGCAGATAGGCCAGGATGAAGAAGGCCATGCCCAGATGCACAGCCAAGCGGTATTGGCTGACATCGGAACGGTCGACGAGACCACTTTTCACCATCCACCAGCCGATCACGCCCTGAAGCCCCCCAAGGAACAGAAGGATGATCAAATGCTTGGTGTAGCCTTGAGGAATCCGGCGTGCGGCCAGAAAGAAGAAAAACGGTAGGGCGAAGACCAGGCCGATAGCCCGGCCCCAAAGCCGGTGTATGAATTCCCACCAGAAGATCGCCTTGAACTCGGCCAGGACCATGCCGGCATTGTCGATCCGGTATTCCGACGTCTGCCGGTACAGATCGAAGACGCGCTGCCATTCCGCATCCGTCATCGGCGGGACCCAGCCGATCAACGGCCGCCATTCGACCATGCTGAGGCCGGATTCGGTCAGCCGCGTGATCGCCCCGATCAGCATCATCGCGAACACCATAACGCCACAGACCGCAAGCCAGACGCCGACCGCCCGCGCCGATGAAGGCAGGAGGGAAGACGTCGAGCCGGGCTTTGGCCCCGTATTTGGGAATGCCGTAGTCATGGCGCGCAATTTATCCGCTGCGGCCGTCACCGCAAGACGGACAGAGTGCCGCAACCGAGCCGCCGCGGGTGCGGCGTGCTATCAACCGACCGTCCAGGTATGGCCCCGGGTCAGCAGGTCTTCCAATTTGCCTTGGTTTTCCGACGTGGCGGCGGCCATCTGGGCCTTCATTTCCGCGTCGTAGGTCTGCGCGGCGGGATTGTTGTACAACACGCCCATCGCGACCGGGAAATGCGGCGGTTCCATCCGCGCCAGAAGCCCGGCCAGAACCGAATTCGTCTCGTCATGGACGAGGATGTCGCCTTCTTCGGCGTCTTCGCCCAAAGTGACGACCTTCAGGGACAGGGTCTTGATGTCGAGCGCGAGGCCTTTTTGACCGTCCGCGCCGAAGCGCAACGGTTTGCCGTGTTCGACGAGGATTTGCGCGTCCTTCTGGACCTTCTTCTCCATGAAGTTCCCGAACACGCCGTCATTGTAGACGATGCAGTTCTGCATGATTTCAACGAAACTCATGCCCTTGTGCCCATGGGCCTTGGTCAAGGTCTCCACCAGGTGAGCCTGCATGATGTCGCCCGAGCGCGCCACGAACCGCGCCCCGCAGCCAAGCGCGAAGGACGCCGCGTTCACCGGCGTGTCGATAGAACCGGTCGGCGTCGACGGCGACTTGGTGCCGATCCGGCTGGTCGGGGAATACTGCCCCTTCGTCAGGCCGTAAATCTCGTTGTTGAACAGCAAGTAGTTCATGTCGATGTTTCGGCGCAGCGCGTGCATCAAATGGTTGCCGCCGATGGATAGCGAGTCCCCGTCCCCGCTGACGACCCAGATATCCAGGTCGGGATTGGCCAGTTTGACACCCGTGGCGACTGCCGCGGCCCGGCCGTGGATCGTGTGGAAGCCATAGGTCGACATGTAGTACGGGAACCGGGCGGCGCAGCCGATGCCGCTGACGAACACGGATCCTTCCGTCGTCGCCCCGATATCGGCGAGCGTCTTGTAAACCGCCTTCAGGATCGCGTAATCCCCGCAGCCGGGACACCAGCGGACTTCCTGATCCGAAGCGAAGTCCTTGGGCTGAAGCTGTTCCGGCGCTGTCTGATTGGTCATCGTCTTCTCCGTCGAGCGGGTCAGCTGAGGCGCGCGCGGATCGCGGCGTCGAGTTCGGAAACTTTGAAGGGCTGGCCAGCAATTTTGTTCAGGCCTTCGGCCGGCACCAGGTATTCGGCCCGCAGCAGTTTCACCAACTGCCCGGTATTCATTTCCGGCACCAGGATCTGGTCGAACCCGGACAGCAGGTCCTGCAAGTTCCGCGGCAGCGGCCAAATATGGCGCAGATGGATATGGCTGACATCCAGGCCCTCGGCCCGCGCGACCGTGACCGCGCGGCTGATCGGCCCATAGGTCGATCCCCAACCGACAATGGCAAGCTTACCGGTCGTGGTTCCCAGGTCGACTTCCTGCTCCGGCACGTCGAGCGCGATGCGCTGAATTTTCTCCGCCCGCAGCATGGTCATCTTGTGATGGTTCTGCGGATCGTAGGAAATATGACCGCTGCCGTCCTGTTTTTCGATCCCGCCGATGCGGTGTTCCAGGCCGGGCGTGCCGGGCTTGGCCCAAGGCCGCGCCAGGGTGTCCGGGTCGCGGGCGAAAGGCTGGAAGTTCTCCGGGTCGGACGCGAACTGGGTTGGGAAAGGAGTCAGTTTCGTCAGGTCTGGAATCTTCCAGGGCTCGGAAGCGTTGGCCAGGAAGCCGTCGGTCAGCAGAATGACCGGCGTCATGAATTTGATCGCAATCCGGACCGCTTCCACTGCCGTTTCGAAACAGTCGCTGGGCGAGCGCGTCGCGAGCACGCAAAGCGGCGCATCGCCGTTGCGGCCCCACACAGACTGGAACAGGTCGGACTGTTCGGTCTTGGTCGGTAGGCCGGTCGATGGGCCGCCGCGCTGTGAATTGACGACGACCAACGGCAGTTCGGTCGAAATGCCGAGGCCGAGCGCTTCCGTCTTAAGCGCCACGCCGGGGCCGGAACTGGAAGTGACGCCAATCGAACCGGCATAGGACGCGCCGAGCGCGGCGCAGACAGCCGCGATCTCATCTTCCGCCTGGAAGGTTTCGACATTGTAATGCCGCAGCTCCGCCAGGGTATGCAGCAGCGCCGAAGCGGGCGTGATCGGGTAGGAACAGAAGACCATCCGCTGATTGGCCAGCATGGCCCCCGCCGTCAGCCCCCATGCGACCGCCTGGGTGCCGGTGACCGCGCGGTAGAGACCGGCGTCGATGGGCGCCGGCGGTACGTGGACCGGCCGGATTTCCGACTGCTGCTCGATCGTTTCGCCGAAGGCATGACCGGCGTTCAGCGCGGCAACGTTCGCGGCCGCGATATCTTCGCGTTTGGCGAATTTCTGCCGTAGCCAGCTGATCGTTTCGGCGCGCTCGCGCTCATACATCCAATAGATCAGGCCAAGCGCCCACATGTTCTTGGTACGCAGGCCTTCCTTGTTGGAAACACCGTGTTCCTTGACCGCTTCCAGGGTCATTTTCGACATGTCGACCGAAAGCAGCTTGAAGTTCGAAAGACTGCCGTCTTCCAGGGGATTTTCCCCGTAGCCCGCCTTGCGGAGATTCTTGTCATTGAAGGTGCCGCTATCGGCGATGATCAAACCGCCCGGCTTCAAATCCTCCAGATTGACCTTCAGGGCCGCCGGGTTCATCGCCACGAGCACGTCCAGCTGATCGCCGACAGTCTTGATTTTGCGTCCGCCGAAATTGATCTGGAATGCCGAAACCCCGAAAGTCGTGCCGATCGGGGCGCGAATTTCGGCAGGAAAATCCGGGAAAGTCGCCAAGTCGTTTCCGGCCAGCGCGGTGGCCAGCGTGAAACGCCCGCCGGTAAGCTGCATTCCGTCGCCGCTATCGCCGGCGAAACGCACGACCGCGGCTTCCGCAACCAGATGCGCCTGTTCCGATGTCTGTGTGACGGCGGCACCGTCCATGATCATACTCCTTCAGTCCGCCGGCGATCCGGCCGGGCCCGGCCCTTGGATGCGGCGAAAGCATTCAACCAGTCCGGCTTCGCATAGCCCCCCAGGGATGGCCGTTCAAGCCGCTTCAACGCAACGATGATGTGAGGACGCCGAAGTTGACCATGATCCGTCACGCGGTCCGGGCGATTTCAGTTAGACGAACACCTCACAGTTTCAAGGGGAAACAGCAGCTTCGACATCATAGGCTCTACCGGGACTTCGACCCGATGGCGGCCAGCATTTCCTCAACGGAAAGGAACTTTTCCCGCGGCGCCCCGGAAGTTCCGGCGCGGGCCTTCTCCGCCGCATCCAGCTTCTGCCAATCATCGAAATCGACAAAGGCGACCTTCCGTTCCTCAAGTAGGCGCCTCAATCCCGCCTGCCCCGGCTTGCCGGACGGCCCCGCCGCGGCAGCCGCATCGGCGATCATTTTCGCCACGTCGTCACCATCGCGTTTGGAGCTGCCGATAACGCCGCTGGGCCCCCGTTTTGCCCATCCGACGGTATAAAGGTTTCCGTCGATCAATCCGTCTTGGTTCAGAATGGCGCCCGATTTCGCATCGAACCGCACGCCTTCGAAACTGCGCGTCCGGTAGCCGACGGCGGTGACGACCAAGCCGCAGGGGATGGTGAAATATGCGCCGGTTCCCTGAACGCCACCCCCTTCGCTTACTTCCGTGCGCTCGAACCTGACGCCTTCGACATGGTCGCCGCCCAGCACTTCGACAGGCGACGCATAGAATTCGAAAAGAACACGCTTGTCGGCGCTTTCGACATGGGCATCCCGGGCGTCGGCGAATTCTTCCATGGTCTGCAGGTTCTTCTCGCGCACCCTTCGGTCGCGGCCTTCCAAACCGTCCGGCACCTCGTCGGGCAGATGCTCATGCCGGACGATGGAAACAGCGCCTTCGAGTTCCCGCATCTCCCGCAATTCGACATTGGTGAATTTGGCATCGACGGGCCCCCGCCGCCCAACCACGACAACGTCCTTGATCGGCGACCGGTGGATAACATCCGCGACCGGGCCTGGAAGATCGCTGGCCCGCATCTCCTCCGCGCTTTTCACCAGCACGCGGGCGACATCGATCGCCACATTCCCGTTGCCGATGACGACCACCCTTTCGGTATCGAGGTCGGGATCGAGAGAGACATAGTCCGGGTGCCCATTGTACCAGCCGACGAATTCGGCGGAGCCGTAAACGCCCGCCTTGTCGATACCGGATATTTCCAGCTTGCGGTCCGCCGGTGCGCCGACGGCCAGGATCACGGCATCGTAAAGGGTCCGCAACTCGTCCAGGGTCACGTCCTTGCCGACGCTGACATTGCCGAAATAGGAGACGCCGCCTTCCGCCGCCGTCTTGCTATAGGCGCGCACGACATTCTTGGTCGTCTGGTGGTCCGGCGCGACACCCGCGCGGATCAGCCCGAAAGGCGTGGGCAGGCGTTCGATGATGTCGATGGCGGGGTCGCCGCATTGCTTCAGCAACGCGCTGACGGCGTAAAACCCACTTGGACCCGACCCGATGACCGCGACCTTCACACGCGACATGACCTTCCCCGGATAAATCTTGCCGCCGGCTTTTGCGTGCCGGTTTTCTGCGGCCATGGGGCATACCCCAAAACCAAGGGCGCCCCGCCAGCGCACCGAATGACCCGAGATGGGATGGGAACACGATTCCCAACGAAGCGGTAGTCCCATCCGCTCAACGGACGCGTATTCCCGTTCCCGTATCCAGCCGTCGCCGCCTTGATCGCGGTCAGTGCAGCGTCATCAGGCCGTTCGCATAGCGGTAGGTCGACGGGCTGATCACGCCCTTATGGGCGACCTGCACGGAATGCAGTTTGCCGTCGAGGTTGGATTCCCAGAAATCGAGAAACTTGTTCAGGATGGGGAACTTCGGGGCCAGATCCAGATCTTGCCAAACATATGTCTGCAGCAGGTTTGGATGATCCGGCATGTGGTAGAGGATTTCGGCCGTTGTCAGGCGGTAACCGGCCATTTGTTGGGTAAGAATAGTGTGGCCTCCGATTTCCGGATTCCGAATGGTCATGGTTGCACCTCCGATATCATACAGGGTTCCTTACCTACGGAACGCAACGCGTCCCTATTAAGAAATCCTGTATCGACTTCAGATTTGCCGCAACAATTTTGTCATTGTTATCAGTATTTTAGCACCGATTACCGGAGAGTGCTGCCAATCCGATGCCGACCTCGTCACCGGTCAGGCAATGGCCTCGCGGATGCTGACGACCCGGCCTAGAATGGTGACCGCGCGGGTGCTGTCGTCGATGGAGCGCAGATCGCTCCGGCCGATGTCTTCGGCCAATTGCGCCTGAAAGTCGGACAACAGGTCACGCGACGCTCCCGCACTTTTCGGCAAGGCACTTGCCGAGCCGCGCGGCCCTTCGATGAGTACGCTGCGGTCCCGGCTGCCGATGGCGCCGCCCTCATACAACTGATCCGCCAAGCGCTGCGTCTCGGAGCCCGTAATGGCACGGGGATCGAATTGGGACGCGGCCAGAACATAAGTGGCCTGCACGCTGATCTTCACCGTATCGACGGGATCGCCGGGAGACGGCGGCGGCGTCTGCGCCCGGCGCGGCTCGTCCTTGGTCACCAAACGAATCGGGCTCGCGGCGCGAATATCGGCATTGGTGCTTCCCGCCTCGTCGCGCGGGGCGCGTTTCAGAACGGAAAGAAGTGTGTCTAGCTTCATGGACGGAGGCCTCCTGCCATTTGGATAAGCAGGCTTCGTGCCAATCATTTATCGTTTGTTTTCAACAGCCTTGATCACCACTGACGCCGCCTGGGGGCAATCCTTACCCAGGGGGATAGGCAAGAAGGGTCCAAAAGGTTCGTGGCCGCCCGGTCGATCGCCATCGCGGGACGGTGACAGGGCCCGTAAGGCCGGCCAACGTCATTGTGACCGCCCCCCGACTAATTGCCGATGGGGCGCTGATCGACATTCCAGGAAAAGAACCCATGTTAGACTGCGCCCGACGGCACGGCCGGACACCATTCCCGGACGCGTCGGTCGACCCGAAAGGAACAGCCATGGAAGTGAACACGAATTTCGGCGAGCGCGTGGTTCTGCACACCGACGATCTGGACTGGGTCGCGTCGCCCATGAAAGGCGTCGACCGGCGCATGTTGGACAGAATCGGCGGCGAGGTGGCGCGGGCGACGAGCATCGTCCGCTACGCGCCGAACAGCACCTTTTCCGCCCATACCCATACAGGCGGCGAGGAATTCCTGGTCCTGGACGGCGTCTTTCAAGACGAGCATGGGGATTTTCCAGCCGGCAGCTACATTCGCAATCCGCCGACATCCAGCCACACGCCGGGATCGGAGACGGGCTGCATCATCTTCGTCAAACTCTGGCAGTTCGATCCCGCCGACCGCGTCCATGTCCGGAAACAGACCGGGAAAGAACCGGCCTTTGCGTCCGTTGGCGAACCCGGCGTGGATCTGGTCCCGCTGCATCGGGACGACCGGGAGGACGTGCGTATGGAACGATGGGCGCCGGGCGCGGAAGTCGACCGCGGTGCGCCGGGCGGACAGGAACTGCTGGTCCTGGAAGGAAGCCTTACCGAGGGCGGCGAGGTGCTGGGCCCGAACGCGTGGCTCCGCCTGCCGAAAGGAAGCGACTTCAAAGCGAAAGCCGGCCCCAACGGGGTGCGGTTCTGGATCAAGACCGGCCATCTGGCCGAAGACCCGAAACCGCCCAAGACCGACTGACGGCGTCTGTCGGCACGTCCGGATTACGACGCCGGGACAGACCGCCGTCCCGGCATTGCCGTATCAGATTTCCAGAACCTTGCCGGCTTCCTGCAGGGCCGTGAATTTCGGCGATCTGTTCTGTCCCGCTTTCACCTTGGCTTCGGCCTCGGCCTCCAGCGCCCGCACTTCCGCGAGCGTCTCGATCATCTTGGCCAAATCCGCTTGCGGCACGACGACCACGCCGTCTTCATCGCCGACGATGACATCGCCCGATTCCACATGAACGCCGCCCAGGATGATAGGCAGACCGACGGTGCCCGTGCCGCCACCGGTCGGCGAATTAGGATTAACGCCCATGGCGAAGCAGGGAAAACCGACTCCGCGGATGCCGGTCAGGTCGCGGACCAAACCATCGGTCACGAAACCGGCGGCGCCGGTATTTTTCATCATGCCCAACAGCAAGTCGCCCACGACCGCCGTTTCCACGAAGCTGTCCGTCGCGCAAACGATGATGTCCCCCGGTTTGGCGACATCCAAGGCTGCGTTCACTGCCATGTTATCGCCCGGCGCCGCCTTCACGGTCAGTGCCGTGCCGCAGATTGCGCTGAGTTCCGGTTGAATCGGTTTGATCCGGTAGTCGAGCGCGCCACGGCCGGACATGCTGTCCACGACATGCCCCGTCATGGCCCCGCGCAACGCGTCCACCAGGGCGGAATCGGGACGGGCAAAATCCCGCCGGATGGTGATAATCGGTCTTTCCTTGATCATGGTGGTCTTCCTCCCCAGCCGGCAGCCCGCCCGGCGGGCATGGACAGCACGTGCATTGCTATTGTTCGCACAGCGTTGCGCTGGAGGCATGGGTTGCGCAAGATGTCATTCCGGCTTTCAGGAGGAAACAATGATGACAACACCCGCAAAGAGGCCGCTACTCCTGGCCCTGTGTATCGGGTCCACCCTTGCCGCCGCCGCACCGATGGCCTGGGCCCAGACAGGGAGTTTCGGAAAGGACCCCTTCGAACAGGAAGACCGGACCGGTGCCCTGGTGGAGGAACTGAACACCCTTCTGGAGAAGGGAGAGAAGGAACGGTTGATCGATCCCTGGTTCCTGCGCGATTTACGGAACGTCCTTGGGAAATACGATCGGCCCTGGTCGGAAATCCTGCTGCAAGACGATTTCTCGGCCCGCGGGCCGCAGCCCGACCCACCCTGGCAGGTGACAGCCGGGGAGTTTCTGATCGATTGGCGCCACGGCCTTCGGTCCGTGATCCAAAAGGGGACGGGGGGCCAGTCGACACAATCCAATTCGACGGGCAGTGATGAGAAGGACCTTGGCAAGGCTCTCTTGGGTGCGCTGCTGCAAGGTGCGCTGCAGGGGAACCAATCGGGCAGCCAAAACAGCGGCACACAGCAGCAGTCGGCCAGTCAGGCCAGCTTCGCAGCGGTTCAGGCGCCGCTCGCCATCAGCAATGCGTTTTCCATCGAGATGACCTTCTCGCTGCGCCCCATTTCCAATGGGACCGAGGAAGGGTTCGAATTCGGTCCCTATCAGGGCGCCAACGCCAGCAGCGGATACCGGCTGTCCTATGTCTCGGCCGATCGCAGCCTGCAACTGCTGAAGGTGTCGTCCCGCGGCGTCCAGACGGTCGACGTCGCGCGCTTGTCGAACGGGTTGACGGACGAGCAGAGCCATCGCTTGACCTGGACGCGCGACAGAGACGGCGTCATGGCCGTACAACTGGACGATCAGGACGCCATGGCCGTCACCGACCGCAGTTTCCGGGAAGCTTTCGACGGGTTCGCCATCCTGAACCGGGGCGGTGATCTTGCGGTTCGCGACGTTACCGTCACGGGCGTGTCGAACTGACGCGATTATCCCGCGCGCCGGCGACGGTTCTCCGACAAGTCGTTGATCGCGACAATCGTATCCATGCTCGTCTCGTTGGCGGGGTGGCTCCCGTCGTCGGCCAATCGGGTCGGCAGTTCCAGCCAGAAGGTGCTGCCTTTGCCGGGCTCGCTTTCGAAGCCGATCCGGCCATTCATCCGTTCGACCAGAATCTTGCTGACGGTCAAACCGATGCCGGTTCCGTCCTGGGCAAGCATCGGGTCGGCATTCAAACGGTGGAACATTTCGAATACCGATCTTCCATCCTGCTCGGCAATTCCCAGGCCGGTATCGGCAACCGATATTCGGATCACATCTGTTCCGCGTTCGCTGCATGTGACATCGATGCGGCCCTTGTCCAGGTTGTACTTCACGGCGTTGGTCAACAGGTTGATCATGACCTGCTTCAGCCTGAGCGGATCGGCCACGACCGAAACGACGGGCCCGGTGCTGATCGCTTCATGGATGGAGATGTGGCGCGCGTCCGCAGACGTTCTGGTTAAGGCGACACAATCCCGCATGAGCTCGTTGATCTCGACGACCTCCAACTCCAGGGGCATGCGATCCGCCTCCACCCGGGCCAGGTCGAGGATGTCGTTTACGAGTTCAAGCAGATGTTTACCCGCCGAAACGATGTTTCCGACATAGGACTGGTGTCGCTCACTCAAGGATTTGTCGATATTGAGGTCCAACATCTGCGCAAAGCCCAAAATCGCGTTCAACGGGGTCCGCAATTCGTGGCTCATGCTTGCCAGGAACTGCGACTTCGCGCGGTTCGCCGCCTCCGCGCCGAGTTTCGCTCGAACCAATGCCTCTTCGGAGTCTTTCTTTTCGGAAATATCGGTTTTCACGATCAAGACGTCGGGCGTCTTACCCTCGGCATCTTTCAACGGGGTGATCGAAACCGATTCCCAGTAGGGCGTTCCGTCCCGTCGCCAATTCCGCTGCTCACCCTGCCAGTCCTTTCCGGTGAGAACACTGCTCCACAGGGCCTGAAATCCCAAGGAAAGGTCTTCTTCGTTGAATAGGCTCCGGACATGGGCGCCAATGGTTTGCTCCTGGGTCTGTTGGGACATCGCAAGGAAGCGCGGATTGGCGTACACGACATAACCGCGCGCCGAAGCGATGATCAATCCGCTGCTGCTTTGATCCACCGCACGCGACAGGTTTTCCAAACGAAGGTTCAGAAGTTTCCGGGTTCTACGGTGATAGGCGAACGCGACCGAGAGTAGCATCAAAAGGAAGCCAAATCCCGACGCGATGAACACTTCGCGGTGGTCCCAGATATCGCGTGAATACCATCCCGCTTTCGGGGTAGCGATCAGGACCCATTTTCCATTTGGAATGCTGACGACCAGCTCGACCGGGCTTCGCCCCAGTTCCGCGAGAGACCCGTAAAAGACTTCGCCGTTGTGGCCAAGCGCATCACGGCCCTGGATCACGATGTCAATGCCAAGGCTGGGGTTGTCCAAACCGGCTGCTTCATAGACACGGCCCGTGTCGATGACGGCGGATGCCAGCCCCCAGAACGAATTGCCTTCCCGATCGGCGAAAACCGGGGCCCTGGCAATGAAACCGCTGCCGCCCTGAACCAGATCAACGGGCCCGGCTATCGACAGTCGGCCGGTCTCCAGCGCACGCCGCGCCGCCTGCCATTGCGCCGGCACGCGGCGGTAATCCAAGCCGATGGCGTTCTCGTTTCCGCTCAGGGGATAGACGTATCGAATGACGAGGTCCGGTGCAGCGGCCATATTTCGGATCTGACTACGGTTTGTGATCAGACGCGCCGCGAAGGCGTTGTATTCTTCCACGGTCAAGTCGGGGTTCCGCTCGATAAAGGCGACGATGCCTTCCAAACGCCCGATACTGTCACCGATTGTGCCTTCCAGCCTGGTCCGAATATTCGCCAACTGGTCGATGACCCGGGATCGTTCTTCATAGCGCAATTGTTCGGTCTTCAAGCGTTCGACATAAACGCCGAGTCCGACGATCCCGATGGCGACCGCCCCCGCGACGGTCAGCAAGATTGCATTTCCGCTCGGGATGAACCCAAAACCACGCAAGAACTTCATTTCTTCAGCTTACCCCGGCAAAACGCTAAGAAATTACAGCAAAAATCATCTGCAGGGCCGCAAGAAAGTCGCATCCGCAATAGGACGCAGGCCCGGCTGAACTACCAATTCGCCGACTATGCTACCGTGAAAGTTAATTTTTCATGACTGCTCGGCTGTGCCAGGCCGCGCCGAGCCGGAAAAATTCCAAGCCGCGTTTTTTGCCGCTATCGGGCGTCTGTCAGTGAGAATCGCCGTTGAGCCAAGGCGGGTTGGGCAAGGAGGCCTGGGCCTCGCGCAGATGGCTGCCCCAAAGCTGGCTGATAGACGAGAAATACTCGTCGTCCGGCTCGATCCGACGCTGCGTCTCAACGCTGATGCTGTCCTTCTTGTAGACCAGCAGGTCCAAGGGCATGCCGACGGACATATTGCTTCGCAAGGTGGAATCCATGGAAACGCAGGCCAGCTTCACGGCCATGGGCAGTTTGGTGCTATAAGCAAAGGCCCGGTCCAGAATAGGTTTGCCGTATTTGTTCTCGCCGATCTGGAAGAACGGGGTATCGGGCGTCGCTTCGATGAAGTTGCCGGCGCTGTAGATATGAAAAAGCCGCATCCGGCGGCCTTTAATCTGTCCGCCGAGAATCATCGAAACGTCGAACTTGGCCGACTGCGCCTTCAGGGCTTCCCCGTCGGTCTTATAGACTTCGCGAATCGCCGCGCCGACCAATTGCGCCGCCTGAAACATAGAGGGAACCGATAACAAGGTTTCTCGCGAACATTCCTTCGACGTCGACAATTCGCAGAACTCGATCCCTTCGTGCAGCAGGTTCACGACGGCCTGGGAAACGGCGAGATTCCCCGCGGTCATCAGCGCCACGACACGGTCGCCGGGGGTTTCCCAAACGGTCAATTTTCGGAATGTGGAAATGTTGTCGACGCCGGCGCTCGTACGCGTATCCGCCAGCATGACGAACCCGTCATCCATGTAGAGACCGATACAATATGTCATCCTGGCCTGTCCCTGAAGGTACCTTGGTCATCCGTTATAGGTCGACCGTTACTGCTGGCTACTCTCCTGCACGACCTGGACGGAAACGTCCAGCTTTTCGGCGCCGCCACCAAGGCGCAAACCGCGGATGGGCGCGGCCTCGCGGTAGTCCAGTCCGACTGCGACGCGCAGATAGGCTTCGTGGGGGCAGGATCGGTTGGCGACATCGAATCCGACCCAGCCCAGGTCCTCGATATAGGCCTCCGCCCAGGCGTGACCTGCTTCGTAGACCTCGTCCTTGTTCTCGCTCGCCTGCAGATATCCCGAAACATAGCGCGCGGGAATGCCCCGCAGCCGGGCGCAGCAGATGAAGGCATGGGCGTGGTCCTGGCAAACACCGAGCCCCTGCGCCAAAGCCTGCGCCGCTGTCGTTTCGACCTGTGTTTCACCTTCCAGATAGTCGATTCGCTCGCGGACAGCGCCCATCAGCGCATGGGCGAGGTCGAGCGGCTTCGACTGTTTTCCAACGCTCCAGGCCAGGTCTATCAACGCTCTGTCCGGCATCGTCAGGTCCGTCTGCCGTAGATAGGCGACAAGCGGGAAAGGCTCCCGCGCGCCTTCGACCATTCCCGAAACATTGGTTGTCTGCACCAATCCGGTCACGCGGATCAGAACGTCGCTGTGCTCGCGGTTGATGACGAAAGTATGGGTGATGTTTCCGAAGGAGTCGACGAAGGACGGAATCGTCCCTTCCTGCCCGCAATCCAGTTCCCACGACAAGACATGCTGCCCTGTCGTGTTCTGCGGCGTCAGCTTCAAGCTTTGGATCGTATAAACGGCCGGCATGTCATACCGGTACCGCGTTTCATGTGTCACGGATATCAACAAGGACCCAGTCCCAATGGAGGCAAAACCGCAAATCCCCGCAAATACGGGGTACGTCAGCCGATGAACATATAGCTACGGGCTATCTCATTACCGAGTCGGTTATTGCGGACAATAAAGTCGGACAGAAATTCATGCAGGCCGCTCTGAAAAATTTCGTTGGCGTCGGAGAATTGCAGTTGCGAATAAACCTGGCCGGCGATCCGATGGCATTCATGCCGCGAACCGTAGGCTTCCGCCAATCTGTCCAAATGGCTGACCGACTGCTGGTAGCAGCCGATCAGGGACCGGGGCATCTCCCGGCGTAGAATCATCAGTTCCGCAATTTTCCAGGGCTTGGGATTCTCGCGGTAGAGGTAGTGATAACTTCCCAAGGCCGAAAAGGCACGCAACAAGCTGGTCCACTGGTAATAGTCGACCCCGCCGCCGACCTCTTCACCTTCCGGCAACAGAATGTGGTATTTCACGTCGAGAATACGCGCCGTATTGTCCGCGCGTTCCACATAGGTGCCGAGACGGGCGAAATCGAAGGCGTCGTCGCGCAGCATCGTGCCGTATAATCCGCCCCGGAATACCGTGGACCGTTCCTTGACCCAATCCAGGAAGGACCGCAATTCGCCGTAGCGGCGCGCATCCGTCCAGCGCTGGTCGAAACCGAGCCAGGTGTCGTTCAGGCATTCCCACATTTCCATCGTCAGACTGGTGCGCACGGCCCTGCCGTTTTCGCGCGCCGCGCGGATGCAGGAATAGATGCTGGACGGGTTCTCCGGGTTGCGGGCCAGGAATTCGGTGACCGTCGGCCCTTCGACCCTAAGCCCCGCTTCCTCGAAAGCTTGGCCGCAGCCGGACGTCGCCAGGGTCGATCGCCACTCTGTCTGCAGCGCTTCGGTCCCGGACCCCGGCATCATGCTCATGCGGTCTCCAACTTCCAGAATGCGGGCGAAATTCTCCGCCCGCTCCATATAGCGGCTCAGCCAATAAAGGTTGTTGGCGGTGCGGCTCAGCATGGATCTTCGTTCAACTCCCGTTTCGTCGCCGGACCGTGGCCCGGCAAGTTTCTTAAAAGGCCGGAACTACTCCAACACCCAGGTGTCCTTGGTCCCGCCGCCCTGGCTGGAATTCACCACCAGCGAGCCGTCGCGCAACGCGACGCGGGTCAACCCACCCTTGACCATGCGCACATCCTTGCCGGACAGGACGAAGGGCCGGAAATCCACATGCCGCGGCGCCACGCCCGCTTCGACGAAGGTCGGGCAGGTGCTGAGCGCCAGCGTCGGCTGCGCGATGAACTCATCCGGTGAGGCCTTGATCCGTTCGGCGTATTCTTCGCGCTCGCTTGAACTGGCTTGCGGTCCGACCAGCATCCCGTATCCGCCGGACCCATGCACTTCCTTGACCACCAGCTCCGCCAGATTGTCGAGTACATAGGCCAAGTCGTCTTCTTCGCCGCATTTGTATGTCGGCACGTTCTTCAGGATCGGCTCCTCGCCCAGGTAGAATTTTATCATCTCCGGAACGTAGGTGTAGATCGCCTTGTCGTCGGCGATCCCGGCCCCCACGGCGTTCGCCAAGGTCACTTGCCCCGAGCGGTAGGCGTTCATGATGCCGGGCACGCCAAGCACGGAGTTCGGATCGAAGGTCAGCGGGTCGAGGAACGTGTCATCAATCCGCCGATAGATCACATCGACCTTCTGCGGCCCCTGGGTGGTGCGCATGAAAACCTTGGCGTCGTCGACGAACAGGTCCGGCCCCTCGACCAGTTCCACGCCCATCTGATCGGCAAGGAAGGAATGCTCGAAATAAGCGCTGTTGAAGATGCCCGGCGTCAGGACAACGACCGTCGGGTCGCCTGTCGTCTTCGGCGGGGCGCATTCCTTGAGCGAATCCAGCAGGAAGTCCGCGTAGTTGTCGACCGGCGCAATCCGGTGCTCGGCAAACAGCGCCGGGAACAGCCGCATCATCACTTCCCGGTTTTCCAGCATGTAGGAAACGCCGGACGGCGTGCGGCAATTGTCTTCCAGAACGTAGAATTCGTCCTCGCCGACGCGCACCATGTCGATCCCGGCGATATGGCTGTAGACATTGCCCGGCACGTTCACACCCTGCATTTCCGGCAGGTAGGAACTGTTGTTCAGGACCAGACGTTCCGGAATCACCCCGGCCTTCAGGATTTCCTGGCCGTGATAGACGTCGTTCAGGAACATATTCAGCGTTTTGACGCGCTGACGCAGGCCGTCTTCCATCAACTGCCATTCCGCCGCCGACAGGACGCGGGGGATGATGTCGAACGGAATCAGCCGCTCGGGATCACCGCCCTCGCCATAGACGGCGAAAGTAATGCCCAACCTGCGGAATAGAACATCGGCTTCCTGGCGCTTCATCCGAAGAAAATCGGTCGGCGTCCATTGGAGCCATTGAGAAAGACCTTTGTAGGCGTCGCGACACGCGCCACCTGCAAGCGTCATTTCATCGAAAGCTTTCGCGAGTGCCATGCCCCTCAACCCGGGTGCGGTCTTAACGCCGCCCCCGATGCGTGTTTCAAGTGTTACCATTAACCCGCAAAGTCGATCCGGGTCTTTTTTCGCCCGAATTCAATAACTAGCATGACATGACGGCGCAGCCTGTCAACAGCGCTTCGGTGCGTCCGCGGCGGAACGGCGGCGCCGGTTGAGGGCGAACCAACCCTTTAGATTCAAATCAAGAATGGCGCGACGAAGAAAACGGACGCAAATTGGAAAGTCACCGACTACGATGATCAGGTAAAAGCATCCGGCGGCGGCGCCGATCGCGCCGTTCCCGGAGGGAGAAGACAGTGACCGAATACGATTTGATAGTCGTGGGCAGCGGCCCCGCCGGGCGCCGCGCCGCCATTCAGGCCGCCAAATTCGGCCGCAATGCGCTGGTTGTGGAGAAAGGGCGGCGGGTCGGCGGCGTTTCCGTTCATACCGGCACCATCCCGTCCAAAACCCTGCGCGAGACGGTCCTGAACCTGTCGGGTTGGCGCGAACGCGGCTTCTACGGCCGCGCCTACCGGGTCAAACAGGACATTTCCTCGGAAGACCTGCGCCACCGGCTGCTGAAGACTCTGGACCACGAGGTCGAGGTGCTGGAACATCAATTCGCCCGCAACCATGTCGACACCGTGATGGGCGAGGCCCGCTTCACCGACCCCCACACGATCGAAGTGACCGGCGAGGACGGGGAGAGGATCCTGTTCACGGGGAAGTCATTCCTGCTCTGTGTCGGCACCAACCCGTTCCGGCCGGACTGGGTCCCCTTCGACGGGGAAAACGTACTGGACAGCGACGACGTCCTCGACGTGAACCGAATTCCCAGATCGATCACCGTGATCGGCGCCGGCGTCATCGGTGTCGAATACGCCACGATCTTTTCCGCGCTCGACGTGCCCGCCACCCTGATCGAGCCCCGGGACACGATGCTGGACTTCATCGACCGCGAATTGATCGAGGATTTCGTCCACAATCTCCGCGACCGCGGCATCACGCTGCGGATGGGCAAGGCGGTGAAGAAGGTCGAGCGGGTGGACGGCCAATGCATCACCCATTTGGAAGGCGGCCGGGTCTGCAAGTCGGACATGGTTTTGTTCGCCGCCGGCCGGGTCGGGGCCACCGACAGCCTGAACCTGGAGGCCGTCGGCCTGACGGTCGATCACCGCAAGCGGCTGAAGGTCGATCCGGGCACGTTCCGTACCGAGGTCCCGCATATCTTTGCCGCCGGTGACGTCATCGGCTTTCCCAGCCTCGCCTCCACCTCGATGGAACAGGGCCGGATCGCCGCCTGTCACGCGCTGGGCGAAGCCGCGCAGAAACCGCCGGAATACTTCCCCTACGGCATTTATTCCGTGCCGGAGATTTCCACCGTCGGCATGACCGAGGAAGAAGTGGAAGGCCGCGGCATTCCCTATGAATGCGGCGTCGCCCGGTTCCGGGAAACCTCGCGCGGCCATATCATGGGCTTGGACAGCGGCATGATGAAGATGATCTTCTCGATCAAGACGCACCGGCTGCTCGGCGTCCATATCGTCGGTGAAGGCGCGACCGAACTGATTCATATCGGCCAGGCGGTCCTGAACCTGAAAGGCACGCTGGAATATTTCGTCGAGAACACGTTCAACTACCCAACGCTGGCGGAAGCCTACAAGATCGCAGCGCTGGACGCGTGGAACCGGATGCCGAAGATGAAGAAGGGATAGGCCGGGGACCAACCGGGAGGATACAAACATGCGACCGACCATTGCCGCCGTCTCGGCGCTTCTTATCGCGGCATTCGGGTTCGGCCCGGGTGCCTCCGCGGGCGATGACGACTGCCGCCCCGCCGACAACCTGACTTATGTTCAAGGCCTGGACGAGTGCCTCGCCCTCCAGACCTTTCCGCCAAGCGATGCGGCGCCGGGCAAGACGCTCGTCATCGTGCTGCATGGCGATTTGAGCCGCGGCGGACCGGCCGACTACATCTTCCCTGTCGCGGAACAGGCTGCGGCGGCGGGGGCCATCGGCGTTGCGATGATGCGGCCCGGCTATGCCGGCGGCGGCAGAACCTCGACCGGGATCGCCAGCCGCAAGGAGAACCGCGCGCAGATCTACACGCCCGACGAGATGGACGAGATCGCGGCGGCGGCAACCCGCCTGAAGGACCATCACGGCGCGGCGGAAATCGTCATGATTGGCCATAGCGGCGGCGCGGTGATGGCCGGCGTCATCCTGGGGCGCCATCCCGGCCTGGTCCAACGCGCGTTGCTGGTCTCCTGCCCTTGCGACATCCCGACCTGGCGCCGGATGCGCGGCCGCGATCCGCTGCCGAACGCCGAAAACCCGATCGACCATATTGACCGCATTCCGGCCGGAACGATGATCCGGCTGCTGACCGGCTCGAATGACACCAACACCCGGACCAGCCTCGCCACTGACTATGCGGCCGCGGCGCAAGCCGCCGACCTCGACGCCGCCTTCATCGAACTGCCCGGTGCCGGGCACAACCTGAATGACGCGATGGCGGGTAGCACCGAGTTCCAGGCAGCGCTCGCCAAGGTGATCCTGGGGCGATAGCGGGCAGCAAGGCGCCGGATGAGGGGAGACGCCCCTTTGTTTAATGCGCCGTCGCCGGTACTACGGAACACCAGTTTGGTGCACTGTCACCGCAATCTGTTGATCCTTCGTTCACTTTATACAACCAAAGACATCGAATACATGACCAAGAACGATTACAACATGTATTTGAGAGTTTGGTTGAAGGAGACCGTGGCGGCCCTACGACCAAGATACGCCCGGAACTTGTTCTGCCTTGAATGTAACTAAAATCTGGTGACAGTTTATCTATTCGATAGATTCCCAACGTTGAGACCCTGTTTCTCGGCCCAATTGAACAACTTCACTCTTCCCTGAGGCCGTTCAAGCAATGCTCGGTCAAACAATTCCTGCGCGTTCTCGCGGTCGCCAAGAACCAAAGCGACTCCTGCGGCAAAAAATGATTGCTTGTTTTTCATAAGGAACCGTTTGACGGCAGCCGGGTTTGACATTTTCTCCAACCAGGGCAGGCAGCATTCCTCAACCTCTCGCACTAGATCTTTGGCAACTGATTGATCATTCACGCTGCTGTCAACTTTCCACCAAAGGTCAATTCTATCTTCTCTCAAAGAACCAATTCTTGCGCGTGCGATACAGTTATATTCCTTGGGCATCCCACTGAACGGCGGGGCCTCAAGGATCGCAGATATGGCCGGGAAATGTACACCCACGTTTACCGTGAACCGGGCATCCGAACCGTCATTCCATTGACTCGCTTGGACATTGACGACATCAACATGATCAACGTGTTCGCGATAATAGTTTCGCGCGACTTTCCTAAAACCGGATCGTTTCAATAATGGCGAAAGCTCTTCCTTGAGAATCGCGTCTATGCGCTTCGCGCTTTCACTCATCGTGCTTTCCGCATCATGGTGCTGGTTTAAGGGTAGAAATACACATCCTTTGACTGCACCAACAATGAAGCAGACCGGCCAAGATTCACAATTTTAACTGATCCAGGCTTGTGTCCTTGATAGGCCTATGCCCCTCACACCCACCGAAACACCGCCCCCGCATAAACGACGGAAATAATCGTCGCGGCCCAAAGCGGGTCGCCGATGAGGCCGAGCCAGGCGAGGTGGATGAAGGCGCTGCCCAGGAGCGATATGAACAGGCGGTCGCCGCGTGTTGTCTCCAAGGTCAGGATACCGCGTCGCGGGCCGCCGCCGGGGGATTTGAGCTCCCACACCGTCATACAGGTGAGACATATGGCGATAAAGATGAAGAAGAGCGTCGTCGGCCAGGTCCAAGCCATCCAGGTCAGGTCGAGCATTTTTCCGTCTCCCCTTCTCTCGGTCTAGACACGCCCGAGGGCGAAGCCCTTGGCGATGTAATTTCTGACGAAATAGATCACGAAGGCGCCGGGTACGATGGTCAGCGTGCCGGCCGCCGCCAGCAGGCCCAGCTCATAGCCGGACGTACTGGCCGTTCGGGTCATGGTGGCCGCAATCGGTTTAGCCTCCACCGCCGTCAATGTCTTGGCCAACAACAGTTCGACCCAGCTGAACATGAAGCAGAAGAAAGCCGCCACGCCGATGCCGGCCGCGATGGTCGGAACGAAGATTTTCAGGAAGAAACTCCAGAAGGAATGGCCATCCACATAGGCGGTTTCGTCCAATTCCTTCGGTACGCCGGACATGAAGCCTTCCAGAATCCAGACCGCCAGCGGAATGTTGAACAGCGTATGGCTGAGGGCGACGGCGATATGCGTATCGAACAATCCAACAGCGGAGTAAAGTTGGAAGAACGGCAGGGCGAAAACCGCCGGCGGCGCCATCCGGTTGGTCAGCAGCCAGAAGAACAGATGCTTGTCGCCGATGAAGCGATAGCGGCTGAACGCATAGGCCGCCGGCAAGGCGCAGGCGACCGACAGCACCGTGTTGATCGACACATAGGTGAGCGAATTCACATAGCCCATATACCAGGTCGGATCGGTGAAGATGACGATGTAGTTTTCCAGCGTGAACTCGCGCGGATACAGGCTGAACCCGCCCAATATCTCATTGGTCGTCTTGAACGACATGGAGACCAGCCAATAGATCGGCAACATCAGGAAAACGATATAGAGCGCGGGAACGATGGCGGTGCGTTTCATGATCTCTGGTCCCCTAGCTTTCTTCGTTCCGCATCATCAGCGTGTAGAACACCCAACTGAGCGCCAGAATGATCAGGAAGTAGATGATCGACATCGCCGCCGCCGGGCCCAGGTCGAACTGGCCGAGCGCGATCTTCACGAGATCGATCGACAGCAGGGTCGTCGAGTTCCCCGGCCCGCCGCCGGTCAGCACCACGGCTTCGGTATAGACCATGAAACTGTCCATGAAACGCAGCAGCACCGCGATGGTCAGGACACGCTTCATCTTCGGCAATTGGATATAGCGGAAGATGGCGAAGGCCCCGGCCCCGTCGATTTTCGCCGCCTGATAGTAGGCGTCGGGAATCGAGACCAGACCGGCATAGGCCAGCAGCACCACAAGCGAGGTCCAGTGCCAGACATCCATCAGAATCAACGTGAACCAGGCATCCCCGATCTGGCGCGTGAAGTTGTAGTCGAAGCCGAGCGCGTTCAGCCCATATCCCAGCAAGCCGATATCCGGCAGGGCGAAGATATTCCACATCGCGCCGACCACGTTCCACGGAATCAGCAGCGGCAAGGCCATCAGAACGAGGCAAACAGGCACCCAGGGCCCCTTGCGCGGCATCGTCAGCGCGATAGCCACCCCCAGGGGCACTTCGATCGCGAGGATCGAAAACGTAAAGATCATTTGCCGGACAAGGCTGTCGTGGAAGCGCTCCGACTGAAGGACTTCGGTGAACCACAGCACACCGGACCAGAAGAAGGTGTTGTCGCCGAAGGTTTCCTGAACCGAATAGTTCACGACGGTCATCAGCGGGATGACCGCGTTGAAGGCCACCAGGATGAAAACCGGCAGAACGAAGAGCCAGGCCTTTTGATTGACGGTCTTGTTCATCGGGCGTCTCCCCCAACCATCCAGCCATCCGCATAGAGCCGCGTATTGGCCGCGTCGAAGGCCAGTTGCACCCCGTCGGCGGGGATCTCGACTCCCTCGCCGATCAGCATGCGCACCGTCTGTTCGGCACAGCGTGTCTCGACGATCCTGTGCCGGCCGGCATCACTGACTTTCACAACATGCGCCGGCAGGCCGCTATCGGCGAAGCGGACGAATTCCGGCCGAATGCCGATTTCCAAACTGCCGCCGACCGCGCCCGTTGCGTCGTTTGCCACGGCGACCGCATCCCCGCCCAGATAAACCTTCCCGCTATCGACCGAGCACGGCAGCACGTTCATGCCCGGCGACCCGATGAAATGGCCGACAAAGGTGTGCTGCGGGCGTTCGAACAGGTCGACCGGCGTGCCGATCTGTACGACCTCGCCCTCGTTCATCACCACCACCTTGTCGGCGAAGGTCAGCGCCTCGGTCTGGTCATGGGTCACGTATATCATGGTCAGGCGAACGCGCTGGTGCAGCTCCTTCAGCTTCGAGCGCAATTCCCATTTCAAATGCGGGTCGATGACCGTCAACGGTTCGTCGAACATGATGACGTTGACGTCGGTGCGCACCAGGCCGCGGCCCAGCGAAATCTTCTGCTTGCCGTCCGCCGTCAGCCCCTTGGCGCGTTCGTCCAGCCGATGTGTCATGTCGATGAACTCGGCCACTTCGCGGACACGCTTGTCGGTGGTCGCCTTGTCCACCCCGCGATTGCGCAGCGGAAAGGCAAGATTCTCGTAAACGGTCATCGTGTCGTAGACGACCGGGAACTGGAACACCTGCGCGATATGCCGCTGGTCCGGGGTAAACGCCGTGACGTCGCGGTCGTCGAACAGAATACGGCCCTGCGACGGGCGCAACAGGCCTGAAATGATGTTGAGCAAGGTCGTCTTGCCGCAGCCCGACGGGCCCAGCAGCGCATAGGCGCCACCATCGTCCCAGGTGATGTCCACCTGTTTCAGCGCCCAGTCCGCGTCCGAGGCGGGCGCATCCATATAGGAATGCCGAAGCTTGTCGAGGGTGATCCTGGCCATGCCGCTTCTCCCCTACACCGCGATCAGGGCGCCGTCGGCCCCGAAATAGAAGGCGCGCGAAAGGTCGGCATAGAGTTCCGCCACCTCTCCCACGCCGAAGGAATGAATCCCATGGGCGAGCGACACCCAGGTTTCCGACCCGACCTTGAAATGGACGGTGCTTTCGGACCCGCTCAGTTCCGTGACCAGCACCTCGCCCGAAATTTTCACCAGACCGGCGGCCTCGTTCACGGCCGCGCCGCGTGTCGGCGTTACGTGATGGGGACGAAGGCCGATCTGATAGTCGCCGTCCGGCTTGTCCGACAGAATGGCCGGGCAGGCCCATTGCGCAACGCTGCCCAGGGCGACGCGGTCGCCGGTCTTGCGGATCACTGCCGTGTTGATCGGCGGTTCGGAAAACACTTGGGCGCTGATCACATCCTTTGGATTGCGATAAACGTCGCCGGTCGTACCGAATTGGGTGACGCGCCCTTCGTGCAGCGTCGCCGTTCTGCCGCCCAGCAGCAGCGCCTCGATCGGTTCCGTCGTCGCATAGACGACGATGCAATCGCGGTTGGCGAACAGCTTGGGCAATTCCTCGCGCAATTCCTCGCGCAGTTTGAAATCCAGGTTGGCGAGCGGCTCGTCGAGCAGGACGAGCTCCGAATCCTTCACCAGCGCGCGGGCCAGCGCCGTACGCTGTTGCTGCCCGCCGGAAAGCTCGGCCGGCTTGCGGTTCAGCATCGGCGACAGGCGCAGCAGGTCCGCCATTTCGCCGACGCGCTTCTTGATTTCCGCATCGCCCATCCGCGCGACCCGCAGCGGGGAGGCGATGTTCTCGTACACCGTGAAATTCGGGTAGTTGATGAACTGCTGATAGACCATGGAGACATTGCGGTCCTGGACCCTCAGGCCGGTCACATCCTTGCCGTTGAAATGCAGCTTGCCGCCGGTCGGTCGGTCGAGGCCCGCCATCAACTGCATAAGGGTCGTCTTTCCCGACAGCGTCGTGCCCAGCAGGATGTTGAACCCACCCGTTTCCAGCACGAGGTCGGTAGGATGGATATGCACGTCCATCCCCACGGTCTTTTCAATCTGTCGGAGTTCGAGCGTCATCGCTGGCGGCACTCTTTGCATCTTTCCGCGGTGCCGGGCCGGGCCCGGCGGCGGATGCTTCGACCTTGTCGAACCGGCCCGGATCGGGTGTCCGCGATCCGGGCCGGTTGACGGGGTCTTCTAACTTTCGATCCGACTTACACGCACCGGACCGATACTGCACTGACGGTCGTTTCGGGCCTTGCGATCCGAGCGACCGACCGGATGCGCCTTTTCGAAAAAGCATCGGCGCATCCGGCACTGGGAGGTCTCAACGCTCGCCCGATCAGTTTTGGGCCCAGCGTTTCACTAGCTCGTCATAGGCGATTGTTTCGCCCTGCGGCTTTTCACTGGCGAGCTTCGCTTTCGCGCCGCCCTTCCCGAGCCATGCCGACGGATCCTTTTCCTCGTTCAGGCGCGGGCCGCAGCCGCCATAGGTGCTGTTCGCCTTGTCCGCGCGTTCCATGCGGGACATGACCTGGTCCATTTCACCCGCAAGACGGTCCATGGCTTCCTGCGGAGTGAAGGTGCCGGAATTGACGTCACCGATATTCTGCCACCACAGCTGGGCCAATTTCGGATAGTCGGGCACGTTCACGCCGGTCGGGCTCCACAACACACGGTCCGGCGAGCGATAGAACTCAACCAATCCGCCCAGCTTGGGCGCGCGGTCGGTGAAGCTCTGATGCCGAACGGTGGTGTCGCGGATGAAGGTCAGGCCGACATGGCTTTTCTTCACATCGACGGTCTTGGAGACGACGAACTGGGCGTAGAGCCAGGCGGCTTTCTGACGGTCGACCGGGGTCGATTTGAACAGCGTCCAGGAACCGGCATCCTGATAACCCAGCTTCTGGCCTTCTTCCCAATAGGGGCCATGCGGCGAGGGCGCCATCCGCCATTGCGGGTTGCCGGCATCGTCGACGGTGTTGTTGCCTTCGGACTTCGGCGCGACCATGGAGGCGGTGAAGGCCGTGTACCAGAAGATCTGCTGGGCGACGTTGCCCTGACTCAAGGCCGGCAGCGACTGGTAGAAGTCGTAATCCGCCGCGCCCGGGGGAGCATAGTTGCGCAGCCATTCGTCCCATTTGCGGATCGCATAGACCGCTGCCGGGCCGTTGGTGCCGCCGCCACGGCTGACGGACGCGCCGGCCGGGTTGCAGCTGCCGGCTTCCATGCGGATGCCCCATTCGTCGATCGGCACGCCGTTCGGCAGGCCCTTGGACCCGGCACCGGCCATGGAAAGCCAGGCATCGGTCATGCGCCAGCCGAGATCGGGCGCGCGCTTGCCGTAATCCATATGGCCATAGACCCGGACGCCGTCGATTTCCTTCACGTCGTTGGTGAAGAACTCGGCGATATCTTCATAGGCGGACCAATTCACCGGAACGCCAAGGTCGTAGCCGTACTTCGCCTTGAACTTCGCCTTCAGATCGGGATTGTCGAACCAGTCCTTGCGGAACCAGTACAGGTTCGCGAATTGCTGATCGGGCAGCTGGTACAGCTTGCCGTCCGGCCCCGTTGTGAAGGACCGACCCATGAAATCCTCAAGATCGAGCATCGGGTTGGTGACAGCTTTGCCGTCGCCCGCCATGAAGTCCGACAGATTGACCGCCAACTGCAGGCGCGAATGCGTCCCGATCAAATCGGAGTCGTTCACATAGGCGTCGTAGAGGTTCCGGTTCGTCTGCATTTGGGTTTGCACCGCCTGCACGACTTCCCCTTCACCCAGCAGTTGATGGTTCACCTTGATACCGGTGATTTCCTCAAACGCCTTGGTAAGAACCTTGGATTCATATTCGTGGGTTGGGATCGTCTCGGACAGGACATTGATTTCCATGCCCTTGAACGGTTCCGCCGCCTTGATGAACCACTCCATTTCCGACAGTTGTTCATCCTTGGAAAGGGTGGATGGCTGGAATTCCGAATCGATCCATTTTTTGGCTTCGTCCATGCCAGCGAAAGCGGCACTGCCGAAAGCGCAAATCGCAGCCGCAGCGACCGCGGCCAAGAGTTGCTTCTTCATTTGTTTCCTCCCGAGAAACTTTTTTATGAAACGTGCAAAACTAATATTCATTCGAAAGAAAACGAACGTCAACCGAAAATACTGATGTGATAGAATGTCATAAAACTGTCACATTTCCATCCTGTGCTACCGTGATCGTATGCCGGGCAAAAGATAGGTAGGAAGAAATGGAACCTTTGACGCCTCGACAGATCGACATCCTTGCGCTCGCGCGCAGCACCGGCCGCGTCATGGTCGAGGACCTCGCCACGACGTTTGATGTCACGCCGCAAACGATCCGCAAGGACCTTAACGATCTTTGCGCCCAAGGGCTTTTGGGCCGGGTCCATGGCGGCGCCGTCGTCGCGGCGGGCGTTTCCAACTTCGGGTACGATGCCAGGCGCCGCCTGGCGGTTGATGAGAAACAGCGGATCGGCGCGGCGACCGCCTCTATCATACCGGACGACTGCACCATCCTGATCAATATCGGCACCACGACGGAACAGGTCGCCCACGCGCTGCGCGACAAGCGAAGGCTGATGGTGATCACGAACAATATAAATGTTGTCAATATCTTAAGTGTTAGTCCAGATTGCGAAATCATCGTCGCCGGCGGCGTCGTCCGGCATTCGGACGGCGGCATCGTCGGCGAGGCGGCGGTCGATTTCATCCGCCAATTCAAGGTCGATTTCGCCGTCATCGGTGTATCCGCAATCGACGCCGACGGCACGCTGCTGGACTACGATTACCGCGAGGTGAAAGTCGCCCAGGCGATCATAGAAAACGCCCGCCACACCATTCTGGTCGCCGACGGCAGCAAATTCGGGCGCTCGGCGTCTGTGCGCATAGGGCATATTTCCCATATCAACAGCTTCGTCACCGACACGCCGCCGCCGGAGCCGATCCGGGCGATGTGCAAGGAAGCCGGCGTCCAGGTCCTGGTCGCGCGGGACGCTTGAAATCGGAAGCCCGGCGGCGCTATATTCATTTCACTTTCGTTTTCTTTCGCAAACGCTCGCATCAACCATGCGGTGCCGCGCGATGTTTCGGCGGGGATTCCCAGTTGATCGAGCAAGTATACGATATCGCGATCATCGGTGGCGGCGTGAACGGCTGCGGCATTGCCCGCGACGCCGCCGGGCGGGGTATGAAGGTTTTGCTGGCGGAACAGCGCGACCTCGCCATCGGCACCTCCTCGGCGTCGACCAAGCTGATCCATGGCGGGTTGCGGTATCTGGAACATTACGAATTCGGCTTGGTACGCGAGTCGTTGAAGGAGCGTGAGGTCCTGCTCTCGATGGCGCCGCACATCGCCTGGCCGCTGCGTTTCATTCTGCCGCATCACAGCGGGTTGCGCCCCGCCTGGCTGATCCGCCTGGGCCTGTTCCTGTACGATCACCTGGGCGGAAGAAAGGTTCTGCCCGGCTGTCGGACGCTCGATTTGCGCAAGGACGCGGCCGGCCGCCCCCTGCGCGCCAGCTTCACGAAGGCGTTCGAATATTCCGATTGCTGGGTCGACGACGCCCGCCTGGTCGTTCTGAACGCGATGGATGCCGCGGCGCGCGGCGCCGACATCCGCACCCGCACCAGCGTGACCGGCGCGAAGCGGGACGGTGCGTCGTGGATCGTCTCCCTATGCGACGAAACATCGGTCGCGGAAACCACGATCAGGGCGAAAACCCTGGTCAACGCCGCCGGTCCCTGGGTCGCCGATGTCCTGTCCCGCGCGCTCGGGGTCAACAGCAAGGCTTCCGTCCGATTGGTGAAGGGCAGCCATATCGTCATTCCGCGCAAGTTCGATCACGACCGCGCCTATATCTTCCAGAATGCGGACGGGCGGATCATCTTCGCCATTCCCTATGAGCAGGATTTTAGCCTGATCGGCACGACCGACGTCGATTACCATGACGATCCCAAAAACGTCCGGATATCGGATGAGGAGATCGCCTATCTCTGTGCCGCCGCCAGCGGCTATTTCGCCGATCCGGTGAAGCCCGAGGACGTGGTGTGGACCTATTCCGGGGTGCGCCCGCTTTACGATGACGGGGCCGGCGCCGCCCAGGCCGCGACCCGCGACTTCGTGCTCGACCTTCATGGCCAGGGTGGCGAACCGTTGCTGCTGAACATCTTCGGCGGGAAGATCACCACGTATCGCCATTTGGCCGAAGAGGCGTTGGCCAAGTTGAAACCCGGCCTGCCGTCAATGGCCGCCCCTTGGACCGCCGGCGCCACCCTGCCCGGCGGCGGCTTCCCGGTCGGGACGCATGCGGCCCTGATCGACGCGCTGCGCAACAACTACCCTTTCCTGCCCGGGAAAACGGCCGATCGGTATATCCACGCCTATGGCACCCTGGCGGAAAAGATGCTGGGCGACGCGGCTGCAATCGGCGACCTCGGCACGCATTTCGGCGCGGATCTGTACGAGCGCGAGGTGGCCTACCTGATCGAGAACGAATGGGCAGTCGCCGGCGACGACGTTCTGTGGCGGCGGTCGAAACTGGGCCTGCGCCTGACGGAAGACGAAAGACAGGCCGTTTCGGACTGGATGAAGCACCGCTGCGCCGCTACCGTTTGATCTGGTCGGCTGATCCGATCGGCCGAAGAATGCGCCGCAGCAAGAGGCCGTCTCAAGGCCGCAGCCGGTATCGAGGGAGAAACACAGTTGGGAAAATACGTACTGGCCATCGATCAGGGGACGACCTCCAGCCGGGCGATCCTGTTCGACGAGAACGTCAAGATCGCCGCAATCGCCCAGGAAGAGTTCGAACAGCATTTCCCCCGGTCCGGCTGGGTCGAGCATGAGCCGGAAGACCTTTGGCGCACGACGCTCTCCACCTGCCGGGAGGCAATGAAAAAGGCCGGCGCGACCGCCGCGGACATCGCCGCCATCGGTATCACCAACCAGCGCGAAACCACTGTTGTCTGGAACCGGGCCACCGGCGACCCGATCCACCGCGCCATCGTCTGGCAGGATCGCCGCACGGCCGACACGTGCGCCGCGCTGAAAGCCGCCGGCCACGAGGCCATGGTGACGGAAAGGACGGGTCTGTTGCTGGATCCCTATTTCTCCGGCACCAAAGCGGCCTGGATTCTGGACACCGTGCCCGGCGCGCGGGACGCCGCCGACCGTGGTGAACTGGCGTTCGGCACCGTCGACAGCTATCTGCTCTGGCGGCTGACCGGCGGCAAGGTTCACGCGACCGACGCCACCAATGCCAGCCGGACGATGCTGTTCAATATCCGCGAGAACCGGTGGGACGACGCCTTGCTCGACCTGATCCGCGTGCCGCGTTCCCTTTTACCCGAGGTGAAGGACTCCGCCGCCGATTTCGGCGAAACCCTGCCCGACCTGTTCGGCGGCCCGATCCCCGTATCGGGCATCGCCGGCGACCAGCAGGCCGCGACCGTCGGTCAGGCCTGTTTCCAGCCCGGCATGGCGAAGTCGACCTACGGCACCGGCTGTTTCGCGCTGCTGAATACCGGCCCCGACCCGGTCGCGTCCAAAAACCGGCTGCTGACGACGATCGCGTATCGCCTGAATGGGGAGACCACCTATGCCCTGGAAGGGTCGATCTTCGTCGCCGGCGCCGCCGTGCAATGGCTGAGGGACGGGCTGGGCCTGCTGAAAAGCGCGTCCGACTCCGGGGACCTCGCCGCCAAGGCGGACCTGGAACAGGACGTTATCCTGGTTCCCGCCTTCACCGGCATGGGCGCGCCGTATTGGGACGCCGATTGCCGGGGCGCAATCTTCGGACTGACGCGCGGGACCGGCCCGGCGGAGCTCGCCCAGGCCGCGCTGGAGAGCGTGTGTTTCCAGACCCGGGATTTGATCGACGCCATGCGGGGCGATTGGGCGGCCACCGCCGAGACGGTGCTGCGCGTCGATGGCGGGATGGTCGCCTCCAACTGGACCATGCAGCGCCTGGCCGACATGCTGGACGCCCCGGTCGACCGCCCCTCCGTCCTGGAAACGACGGCGCTGGGCGCGGGATATCTGGCCGGCCTGCAAACCGGCTTTTACCCGGCGCCGGATGTCTTCGCGGAAAGTTGGGCGCTGGAGCGCCGCTTCGAACCGGCCATGCCGGAAGACGAGCGGTTGCGTAGATACGGTCTTTGGCGTGCTGCGGTCCGCAGCACCTTGTCCGCCAAACAAGGCTGACGCAGACTCCCGCTATCGTTTCCTCGACGTCGGAAAGGCGCGCCTTGGCTTGGTTCACCCGCGCCGCGAGATGGGGCTTCTGGCTCCTTCTCTCGGCCATCACCGGCTTGTCCCTGCTGCCGCTGCAATTCGCGGTGCAATCCGGCCTGTCCGACAAGATCGAGCATTTCGCCGGATACGCCGCGCTCAGCGTCGCCTGCCGCATCGGCTACCGTCGCACAGTCACGCCCCGGGTCGCCGGCGGGGCCATCATCGCCTACGGCATCGCCATTGAAATCGCCCAATCCTTCATTCCGGGGCGTATGATGAGCGGCTTGGATGTCGTCGCGAACACGGTCGGCGCGTTCATCGGCCTCGGCCTCGCATGGTTTATTTTGAAGCAATTGCCCCGCGAACCGGCACAATAGCTGTCCTGATCTATGAATTGAGTTCGGCGTCCTTGCCGTTATGGTGCGCCGCGAAGCACTGATGCCCTAACCCTGCAGGCCCATGGAACCGATCTTCAACGTCGTTCTGCCCGTATTCGGGATCATCGCCGCCGGATACGTCGCCGGCCGCCGTGGATTGTTGGGCGACGCCAGCAGCGAGGCATTGAACCGGTTCGTCTACTGGGTCGCGCTGCCGGTGCTGCTGTTCAAGGCGATGGCGACGGTCGATGTAGACAACGTCGTCCGCATTGATTTCCTTGCCGGCTTCGTGCTGTCCCTCGCCGCCGTTTGGGCGGCGGCCATGCTGCTGGCGAAACTCGCCTTCGGTCGCGGACTGGCCGAAGCGACCATGCACGGCATGAACACGGTCTACGGCAATGCCGGCTATATGGGCATCCCGCTCGCCCTGGCCACCTTCGGGGCGGAAGCCGTCTTCCCGGCGATCTTCATCACGGTGATCTACACGGCCCTGATTGTCGGCGCGGCGATCGTGATGATCGAAATCGGCGCCGGCAAGACCGATGGCCTGGGGCCGGTGTTGCGAAAGGTCTTCAAGGCCTTGATCCGGAATCCGATGCTCATCGCCCCGGTGCTGGGGCTGGCCTGGGCGGCATCGGGCATTCCGCTTCCCGTGCCGGTCGCGACCTTCTCCTCAATCCTTGGTGCCGCGGCGGGGCCCTGCGCCCTGTTCGCCATCGGCTTGTTCCTGGTCGGCAAGCCGCTGCGCGAAGGGTTGGGCGAAGTCACCGTCATGACCGTCGTGAAACTGGTGGTTCAGCCGGTTGTGACGGCGGGCTTCATGTTCTGGCTTTTCCCGGTGGATCCCCTCTGGGGCAAGGTCGCCGTCCTGATGGCGACCCTGCCGACCGGCGCCGGCAGTTTCGTGCTGTCCCTCTCCTACGGCCTCTATGTACAGCGGACCTCTTCGGTCATCCTGATCAGCACGATCGCCTCGGTCGCCACGATTTCGATCTTCTACGCCATTTTCCCGCCGACAGTTTGATTCCAGGGCCCCCGGAATACGGGCTTTTACCCTCTCTAACTGAACGACTAATATATTAATTACCACTAAAAGATTATTTTATACATTTCTCAAAATCGACAGGCCTCAAGTCGAATGAAAGGACCAGGTCACGGCAGACAAAGCGATTGGATAATTCCGTCAAAGGGCCGATTTCCTGCCTATGGATCATATGTTTATTGAACAATACATGCGATATGACCGCAGGATTCAGAAATTTAACATTTTGTTAATAAATTGACTACGATGCTACCAAAGCATGATCTGCAAAAAAAAGCGGGTCGTTCGATCTGAAATTCGCAGATCTTCATAGCACTTTGGTTTGACGTATTTGCGAGGTCTCAAAGGAATTGTTCGGAAAAAGCGCCACTGCACGGGCTGCGGCCCTAGAGCCGTGTTCGACGCCATCGGGGTTTCCTAGAGGCAGAGTCAGGAAAAACCGAACGGAACAGTCACGATTGCACCCCCAAGTGAGGATTACGAGAGTTCGACAATGATGAGATAACCCCGTCATCAAATCCGTATCGTTTGAAAAAGTTTACCTGATGAGGACAAAAAATTGTTCGGAAAATTCTCCACCGCACGGGCCGTAGCCCGCGACTCTCAAGCCTTGCTGGACGCGATCAGCGCCTCTCAAGGACTTATCCAGTTTGAACTGGACGGGACCATAATTTCCGCCAACGCGAATTTCTTGAAGGTCGTGGGTTACGAGCTTTCCGAGGTTAAGGGCAAGCACCACAGCATGTTCGCGGACCCGACGCTGGCGAAAAGCACCGAATACAGCGAATTTTGGGACAATTTGAGGGCCGGCAACTTTCAGGCCGGAGAATTTCCGCGCGTGAACAAACAGGGTGAGACCATCTGGATTCAGGCGGCCTATAACCCGGTCCGCGACAGCAGCGGTAAGGTGATCAAAGTCGTCAAGAACGCGGTCGACATTACCGAGAAAAAGCGCGCGGCCTTGGACACCATGGCCACGCTCGACGGTATCGGCACATCGCAGGGCATGATCGAATTCGATTTGGACGGCACCATTAAAGACGCCAACCAGAATTTCTTGAACGTCGTCGGGTACCAGCTTTCCGAAGTACAGGGT
>CAYGKA010000002.1:91589-147925 GCA_964350445.1 uncultured Flavobacteriaceae bacterium
CGCCAACCAGAATTTCTTGAACGTCGTCGGGTACCAGCTTTCCGAAGTACAGGGTAAGCACCACAGCATGTTCGCATCGCCGGAATTCGCCAAAAGCCGCGAATACGCCACCTTTTGGGCGAACCTCCGTGCCGGAAAGTTCCAGGCCGGAAAGTTCCCCCGCCTAAACAAACAGGGCAAGACCGTCTGGATCCAGGCAGCCTATAACCCGGTTCTTGGGCCCGACGGCAAACCCTACAAGGTCGTGAAAAACGCGGTGGACATCACCGCCGTCATGGACGCCCAGCAAGCCTTGGCCTCGGATCTCGGGAATGTGGCGGACACCGTGTCCGCTGCGGCAACCGAACTGCTCAGCACCTCGCAGGCGATGGCGTCTTCGGCCGAGGAAACGAACGCCCAGGCGCAGGCCGTCGCAGCCTCCGCAGAGGAATTGAGCTCGTCGATCAAGGAGATTTCGTCGCAGACCCAGCGGACAAATGCTTCCGTGGAACGGGCCGTGGACGCCGCCAAGCAGTCGAATGAGCGCGTCGCCACCCTGCAGAGGAAGGCGGAAGACATCGGCAACATCATCAGCGTAATCAGCGAAATCGCCAGCCAGACCAATCTGTTGGCCTTGAACGCCACGATTGAAGCGGCGCGCGCCGGTGAAGCCGGGAAGGGGTTCGCCGTCGTCGCCAACGAGGTCAAGTCGCTATCGACCCAGACAGCGAAAGCGACCGAGGAGATCTCGGCTGAGATCAGGCAAATCCAAAGCGAGACCAAGGATGCCGTCGGCGCCATAGCCGGGATCATCGAACTCGTGAATGAAATTGCGCAAATGGCGGCCGCGATCGCGAGCGCGGTCGAGGAACAGAACGCCGCGACCAACGAGGTGAGCCAGAACATCGCCAACGTCACCGAAGCGTCGGCGGAATCCGGTTCATCCGCGTCGCAAACCAATGCTGCTGCTGGGGAGTTGTCTCTGCAGGCCGAAACCCTGCGGAGTCGCGTCAATGACTTCCTCGAAACCAGCACAAAGTAAGGGACGCGCCCGACCGGCTGAAATCGTCACTCTGCACGTCTTATGTTGAAACCAATACCCCCTGGCCGGCACCGGCTTATACACGAGGCCGACAGAAGCCCCATCACGGACTTCGTGACGGGGCTCAGGGGTGGTGCGGTTGCGCGTCGGGCAAGAGGGTCGGCCGATCGGGCTCTTTCTGTATACAAAAAACGACCTGTTGATGATCCTGTTCCCGTGTACCGGCGTATTGCTCCGGTAGTCGGTGGCGAGGATCGCGAAAAAATCACTGGCGAAGCCGGTCAAACGTAAGGGCATGCTCGGCATTGAAATTACCGAAATTGCCGAACGCGACCTTCCGTTGACCGAGATTGTCACCAAGGTCACCGTGCATCAGCTAGAGCAGGCAATTCTATTGTCCAAGGGCGCCGGCCATCTCAACCCCATTGATATTCGTGAGATTGCGAACAGATTTTCTGAATTGGGCCATAAGGTCGACGAGGAATTGAAACAGGCGTCCCAGCTGGCGAAAGACGCCATTGCGCATGCCCCCACGGCGGAAGCGCGACAGGAGCTGGAAAAATTGGCCGATACGCTGGCCCGGATCGCGGCAGAACATCTGAGCTATGAAAAACACGGGGAAGAGACCCTCGCGCTGCTCTCTGCGGGCAATGTTGAAGCCGCCACGACGGTTGCCGCGACGACGGAACGCGAGCAGGAACAGTTGGACAAGGAATTGATTGAGGCCCTGACCCAGTTGGAGCGCTTCACCGCGAACGCCGCTAAGAAAGCGGAAGAAGATGAAAAGCTGGGCATCCAACTGCTTATCGGAAGCACGGTCGCCGGCCTACTGATCAGCCTCGTCGCCGCCTTCATCATCGGCCGGTCCATCTCTACGCCGGTCACGCAAATCACTGAAGTCATGAGCCGCTTGGCGCAGGACGATACCGAGGTGCAGATCGACTTTACGGAAAACCGGGACGAAGTGGGCGCGATGGCCCGTGCCGTTCAAGTGTTCCGCGACAATGCTGTTGAGGTCAAACGCCTGAAGGTTTTGCAGGAAGAGGCTGACCGCAAAGCCGCCGAAGATCGTGCCAACATGCTTGCCGACGTTGCTGCCCAGATCGAGAGCAACATCGGCAGTATCGCCCAGCGCATGGCGGCGGGAGCAACCCAGGTCAAAAGCGCCGCGCAACAGTTGAGTGGAAACGCTGATCAGGCATCGAGCCAGTCCAGTACCGTCGCCAGCGCCTCCGAAGAGGCATCGACAAATGTGCAGACGGTATCTTCAGCCGCGGAAGAGCTTGCGGCTTCAGTCTCCGAGATCACGCGCCAGGTCAGTCACTCCACGGAAATAGCCGGCCGCGCCGTGCGGGAAGTGGAGACGACAAACGCCAAGGTCCAAAGTCTCACCCGCGCCGCAAGCCAGATCGGCACGGTCGTTGCCCTGATCAGCGATATCGCCGAGCAGACCAATTTGCTCGCCCTGAACGCAACCATCGAGGCGGCGCGTGCAGGCGAAGCAGGCAAGGGATTCGCTGTTGTCGCATCGGAAGTGAAGAGCCTCGCCGGCCAAACGGCCAACGCGACCGGCGAAATTTCCGCGCAAGTGACCGAGATTCAGTCGGCGACGAATGAGGCGATCCAGGCGATTCTGGCGATCGGCAAGGTCATCGACGAGATCAACGATACGACCACCGGCATCGCCGCCGCCGTGGAAGAACAGGGCGCGGCGACGCGGGAAATCGCCCGAAACGTGGAAGAAGCCGCGGCAGGTACACAGGAAGTATCGTCCAATATCGCGGGCGTAGCGCAATCCGTTACGAGCACCGGCGAACAGGCGCGGGAACTGCTGTCCGCGTCGGAAACAATGGACCGGGATTCGGTTGACCTCCGGCAACAGGTCATCGACTTGGCCAATCGTGTACGAACCGCGTGATCAACGGCCGGGGTGGCGTAGCTTTTCCAGGCAACCCGCCCCGGCCTGAGTTCCCGGTATTTTTACGCCGGCGCGGTTATACTCAGTTGGACAGCACCTTCAGGAGCGTCGCGTCAGATATTACGAACATCGGTCAGGAAGGACGAGATCGAACCCGTCATCTGATCCGATTGCCGGCCGATCTTATCCGACGCTTCTCTGACATCCGCCGCCGCAGCTTTCGTGACCTCTGCACTTTCGTTCACGTATTGAATATTCTTGCTGACATCCTCTACCGCCACGGCCGCTTCTTCCACGTTTCGGGAAATCTCGTTCGTCGCCGCGGTTTGTTCCTCGATAGCCGCCGCTATGGCCGACGATATTTGGCTTACCTCGATGATGGTCTTCGATACCGCGGTGATGCCCGACACGGTGGTTCCCGTGGCCGATTGAACCGAAGCGATCTGCCGTTCGATTTGCTCGGTCGCCTTCGCCGTTTCGGCGGAAAGTGACTTCACCTCCGAGGCGACAACCGCAAAGCCCTTTCCGGCATCCCCGGCGCGGGCCGCCTCGATGGTCGCATTCAAGGCAAGCAGGTTCGTTTGCTCCGCAATGTCCTTGATCAGAATCACGACTTCACTGATTTGCGATACGGCCTTCTCCAGCTCCGTTACCGTCTTCACGGACGAATCGGCTTGATCCACAGCCGAACGTGTAATCTGGGCCGCATTCTGGATTTGGCTGCCGATCTCGACGATGGACGCCGAAAGCTCTTCCGTCGCGGATGCAACGGTCTGCACGTTCATTGCACTTTCGGAAGACGCTGCTGCAACGGTCGCGGCCTGCGATTGGACATCCGCCGACGCTTTGTCCATTCGACCCGCCGTCGACCCCATTTGGGTCACGGCCGACCCCACTTCGGCCAAGATGCCTTGAATGAGTGAGTCGAACTCCTGCGTTCGGTCCATCAGCCTTTCTGCCCGTTCGACCTGCATCTGCTGGGCCTGCCGCTGTTCCTCGGTGAGGCGGTCGGCTTCTCTTAGGGAGTCCCGGAAGCTGAGGACGGATTTGGCCATACGCCCAATTTCATTACCGTAATTCGTTGCCGGCACGTCCATGTCCCGTCGGCCGTCCGCCAACTCGCCCATGGTATCGGTCATCGCCAGGATCGGTCCGTTAATGGCGCGCGCAACGCCGAGACCGGCCAGGGCGGCGATGAGCGTGACCACCGCGATGGTCGAGGGAATGATCACCTTCGTCTGACTTGTAACGGCATCCGCGGCAGCGATGGCGGCATTTCCATTGGCTTCGATTTCATCCGCAACCCGCCGCATAACCGGTTCTATCTCCGCGAAAATATCGGAGAGAGCGCCCGTCTTCGAATCGAGATCCAGGATCAGCGCCGCCAGGTCTTTGAAAGAGGCGACATAGAGGGCCGTCAATTCCTCAATCTCGGCGCGCGTGCCGGCATTCATGTCGGAAGCGCCCATCAGCGCCTGCAATTCAGTCCGGCGGTCGTCGATGCGGCCGATATATTTTGGATCGATGCGAAGCAGAAAGTCCTTCTCGTGCCGGCGCATCATCAGCATCTTGACGAGCATTTCAGGCGTGCCGAATTCGTTCAGCTTTTCTTCGACGTTATGCACGGCGGACCGCAGCTTGCCTCTCAACCCCAACTCTTCCGTAAGGCCGATGGCGATCACATCAGCCGCAACCCGTTTGAATTGCTCTTGATAGGCGGAAATGCCTTTATCCACGGTGCCAATATCCGACGCGACGGTTGACGGAACGCCAAGCTCTTCCAAGTGCGTCAAATTCCCATGGATCTCTTCGACGGTACCGTTCAATTGAGCGATGTATTTTTCATCGCGCCTTAAAAGGAAGTCCTTTTCCCGCCGTCTGGCGTTCAGAAAGAGGTATTGCACTTCCTGAACGACCGACATGCGTTCGCCCGCAGCCACCGCGGTAGCTCGTTCCGCGCTTACCTTATTGTCGCTCCAGAAGTACACACCACCGACAATCAGAAACCCAAGCACGGCAATTCCGACAATCGTCAAAACCTGTTTCATAATACTGAGGTTGCGCATCTTTAATCCTTTTACCCTGCGGCCATCATCCCTTCGACTGCCAAGAAACAATGCGGCAGACGCATTGCGTGACCGTAACATTAAATAACTCTGTTTATTAATATAATACAAAAAGCTTAAGCCCTCGGGCCCGTTCGGAACCGTTTGGCAATCCTGCGCATTTAAGGAAAGCGTCTACCCGGTCAGTCGGACAGCACGTCCAGAATTGTTTCGACCCCTGCGCTCGAAATTCCGTGGCGGGCATGGCTTTCGTCGATGGTGGCGGCGAAGACCCCTCCGGCGTCAACCTCCAAAATCGCCTTTTTCACCACAGTCTCGTAATGCTTGCCCTTGATGTTGCGGAAGCAGCACCGGTCATACCGGTTGAACAGCTGCTGATACAGACGTCCTTCACCGCCGCCGGCCAGAACGAAAAGGTCCAGAAAGGAAATCGGCCCGCTTTCGGCCAATTCCTTGGCGATGCCGAAAAGCTGGTCCTGCCCTTCGCGCAGATATGGCGGCAGGATTCCCGCCGCCGCGATGGTCCGCCGCAGGCGCGTGTCGATTGCCGCGGCGAAGGTCACGGTCGCCGCCCCGGCCGAAAAGCCGACCGCGTCCACGTGTTCGAAGCCGAGCGATTCAAGCAGGTCCACACCGGCCAGGACCGGTTCCACATGCAGCGCGACCGGATTGTCGATCAACGCCAAATCGTTGTGCAAATTGGCAAGGCACTGTGTCCCGTCGGGGACAGGCGATCCATCCGCCTGTTTGTCGCAACGCACTTCACGCGCGTTTTCGCCATACCCCAACTGGTCGAAGGCCAGCACCGTCCATCCGGCTTCGAGCAGCGGTTCCAGCCAATCGCGGGCGGCCACGAAGGTCGACGCCATGCCATTGTGGTAAAGGACGGCCTTGCCGGTGCCCGGTCCTGTCGTGCCCGGCTTCGGGGCCAGCAGATAAGCATAGGAAATCACGTCTGGCCGAACGGTGATGTAGTACTGCGCGACAGTCCCGAGCCCCCTCCAATTCTCGATTTCCGACGCGTGGGACCAACCGGCATGCGGGTTGTACAATTCCGCCACCCGCCGTGACGGCGGTTCGGTTCCATATACCCAGCCCAACAGCGCTTGCCGAGCCGCCGCGACGTCTTCGGCGGAATGGAGTGTGATCAGGCTTGCCGGGTCCGTTTTGGTCAGGGCCGGATCGATTTCCTCATACACATAAGACGACTCGGCCTTCAGGCGTTTGTACAAGATGTTGACAGGGTCCAACACGCGTGAGGCAACGACCAAACCGCCGGCGAGCACCAGGACCACCGCCACGGCCATGCCGATCCGCTTGAACACCCTTGCCCGCATTTCCCGCCGCCCCGCTTCCACATCGATCCTCCCGGCAGAGAACCCGCGGGCGGGGGTTTTGGCAAGCCGACCCTTTTTGGGTATTTTTTCCCTATATTAGTTTATTTAGCGGTATTTTTATCCCTTTTTGCGGTCATGGAAGCCTATGATGAAAAGAATTTCCCCTAATTTCCGGTCATATTTCGCACAGACAGTTCCGTATCAGACCGGGAGAATTCTTGTGCCGCTTCCCATGTCCGACCTGAAAGACAGTATCGACACACCCGAGATCGACCACGCTTATTCCCTGGATGACCGGTATGCGCGCCGGTCGGGCCGGGTTTTCCTGACCGGCACGCAGGCGCTTGTGCGGCTGCCGATGATCCAGGCGCAAGCCGACAAGGCCAATGGGTTGAACACCGCCGGGTTCATCTCCGGGTATCGGGGCTCGCCGCTCGGCATGTATGATCAGGCCTTGTGGCAGGCGCAAGAATATCTCGATCCGCTGAACATCCGGTTCCAGCCCGCGATCAACGAAGATCTGGCCGCCACGGCCGTCCTGGGCTCGCAGCAGGTGGAGACCGAGGGCTCGGCCACTGTCGACGGCGTCTTCGGCCTTTGGTACGGCAAGGGGCCAGGGGTCGACCGGTCGGGCGATGCGCTGAAACACGGCAACGCCTTTGGGTCCTCGCCCCATGGCGGCGTGCTGGTCGTCTGCGGCGACGATCACGGTGTCGTCTCCTCCTCCATGCCGCATCAAAGCGATCAGGCACTGATGGCCTGGTCGATGCCTGTCCTGAACCCGGCGAGCATAGAGGAATACCTGAGTTTCGGTCTTTACGGTTGGGCGTTGAGCCGGTTCTCCGGCGCTTGGGTCGGGTTCAAGGCGATTTCCGAAACCGTCGAAAGCGCCGCCTCCGTCGCCTTGCCCGACAGTTTTCCCGCTTTCGTGACACCGGACGACTTCACCCCACCGCCCGGCGGGTTGCATTACCGGAACGGCGACCTGCCGAGTCTGGCGATCGAGGAACGTCTGCGTTTCAAGCTGGACGCGGTCCATGCCTTTGTCCGCGCCAATCGCGCCGTCTTCCCCATCGACCGCATGATCGTCGATGCACCGGACGCGACGCTCGGCATCGTCACCGCCGGCAAGGCGCATCTGGATCTGATGGAAGCGTTGCGCCTGCTGGGGTTGGACGAGAAGGCGCTGAGGGATGCCGGCATCCGCGTCCGCAAGCTGGGGCTTACCTTCCCGATAGAGCCCGTCGCGATGGAAGCGTTTTGTACCGGGCTTTCCGACCTGCTGGTGGTGGAAGAAAAGGGCCCGGTGGTGGAGGGTCAGATCAAGGACCTGTTCTACAACGCACCGGCCGATCGCCGCCCACGGCTTTGGGGCAAGACCCGGCCGGACGGCGGCGCGTTCCTGCCCGGTTGCGGGGAGATGCGCCCGGCCCGCCTGGCCCGTCAGCTTGCCGAATATCTCGACGCAACCGCGCCTGTCCTGCAGGCGGGTGTGCGGTTGGTCCGCGCCGGCTTGGCGCCGAAAGGGCCGGAAGCCGCCTCGCTGGCCGGTATTTCCGGCGCCGCCAAGCGGATGCCCTATTTCTGTTCCGGCTGCCCGCACAATACCTCCACCAAAGTGCCGGCGGGGTCGAAGGCCTTTGCCGGGATCGGCTGCCATTTCATGGCGAACTGGATGGACCGCGAAACCAGCGGCCTGACCCAGATGGGTGGCGAGGGCGTGAACTGGATCGGCCTCGCGCCCTTTACCAGAACGAAGCATGTCTTCCAGAACCTGGGCGACGGCACCTATTTCCATTCCGGTATTCTGGCGATCCGCCAGGCAATCGCCGCCAAAGCCACCATCACCTACAAGATCCTCTATAACGACGCCGTTGCGATGACCGGCGGCCAGCCCGTCGACGGCACGCTGACCGTGCCGCAGATCATCGCCCAACTGCGCGCCGAAGGGGTGCGGCGCATCGAACTGGTGACCGACGACCCGTCGAAATACGACAGCGGCATGGGCGTGCCCGTCCACGACCGGGCGGAACTCGACACGGTACAGCGGGACTTGCGGGAGGTCGCGGGGGTCTCCGCCCTCGTCTACGACCAGACCTGCGCCACGGAAAAGCGCCGCCGCCGCAAGAAGGGCGACTACCCGGACCCGGCGAAACGAGTCGTCATCAACGACCTCGTCTGCGAAGGCTGCGGCGATTGCGGCGTCAAATCCAACTGCCTCTCCATCGCACCGCTGGAAACCGAATTCGGCACCAAACGGGCCATCGACCAATCGAGCTGCAACAAGGACTATTCCTGCCAAAACGGCTTTTGCCCCAGCTTCGTCACGGTCGAAGGCGGGCGTTTGCGGCGCCGGACCGGCGCGGATCTGTCAGACGCCGCGTTCGCCGCTCGGCTGGCCCACCTGCCCCAACCGGATATCAAGCCGTCGGCAAAGCCGGCCGAAATCCTGGTCGCCGGCGTCGGCGGCACCGGTGTCGTCACCGTCGGTGCGCTGATCACCATGGCGGCGCATCTGGAAGGACGGCCGGCCAGCGTGCTCGACTTCATGGGCTTCGCGCAGAAGGGCGGCGCGGTGTTGAGCCATGTGCGCCTCGGAGCGCCGGGGGTAAAGCTGAACCAGGTGCGGATCGAACCGGAACAGGCGGATCTGTTGCTGGCCTGCGACCTGGTCGTCGCTACCTCTCCGGACGCAATCGCGACTCTGAAACCGGGACATTCGCGGGTCATCGCCAACAGCCAGATGATCCACACCGCGGCCTTCCTGAAAGACCCGGAAGCGATACAGAAACCGGACATGATGTTGGATATTCTGTATCACGTTTTGGGAGAATCCGGGGTCGACAGCCTGAACGCGACCCAGGCCGCCTTGACCCTGACGGGCGACAGCATCGGCGCGAATATCCTGATGCTGGGCTTCGCCTGGCAGAAGGGCGAAATCCCGGTTTCGCTCGACGCCCTCACCCGCGCGATCGCGTTGAACGGCGTCGCGGTGGCGGCGAACAAACGCGTTTTCGCCTGGGGCCGACTGCTGGCCGCCGATCCCGCCGCGGTGCGGGACCTGCTCGCCGATGACGGCGCCCCGGCGCGGTTCAAACCCGCCGAGACCCTGGACGAGATCATCCGGCGCCGCGTCGATTTCCTCACCGGCTACCAAAATGCTGCCTATGCGAACCGTTTCGCGGCGCGGATACAAAAGCTCCACGACGCCGAGAAGGCCCTGAACGGCGGAACCGACCTGACCGAAGCGGCGGCGCGGTCGCTGTTCAAGCTGATGGCCTATAAGGATGAATACGAGGTCGCGCGCCTGTTCACGGAAAGCGATTTCGAAGCCCAGGTCGCCAACCGGTTCGAGGGAGATTACAAAATCGCCTATCACCTTGCCCCGCCCATCCTGGCGAAGCCGGGTACCGATGGTGAGCCCCGGAAACGCCGTTTCGGCCCCTGGCTGCGGCCCGTGATGAAGGGATTGGCGCGGATGAAGGGATTGCGCGGGCGCTGGGCCGACCCGTTCGGCCATTCCGCGGAGCGCAAGACGGAGCGCGCCCTGATCCGCCGTTTCGAGGGTGTGATCGACGAAATCGCCGAAACGCTGACGGCGGAGAATCGGGAGGCCGCCCTGGCGCTGCTGGCCCTGCCGATGGAAATCCGCGGTTTCGGCCCCGTGAAGGAGCGCGCATTGAGCACAGTCATGCGGCAATGGGATGCGCTGGAAGAGGCTTATCGCAACCCGCCGGAGAGCGCCTTCCGCTTCGCCGCCGAATAGCCGGACCGGCGGCTATACCGGCAGAGCGGTCGCGTATTTCACCCGGCGCAAGGAGAAGCGCGAATTGACCGACGCGACCTGTTTCAGCTTCAGCAACCGGCCGGAGAGGAAGCGCTCGTAATCCTCCATATCCGCGGCGACGATACGCAGGTGATAGTCCCGGTCGCCGGACACCGCGTGGCATTCCAGGACTTCCGGCCAAACTTCCACGGCCCGTTCGAAGGCGGCGACCGTCTCGTCGTGATGGTCGTTCAGGGAAACGGTGGCCAGCACCGTCAGACTGAGCCCCGCGCGTTTCGGGTCCACCAGGGCCACTTGCCCGATGATCACCCCCTCGTCCCGCAACTTCTTCACCCGCCGCCAGCACGGGCTTTGCGACATGCCGACCCGTTCCGCCAATTGGGCGATGGGGATATCCGCCTCCTTCTGCAGAATGGCGAGGATCTTCCGGTCCATGTCGTCGAGCGTGCTCATGCGCCCGAGATTAAACGACGCCGCGGCCTTCGCCCAGCTTGCTTGCAGCGCCCCGCGCGCAATGTAACTTTTGCCGCAGAAAGAACGATCAAAAACACTTCGCGCAAGGAGACCGCCCATGTCGAAACCCGTGATCATGCCGTTCAAGGGTATTTCCCCCACCATCGGCGCGGACGTCTTCATCGCGCCCACCGCGGCGATCATCGGCGACGTGCGCCTGGGCGATCGCAGCAGCGTCTGGTTTTCCTGCGTCCTGCGCGGCGACGATCATTATATCGAGGTCGGCGAGGATACGAACATCCAGGATGGCACCGTCGTCCATGTCTTTGAAGGCAAGTTCCCCACCCTCATCGGCAAGCACGTCACCGTCGGCCATGGCGTGATGCTGCATGGCTGCGTGCTGGAGGACGACTGCATGGTGGGGATCGGGGCCAAGGTGCTGGACGGCGCGCATGTGGAATCGGGCGCGGTCGTCGCCGCCGGGGCCGTCGTCTCACCGGGCAAGCGCGTCAAATCCGGTGAGCTTTGGGCCGGCGTCCCCGCCAAGCCGGTCCGCGAGGTCCGGGACGTGGAACGCGGTTTCATCAATGAGAATTGGCGGCACTACCACCAGAACCTGGCGACGGTTTATCTGAACGAGGCGGAATGATATTTGGCGGAGGAATAGGCGAACCGCCCCACGGTGCTGGGCCGGGAAAAAATTTCGCCGCGCGCAACAGCGTCAGTTTCCGAACCGAAGCTCTCGCGTCGCCTTGTCTGTATTGACGTCCACGATTTTGCTGAAGGTTCCGTCTTCCCTGATCTCTTTCAAAGCCGCATTTATCGGCTCCAGCAAATAGGATTTTTCCATAACTTTCGGAATTCCCAGATAGTTGGGGTCGAGTTTCATAGGTGGTTCGACAACCAGGAAGTTGCTCCTGTCCTGTTCCAACTCCGTGTCTTCCCTGAAAAGAGGCTCCAAGGCGAATGCACCCGGACTTACCAGAACCCCATCCAGACGATCGCGCGCCAACATCTTAAGCTGTCCGACGCGATCATGCGTTTGCACGACATTGAACAGGCCGGATTTGACGGCGCTGTCGAAGTCGTCACCATAGGAGGCACCGAGTTTTACCCCTATCGTCTTTCCCTGAAGGCTGGTCAGTCCGGAGTAAGCCAGTGGGCGATCTTTCCATGCCACGAGCACAAGCGGATCTTCATACATCACCGACGAGTAAAACCATGTCTTCTCACGCTCCGTCGTCTTGGAAAGGCCGATGATCGCACCCTCCCCGTTCCTGCTTTTCTCGAACGCCGTCTTCCACGGCACCATCGTATAGTCGAAGGAAATGCCGGTTCTCTTGGTGACCTCTGCCAGAATGTCGATCATGATCCCGTGCGGTTTGCCGTCCAGCCCCCGCCAATTCTTGGGATAGGCCTTGTAGTCCGCCAGAACGTGGAGGGTCTCCGCCTCGGCCCGGCCTGTTGCGAGGAACAGCGCCAGTCCCGCCAGCATCACGAATGCAGATGCCCGGATTTTATTCATCGTTCCATTCCCGATCTTCTCACGCCCAAGCCAAAACATACCGCAACATTAATATTAAAGCATATAAGCACCCGGCACCGACACTTTTCTTAGATTTTCGGGTCAAGCGAGCACCATTCAAGCATCCACCGCCGAAGTGGCGTTACACCGTATAATTACAGATCTGTGACATTTTCCTTCAAAATGCGCACGACGTGCGCTATCGTCTAAGCCGAGAGACGGAAACTGGAGGTATGTTATGGAGCTTGCGCTTTTGGTGCTGCTGATCGATCCGACCCCGTCGGCCTCTTTCCAACCGATCAACCAGGTCTTCCGCTATGTCCCTGTTTATGAATGCCGGGCGGCGGAAGAGATTTACAAAGCCTATCCCGACCGCATCGCGGTCTGCCTGGACGGGGTGGACGAGGAATTGTCGATCGACGAGATCGTCGCTCTGGCAAACGAGAACAGGGCGATCCCGCTGACGGGCAAAGTCGTGCGGTAGGGCAACCGCCCCCGGCGACCCGCCAGAAGTGTCGGATACGGCGGCACTTGGCGATGCCTCGAAGCCGGGCGCGCCAAAAGAAAAGGCCGGTCGCGGGGACCGGCCTTGGAACTCTTCTCTGATACGGCGGTATTCGAACCGCCGACCGGCTATGAAACCTTGTGGCGGAGGCGCCAGCCGTTCTCGCCCTTTTTCCACAAATGCGGCGAGCGGAAAGTATCGGCGATTTCGAAGAACTCGTCCTTTTCCATATCCAGGTAATCCAGGAATTCCTGAAAATACTTGGTCGGAAATTCTTCGTCGTAACGGTGGACAAGGGCGACGGCCTCTTCCCGGTCGATATGCTGGTTGCGAATTTCCTGTGACGCATCATAGGTCGTGCGCCCGATACCGAACTTAATCAGCGTGGTCCAGTAGTGATAGACGTCGGTCTTGTCGTCGATGCTGTTATATTTGGAATAGGTCCCTTCGGTCCGTTCCGTGTTCGCCTTGAAGCCGCAATGCTCGACCGAGTAGTAGTAGTTCTCCTGCGGCGTCCAGGGCAGGTAGTAGCCCAGGTACCGAACGTCCACCTGCGCTTCCTGCAACAGGGCGGCGGGCGCCGGCAGATAAGGGTCGATCGCCCCCAGGCTGATGCCGTGATCAGGCAGTTCGTTGTAGGAGACGCCACCGAAATAGAGTGCGTCCTTGTCGATATCCTCGGACGCGAAATAGGTCGCCTTACGTTGGGCGCTGTCGTTCTCGTCGGTCGGGTTGCCGTATTCCGCTTCGTTCTCGCCATAGAAGACCAGGGGAACACCGAACTTGGCGGCCATGCGCGGGGCATAGTTCTTCTGTCCCAGAATGAAGGGCTGGAACGGATGCAGCAGGTTGCGGTAGGCAAGCTGCGTCAGCTTTCGATGGGTTTGGCCGTCGGGCGTGAACAGGTAGTTGTCGAACCCACCGATATGAAGCCAGTTCTGGAAATTGTGCCAGCCGGTATCGGTGTAGAGGTGCGGCGACCAGGTGACGGTCAGCGGATGCATCCCGTATTTCACCTTCAGGACATGGCTGGCATAGACCGAGTCCTTGCCGCCCGACCCGGGCACGAGGCAGTCATAGGACCCGTTGCGTGAGCGGTACTCGTCGCAGAGCGCGATCAGCTCCGCCTCGCGCTTTTCCCAATCGATCGTGGCACGCTTCTTTTCCGCAAAACGGCAAGCGTCGCAGATGCCTTCCGCGTCGAACCCGATGGTGGTCTTTTTCGAGTCCTTATTGTGTTTGAACTCGACCGCCGAAGACGGGCGCTGATTGGAAATGACGCAGGACTTGCAAAACTTCACCTCCGCCGGAAGACCATATTTCACTTCCAACGATCCGTCTTCCGGGTCGGTGACGTATGTCTTGCCGTCAATCTCCTGCACTTCAGCCATGCTTCTACTCCAGAATTGAACTTTAAATGCTGTTCGTGAATTTCTTCAGGAACGCCAAACCGGTTTCGCCGCTTTTCTCAGGGTGGAACTGGACGCCGGAGACGGTCCCGCGCGACACCGCGATGGCGACATCCTTGCCGTTGAAACGTATAGATCCGGCAACGTCCTGCGGGTCATCGACGACCGGCGCGAAGGAATGAACGAAATAGAACTCATCCGCGCCCGGCTCGATCCCCAAGGCGGGCGCCGCCGGTCCCGGTTGGATTTTGCGCCAACCGACATTCGGGATGCGGTCTGCGTCCTTGGCCTCGATGTCCGGCAGGCGCCTCACAGTGCCGGGAATCAGGCCCAGCCCCTCGTGCTCGCCGAACTCCTCGCCCTTGGTGAACAGCAACTGCATCCCGACGCATATGCCAAGCAGGGGGACGCCGCGGGCGACCGCGCCGTGGATGGCGTCGGCAAGGCCGCGTTCCCGCAAGCCCTGCATCGCATCTCCGAACGCGCCTACGCCGGGCAGGATCAACCTTGTCGCCGCCACGACCCCGTCGCCGGTATGCACCCTTTCGGCCTCGACGCCGATTTTCTTCAGGGCCTGATCCAGACTGAAGAGATTGCCGCGCCCATAATCGATGACGGTAATCATAGGCGGACCTCGAACCCGGCATCGGCGATCGCGCGCTTCAGATCGGGAATGTCGAGTTTCTTATAGTGGAAGATCGCGGCGCAGCAGATCGCATCGCATCCGGTTTCCTTGATCATCTTGATGACGTGTTCCGCCTTGCCCGCGCCGCCCGCGGCAATGACCGGAATGCGGACCGCGTCGCGCACCTGCCCGATCAGGTCGATGTCGAAACCGGTTTGCGTGCCTTCCTGGTCCACGGATGTCAGCAGAATTTCGCCGGCGCCGAGGCGCTCGCCCTCCTTCGCCCATTCAAGGACGTCGACGCCGGTCATCTCGCGCCCGTTATCGGTCAGGGCTTCCCATTTTCCGGGAGCCCGGTTTTTCGCCTCGATCGAAAGCGTGATGCATTGCGACCCCAAGGCATTGGCGCCGCGGGTCAGGAATGCCGGGTCCTTGATGGCGGCGGTATTGATGGCGACCTTGTCGGCGCCGCTGCGCAACGCCGCAACGATATCCTCTTCGGTGCGGATGCCGCCGCCGACGGTGAGGGGCACGAAAATATCCTCCGCGGCCTGTTGGACCACGGGCAGGATATTGGAGCGCCCATAGAGCGAGGCGACGGTGTCCATGTAGACAATCTCGTCCGCCCCGTCGGCATAGTATTTCGTCGCCAAATCGAAAGGCTTCCCGATGACGCGCAGGCCTTCGAGATGGATACCCTTGATGACGTTCTGGCTCTTAACGTCGAGCCGCGCCAGGATTCGGATTGGGGTCATGGTTCCGTCGTATCAGGGGTGAATGGCGGAGCGGGGAATACGCTCAGGCGCTCAGGTCCAATTCCTCATGCGCCGTAGCACTTTCGCCCAGGGCGTCGACGGCCAGTTCCACATATTCCTGGGTGAAGTTTTCCAGGTCTATGTAATCGTATTCGCCAAGGTCGAATGAACAGTCCACAATCGCCGACAACAGGCGCGATGCCTCAGCCCGAATCTCGGACGCCGGCGTCTTTCCCGATAGCGCGTCGGCCAGATAGCCCTTGAGCTTGGATTCGTCGGATACGACGCGAACCGACGGCAGCGAGTTGTACATGTTGTGATGACCGAATGAGATCACCGGCTTTCCGGCGGCGACGGCTTCCAGACCGGCCGTCCCGCAGATCGTCACGACGACATCGGCCGTTTGTGCGCATTTGATTCCGATTTCCCATGGGTCGAACATCACCACGTTTTTCAGATCCAGGATCTGCCGGTAGAAGTGATCCGGCCGGCGGCCGATCATGCCATAGGGTTCCTTCACCGCCAAAATGGTATCGGCCGGCAAGTCCCGGGACACGGCGGCGATCAGGCTATGCTGATAGAAATATTCCGGTGAGATGCCATGCAACGCCGTTTCCGGTTCGATATGCATCGGGAAATAGGCGAACTTCTTACCCTTCAGATCCTCAAGCTTCACCAGCGGCATGCGCATCAGGCGCGCGTATTCGCGCCACATGCGGTACAGCAGCTGCAGGCTTTGGGACAGGTAATAGCCGACCTTGCCTTTTTCATAGCCGCGGTATTTCCAATAGGCACGCTGCGCGATCAAATAGACCGACCGCTGCACAAGGGTTCTGAACGTAAACTTGTTCTTGTAGGTCTTCCGCGCAGACAGATGGGAATGATACGGTTCCAGCAGTTGGAGGTCATCCGATCCGGACTTGCTCTCATAGGTCTTTGCGAAGAGCGGATTTTCGTACATTGGGTTCCATGCCCAATAGTGCAGGTTCTTGTACCGGCTGCCGGCCAGTGCCCGATAAGGAATGCCCATCGCCTTGCCGACGAAATAGGCGATCACCGGACAGTTCAGGGCAAGCGTTATGGACTTTTCCTTGAACTCCCGCTCCCAGAAGTCCAATTCCTTGCAATGCGCGTTGACGGCCTGAAGGTAGGTGGTCTCCTCCGACGTCACCGACCGCGGATGGTAGTAGCCGCCCAGTGAATATCCCCTGCCGAAATGCCGGTCGGGAACGATCAATCTGTTGATCGTTTCGCCGATGAATGATTCGTGCCGGCGCGCGCTTTCAAAAACCTTCTCTTCGTCCAGGTCCGTGTCGAACGCCCTGGCCTGGGCGGAGTCCACGATTACGATCGAGGCGAAAACGTCGCCGAACTTGGTCCGGTAATACTTCTCTTCCTCTATCGTCGAACAATAGAGATGGATGGTGCTGCCGTGCTTTTCCTTCAAGGAACGCGCAACCGCCACCATCAGGAAAACCATCTGGGACCGAGCGCCCATGGCTATATTCTTCATGCGACTATTCATTTTCTTAAATTCAATCCGTTAATGGCGGCGCGTGTTTGCTGCGCCTATGCCGCGCCAGCAGGTGGCTCGCTTCAGACAGGGTCGCGCCGATCCAGATGAGTTCCGGCAGGAACTGAACCAGGGCGAGCGCAATCAGATAGGGTTGGACACCGAAGAGCGGGGTCGCGATCAGAATGAGGGGGGCGAAGAACGTCCCGTTGACATAGGTTTCGCCTATGAAAGCCTGAACCTTGCGGGCCGTACGGACCCTCTCTTCCACCGCCGGGTCGATCGGCCCGGAAAGAGAAACCATCCATTCGCGCATGAAGCTGAGCCGAGCCCGCAGCATTTGGCTGGCCAAGGTCGTGACGGTGACCAACGCCCCCAACAAAAGATATTCTGCCGAGCCATCGTATTGCCATGCCCAGACACCGGCGGCCAACGGCGCGCCCTGGACGAAGATGAAATCCGCGATGCCGTCCATGAACTTGCCCCAGTAGGAGGCGTCGTTCTGCAGACGCGCGATATTCCCATCGACGCAATCCAGGATGAAACAGAAGTAGAAAACCATCGCGGCGCAGACCGGGCCCCACACGAAGCCGGGGACCAGGAACAGGCCCAGCCCGCCAAAGGCGATCAGCGCCCGCAATATCGTAACCTGGTTTGCACTGAGACCCGCGGCGCAGAACGCCGGCGTCATCAAGTCCCCTAACGGGCGACCGAACCAGCGCACCGTGAAGTGTGCTGGAACATTGGCATTGATAGAGGCCTTGACCTCCGCCAACGTCACGCGCCTTCGGGTCATCAGAACAAACGATACAGTGTTTCGGACAAAGGGTCCGACGCCGGGCCGTTAAGCCGCCTGACGCTTTTCAACCAGGTCTTCCAGCGAAGCGTCGCTTTCGGCAAGAACGCGCTTCATCCGGTCATAGGCGCGGGACGTATCGAAGGTGCGCTTCAGCATGGCCTTCACTTTCGGAATATCGATCCGGTCGATATTGCGCTCGAGAATGTCGAACTGCGCTTCCGAGTGCTCGATATCCGCATCCTGATGCGCGATGAAGAGTTCAAGTTCCTCGGTGTTGAAGCCGCGCTTGCGGTACTCGTCTTCGAAGAATTTCGAGGTCGGGGAATACCAGTCCTCGATGCCTGCCGTGACGGACATCAGCGTGAACAGATCCGTTTCCTTGCAGATCGTCATCCATTCGTTGTTGATGTCTTCCAGGTCCTGGTTGAAGACCGGCCAGGTGGACCGATCGACGACCGTGCCGACGAACAGTTTGAAACGCATGTCGAGGTGATCCATGTGCTCTTCGGTTTCGCCTTCGTCGTCGATGACCTCTTCCATCGTGGACAACTCGCCGTCCTTGATCACGCCCTTCTCGTTCGCTTCGCGCAACTTTTCCTTATAGATTTCCTGGATCATGCCGCGCGTGTTCAGCGCCCGGTACAGTTCCACGATTTCCGCCCGCAAGATCTCTTCGCGGGTGAACTTGCCGTCACGCAGACCGGCGCAGAATTCCATCTCATCGGTCGTCGGATAAGCGGATCGGATAATCTCTTTGATAGTACTCATAACCATTCCTCTTCGTTGTCTGAGCTATGTCGTTGCTCTTGCTGTCTGACGGATATCTAGCTGTTTGGGGCTTTCAAAAGCGAACCGGTTTCAAAACGTGATACGCAACGAACCGGCGCTTTAGATCCACGGAGCGCTCCACGCCTATAAGGTCCATGGCCCGGGGCGGTCTTTATCTAGGTTTACTGTCCCGGCTCTCCGGAATGCGCGGGCCTCGTCCATACTCAATGCGGGTGGCCCGTCCCGGGGATGTCCCTACTCGACCCGGGTTTACTACTTTCTTCCGGCAACCCGGAAGGCGACAAATCGTCCCGCGAGTTCGTTCATTTTTTCCATCCCGACCGACGCCATGTTGCGCCGATCCGCCGCGTACCATGCATAATACAAGTCGTCTTCGACGTCCGCGTCTTTCAACCCGTCGAGCAGATCGACGCGATTGAAATTCTCACGAAGGTAATCGGGAACCCTTTCATACAACGGCGCGCAGCTATTGCCGTCCATCGGCGGGACCGGCGGCAACCCGATTTTACGCCGACCGACATTGATGATCGGCTCATAGGTGTGCTCGTAGCCCTGATGCGCATCGTCGATGCAGACCACCGCGCCCTCGCCCAGAACAGGCATCACGCCCGCCAATTCCCCACCGACCACCGACCACGTATGATTGGAGTCGTGATGGGTGATATGAAGTTCATCGACAAGATCGCCGATGATTCCAACCCCAAGATGGGGGCAGGTCGTATCCGAGCTGATAAAGGTCCAGTGATCGGCGATGCTTTTCCGATGAAACGGCTCGAGCGTTTCGGCAATCACTTGGCGGATGGTCGACCCTTTCGACGAGTTCATATCCCAACTGTAGACATGGCCATCGAACTTCATCGCATAATGCACCAGAAGCAGGGTCGTCGCGCCAATGCCCGTCTCTAGTATTTGCGCCCTGCCCGGTGCTGTATTTTCGCGAAGAATGTTATTTAGAATGGAGAAGGAAGAATCCGTAAGGGAGTTCATCCATCGCGGAAGCATCCGCTTGATCGAAAGGAGGAACTGAAAATCGTCTTTCGCCAGTTCTTCTTTTTCTCCGAAATAAAAACTATACAATTTTGTTCTCCTTTCTTCTTGTTGGTTCCGACCGGTTTTCGGAGGACAGGTTTTCCAGAACTGTGGGGGCTAACAGCTCCGCCACCTTCCTGTTGGTTTCCGGCGTGAAATGGGGGCCCATCGGGCCGTAGACATAGGCCTCACCGCCGGCGTCCCATCGTTCCACCATGTCCGTCAGGTCGATCACGGGGAGCAGGTTCTTGGCTCCCTCGAAAAAGTCCTTGTAGTAGACAGGTTTCCCGGCGCCGCGATGCAGATCCGCCGGCTGCGGGGAAATCATCAGAACCGGGGTCGCGCCGGCCGCGTGACAGACGTCCCGAAACCGGACGACGATTGCCTGAAGCAAATTCAAGCGTTCATCGTTGCGATACAGTTTTCTGTTCAGTTTCGCATTCTCTGCGAGGATGACGTTGACGGCGCGCATCCGCCATTTTTGCGATGCGTCGCCGATTGTCTTCGACAGAATCAGGTATCCGACGATCAGTGCGTTTCTGCGGAACCGTCGAAAGAAACTGAACGTGTAAGGGAAACGCAGAATATCCTTCAGGAACTTCGCTTCGAAGAAGATATCCTTCTCTTGAATGGATGGCAGAACCGTTGCCAAATTCTTCAAATGCGCTTGATCGGGTATGGGCATCGGATGAAACGTCAGCTTCCCGCCGTCCAGTTTGTATATCGGCTTGAAAGCAAGAATGTTTCCGTACTCGTAATAATGCTTCCAGTGACTGTGCACCCGCGCCATCGTATCGGGTACGATGTTCATGACGACAACATCCGGGGCTCTCTCGCTTGCGGCAAGCTCGCGTTCCAGCCTGAGCGTCGCCTGATCCAGACCGAAATTGCCGACCCCGAAATTGTCGACCGGCTCACCGAGACAATCGCCCAGATAATGCGGCCAGGTTTCCGCGTCACCAACCATGCGGCTGAAGGCGAAGGAATCGCCGAAAACCCAAACACGCCCGACCTTTTCACCCGTCAGGCTGTCGGCACGGCGCCCCAGGGCATCGATGCTGTAGGACGTTTTGCCGTGGACGGTATCGTCTTCACCCGCCGAACCCGGTCGCCGCAACCATCCAAGGACGGGATCGTGGAGGGATTTGAAGTATTTCGTTGTCAGTTCGTCATTGAATTCCGGCAACAGATCCTTCTTGGTAATCAACCACTGAAAGTCTTTGCGCAGCCGGTTGACGGTGACCGCCAGGACAATTTCCGTTACGGCGAGAAGGCCGACGATGCCTGCCCAAATCATGGCGCTAGAAGGATATCCGTGACGGCCAAGACGTCGGCAAATGGCTGTTGATCCGCTTGGCGATTTCGTCCGCCGGCTCGAGCACCTCCGGCGCCGAGATCACCAGGTTCGCTTTCGTCGGGCGCGGGAACTCGATATCGATTCCTACGACGTTCTGCATCTCACCGGCTTCGGCGGCCTTATAGATATTCTTGCTGTCGCGGGCCCGGAGGACGTCCATCGGAACATCGAGAAAGACCTCGAAATATTCATGGAAGTTCTCACGGTACCAATCTTGCCAATCGGGGAACATGTGCATGACCGAGGCGATCACATTGACGCCCTGATCGTCGAGCATCTTGCATAACCTGGAGATTCTGTCGGCGTTTATCCGTCGTTGGTCGACGGTGTGACCAAGCCGGTCGCCCCAAACGTCGCGCAGAAAATCCCCGTCGAGGTAAACCGTTCCAGGATTATGGGGAACGATCATCCTGTGCAGAATTCTTCCAACGGTCGATTTGCCGCTCCCCGACAAACCATTCAACCAGACAATCATGCCCAGGCGCTCCAAGCCGTTTCAGAGTGACAGTTCGCCGCCATGCAGGTCGACCTGGATATACCGTTCGGCCGATCCATCATTCGCCGGCATTCCATTGCAGCGAAACGAGCCCGGCCATATTGCCGTCGGCGACGGCCCCCTCATATACGGAAAGATCGTCGCCGGTATCGACCTCGAACCATCCGCCCTGCGTGAAGTCCGCGACGACGTCCACGCCGGCCGCGATCATGCCGCGCAGGATATCGGTCATGTAGGCGTTCTTCTTCTGTTTTCCCAAAGCCCAATCGGGCGTGTCCGAGGCTTCATCCCAGAACGCGACAAGCTTGCGCGCGCCGCCGGGCGACAGTTTAAGCAAGCCCATATACTGGCCCTGGACGTCGGACGGCGAGGAAATCTTCAAGCCCAGCCCCGTGATGCGGCCTTCGGCGTCATAAGTCAGCGTTTCCGCATCGTCGTAGGGATTGTCCATCCGAAGCTTCCAAAGCTGTTCCCAGCGCAGATCGATTTTCAGGACCAGCGCCTCCGGCCTTTCGGACAGGGCGGAAATCAACCGCGGTTCGTAGACCAGGTCCGTATAGGCGACGATCATGTCATCGCCCCCGTCTTCCAGGACCGTCCGCGCCGCCATCAACGACGCGATCATGTTCGTGCTGTCCCAGTCGGGATTGTGCCAGCACGTCACGTCGTAGGGGGCGAAGGCGTCGGCCCTGTAGCCGGTCACCACATGGATGTCTTGGATGCCGGCTTGCCGCAGCGCCTCCAATTGCCATTCGAACAAGGGCCGTCCGCAGAACGGCACCATGCATTTCGGCCGGTCGTCCGTCAGCGGCGCCAAGCGGGACCCCCGTCCCGCGGCCAGCAGGATGGCCTTCATGCGGAAGCCTCCCGCTTGTTCCGTTCAAGTATAGAATGGACCAGTCGCCCGCACAGTTCCGGCATGCCCTGGTCGCGCTCAGGGTGCCATTGGAGAGCGGCGACCGGAGCGGTGAGGTGTCGGATCCCTTCGACGACCCCGTCCACGGAAAGGGCGCAGATTTCGAACCCGTCGGCGACGTCATCGGCCAGAACGCCTTGGTCGTGGAACGAATTCACCGCCACGTCGTCCACGCCGGCAAGGTCCCGCAGAAATCCGTCCAGACGGACGGTATGGACCTTTGCGACATGCGACTTGCTGGGTCCCGGCAATTCGGTACGTATGCCGCCCCCGAAATAGCCGTTCAAGAACTGCAGGCCACGGCAGAACCCGACCACCGGCTTGCCGGCGGCAAGCGCCCAATCGACCATTTCCGTCTCGGTCCGGTTCCGCCGCTCGGAAACCCGGCTCGCATCATCGCCCGCCACGACGTCATTCCCGCCCGTCAGTATTACAATATCGGGGCTCACGCGGGTCAGGGCGCCCGGCACATCGGCCGCGCCGTTCGGGATCGCAACCGGTGTGACGCCGATGGTTTGCAACCAGTCGGCCCATTCGGTCGACAGGCCGGACCTGACCTCGCCGTAACTGGCGACCGTGTCGTCGCGCATGGACATCGCCGCCAGAATCACACGCCGACCCGCTTCACGGTATGGGCCGAGCAGTCCAACTCGACATTCCCGACCGCGGCCAGTTCGTCAAACAGCCGCTCACCACATCCGATCGCCGCCGGAACGACGAATTCCGCGCAGCGGATCGCCATATGCGAATTAGCGCCGCCGAACTTCGTGATCAGCCCCTTGATGGGTTTGGAGAAAATCCAATCGTAACCGGGATCCGCACTTTCGATCAGGACAATCTTGCCGTCGATATCCGCCGTTTGACCCGGGCCCAGCACAGCGGTTCGCGCCGTCACGCGCTGATGCGTGATGAAGGTTGGCCTTCCCATCGGATAGCGAACCACGTTCACATCCGCGCAATCCGTGATCAAAGCCGGCAGCCGGATCATCCGGGCGACCTTGTGACGTTCCCTGTTCTGGTCGCCGAGCCGCCGGAGCGCATCCCCATCCGGTCCGGACATCGCCGCCGACTGGATATCGCCGACCTCGAGAAACGCGATGTCGTCCACGCTCAATCCGGCCCGTTCACCCCATGCCCGCAACCGCGACAGCAGATCGCTCAAATTTCGGGTGAAGCGGAATTTCGATAGTTCCCGGCCCTGGATCGCACCTTCCATATACCGGAACAACGCGTCGGGTGTGGTTTCGATTTCCAACCGCCGAAGCCCCGCGCCAATTCGGGCGCTTTCCTCGGCGGTCAGGGAGAATTCCTCCGACACCGGCGCATCGAAACGGGTCTTGGAAAGGTAGAGTTCGGGTACCTCGTCATACCGCGGCGAGCGGATATCGTATGTACCCGGCCGCAGGTGACCGTACCGCGCCAAGAAGCTGCCTTCGTCGAGGCCACCGTTGGAATAAGCATGCAGGTCCGCCACGAATTCCGAGGTGATGGTGTGGACGGACCGCATGAATTGTTCCGCGCGGTGTTCCGACAGTATTTCTTCCGAAACCATCGACTTCAGGAAGGAAATGGCGATGAAACCGTGCCGGGCAAGCATCGCGAAAGGCAGCGTGCCGTGGTTCGCGATCATGTCGATCTGCGCTTGAAGCGCGGGGCCGTCTTCCGACCCTACATCGCCGCCCTGTTGCGCCAGAAGGGCATCCTGGCGCTTCAACGTCGCCTGAAGGCCCCGTTCGCCCGCCTCGACCTGTTTGCGCGTCAGAGACAGCAGATCCGCGTGATACGCCGCCAGCGCCGCAGCGTCGAACCCCGCTGCCTTCAAGGCGTCTATCCGTTTATGCGTCGCAAAATCGGCACAGGTCAACGCGACCTCGAACTCGATCTTGTCATGCCAGTGCGGGTTTTCCCGCAACAGGTCGATCTGGTGATCGATCAGCGCCCGGCCAAAGGAAGTGTCGATGCCGTCGGGCAGGAAGGAATTCAGACTGCGCTGGACGTCGATATAGCAGCGCCCCTGGAAGTCGACCATAAGCGGCAAGTCGCCGAGGTCCCGGTATCCCATTTCCGCACGGGCACGGGCCCAGACCGCGTCCGTGACCAGCATCCGGTACAGCGAAACCGATAGCGGCGTGGGCGCATGACCCAGGATTTCCGCCGGGTTCCAGTCCGGCATCTCGCCCAGGACTGTCGTACCGCCCAGAAGAACCGGTTCCCGCGGAACGAGGCCCGATTGAACGCGGTTCCAGATATCGTCTGCAAGGGTGTGGAACGCGCCCCTGTCCTGTTCATCCCAGGTTTTCTGAAGTGTTTGGGCCCGCACCTGGAAAATGAAAATCCGGTCATCCCGGTCGATCCCGAATTCCACGTCCAGCGCTTCCAGCCCGAACAGTTTTTCCAACCCTTCGACCGTCGACAGAAGCGTGTAGAACCGGTGGGACCGCATGCTTTCGAGGTGGCCGCGCCGCACGAAGAACAGTTTCGAATGCTCCCCGCCGGTGACCGTGTCGGTCCTGCCCGAGAAGTCGTCATAGTTGACGACGTAATAGTCGGCGCCCGTGTTGTTCTCACGCGAGAAGACCACGCCGGAAACGACGACATCGCGCGCCATCGGCTGGACAAGCACCTGATCCTGGTCCGATCTGGCCGTCGCGGCGCCCCCGGAATTGTAGCTCGCCACAACCCGGTCGACCGCGTCGGCCAACGGCACCGTTTCCGGCGCCACGTTCAGCACGCTGTCGAACGCGCCGGCCAAGCTGTCCTTGACCGTGTCTTCGGCGAGACTGCTGGAGCGGACGACCAGCTGCTGGCCGGCAAACGCGCCCAGGATATTGTCGATGATCCCGTCGCGGTTCCGCGCCCACTCGGCGACCGTGAAGTTGACTTGATCGAGGAGAATGACCGACGCCTCGAAACCGTTGGACGCATCCGCCAAGGCATGGCGAAGCGAGGCCAAGGTCTCCGCCTTGGTTCCAAGGCGGGCGCCGGCATCGTCGATTACAGCGGAGTCGATTCGCACAGGAGGGTCAGCTGAATTTTTGGAGTTCGATATGTGAGGAGTCGAATTTGAAATTCGGGCTTCCGAAAAGCTACCGCAGAGGCGATGAATCGACACCCCTCTGCGCGAGGGCCATTCCTGCACCTTTTCAGACGCGCCCGTCAAGCCGGTTTTCGAAACGCGATGGGCCCGTCCGGAAAACAGCGGGCACCGATGGCGGGCCTTGTTTCCGGCACCGCTTATGCTATGCAGATTTGGTAGAGAACCCGAATATCCGCGGAATGGAGACGGAAAGATTTCTTGGAAAGAACTCCAGATCGCCTTTGGCGAGATGAAAGACGCCCATTTTAACGGACGCCCGGCGGCTGACACCTGGCCCGCGTTTCGGGAGGCCGCGCGGCGCGTCCATGACGAGCCGCCGTACCATCTTGTAGCGCTCTTCGCCGCCTTGCGCGAAACACAGGGCGACCGGCGCCCGGAGGAAATGGTCATCCTTGACCATGGCTGCGGCGGCGGATTGACATGCCTTCTGCTGCTGGCGAACGGCTACACCGGTATCTACGGAATTGACTTGGAATTCGGCAATTGCGACCGCTGGAACAGTTTCCTTCGCGACACGCTGGGACTGACCGAGCCGCGATTCTTCCTGTATGACGGCAATACGATTCCCATGCCGGACAATTCGGTCGATTTCGTCTTCAGCCAGCAGGTAATCGAACATGTCCGCCCGAACGTCCTCGCCCAATACTATCGCGAGGAGTACCGGGTGCTGTGCGCCGGCGGCGGAGCCTTCCATGAAGTCCCGCATAAACTGACACCTTATGAAGCCCATACGCAGACATGGCTGCTGCACTATCTGCCGCGATGGCTATGGCTGATCCTACTGGAGAAGGTTCTGCGCAAGGACACCACGACGGCCCGCGAGGCAATTTTTCTGCGATGGCCGTGGACCCACAAGCGGGCAAGCAGGCAGGTTTTCGGCACTCTGGTCGATCTGACGCGAAAGCGCCTGAAGACGCAGCCTGACGCGGCCAATTATGACGGTCCGATCGGAACGAGGATGCTGCTGTATCGGCTGTTTACCGCGCCGGTGGTGGGCGACCTTCTGGTCGCGGTCCTCAGCAATCTGGTCATGATGCAGACTTTTTCGACCAAGACCGCGTCCGGAAACCCGCACGCCCTGAACTGAACGGGGCCCGGTCGGCCCGCCGACGGCTAGGTCGGCGGCCACCTCCGGGGATCGATCAGATTCGGCGGCACCGCGCCGATCCGAGCATCCAGTTCCGCATAGGCGGCCTCAAATGCCGGGAAATCGCCGCTGAACCGCTCCACCTCCCGCAACTGTTCCGTCGTGTGAAAGCCCAGCACAACTTCGGCCTCGGGCAAACGCGAAAGAACGTATCCGATCGCCAGGGACGACAACGGGATGCCGTTCCCGGCGGCCGTTTCGCGCAACACCGCGACCGACGACGCCAAGCCCGCCAGATGCGACGGCAAGCGGTCCTCCGCCAAAAGAAGCACGCCTTGCAGAAACAAACTTCGGGCGGCAAGGGTCACGCCACTTGCCGCGGCGGCCGATAGAAGCGTGGATTGCTGCACGCGGCGGTCCACGACGCTTGCGGGAAGCTGAATGAACGACATGTCCCGATCCGCCGCTATAGCCTTCAGCGCTTCGTCGGGCCCGTAGCAGGAGACACCGAATCGGGCGATCGCCCCCCGGTCGACGGCCCGATGCAACGCATCGCGCACAACCGAGCGCAGGAAGTCTTCGCTGTCATGGCATAGATAGACGTCCAGCCGTTCCAATCGCAGGTCCCGGCGGCTGTCGTCGATGGTCGCGGCGATGAATGCCGGAATATCGGCGTCCTCCACCCCATCCATGCGCGGCACCTTGCTGGTAACGACCGGCCGGTTGCCGGTTTGCGCCACCCATTCCCCGATACGCGCTTCCGCATCGCCATAGTTGCGCGCGGTGTCGAAACGCCGGGCGCCCATTGCCCAGGCGCGGTCGAGCAGCTTGAAACTTTCCGCCCGGCTCTGCCGCCGCTGCGCCAAACCGTACCGTTTGCCGATTTGCACGGTTCCCAACCAAAGCCTATCCATCAACAGCACGGAAACCAGCTCCCAAAAATGGCCTTCTCACATCGCCCTTCACCGGACTTTCGACCCGCACTAGGCCTTACGCTGGGCGCTGTTGACAAGTTTCCTGAACGCGCCGATAAGACTCCTACTGCCCGGAAGAGCGATTCTTCCGCAGTGCGGTAGCTATTGTGGAATTAAAACACATCCACTTATCTGCCCGATGATCGCCGGCGGATTGCGGGCGCCACGCCTAGCCCGACACTCCCCCGAAAACATTCGCCCGGATCGCTCCAAATCGATGGACTTGCTTTTCATTGTTCCCGCGCGCGGCGGGTCGAAACGCCTTCCACGGAAGAATATTCGCGGCTTGGCGGGCAAGACCTTGCTGGCGCATACGGACACCGCAATCGCGGATTCACGTGTTTCCGGCACCGTGTTGCTGACAACCGACAGTGATGAGATCGCCGAAGAAGGCCGGCGGCTGGGATGGACCGTTCCTTTCCTGCGGCCGCCGGAACTCGCGACGGATACGGCAAAGTCCGAAACCGCCGTTCTTCATGCCCTGGATTGGCATCGTGATGCGAATGACGGCCGCGACCCGGACATGATGGTGCTGCTTCAGCCCACGTCACCGTTGCGAGGCGGCCAATGCATTCGCGACGCGGTCGATCTGCTGCAGGAAGACCCCGCCACCGACGGTGTGGTCAGCATGACTCAGATTCATCTGCCCGCCGCGCATTTCTACATCATGGCGGATGACGGAACCGCCCATCCGGTCAGCACCCGGAACGACGCGCCGGTCTATTACCCGAACGGCGCTGTTTATGCGGTTCGAACCGCATCGTTCCGACACCGCCGGTCGTTCTACGGCGGCAGGACGAAAATTCTACCGATGCCCGTTTGGCGGAGCATCGATATCGACACGCAGGACGATTGGGACACCGCAGAAGCCTTGCTGGCCCGGCGGACGACACCCCCCATCCTTTGACGCGCGGCGCCTGTACCCGGCGGCGCCATACGGCATTCACGGACATTTTAACTGATGACCTTACTGAAGATCACCGACACCACCGACTACATCTGCGGCCACGATACGCCCTTGCGGGACGTCTTGGCCCGGATCAATTCGGCCATCCCCCTATATTGCCAGGTCGTGACCGATGGCAGCGGCAAGGCGGTCGGGACGATGACGGATGGCGACATCCGGCGTGGTTTGCTGCGCGGCCTGACGCTCGATTCGCCGGCCGAAGAGTGCATGTTCGTCGCATACAAGCACGGCTTGGCGAGCGATCCGGAAGCAAATCTCAAACAACTCTACGACAAACGGCGCCCGGTCAATTTCCTGCCGGTGCTGGACGAAGCGTCCAGGCTGGTGGAAATCATCGCTCACGACCCGCAGGTCGATGTCGGCATTTCCCAGGCGGTCATCATGGCCGGCGGGTTCGGCACCCGCCTCGGCGAATTGACACGAAACACCCCCAAACCCCTTGTCGAGGTCAACGGAAAGCCGATCCTGGAGCATGTCCTGCAATCGTTGGAAGATGCCGGCATAGACCGGATCGATATCGCCGTGCACTACATGGCCGACCAGATCGAAAGTTTCGTGGCGGACCGCTCGAACAAAGCAACCATCACGCTGGTTGAAGAGAAAGAACCTCTCGGCACAGCGGGCGCCCTTGGATTGTTGAGCACCGCGCCCAAGGACACGACATTGGTCATCAACGGCGACGTGGTAACCGATGTCGACTACAACGCCTTGCATCAGTTCTATCTTCGCCACAACTACGACGCCGTCGTCTGCGTTTCCCCCTATTCGGTTGACGTGCCCTTCGGCGTCGTGGAATTCGACGCCAATGGCGGTTTCCGGGGCATTCAGGAAAAACCGAAAATCACCCGCCACATCGCCGCGGGGGTCTACTACCTTTCCCCCGAGGTCTTTGCCCTCGTCAGGCGGGGCGAGCGGATCGACATGCCGGAAGTCCTCGAGCGCGCGCACGGTTTGGGCATGAAGGTCGGCGTATTTCCAATACATGAATATTGGATAGATTTGGGCCGCCCGACCGACATCCACGCCTTCTCAAAGAACCGGTAACCCGGTCAACTCTAGATTCGGACAACATATCCAGTGCTTCTTCCCGGAATCATACAGAACCTGCGGACCTTGAGCGTACCGATCCATTGGATCGTGATCCTGATCGGCATTCAACTCGGCGCTGTCGTTTTTGAAGGCATCGGAATCGGCATGCTATTGCCGATCCTGGAATATCTTTCGAACGCCTCCACGCAAGGCGCGCCGCCGCCGTCGGGCAAGATTTGGGATCTTCTGACGAATTTCCTCGCCATCGCGGGCCTGAAACCGACTCTCGTCCCGCTGTTGAGCATGTGCTTCTTTGCCATCCTCGTGCGGCAAGGCTTCTTCTTTGCGCGGGAAATGTTCGTCGGCTATGTCGCCTTCGAACTCGCCCGGCGCATTCGGGACACCGCCTTCGACCGGTTCATCCGGACCGACCTCGCTTACCACGACAAACTGCGGGGCGGCGATTTCGTCAACGAACTGACCATCGAATTGGAAGCGACGCTGCGCGCCGTCCGGTCCGCGATCAACTTCGTCAGCTTCGGCATCCTGCTGGCCGGATACAGCATCGTGGCGGTCGGCCTTACGCCCTCGCTCAGTTTCGGCGCTATCGGCGTGTTCGCCGTTTCCGGCATCGGGTTGAGTTTCCTATTCCGCAGGATGCGGGATGTCAGCATCCGGGCGACGGATTCGAACCAAAGACTTCTGTCTTTCCTGGTCGAGCGTCTGAAGCATGTGCGCCTGATTCGTCTGGCCGGCGTCGAGGACGCGGAAACGGCGCTGCTGCGGGACTTCACCACAAAACAGCGTGACATCGCCCTTGAGCGCCGACGCATTTTCGCCTTGATGGCGACGGCAATCGAACCGGTCATCCTGCTGGCGGCTTTCGTGCTGCTTTATATCTCTTCCGATGTGATGGAATTGAAGCTCGAACGCATCCTTCTGTTCTTCTTCATCCTCGTTCGCATGGTACCGGTGGTGAAGGACCTTATCTCGACGCGGCAGAGCTATATCGCGAATATCGGTTCCGTGGAGGTCGTCGTCCGCAGGCTGAACGAGCTGGAAGCGGCGAAAGACGTCAGTACCGGGACCCAGAAAATCAACAAGATCGCCGATGGCATCGCCTTCGAAGATGTTCATTTCGCCTATGGCCATTCCGTGGACGACAGGAACGACGGACAAACGGCGAATGGTGAAACGGCGGGCGGTAAAACAGCGGAAGGCCAAAAGGACGGCGATCAAGCAACCGGCGCCAAGGCGCTGCATGGCGCGACACTGACTTTTCCGGCCGGCAAGATGACGGCGATCGTCGGTCCGTCAGGGGCCGGGAAATCGACCCTGATCGACCTGTTGCCGCGCCTGCGCCGCCCTGACACCGGTACGATCAAGATCGACGGTACCCCGTTGGAATTCTTCGACACGGACAGCCTGCGACAAGCGATTTCCTTCGCCCCCCAGCAACCGCAGATGTTCGACGTCACGGTTGCCGAGCATATCCGCTACGGTTTCCGCAAGGCGACGCGCGAGCAGGTCGAACAAGCCGCGAAACTGGCCAATGCCTACGACTTCATCATGGCCTTGCCGAATGGGTTCGAAACGAAACTCGGCGAGAACGGAAGCCGGCTTTCCGGCGGACAGCGCCAACGCCTGGACCTCGCACGCGCGCTTGTTCGGCAGGCGCCCTTGCTGGTCATGGACGAACCGACGGCAAGCCTGGACGCGGAATCGGAAGGCCTGTTCCGGGCAGCCCTGAGAAAAATCCGCGACCATACGGACATTACGATCGTGCTGATCGGCCACAACCTGATGACCACCGCCAGTGCCGACCAGATCGTCGTCCTCCGCGAGGGCCGTGTCGACGCCAGCGGGCCGCATACCGAGTTGATGGACAAATGCGCCTGGTACACGAGTGCCTTCAACGGCCAGCTATCCGACGTTCCGACAACCGCGCCGCAAGAAAGCGCCGAGCCGGTCGCCGGCGCGTAGAAGACAGAAAGACCGATACAGATGTTGAAATACGGAAAAAGCGCCGGCGCGCTGCTCTCCCAGAAGGCCGACTTCTTCTCGGACAACGATCGCTTGCATCGGGAAATTTCGCTTGTTGGGGACGTCTATAAACAACAACCGCCGCGACAGAACTGCAAATGCTGCGACGCCCCCTTGGCGGGCGCTTCCTTCACGAAGCAGGGCATCGGCTACACGGTTTGCGACCGCTGCGGCCATTTGTCGGGCGCGCATGAAGACACCGACGCTTTCTGTGCCGCGGTCTATACCGAGGCCGGCGGCGCCGACTATGCCAAGACTTATACTTCGCAGGACCGGGACGCCTATAAGACCCGTGTGAGCGGCATCTACGCGCCCAAGGCCGAGTTCCTGGGCGACGCGTTGCGCGAAACCGGCGAAACGCCGGAAGCGATGCGCTTTGCCGATTTCGGCGCCGGGTCCGGCTATTTCGTCGCCGCCATGCGGGATGCCGGTTGGAACAACGCATTGGGATACGAAGTCTCCAGCGTCCAGACTGACCTCGCGAACCAGATGATCGCGCCAGGTGCCGTCATTCAGCACGACTTGGACGACACCATCGCCCTGGCGGGGTCGATTGAGGCCGATGTCGTCTCCATGATCGGGGTTCTGGAACACGTTCAGCATCCCCGCGAAATCCTGGCCGCGCTGCAATCGAACCCAGCCGTCCGGTATTTCTACATTTCGGTCCCGCTGCTGAGTTCCAGCGTGGTCTTCGAGGCCGTTTTCCCGGATGTTTTCCAACGCCAGCTATCGGCCGGCCACACCCATCTGTTCACTGAAAAATCCCTCGACTGGGTGTGCCGGGAGTTCGGCATGGAGCGCCAGTCGGAATGGTGGTTCGGCACGGATATGGTGGATCTGTTCCGATCCGTGATCGTGGAATTGGAACGCAGCGGCGACACCAATTCGCTCTCGCCCCTGTGGCGGGAAACCATGATACCCCTCCTCGACGACATGCAACTGCTGCTGGACCGCCGTAAGCTTTCCTCAGAAGTTCATATGCTGTTGCGGTTCAAGGACTAGCACACAGTCCAACCGAGACTCCCCAAACGCGTCAGACTGAGAAACGAAAAGAAAATGACCGGAAACACCGATTTCGACCCCAAACCGACCGTCGACCTGAACGGAAAAGGCATCCTGGTTACAGGCGGCACCGGATCCTTCGGGCAGGCCTTTGTTCGCCGGGTTCTGGAGACCTACCAACCGTCCCGCCTGGTGATCTTCAGCCGGGACGAACAGAAGCAGGTCGCCATGGAGCGCATGTTTTCGCCCAACGAGCATCCCTGCATTCGGTATTTCATCGGCGACGTCCGGGACGAAGCGCGTCTCCGCAGGGCCATGACGGGGATCGACTATGTCGTCCACGCCGCCGCGATCAAGCATGTGCCGGTGGCGGAGTACAATCCGATCGAGACCATCAAAACGAACATCCTTGGCGCCGAAAACGTCGTGAACGTCTCGCTGGACTCGAAGGTGAAGAAGGTTATCGCGCTATCGACCGACAAGGCGGCAAACCCCGTCAATCTGTACGGTGCGACCAAGCTGTGTTCGGACAAGCTTATCGTCGCCGCGAACAACCTGGCCGGGGAGCACGGCACGAAGTTCGGCGTCGTGCGCTACGGCAACGTCCTGGGCAGCAACGGCAGCATCGTCCCGGTGTTCCGGGAAATGATGAGCAAGAGCATCAACTCGCTACCGATCACCGACAAGCGGATGACGCGTTTCTGGATCACGCTGCAACAGGGTGTCGATTTCGTTCTTCAGAGCCTGGGCGAAATGGTTGGCGGTGAAATCTTCATCCCGAAGATCCCCAGCATGAAACTGACCGAACTGGTCGAAACGATCGCGCCCGGCTATCCGACCCATGACGTCGGCATTCGTCCCGGCGAAAAGCTGCACGAATCCATGATCACGCGCGACGACGCCATCAACACGCTGGAATTCGACAACTGCTTCGTCATCGCGCCGACGAACATCCCGAAAAACAAATCCGTCACCTACCGTATTCTGGGCGAGGCGGGCAGGCCGGTCGCCGACGGGTTCGAGTACCGGTCCGACATGAACGACGCCTGGTTGACGCCGGATCAACTGATGGGGCTGATTGACAAGGCCTGAAGCCAACGTCGCAGTTGAAACCGAGACAAACGCTAGAAACTGTCAGATGAAAACCTGCCTCATCGTCGGCGGTACGGGTCTGCTCGGCCCCTATCTGCGGGATGCCGCGGAAAAGGCCGGCTGGCAAACCGTCCTGCTGGGCCGGCGCCACGGCGACATCCGCGCCGATATCACCGATCTCGGCGCGCTGGCGAAAGCGGTGGCAAAGGTTCAGCCGGCATTGGTCATCCATGCGGCGGCCGTCACCAACGTGGACGCTTGCGAGAATGAACCCTCATCGGCCCAGGCGTTGAACGCGGACAGCGTCGCGACCCTTGCATGGGCGATGCCGCCGGAAGCACGGCTGGTCTATTTGTCGACCGATCAGGTTTATCCGGACACGGAAGGCGAACACGAAGAGGACAAGACCGGCCCGGTCAACGTCTATGGCCGGACCAAGCTGGATGGCGAAACGAACGCCCGGACCTTTCAGAACCATCTGATCCTGCGCATCAATTTCTTCGGCCCCTCACGCACGGAAGGCCGCAGCAGCCTGAGCGATTTCGTGATCGATTCCCTGCGCGACCGGCGCGCGATCACCTTGTTCGAGGATTCCATTTTCTCACCGCTGCATGTGGAAACCTTGGCCAAATTGACGATCATGGCCGCCAGCGCGGGCAACACCGGGACCTACAATCTGGGCTGCCGCGACGGCGACAGCAAAGCGGCCTTCGGCCTTGCCATCGCCCGCCATCTGGGGCTGCAGACCGAAACCGCGACGGTCGGCGCGTCCAAGGTCATGCCGAACCGGGCGCGCCGGACCGCGGACCTCAGAATGTCGGTGGACCGTTTCGAACGCGATTTCGGGGTCGCGCTGCCGACATTGGACGAAGAGATAGCCAAACTGTCGCTGGACCCCGCCAACGAAAACAACGCCGCGGCGGCCGGATTCCTCCCCTATGGCCGCCAGATGATCGACGAAGACGATATCGCCGCCGTCGTCAACGTCCTGAAAAGCGACTGGCTGACGACGGGCCCGGAGATCACCGCGCTGGAAGCGGAATTCGCCGAACGATTGGGCGCGGACCACGCGGTCGCCTGTTCCAGCGGCACGGCCGCCCTGCATCTGGCCTTCATGGCCTGCGGCCTGGGGCCGGGCGATATCGTGCTGGTCCCGTCGGTCACGTTCCTGGCCAGCGCCAACATGGCGCGGCTGACAGGCGCCGACGTCGTGCTTGTCGATGTCGATCCCAGTACAGGGATCAGCGCGCCCGAACACTACCTGGCCGCGGCAGGCGCATTGGACAAGGAAGCGCGGAACCGCATCAAGGCGATCGTCCCCATGGCGATGGCAGGCGTTCCGGCCCATCCCGAGGCGCTATGGACACTGGCCCAATCCCGTGGATGGGCATTGATCGAGGATGCCTGCCACGCGCTCGGTTCGGAATACGGCGGCACGCCGTATCGCGTCGGGTCCTGCGAACACGCAACCGCCTCCACCTTCTCGCTGCACCCCGTGAAGACGATTGCCGCCGGTGAAGGCGGGATTGTCACGACAGCCGACCCGGAATTGGCGGACAAGCTCATCCGGTTGCGGAACCATGGTGTGACGCGCGAAGGCGATTTGATGACCGACAAGGGGCAGGCCCTCTCCCCCTCCGGCGATCAGAACCCCTGGTATTACGAGATGATCGAGCCGGGGATGAATTATCGCCTGACCGATATTCAGGCCACCTTGGCACGGAGCCAATTGCGCAAGCTGGACGATTTCATCGACCGCCGCCGGTATCTGGCCGGGATGTACCGGGAAAAACTTTCGGCCTTCGGCGATGCCGTGTCGCATCAGACCGTCCTGCCGGACACCAACCCCGCCTGGCACCTGTTCGCGGCCTTGATCGACTTCGCGGCCGTCGGCCGGGACAGGGCCGGTGTGATGGCCGGATTGCGGGTAAGCGGAATCGGATCGCAGGTCCATTACATTCCCCTGCACAGACAGCCTTATTTCCAGCGGATGATGGGCAACCTGATCCTGCCGGGCGCCGACGGCTGGTACGACCGGGAATTGAGCCTTCCCCTGTTTCCGATGATGCGGGACGCCGATGTCGACCGTGTTGTGCAGGCCTTGGAAAGGGCCGTCGCGTGACATGGGCACCAATGCACAAAGCCGCTGGATATTCCGCGTCGCAACCGCCGCGCGATACGGGGGCGGTCATTTGAGCCGCTGTCTGACACTTGCGGACGCCATGCCCGACACGGCGGAGGTCCTGTTTCACATCGATCCCGATGCCGAGGGTGCCGCAGTCCGGATTCGGCAACACGGCTACGCCGCGGCGATGGATGACGGCGCACCGGTAGTGCCGGTGTCGGGTGTTGTGCTGGACGGCTATGAATTTGCACCCGAAACAGTGGCGCGTTACCGGTCGGCAGGACGTCTGGCCATTATTGACGACCTGGGGCACATTCCGAACGGTGCCGCCCTTGCGATCAATACCGGCTTCCAAATGTCGGGAACGGATCTGAACGGCGTTGACGCCTTGCTCGGCCCACGCTTCGCCCTGATCGGACCCGGATTCGTACCGTCACGCCCATTCGCCGATAAGGTCGACCATGTGTTGGTGACGATGGGGCGGATCGATGCGGAAAACGCCACCGCCCTGGCGCTTGAGGCCCTTCTGGAGGCTCGGCAGGAAGGGTTGAAACCCCGCGTTACCGTTGCGCTGGGATCCGACTTCCCCCATCTGGACGCGGTTCGCGCCTTGTTGCCGCGTTTCGGCGGCGATGCGGATCTGGTCCTGGATACGAATGAAATGCCTACCCTGCTCGACGAAGCGGACATGGTCATCGGGGCCGGGGGCGTCGGCCTTCAGGAACGGGTGGCCAAGGGCGTACCGTCGGTGACGCTCATCCTTGCCGCGAACCAGGAAAGCGCGACCATAGCCGCCGTTGAAAAAGGCCTGACGGCGTTCGGACGTTCGGCGGCGGATACGACGCGGGAAGCGCTACGCACCGCACTATGCGATTTGGCCGCCGACCGCGGTGCCAGGAAACAAATGGCTGAAAAAGGTCCCGCGGCCATCGACGGCAAGGGACCACAACGCGTCGCCCGGGCGCTTTGCGCGATGGCGCATTCCGCCGAGATCAACATCAACCCAAAAACGGGAAAGGCTGCGCAATCATGTCGATAGTCCTGGATACCGGCCGCTTCAAGGTCGGCGAAGATCATCCGACCTATTTCATCGCCGATATTGCCGCCAACCATGACGGCGACCTGCAACGCGCGATCGACCTGATCCACTTGTCGGCGGAGGCGGGCGCGAACGCCGCGAAGTTCCAGAACTTCAATGCGCCTACCATCGTCTCGGATTACGGTTTCAAGTCCCTGGGCGGCCAACAGTCGCATCAGGCGTCCTGGGAAAAAAGCGTGTTCGAAGTGTATCAGGACGCGTCCATCCCGCTGGATTGGACGGAGCCCCTGCGGAAGGCCTGCGACGACGCCGGCATCGACTATTTCACCGCGCCCTACGACCTGGAAATCCTGCCCTATCTGTCGAGGCATGTCGCGGCTTGGAAACTGGGATCGGGCGACATCACCTGGCACGAATCCATCGAATGGATGGCCAAGGACGGCAAGCCGTTTTTCATCGCGACCGGCGCGGCCTCGATGGAGGAAGTCGAACTGGCGATGGGCGTCGCGTCGGCCCACACCGACCAGCTGTGCCTGATGCAATGCAATACGAACTATACCGGGTCGCTGGAGAACTTCTCCCATATCGCGCTCAACGTATTGAAGACCTATGCAGAGAAGTTCCCGGGAACGGTTCTCGGTCTGTCGGACCACACGCCGGGTTGCGCAACGGTGCTGGGTGCGGTCGCGCTTGGTGCGCGGGCGGTCGAGAAACACTTCACCGACAACATCAACCGCGTCGGCCCGGATCACGGTTTCTCGATGGATGCGGCGAGCTGGCGCGAAATGATGGAGCGCACGCGCGAGTTGGAACTGGCGCTCGGCCCGACGGAAAAGCGGGTGATGGACAACGAAACGGAAACCGTCGTCCTGCAGCGCCGCGGCATCCGCACGCGCAGCGCCATTCCGGCCGGCACGGTCTTGACCAAGGACATGCTGATCCCGCTTCGCCCCTGCCCGGCGGACGCGCTTCCCCCCTATCGCGAGGGCGAGATCATCGGCAAAGCGGTTCAGCGCGACATTCCGGAAGGGGATTTCGTACGCCTTGCCGATGTTTCCTGATTTCCCAGTCATCGTCGTGATCCCAGGCTTCAACGAAGCGGAAACGATCGCCGGCGTGGTGCGCGGAGTCCTGCCCTATGCGGCGGCGTTGGTCGTGGATGACGGCTCGTCCGACGGCACCGCCGACCAAGCCGAGAAGGCCGGCGCGCATGTCCTGCGCCTGTCCCCGAACCGGGGCTATGAGGGCGCGCTGGATGCCGGTGTTGCGGAGGCGGAACGCCTGGGTGCGGCCGCCGTCGTCACCTTCGACGCTGACGGCCAGTTCGACCCGAAAGACCTGGAAAAGGTGATCCGACCGATCGCAGAGGGGGACGCGGACCTGGTTCTGGGGCAAAGACCCGGCGCGGCCCGAATGGGCGAAGCACTGTTCAATATCTATGCCCGTCTGCGCTTCGGCATCGGTGACATCGTCTGCGGGTTGAAGGGATACAGGATGGACCTGTACCGCCGGCACGGACGGTTCGACGGCGGCAGTTCCATCAACACGGAACTTGCCCTCCATTCGATATTGCGCGGCGCGCGGGTGAAGACAGTTCCCGTCACGATCCGGGCGCGCGAAACGGGCGCACCGCGATTCGGTACCGGTTTCCGCGCCAACAAGCGCATCCTGAAGGCACTGCGCCAGGCGATCTGCGCAGATGTGATCATGACCTTCGGCGCGGGCGCCAAATCGTGAAAACAGTCGCCATCGTTCAGGCGCGCATCCGGTCCGAACGGCTGCCGGGCAAGGTGATGTATGAATTGGGCGGCCGCCCGCTGATCGCTTTCATGCTGGATCGCGTCCGCCGCACGCAGGGGATTGACGAGATCGTCATCGCGACCGGCGACGACCCGGCGAATGCGGTCCTGCTCGGCCTGGCCGGGGACCTGGGCGTGACGACATTCCAAGGGTCCGAAAAAGACGTGTTGTCGCGCTTCGCCGAGGCGGCCCGCGCAACAAACGCGGACCGGGTCGTACGCCTGACGGGCGATTGTCCCTTTTCCGATCCGACGGTGATCACGGCGCTGCTGACCCTGCAGGAAGAGCAGGGATTGGACTATTGCTGCAACGTTCTGCCGCCGACCTGGCCGGACGGATTGGACGCATCGGTCTTCACCCGCGACGTGTTGGAACAGGCCGACAAGGAAGCCTCGCTTCCGTCCGAGCGGGAGCATGTTGTGCCCTGGATGTGGAAACACGGCACCCTGCATGGCGGTGAACGTTTCAAGGCGGCGAATATGGCCTGCGCCGAGGACTTGTCCGCCGAGCGCTGGACCATAGACGACCCCGCCGACTATTTGATGTTCCGCGCGCTCTGTTCCGAGCTGGGCGCGGAGAGGCTGATCGCCGCCGGATGGCGGGAGATCCTGGACGTCATGCGAAACAGCCCCGCCATCGGCCGCATCAATGCGGGGATCGCCCGCGATGCGGGCTTGGCCAAGAGCCGTGCCGAGGATGCCGCCCTGACGGCGGGAAATTCTTCTAGCGAAAGCAAACCGTAGATGACCACCGCATCGAACAGATTCACCGACCGTTACCGCAACTCTCTCGACCTGCTGTCCCGGGCTGAGAAGGCGATCCCCAGCCAGGCCCAGACCTTCTCGAAATCCTGGACCCAGTATCCGCGCGGCGCGGCGCCCGTGTTCGCAACCCGCGCTGAGAAGGGCTATGTCTGGGACGCCGACGGAAACCGTTATATCGACTGGCCGATGGCGCTGGGTCCGCTGCTGCTGGGACACAATCACGCCGCGGTCACCGAGGCCGTGACGAAACAGATGCAGGACGGCATCGCCTTCTCACTTCCTACCACGATCGAACTCGGCCTGGCCGAAAGGCTGATCGACTGGTTCCCCTATGCGGAACGCGCCCGGTTCGGGAAGAACGGGTCCGACGCCACCGCCGGCGCGGTCCGCGCCGCGCGCGCCGTCACCGGGCGGGAACGGGTTCTTTGCTGCGGCTATCACGGCTGGCAGGATTGGTTCATCGGCACCACAACCCGCGGCGCCGGCGTGCCGGACGCGGTGAAGGAACTGACGACGCCCTTCCCCTATAACGACCTGCCCGCGCTCAAAACCCTGCTGGAAACCCACAAGGGCGCGGTCGCGGCGATCATCATGGAACCGATGGGGATCATTCCGCCGGCCCCGGGCTATCTGGAAGGCGTCCGCGCCTTGGCGACCGAGCATGGCGCGGTGCTGATTTTCGACGAATGCTGGACCGGTTTTCGAATCGACCTGCAAGGGGCCTATGGCAAGTTCGGTGTCGCGCCGGACATGTCGTGTTTCGGCAAAGCGCTGGGCAATGGGGTGCCGATTTCCGTCATCCTGGGCCGGGCCGAGGTGATGGACGTTTTCGACGAAGTCTTCTTCTCCTTCACCTTCGGCGGCGACATGCTGGGCATCGCGGCGGCCAACGCCGTGCTGACGGTGCTGGAAACCGAACCCGTGCTGGACCGCGTGGCGGAAATCGGCACCGGTCTTGTCGATGGGTTCAACGCGGTGGTCGCCGACCGCGGCTTGCAGGACCATATCAACCTGACCGGCTATCCCGCCCGTCACGTCATGGGCTTCAAGGGGGACGGGCACGACGGATTGCTGCTGAAAAGCCTGTTCCAGCAGGAAGGCAATGCGCGCGGCATCCTTGCCGCCGGATGGCATGCACCCTCCTACGTCCATACGGAAGAAGACGTGACCATAACGCTCGACGCCTATGCGGCGGCGCTGGACGTCATCCGCGCCGGGTTGGACAGCGGCGATCTCGCCGACCGTCTGCACGGCGACATGGTCCAGGCCGTCTTCCGGAAGCCGTAACGCCGTGCCATCCAAACGCACAGGTTATGAGGATATCCGCACCCATGTGGGCGAGCTTGGAATCGGCCCGGGGGATCGCCTCTGCATTCATTCCAGGCTGCTCAGTTTCGGCCGGGTCGAGGGCGGCCCGGACACCTTGCTCGCGGCGCTTCGAGACGCGGTCGGTGAGGCTGGGACACTGTGTTTCCCCACCTTCACGATGAACCTGGACGCCAAAACCGTCTATTCGCGGAAGGAAACCCCACCGCATCTGATGGGGGCACTGTCGCAGATCGCCTACACGCTTCCCGATGCCGTCCGCAGCGGCTGCCCGATGCATTCCTATGCGGCAATCGGCAAGGACGCCGCCCTGATGATGGACGCCGCCCAAGACCAATCGGTGGGGCCGGGATCGGTCTTCGCGGTGATGCAGGAGAACGGGTTCAAGCTGCTGCTGCTGGGCTGCAACTTCCATGAAGGCGCGACTCATGTTCACCAAACCGAAGCGATGGCCGGTGTACCCTACCGCGAATGGCTGGACCTTCCCCGCAAGGTTTTGACGGACGACGGAACCGTGAAGGACATTAAGGTCAGATACTATGCGCGCCGCACGGACATGGCGGTGAAGACGGACCTGTTTCCTTTCGAGCATGCCGTCCGGGCCACCCACCCGACCGCCTTCGCGCCGTTGGCCGGCAGCGCCAGGACCAGTTTCATCATGCCGCTCGACAAGTTCGACGCCATCACCAAGGCGGCTTTGGCGAAGACCCCGTCTATCCTGATCGAGCCCGAAGCAGCGCCCGCCGGATAATGTCAGACTTGCCCGACCCGTTCGATTTGTTCGCCGCCGCCGCCGCCCGGCACGGCACCCGGCCGGCCGTCCATGAAAAGGACGGCGACCTTTCCTATACCGACCTGATGGACCGGGTCCGGCGGCTTGCCGCCCAGCTGGCCCGGTCGGATGACGCCCATCCCCGTGTCGCGATCTTGCTGCCGCAAGGGGCCTGGGCCTACGCCGCCATGTTCGCGAGCCTGATGGCCGGCGGCGTATACGTCCCGCTGAACCTTCAAATGCCGGCGGAGAAGATCAATCGGGTCCTGGACCTGGTCGACCCGCATGTGATCGTCAGTTCGACCGCGACCGAAAGCGGTTTCGTCGGCTCCGCGCACCAGTCGAAGATTACCCTGGTCGAAGACCTTGCCGAAGACCGGTTGGACGATGCCCGCCCTGCCGGCGACCTCGCCTATGTCATTTTCACTTCCGGTTCCACCGGCGACCCGAAAGGGGTGATGATCGGTCGGGACTCGCTGACGCATTATATCCGTTGGGCCCATGACGCCATGGCCGTGACGCCGGAGGACCGGTGGTCCCAACACCCCAATATCGCCTTCGACCTTTCGGTCCTGGACATCTATGGCGCGCTCTGCGCCGGCGCCTGTCTTTACCCGATGGTGTCCCGGCGCGACCGGCTGATGCCGGCCAAGGCGGTCAAGACCTACGGACTGACCATCTGGAACAGTGTTCCCAGCGTCGTCGATCTGATGAACCAGGGCGGGCAACTGACGGAGGAAAACCTGGACTCTCTGAGGCTCGCGACGTTCTGCGGCGAACCCTTGCTGGAATCCCATCTGGAAGCGCTGTTCGCGGCCAAGCCGTCGCTGAACGTCCACAATACCTATGGCCCGACGGAGGCCACCGTCTCCTTCACGCTGCTGAACTTGACGAAGGAGACGTATTCCAGCCATTGCCGCGCGTCCGTCGCGATCGGGGACGCTATTCCCGGCATGCATCTGCTGCTGTCCGGCAACACCGAAGATGAAGGCGAGATCGTCGCCGCCGGGCCGCAAGTCGCCCGAGGCTATTGGAAAGATTCGGCCCAGACAGAGGACCGGTTCTTCAAGATCGAGATCGCCGGGCAAAGCATCAACGCCTATCGAACCGGCGACTGGGGCAAGCGCGTCGACGGGGAGCTGTATTTCGAGAGCAGGATCGACCGGCAAATCAAACGCGCCGGTTTCCGACTGGAACTTGGCGAGATCGAGGCGGCCATCCGGTCCGCGGGCGCGCCCGCGACATGCGCCGTGCATGTCGACGGCGAGATCGTCGCCTTCCTGGAAGGCGAAGACCCCGGCTTGTGCGACCGGGTCGCCGCCCGGATCGGCAACTATCTGCCGGCCTATGCAATCCCTGACCGGTTCGAGTTAATCGCGGCCTTGCCGCGGAACGCGAATGACAAGATCGATGCTGGGGCCTTGGCAAAGCGCCTGGACCTGCAGGCCGTTTCCTGACCGGCACGGCAGTTCCGTATTTCGGGAGGTTTCCATGACACAAGACACAAAACCACTCTCCGACAGTTCGCTATCCGACGTGCTGGACGCGGTCGCGGCCACCGTCAGGAAGGTGTCCGCACCCCGCCCCGTGCCGGCCTGCGACGAAGTGCTGGATGCCGATCTGTTCGAAACCGGAATCGTTGATTCGCTGGGATGGATTCGCCTTCTGGACGAGCTTGAGGACATCTATGGCGTGGAGCTGGATATCGAGGCGCTGGACGAAAAGGGCGTAACCTCCATGCGGGATATCGCCACGCATCTCGTAGAACTCGGCGACTGAAACGCCATGCGGCTCCTTGACATCGAAGAAGGATCTGTGGGCCCGGAGATGCGCCGCGCCGCAACGGAACTGATCGCGCTCTCGCTGCCGGAATTCTACGAGGTCCTGGGTCGATACATCGAGGATCTGCCCGCTGTCGTCGAGAGCCGACTGGTACAGCGCGGCGGGGAGTTGCAGAACTGCCATGTCCTTTGCGACGGCGACACGACCGCCGGCGTGTTCTGCTGCTACCCGTCGGCGAATCTGGCCGTGGCGCAAATGACGGACCTTCGGGCGATGCTGCGCCATGTGGAAAAGGACAGGAAGGCCCAGATCCAGGATGAACTGTCGTCCTCGGCTGGCCACATGTCGCCGGTGCCGACCGATGGGTGCTATTTGTCGCGCTTCGCGGTCGCCGCGCCCTATCGGGGCAAGGGAATCGCGGATAGGTTGATGGCCGGTTTCAAGGACTTCGCATCCGACAATGCTGCCCTTTACTTGCACGTTAACAAGGACAACGCCCGGGCAATCGCGTTTTATCGCCGCCACGGTTTTGACTTCACCGGAGCCGAGACAGACTGCTCGCATCGGACGATGGTGCTGACGACAAACGGACCCTAGCCGCCGACATGGCTGCGATTGAAACCAAGATCTGGCCCTACAACTTCAATCCCCAATTCTTTAGAAGAAGGAAATCGAAATGACCCTTAATGTTCTGATCACCTCGGCAGGTGGTGCAGGATCCAATAACCTGACCGAGATGGTGCGCAATCGAGTCAGCGGCGGCGTGGAAATCGTAGGAACGCATTACGATCCGTACGAGCTGATCAAATCCGAGGCGGATCATCGCTACATCGTTCCGCGCGTCAAGGACCGTGCCGACTATCTCGCGGCTCACCAGCGCCTGTTCGACAAACATAAGATCGACGTGCTGATCCCCAATTCGGATTTCGAGGCCGCGGCTTTCGCCTCCAGCCCCGACCCGCTGACGGTCAAGTCGATCCTGCCGGACGCGAAGATGGTCGATGCGGTGCAGGACAAGTTCATTTTCCACCGAATTCTGAACGATGCCGGCTGTAACGCGGTCAAGAACGTTCCCGTCTCCGGACCGGACGCTATGGAAGAGGCCATCGCCGCGCTGAACCTGGACCAGGAACTATATTGGATTCGCGCCCGCCGCGGGTCCGGGTCGATTGCAGCGACGTGGCTGAAGACCGCGGAGCAGGCGCGAAAGTGGATGTCGCTATGGTACGAATTGCGCAACGTCCCCGTGACCGACTATGTGATCGCGCCGTTTCTTCCCGGCCGCGATTTCTGCGTTTCGACAATGTGGCAGGACGGCGAGCTTTGCGTCGGCAAGGCCTATGAGCGGCTGAGCTATATGGGCGGTTCGGCCACTCTTTCCGAAATGGGCTCCGCCCCGAAAACAGCCCGAACGGTTGAAAACCCCGAACCGATCGAGACCGGCATGGCGGCGGTCCAGGCCGTCTGTGACGCGTTCGGCGTCAAGCCGCACGGCTTCTTCCAAGCCGACCTGAAATGCGATTCGGCCGGCAAGCCTTTTGTCACGGAAATCAATATCGGGCGGTTCCCGCAGACCATCACGCATTTCGATCTTGTCGGCGAATACAGTTTCGCCGAACTCTACATCAAACTGGCGATGGACCCGAAAGCGGAAATGCCGCGCGGTGTGTTCGATTACACAGTGCCGAGCATTATTTCCCGCGGTTACGACATGAAGGTCCAACTTGTTCCGGTGAGCGAGTTCGAAGACCTGAAGAAAACCATTGCCTAGCAAATCGCTTTTGCCGGCGCGGTGTCTTCCATGAAGCACTTTCTCGTCGAATCCAGCGCGGGTGTCACCGCCGCGCTGGATTCCGCCGGCGAACAGGAGTGCGTGTTCTACACGACCAGTCCGTATGTGGTTGAGATGCTTGCCTCTCAGCCGCACAGCGTGGTCTGGGCCGATAGTATCATCGGCGCCGACACGCCCGACCGGATCGGTTTCGCAGCGAACGACATGATCGATGCCCTGCGGCCGGAACTGGAACGTGTTTCGAAGTCGCTCGGTTTTCCTGAACTGGCCGCTTTCCTATGCCTTCGGCTACGGAACTCCATCGCGTCCTTGATCTTCAAACAGGCCGTCCTGGATGCCTGTATTGAAAAGTCGGCCGGTGACCTGACTGTGGTTGGAACACGATCGGGGCGTCCGGTCGTGTCGGACAATATCAGCATCGACATGTACGACACCCTGTTCTTCGCGCTTGCGGAGAGCACACTGGCCAAGGGCGTCACATTGCTGGAAGAACCGGATGTCCAGAGGGCCGGATTGCTCGCGGATGTCGACCGGCCGATCTTTCTGGACCGGGTGCTCTCTTACCTGAATGTCGGGATCGAACAACTTACCTGGCGCTGGCTGCGATACGGCCGCAAGGGCCGTCCCTTGGCGATCCGGAAACCCGGCTTCGACGTTATGATCCTCAAGGAAAACGAGGCGATCCGGGAGTATCTGCCGCATCTGTTGTGGAAAGGCGCCCGAATTCGCCTGGTCCAACCACCATCCGCACGGGACTCATCCGGCGAGCCGGAGATTGAAACCGACATCCGGTTGGAAGAGCATGTCCAAAGCGCCGTGGACGGTCACGGCCTCGGCCTCGATGTCAGGGAAATCACAAAGCTGGTTCGCGGACCGCTGGAGAAGGTTATCCAACGCTCGCCGGCGGCCCTGCGCAGCGCAGTGGCGCTATTGCCGGCACTTTCGCCCATCGAGCGCCATGCCGTCATCGCCACGAACAGCCCAGGGACGATCGAGCACGTCGCGCTTATCTCCGCCCTTCGCGCCGCGGGTGTCCGATGCGCGGTTGTCGAACACGGCGTGTCCGCCGGTCTGTCCAGATTGCATGAAGGAACCCGGTCCTATTCGGAAGCGGCGAACGGCGACGTCTATCTGTCCGCCGCCCCGGAGGCCATTCACTTTTTCGGCGCGGATCCGACCTACGGTTCCACGACATTGACCGCAGCGGGCATTCCGGACATGACCCGCAAGATGCCGCTGAAGTCACTACAATACCTGATCGTCCGGCGGCGACTTCAGGCAAAGTGGGGCGAACGCGTCGTGATCTATCTGGCGCGATCGGTCCAGAACAACCTGCGCAACCTGCCCTATTCGCCGGAAGACCATCAGGTGCACGCCCTGCAGCGCAAGATGCTTCACGACGTGCTGCCGCAGGTCGACGGCATCCCCGTCGCCAAACTGTATGCGACCCGCCGCAACCGCGACCCGGACCCATTTCTGGACATCGCGAAACCGCCAGAGAAAGTTCGCGTCTTGAAGCACGGCGACTTCAGGTATCTGCGTGCCGGTGTCGACATCATTGTCCTTGAAACACCGCTCAGCACATTGGGTTGGGCATTCGGGTCGGGCAAACCGATCATCTACCTCAAGCAGGAAAGCCTGCCGCTGCAGGAAAGGTTCGGCGCCCTGCTGGAAAAATCGGTGTTCATGATCGACACGGACAAGGACGGCTGGACGGCCGACCTGGTCGCCCTGCTGAACCAGGACCATGACGCCCTGATGGCGGCATGGCACGGCATGGCGGAAGCCCGAAACGAGTTGCTGCGCACCATGATTTTCGGGCCGGAGAATTGCGGTGCGAACGGCGCGACGGCCCTGCAAGAACTTGCCTTGGCGTCAACCAACCATCTGGCCGCCTAGGGCGCATCCACCCCCGGAAAGAAATTACAGGTAACAATGAGTATTGCGACAAACACCTTCGAAAGCGAAGCCGGGACCGGGAAGCGTATGTTCGACCTGCTGACGGCCCTGTACCCGTTGCACAGGACGATCAATGCCGACGACATGGATCGCGCGATCGCGATGTGCGACGCTTATATCGGCGCGCCAGGATACGAGTATCACGCCTATCCCGCCAAATCCGACCAACTGACCTGGTGGGTGCCGGAGCGCTACAAGGTGAACGAAGCCTGGCTGGAAATCGACGGCGAGCGCGTTGCCGATTTCGCCGTGAACCCGCTGCACCTTCTGTCCTATTCCCTGCCGCAGAAGATCGACGGTACGCTGGGCGAAATCCGGAACCATATTTGGAGCCGCGAAGACCGCCCGGACGACATCCCCTGGGAATTCAAATATTACGAACGAAGCTGGGGCTTCTGCCTGCGCCACAACGACCTGATCAAGTTTGACGACTCCGCATCCGTCAAAGGCGTCATCGATGTTGAGTTTCAGGACGCACCGCTGCCGGTGGGCGAATTTCATATCCCCGGCACCAGCGGCCGCGACCTTCTGTTCCTGACCAATATCTGCCACCCGATGCAGGTGAACGACTCCCTGGCGGGGCTTGTCGTCGGCACCGAGATGGCGCGGCAGTTGCTGGCGCGCGGTGAACCTTCCTATTACGGCTTGCGTCTGCTGATCGTGCCGGAAACCATCGGCACGATCGCCTGGTTTGCCAACAATCAGGAAAAAATCGACAAGCTGGACTATGCCTGGTTCTGCGAGATGGTCGGCCACAACAATTCCTTCATTCTGCAGCTTTCCCGAGAAGCGGACACGATGATCGACCGGGCATTTCTGACCGCGCTGAAATCGCATCGGAAACATGGGGAAGAACGGACCGGCAAGTTCCGATACGTGGTGGCCAGCGACGAAATCATCACCGACGGCCCAGGTTATGAAATTCCGACGCCGTCGCTGACCCGGTGGCCATACCCCGAATACCATACCAGCGCGGACAACCCGGATATCGTCAGCGAAGAGAATCTTGAAGAGGCCCTCGCCGTCATCACCGACGTCTTCGACATCATGAACCGGAACTACTACCCCCGGCGCCAGTTCAAGGGACCGGTGATGTTGTCGCGCCACGGTCTGTGGGTCGATTGGCGGGAGGACTGGGACCTCAACCTGAAGATTGAAGAGATCATGCTGGCCTTGGAAGGCGACAAATCCGTCGTGGATATCGCGTTCGAATTGGACCTGCCTTACGCGACCGTGGAACGGTATCTCGACAAGTTCCACGACGTCGGCCTGATCACCAAACACGATCACCCGATCCGATAGGGCCTGAAAGCAACAGCGGATGAAAATCGGCAGGCGCGAAATCGGCACGACCGACGCGCCCTATATCATCGCGGAAATGTCCGCCAACCATCTCGGTGATTTCGACCGGGCCATCCGTATTCTGGAAGCCGCCGCGGCAGCCGGCGCGGACGCGGTGAAGCTGCAGACTTACACCGCCGATACGATCACCATCGATCATGACGGGCCAGGCTTCGTGATCGACGGCGGGCTGTGGGACGGCGAGCGCCTCTATGATCTGTATCGCCGCGCAAGCACGCCCTGGGAATGGACCGGGCCGTTGATGAAACGCGGCAAGGACCTCGGCATCGACGTTTTTAGTTCGCCTTTCGACCCGACCGCCGTCGCCTTCCTGGACGGCTTGGACGTATCGGCGATCAAGATCGCGTCCTGCGAATGCGTGGACTTGCCGTTGATCCGTCTCGCCGCCGAAACCGGACGCCCGATCATCCTATCGACGGGTATGGCCAGCAAAGAGGAAATCGGCGAAGCGGTGGAAACCGTGCGGGCCGCCGGCAACGGCAATCTGGTGCTGCTGCATTGCGTCAGCGGTTACCCGACGCCGACTGAGGAAAGTTCACTGCGGACGATCCCCGACTTGATCCACACTTTCGGCTGCCCGGTCGGGCTGTCGGACCACACTTTGGGGACCGCCGTTCCCGTGGCCGCCGCGGCGCTGGGCGCGGTGATGATCGAAAAGCATTTCACCCTGGCCCGGGCGGATGGCGGGCCGGACGCCGCCTTCTCCCTGGAGCCGGACGAACTTCGCCGCCTGGTCGCCGATACCAAGACCGCCCGGCAGGCCCTGGGCACGGTCGATTACGGGATCAAGGAAAGTGAGCGAGGGACCGCCGTTTTCCGCCGCTCCCTTTATATCGTCAACGACGTTGCCGCCGGTGAGGTTTTGACGCCGGAGAATTGCCGGTCGATCCGCCCCGGATTCGGCCTGGCCCCGAAACATCTGCCGGAGGTTCTTGGCAAACGCGCCGCCGCAGATATCAGAAAGGGAACGCCGCTCTCGTGGCCGCTCTTGGAAGCATGACAACCGCGGCGGGCGCTGTTCCCCAATTCGGTCCGGGCACGGTCGATATCCGCTTGCCCGGCAATAAATTGTGGCACCGTCACGATATCGACGGGGCAACGGTTTGGTGCGCCGGCGCAGCTGACCGGAATGTGGCGCAGGCCCTTGTGACGGCCCTGGCTTCCGCCGAGCCTCTGCAATCGGCGACCGATATCATGCGCGGCGTCCCACACCAGTTCGCCATCATCGCGCGGACGGAAAGGGCAACTTTCTGCGCCGTGGACCGGGTCCGGAGCATTCCTCTGATCTGGACGGCGGAAGGCGACGGCCCGGCAATCATCGCCCAATGCGGAACCGACATGTTCGCCGGACTTGCCGCGGCGGGCCGTGCGAGACCCGCGGTAGATCGCGATCAAGCGCTCGCCGTCGCCATGTCGGGCTACACGGTCGGCCCGCACACCCTGTACCAAGACATCCACGCGCTGCTGCCCGGCGAGTGCCTGTACATCGCCAGCGACGATGCGCCTGAGGTCCATGCCTATTGGCGGTACCGGCCATGGTCGGAGTCCCCGGCGCGGAAAAGGAGCACGGCGGAAAACAGCGAGGAACTTGCGGAAATACTGCTACGCGCCCTCCGCGATACGGTCCGGAAAGCCGACGGTCGCTGCATCGCCGTTCCGTTGAGCGCCGGGCTCGACTCCCGGTATGTGGCGAGCGGCCTGAAGGAAATCGGCTACGACAACGTTCTGTGCTTTTCCTATGGCCTGGAAGGCAACCGGGAAGCGCATGCCGCGCAGGCCATCGCCGGGGAATTGGGTTACCGCTGGGCTTTCCATCCCTATGAAATGGGTGCCATGCGAAAGGCTTTTGCCAGCCAGGATTACCAAGCCTTCATCGATTATTCCGACAGCCTGACTGCCGTTCACTTTCCGCAGGATTTCGTCGCGGTTACCGGCCTTCTGAAGAACGGAACGCTTCCGCCCGACACCGTAGTGGTCAACGGACAATCAGGAGATTTCCTGACCGGCAACCATATCCCGGCATCCCTGGCCGGGGCGGAAGGCTATGCCGAACCGGGCATCGGCACCGTTGTCTCAGCACTGTTGAACAAGCACTTCGCCCTGTGGGGCCATATGCAAACGCCGGAAAACCAGGGCGTGATCGACCGATTGCTGACTGTGGAATTCGACAGCCTCACCGACGGCGGTTTTCAGGAAGACGCCGCCAAACTTTACGGGCTGTTCGAGGCTTCGGAATATGCCGACCGCCAGAGCAAATACGTGGTGAACGGCCAACGATCCTACGAACAGTTGGGCCTGGATTGGGACCTGCCGCTATGGCACGGCGACCTCATCGACTTTTACGAGACCCAGCCGCTCTCCGCGAAGGTCGGACAGAAACTGTATCGCGACACGCTGCTGCGGACGAACTGGCAAGGCGTGTGGCGCGACATTCCGGTCAACGCGACGCGCCTGCGTCCCTGGTGGTTGCCGCCGGTTCGAACCATGCTGAAAGTGATACATGCGCCGCTGGGCCGCAAAGCCTGGCACCGGTTCGAGCGCCGGTATCTCGACTACTTCATGTCGACACTCTGCGCGCACGCGGTCCGGGATTGGGTCGACGTCGCCCGCGACACCCGCAATCCCCGTTCCGCCATCGCCTATCATGTGGAGGACTATCTGGGACGGCACGGCATGACGATCGAAGAGGCCGGCGGATGACCGCGCCGGACTTCACCCGGGCCGGATACCGTGAACTGCTTAAGGCATTTCTTGCGAGGGGTTATCGGGCAACGGGTTACGAGACATGCCGGAGGGACGAGCCGGACCTGATCCTGCGCCATGATCTGGACTTTGCGCCGGAACTGGCGTTGCCCATGGCGGAAATCGAAGCAGACCTGGGCATGCCGGCGGCCTATTTCATCCTGCTGGAGACGCCCTTCTATACGGTCCGGGACGCGCCTGTGCGCGCCGCCATCAAGGAAGTGATCGCCTTGGGCCACGAAGTCGGCCTGCATTTCGACGCGGCAGCCGGCGAGGACAAGGCGGAAGCGTTGGACAAGGCCGCTTTTGAACAATGCGCTGTCCTGGAGGACATCGCCGGAGCGCCGGTCAGGATGATCAGCTTTCATCGGCCCGCAAAACAGTTGTTGGGCCGCGCGGAAGAAATCGGCGGACGACGGCATACCTACCAGCCGCGGTTCTTCAGCGAGATGGGTTATTGCAGCGACTCGCGTGGGCTTTGGCGCTTCGGTCACCCGCTGGAGCATGAGGCTGTGTCGGAAAGCCGCGCCCTGCAATTGTTGACCCATCCGATCTGGTGGGCCAACGACGACGGCGGCAACCGGGAAGCAGCCTTGACCCGTTTGGTGACGCGCTTTGGAGATCGTATCAAACCCGCGATCGCGGATGTCGTGAGCGGATACGATCCCGCCACGGGCAGGATTGCTGATTAGGAACGTAAAAGGCAGCTAGATGACCATTTCATGCGTCGTCCTCGGTACCGGTTACTGGGGCAAGAACATACTGCGGAACCTGGACGCCCTGGGCGCCCTGACCGGATTTTTCGACAGCGACCCGGAGGCCCGATCCAAATTCGGCGCCCAGTATCCCGGCGCTACCGCTTATGCGGATATCGGCGAACCTCTGTCCGACCCATCCATCCGCGCCGTCGCCATCGCGACACCCGCTGAGACCCATGGCGCCCTTGTCCGCCAGGCTTTGGAAGCGGGCAAGCATGTCTTCGTCGAAAAGCCGCTGTGTCTGGAAGTGGACGAAGCCCGCGCTCTGCAGGCCCTGGCGGCGGAGAAGGGCAACATCCTGATGGTAGGGCATTTGCTGCTGTATCATCCGGCCTTCCTGGCCTTGAAGAAGGCCGTCGAAGACGGCGCCATCGGCAAGCTGCGGTACATTTATTCGAACCGGGCGAGCCTGGGGAAAATCCGCCGCAACGAAAATGCCCTATGGTCCTTCGCCCCGCATGACATATCCATGATGCTCGCCCTGACGGGGCGCATGCCGGACCGTGTCGTCTGCAATGGGGAAGCGTGGTTGAGCCCGTCGGTCGCGGACATGACGTTGAGCCATTTCGATTTCGGCGACCGACTGCAAGGTCATATTTTCGTCAGTTGGATGCACCCGTTCAAGGACCACCGTCTTGTCGTCGTCGGTGAAGCGGGAATGCTCGTCTTCAACGATACGCTTCCGGGCGAAGAGAAACTGCAGCGCTATCCCCATGCGATCGGATGGGAAGACGATCTGCCGGTCATGGATAAAGCGGACGCGGTTCCCGTTCCTTATGGCAACGAGGAACCCTTGCGGTCGGAGATGGAACATTTCCTAGCCTGTTGCGCCAATGGGGCGACGCCCCGCAGCGACGCGGCCGAAGGGGTCGCCGTGCTGTCCGTACTGGACATGTGCCAGCGGTCGCTGGACAGCAAGTCGCCTGTTTCGCTGGAGGATTGATGAGCACCATCGCTGCTAACGCCATGATCCATGAAACCGCCATCATCGATGACGGCGCGACCGTTGAGGACGGCGCCAAGGTCTGGCATTTCGTGCATGTCTTGAGCCGCACCACCATCGGGGCGGGATCGGTCCTGGGCCAGAACGTCATGGCCGGACCGGACGTGACAATCGGCAAAGGATGCAAGATCCAGAACAATGTCGCGCTCTATAAAGGCGTGACCTTGGAGGACGACGTTTTCTGCGGTCCATCCTGCGTCTTCACCAATGTCCTGACGCCTCGGGCCTTCGTGGAACGCAAGGACGAATTCGCGGCAACCCTGGTCCGCAAGGGCGCCACCATCGGCGCCAACGCCACCGTGGTCTGCGGAAACACGATCGGCCGATACGCCATGATCGGCGCCGGCGCGGTCGTGACCAAGGACGTGCCCGACCATGCGCTTGTCGTCGGCAATCCGGCCCGGCACATCGGCTGGGTCAGCCGAACCGGCGACCGCCTGGACGACAGTTTGATCTGCCCGCGCACCGGCGAGGCATACCGTTTTTCCGAGAATGGATTAGTGAGCAAAGACCAAGATGACTGACGCCCCCATACAATTCGTCGACCTGAAGGCACAATACGCCGCCTATAAGTCCGAAATCGACATGGCGATCCAGACCGTGATGGACCATGGCCGGTTCATCATGGGCCCCGAGGTCGCACAGCTTGAATCAGCCCTGGCCGAATTCAGCGGCGCGAAACACGTGATCGGCTGCTCCAGCGGCACCGACGCCCTGTTGATGATGATGATGGCCGACGGGATCGGGCCGGGGGATGCGGTCTTCGTCCCCTCCTTCACCTTCACCGCCACCGCCGAAGTGCCTTTGCTGTTGCGCGCCACGCCAATCTTCGTCGATGCGGACCCGGACGATTTCAACATGGATATGGCGGATCTGGAGCGCCGGATCGCGGACGTGAAGGCGGACGGCAAGCTCATCCCGCGCGGGATCCTGGGCCTGGACCTGTTCGGGCTGCCCGCGGACTACGGCAAGCTCAAGGAAATCGCCGATGCCCACGGCATGCATTTGTGGAGCGACGCGGCGCAGAGCTTTGGCGGATCAGCCGGTTCGGCGCGGGTCGGCACCATGGCGCGGATGACGGCGACCAGCTTCTTCCCGGCGAAGCCGCTGGGCTGTGCCGGTGACGGCGGCGCCGTCTTCACCAATGACGACACATTGGCGGATGTGATGCGGTCGATCCGTGCGCACGGCAAGGGCGGGTCGAAATACGACATCGCGCGTGTCGGCCTGAATGCCCGGATCGACACGCTACAAGCCGCGATCTTGCTGGCAAAGCTGCCGCATTTCCAAGGCGAACTCGACCGGCGGGAAGCTGTATCGCAGGCTTATGACGCGATGCTGGCAGGCCGGGTCAAGACGCCGACGCGCCGCCAGGGACGCAGCAGCGCCTGGGCGCAATACACGATTCAGGTCGATCCCGCACGCCGCGACGCCATTGCCGGCGCGCTCAAGGACAAGGGGATCCCGTCGGCCGTTTACTACCCGCTGCCGATGCACCTGCAGACCGCCTATACGGCATTCGGCGGTGGCGAAGGGTCGCTGCCGGTCTGCGAAAAACTTGCCGGCACGGTGCTAAGCCTGCCGATGCACCCCTTCCTGACGGAGGCGGAGATCGAACGGATCACCGGCGCCGTCAAAGACGCGGCGGCCTGACCCATGCAAATAGAAGTCCGCTACAATCCCGCGCGTTTGTCGGTGCCGTATGTCCTTTCTTTCGGCACCGTCACGCAGTTCGATACCTTTATGGTAAAGGCGACCGGTCCGAATGGAGAAGGCTGGGGCGAAATCACGCCCCTGCCGGGCTACAGCGACGAATCGCCTGAAACGGTTCGACGCGCCCTTGCCGCCCTGTCGGACAAGACGGTCACGGCCGACGCTTTGTACCTGGATTGGGGCAAGGAAGCGGCTATGACTGTTAGCGGCATTCTGTCGGCGCGCGACCTTCTCGACATCGGTGCGGACGCTGTCCTTGCATCGCCTTTCGAACCAATTCCCTGTGCTGCCTTGTGCACCGGGACCGAACCGTCGGCGGCGGCCCGTGTTGCCGAAGATTTGTGCCGGCGCGGTTTCGGCACATTGAAGATCAAGATCGGCGGCGCGCCCCCCACCAAGGATGCGGACCGCGTCAAGGCGATCGCCGAAGCCGTTTCGCCGGGTACGCGCCTGCGCCTCGATGCGAACCAGCAGATGAGCCTGTCCGACGCCGAGGTCTTCGCACCGGCCTTGGCCGGCCTGCCGATCGAGCTGTGGGAACAGCCGTTCAAACCGGACCAGGACCACCGTATGGCGGCGCTCGCCGCCCTGTCCCCGGCCCCGCTGATGCTGGACGAGTCGATTTGGACGCAAGAGGACATCGACCGCGCCGCCGATCTCGGCGTCACCTACGTCAAGCTGAAGCTGTGCAAACATGCGGGCCTCATGAACAGTATCCACTTGCTGCAACACGCCAAATCGCGCGATCTAAACGTTATATTCGGGAATGGTGTCCAAGGTTTCGTGGGCAACCGCACGGAGTGCTACGCCTATCGCAAGACGGGGCTAACGACGGCAATCGAGTCGAACGGTTTCCCGAAGATTGCCGAACCGCCTGCCCAGGGAGGTCTTGTTCTGGTCGATGGGCGCGTAGAGGCCGTGGGTCCGACGAATCCGGCGGAACTCTTTGAGGATGGCGAGCCTGTGGCCCGTTTCGAGCTCGCCGAAGATTAGCATTGGCAGTTGACCGCCGGTAAGCGTTCATGCCATGAACACACATTGATTTATGTTATTTTCTTAAGTTCTGATCCGGGATCTAGGAAGGACGATCTATGACCGCGCCAATCGTGTTGGGACTTTCCGCCAGCCTTAGAAACGCAAGGTCCAGTTCCGGCGCGCACAGGCTGCGCGACGAGATTGCCGCGTTGAAGACGCGCGAACAATTGGACGAGTATCTGAAGGAACAGGCGAATATTCACCTGGACCAGTTCAAGGCCGCGGGACGGACGGATGGCCTTCCTTTCGACGAGATGTATCGCAACCTGCAACGCGACGGCGGGCAGCGCGGTTTGTCGAACAGCGAAATCGCCCTGGTAGCCGCTCTTTGGGGCGCGCAGGAAAAGGGTTCCGAAATTCGCCACATTCCCCTGCCGGACCATTTCCCGGCCAGCGGCGTGCCGGCCAATCTGGACGAATTGAAGAGCGCTTTGCGCGAAGCCGACGCGATCATTCTCTCCACGCCGGTGTATTTCGGTGACCGTGGGTCCCTGGCCCAGCAATTCATCGACATGATCCGGACCGACGAAGAACTGCAGCGTGACCTGGAAGGCAAGGTCTATGCGGGCGTCGCGGTCGGCGCCAAGCGCAACGGCGGTCAGGAAACCACCCTGATCTATGCCATGATGGACATGCTGAATCTGGGCTTCCTGGCGGTCGGCAACGATTCCGACACGACGTCGCAATATGGCGGCACAGGCCATGCCGGCGACATCGGGACGATGCCCAGCGACACCTACGGCATCAACACGGCAATCGGCACGGGCCGGCGG
>CAYGKA010000003.1:0-18926 GCA_964350445.1 uncultured Flavobacteriaceae bacterium
GGGGCGGGCATGGGGGGGCGGGTGCGAACTTGGCTATCTTGAGACATCGATTGTCAATCTATCGCAAGACCGCCGGGACGGCGAGGCCTAGATTGCGCATCGTAATACAAAACCAGAGCGCCCCTTCTGTGGAGCGCGCCCCTACCAAGTCGCCGGAGCAGCACACCCCCATGCGTCAATCCGTCCAGACCGATACAGAGCACCGCATTCCCTTCCTGCCCAATTTCCTGCAGGGGCCTGAGGGAATGCTGATCATCATGTCCTGCGCCATGGCGATCAGCATGCATGGCTGGTTCGCATTACTGAATAATTTCGTGGTCGAGCGCGCGGCCTTCACGGGCCGTGAAATCGGGTTCCTGCAGTCGATCCGCGAAGTGCCGGGCTTCCTGTCCTTCTGCGCGATCTTCCTGCTGCCCTTCATCCGGGAACAGAACCTGGCGCTGCTGTCCCTGGGCGCGCTGGGGTTGGGCACGATGATCACCGGGTATTTCCCGTCCGAATACGGGCTTTACGCCACGACCTTCCTGATGTCGCTGGGTTTTCACTACTATGAAACGATGAATCAGTCGCTGACCCTGCAATGGACCAGCAAACAGCGCGCGCCGGTCGTCTTCGCGAAACAGATCACGGCCAGTTCGATCGGGACGCTGGTGATCTTCATCGTCATCATCCTGACCTTCGAGCAGGACGTCATCGACCGCATCGCCGGTTACTTCGGCACCACGTCGGACATCAAGACGATTTCACTGGGTTTTGAGCCGATCTATCTGATCGCCGGCGCCTTCACGATCGGCGTCGCGTTTCTGTGCCGCTTCGCCTATCCCGACTATGTCTCGCCCCATATGCAGACCAAGACGCTGTTCCTGCGGCGGCGCTACTGGCTGTATTACGCACTGACCTTCATGGGCGGCGCGCGGCGGCAGATCTTCATGGTCTTCGCGGGCTTCATGATGGTGGAAAAATTCGGTTTCGACGCCACCGCGATCACCCTGCTGTATCTGGTCAACCTGATCGCCAATATCTACATCGCGCCCAAGGTCGGCCGCCTGATCGCCAGAATGGGCGAACGCCGGGCGCTGATCCTGGAATATATCGGGTTGATCGGCGTCTTCGTCGGTTACGCCATTGTCGAGTCGGCGGGCGCGGCGGCGGCGCTCTATGTGATCGACCACCTGTTCTTCGCCTTCGCGATCGCCATCAAGACCTATTTCCACAAGATCGCGGACCCGAAGGATATCGCCTCGACCGCCGGCGTCAGCTTCACCATCAACCACATCGCCGCCGTCGGCATTCCAGCCGCCTTCGGCTTCATCTGGCTGCAGGACCCGGGCATGGTCTTCTATATCGGCGCCGGCATGGCGGGAATTTCGCTGCTGCTGGCGACCAACGTTCCCGCCGATCCGTCGGAGGGCAACGAGGTGCTCGTCGGCCGCGGCCGCGTGGTTCAGCCGGCGGAGTGATCCGCCGGGCCGGCCGGGCCCGTCATCCGCTTCGGGAAATCAGCTGTCGCGGCGCTTGAGCATCGGGCCGGCCGGCGCGCCGCCCACAACATGCATGTGGAAATGGGGGACTTCCTGGTGGCCGTCTTCGCCGGTATTCGCGATCAGGCGGTAGCCTGATTTTTCGACGCCCTGCAGGCGGGCCACTTCGCCCACCGTGCGCCAGAAATCGGCCAGTTCCGCATCGCTGGCCTTGGCGGTGAAATCGTCGGAGGAGACGTAAGCGCCCTTCGGGATCACCAGGACATGAACCGGGCGGGCCTTCGCGATGTCGTTGAAGGCCAGGCTGTGGTCGGTTTCCAGAACCTTGTCGCAGGGAATTTCGCCGCGCAGGATTTTGGCGAAAATATTTTGATCGTCATACGCCATTGTCGGTGGTCTCCCTATTCCTTCCGGCTCGCTTTTTCGGCGATGCCGGACGTGCCTTCCCGTTCATTCAATATGGCCCAAACCTCATCCGGCGCAACGCCCGTCTCGGCCCAAAGCACGAGCAGGTGATAGAGCAGATCGGCGGATTCCGCCGCAATTTCCGAAGTGTCGCCCTGCATCGCCGCGATCACGGTTTCGGTCGCTTCCTCCCCCAGTTTCTGGGCGATCTTCGCCTTGCCCTTGCCGAACAGCTTGGCGGTGTAGGAGGAGGAAGGGTCCGCACCCTTGCGCGCTTCTATCGTCGCGAAAAGCCGCGCCAGCGTGTGGTCGTCCTGTGTCGTCGGGTCATTCACGGGATCTGTCATGGCGGATCAGCTCACACTCTCTGTCGATGCCTCAACGGGGCGGATCGGAATGCCCGCCTCGGTCATTCTCTGTTTCGCCTCGGCGATGGAATATTCCCCGAAATGGAAGATCGACGCGGCGAGCACGGCCGAAGCATGCCCTTTCACGACGCCGTCGACCAGATGGTCGAGCGTGCCGACGCCGCCGCTGGCGATCACCGGGATGCGCAGCGCGTCGGACACGGCCCGCGTCAGGCCCAGGTCGAAACCGATCTTGGTGCCGTCGCGGTCCATGGAGGTGAGCAGGATTTCGCCGGCCCCGTTCGCTTCCATCTTCTTGGCCCAGTCGATTGCGTCCAGCCCGGTCGGATTGCGGCCGCCATGGGTGAAGACTTCCCACTTGCCGGGGCTGGTCGCTTTGGCGTCGACCGCAACGACAATGCATTGATTGCCGAAGCGTTCGGCCGCCTCGCGGACGAAATCGGGATTGTTCACCGCGGCCGTATTGATCGAGACCTTGTCGGCGCCCGCCAGCAGCAGCTTGCGGATATCGTCCACCCTGCGCACGCCGCCGCCGACGGTCAGGGGCATGAAGACCTCTTCGGCGGTGTGGCGCACGACGTCATAGATCGTGTCGCGGTTTTCGTGGCTGGCCGTGATGTCCAGGAAGGTCAGTTCGTCCGCGCCCGCCTTGTCGTAGATCCGCGCCTGTTCGACGGGGTCGCCCGCATCGCGCAGGCCGACGAAGTTCACGCCCTTGACGACCCGGCCGTCCTTGACGTCGAGACAGGGGATCACCCGCACACCCAGCATCAGGCCTCTCCCGCGCAAATGCGCAAGGCGGCGGCCAGGTCGATGGCGCCTTCATACAGCGCCCGGCCGCTGATCACGCCGCTGACCACACCCGTTTCACGCAGCGCGACGATATCGTCCAGCGAGGCGACGCCGCCGCTGGCGATCACCGGCAGGGAGACTTGGCGCGCCAGGTCGGCCGTCGAGTCCACATTCACCCCGGTCATCGCGCCGTCGCGGTTGATGTCGGTGTAGATCACCGCCGCGACGCCCGCATCCTCGAACCGTTTGGCGAGGTCGACGACGCCCAAGGTCGAGACATCCGCCCAGCCTTCCACCGCGACGAAACCGTCCTTGGCGTCAATGCCGACGGCGACCTTGCCGGGGAAGGCCTTGCAGGCATCCCGCACGACGTGCGGATCGCGCACCGCGACAGTGCCCAGGATGACCCGGCTGATGCCGCGCTCAAGCCACGCGCCCGCCGCGTCGACCGAGCGGATGCCGCCGCCGAGCTGCACCGGCGTATCGCCCGCGGCGGCGAGGATGGCGTCCACCGCCGCGCCGTTCACCGATTCACCGGCGAAAGCGCCGTCCAGATCGACCACATGCAGCCATTGCGCACCGGCCGCGACGAATCCGCCGGCCTGGTCGCCGGGGCTGTCATTGAAGACGGTCGCCTGGTCCATGTCGCCCTTGAACAGGCGCACGCATTGGCCCTGTTTCAGGTCGATCGCGGGGTAGAGGTCCATGGTCGCCATGTTACACCTTCCATTTCAGGAAGTTGGAGATCAGACGCAGGCCGGTCGCCTGGCTCTTTTCCGGGTGGAACTGGGTCGCGATCATATTGTCGCGCGCCAGCATCGCGGTCAGCGTTTCGCCGTAATCGACGGTGGCCAGAACATCGCCCTGGTCGTCGCAGGCGAAATGATAGCTGTGGACGAAATAGGCATAGGCCCCGGTCGGGATGCCCGCCATGCAGGGATGGTCGCGCAGGACGGTCAGCTGGTTCCAGCCCATATGCGGGATTTTCAGCGACGGGTCGGTGGGCTCTATGGCCTTCACCGTGCCGTCGATCCAGCCCAGCCCTTCATGGGTGCCGTATTCAAGCCCATGGCTGGCCATCAGCTGCATGCCGACGCAGATCCCGAAGAACGGCTTGCCCTGTTCATGGATGGCGGTTTCCAGCGCCGCCACCATGCCGTCCACCGCATAGAGCCCGCGGCGGCAATCGCCGAAAGCGCCGACGCCGGGCAGTACGATGCGGTCCGCGTCCAGCACCACTTTCGGGTCGTCCGTCACGTGGACCTTTTCCGCACCTTCATGTTCGAAGGCCTTGGCGGCGGACCGCAGATTTCCGGACCCGTAATCGATGATCGCTACTGTCGTCATGGTCCCTCTGACCCGAATTCGATTATCCGGGATTTTTCTTGCACGAGAAGTTCAGGGAGAATTTCGCAAAGCGGTTTTCCTCGCCGGCTTCCAAGGCGTCGCGCCCGTCGGCGAACATTTCGTCCTTTTCCGCCGCCGGCACTTCCAGCGTCATCAGGGCCAGCGTATCGCCGGCCACGATGGCGGGTTCGGTCTTGTAGATGGTGACGCGCCCGTCGGCACAGCTCTGCTTGGTCATTTCCACATGGATCAAATCCGTATCCCGCTTCTGCGTCAGACAGCCGGATAGGATGACCGCACAGAAAAGCAGCGCAGAATGGGCTATGCGCACCGGTCGTCCTTTCGAAATGGTCGGAGCCCGACGGGCGCCCTTACATCGATCCACCTAGAACGCCCTTGGTCGACGGCACGGTATCGGCCTGCCTTTCGTCGATGGCGGTCGCCACCTTCAGGGCCCGGGCCAGCCCCTTGAAGCAGGACTCGGCGATATGGTGATTGTTCTCGCCATACAGGTTTTCGACATGCAGCGTCGCGCCGGCCGATTGGGCGAAGGCGGCGAACCATTCCTTGAACAGCTCAGTGTCAAAATCGCCCAGCTTCGGCTTGGTGAAATTCACCTTCCAGATCAGGTAGGGCCGGTTCGACAGGTCGATCGCCACACGGGTCAGCGTTTCGTCCATCGGGATATAGGCGTGGCCGTAACGCTGGATGCCCTTGCGGTCGCCCAGCGCCGTGCTGACGGCTTCGCCGACGGCGTAGCCCGAATCCTCGGTCGTGTGATGGAAATCGATATGCAGGTCGCCTTCGGCCTTCAGTGTCAGGTCCATCAAGCTATGCCGGCTCAACTGTTCCAGCATATGGTCGAGGAAGCCGATCCCGGTCGACACGTCGTAAACGCCGCGCCCGTCGAGGTCGACGGCGGCGGCGATGCGGGTTTCCTTGGTATTCCGTTCAACGGATGCCGTGCGCATTCCCATCAGTCCTAGGCTATTGCTTCGAATGGCAGGGTTGTAGCAATGCCTCCGCCGCACAACAACCGCAGAATTGTGCGCCTTTGCCGCATGTCGAGACGGCGGCGGCCGATCGGCCGGCCCTTCGGCACGCCCGCCCGCATTATCGGACCGGTCCTGGAATGGGGCGGTGTGTCCCTGAAGTACAGGGACCTTGTCGGCAGCGCGCCATTGACTGATCGGGCCCGCCCCCTCATATCGGGCGCATGACGAATGCACCCCACACGAATGGCGCCGAGCTGCACGGCACGACAATTCTGTCCGTGCGCAAAGGCAACCGGGTCGTGGTCGCCGGCGACGGACAAGTCAGCCTCGGCAACACGGTCTTCAAATCCAACGCCCGCAAGGTCCGCACCTTGTCCGAGGGGAAGATCCTGGTCGGCTTCGCCGGCGCGACCGCGGACGCCTTCACCCTGCTGGAACGGCTGGAGTCGAAACTGGACCAGTATCCGGAGCAGTTGACCCGGGCCTGCGTCGAGCTTGCCAAGGATTGGCGGACCGACCGCTACCTGCGCCGGCTGGAAGCGATGATGGCCGTCGTCGACAAGGATGTGAGCCTGATCCTGTCCGGCACCGGCGATGTGATCGAGCCGGAGGACGGCATCATCGGCATCGGGTCGGGCGGCGCCTATGCGCTGTCGGCCGCCCGCGCGCTGATCGACCGCGACGAGATGGATGCCGAAGCCGTCGCCCGCCGCGCCATGAAGATCGCGGCCGACATCTGCATCTATACCAATGAGAACGTAACCCTTGAGAGTATTGGCGCATGACCGATTTCAGCCCGCGGGAGATCGTTTCCGAACTGGACCGTTTCATCGTCGGCCAGGACGACGCCAAGCGCGCCGTCGCCATCGCGCTGCGCAACCGCTGGCGCCGCCAACAGCTTGACGGGATGATGAAGGAGGAGGTTCTGCCCAAGAACATCCTGATGATCGGCCCGACCGGCTGCGGCAAGACCGAAATCGCCCGCCGCCTGGCGAAGCTGGCCAACGCGCCCTTCATCAAGGTCGAGGCGACCAAGTTCACCGAGGTCGGTTATGTCGGCCGCGATGTGGAGCAGATCATCCGCGACCTGGTCGAAGTGGCGATTCAGATGGCGCGCGACTCCCAGCGCAAGGAAGTGCAGGCCAAGGCGGAACTGGCGGCGGAAGAACGCGTGCTGGATGCGCTGGTCGGCGAGAATTCCAGCGAGGCGACGCGCCAGAGCTTCCGCAAGAGGCTGCGCGAGGGTGAGTTGGACGCCAAGGAAATCGAGGTCCAGGTTCAGGACAGTTCCGGTTTCAGCATGCCGACCATGGACATTCCCGGCATGCCGGGGTCGCAGATGGGCATGATCAACCTGAACGACATGCTGGGCAAAGCCTTCGGCGGCCGGGCCAAGACCCGCAAGATGACGGTATCGGATTCCTACAACGTGCTGTTGGAGGAAGAGGTCGACAAGCTGATCGACCAGGAAAAGATCTCCCAACAGGCGATCGACATGGTCGAGCAGAATGGCATCGCCTTCATCGACGAGATCGACAAGATCACCGTGCGCGCCGAACGCCAGGGCGGCGATGTCAGCCGCGAGGGCGTGCAGCGCGACCTGCTGCCGCTGATCGAAGGCACCACGGTCGCCACCAAGTACGGATCGGTGAAGACCGACCATGTGCTGTTCATCGCATCGGGCGCCTTCCATCAATCCAAGCCGTCGGACCTGTTGGCGGAGCTGCAGGGGCGGTTACCGATCCGCGTTCACTTGAACCCGCTCACCGAAGCCGATTTCGGCCGGATCCTGCGGGAGCCCGAAAACAGCCTGATCAAACAATACGTCGCCCTGATGGGGACGGAGAAGGTCACGCTCGACTTCAAGGAAGACGCCATCGACCGCGTCGCGGCGCTTTCAGCGCAGATCAACCTGACGGTCGAGAATATCGGCGCGCGCCGCCTTCACACGATTTTGGAAAAGCTGCTGGAAGACATCAGCTTCAGCGCGTCGGACCGGGGCGGGGAAACCATCGACATCACCGCAGACTATGTGAACGAGAAGGTCGCCCCGCTGGCCCAGGACACGGACCTGAGCCGGTTCATTCTATAATCGTTTTTCAATTTTTTTCCGGGGGAGGGAAGCATGGCCGTTCTGGTTCTGGATACGCTGCCGCATTGCCAAGAGTGGACCGAAGCGTTGCGCGACCATGCGCCGGAGATGGACATCCGGGCCTGGCCCGATGTCGGCAACCGCGACGACATCACCCACGCGGTCGTCTGTTTCCCGGAACCGGGCGAGCTGGCCACGCTTCCGAACCTGAAGGCGATGCATTCGCTGTGGGCCGGCGTCGACCACGCGACGCGCGACAAGGACCTGCCCCTGCATGTGCCGCTGATCCGCATGGTCGATCACAGCCTGAGCCAGGGGATGCTCGATTACGTCACCGGCCATGTCTACCGCCACCACCTGACCATGCCGAAATTCGAAGCGCTGCAGCGCCAGGCCGAGTGGCGGCAGGAAGTTCCGCCGCTGGTCGAGGAACGTGTTGTCGGCATCATGGGGATCGGCGTGCTGGGCGGCGAGATCGCCGAACAGCTCGCCGCGCTGGGCTTCAAGGTGCGCGGCTGGGCGCGAACGCAGAAGAGTATCGACGATGTTTACTGTTTTGCGGGAATGGAGTCTCTGGAGGACTTCCTGAGGGACACGGAAATCCTGGTCCTGCTGCTGCCGAACACGCCGGAAACGACCGACATCCTGAACGACGAAACCTTGGCGATGCTGCCGGAAGGCGCGGCGATCATCAATGCGGGGCGCGGCACGCTGATCGACGAGGACGCGCTGATCCGCGCGCTCGACTCAAATCAGATCAGCGCTGCGACGCTGGACGTCTTCAAGACCGAACCGCTGCCGAAGGACCATCCCTTCTGGGCGCATGAAAAGATTTCCGTCACCCCCCATGTCGCCGCCGAAACGCGGCTGTCGACGGCCAGCAAGGTCATCATCGACAACATCCGCCACCTGGACGAAGGCGGGTCGATCGAGGAGGTCGAGGGGGTGTTCGATCCCCAAGCAGGATATTAGGTTCGGGGTATTAGGGCGGCATATTTCCGGTTGTCGGCAATTCCTGACGGGTGTTCCGTATGTCGGTGATCAAGATATGGTCATCCAACAGTCGGTAGAACACATAGTGGGAACGGAAGATGTAGCACCGTTTGTCCCGGTCCCATGACCGGCCCATCTTCGGATTGTCGCAGAGAAGATCGAAACTGTAGTAGAGGCCGCCGAGATATTCCTCCGTCTGCGCTTCGCCGAAATGCGCATCGGTATAGGCGGCTATGTCATCGATCTTGGTCGATGCCTGCCGGCTGAGTTCATACCGCACCGGACCGAACGCGTTTCAGCCGCTGTTCCAGGCTTTCCTTGGCGGCAATGCCGGATTGGGCACCCGCTTCTTCGTCTCGGGCGATCACGGCCCGGCGTTCCTCGGTGGAGAGCGATTCCCACAGCGCCATGTCGGCTGCGCTGGGGAACACCGTCGAGGAAAACCGAATGCCGGAAATGTCCAAAGATTTTGCGTCGCTCATAACCCAACCATAGCACAGACACCGAAATTGCGTCCACGCCGGGCATAGGGCCTATCGATCCGTTCCTTCCAACACCTCCGCCACCGCGAGCACCCGGTACATCGACCGCAGGACGGGTTTTTCCAGCAGCTTGTTGTCGACCACGACAAGGCCGGTGCCGGCTTCCTCGAAAGCCGCGATGCAACGGCGGGCATAGGCGATCTTTTCCGCTGACGGGCTGAACGTCTTTTCGATGACGGGCAATTGCTTGGGGTGGATTGCGCCCTTGCCGGTCATGCCGATGGCCGCCGCCCGGTCGACTTCCTGGGCCAGCCCGTCCATGTCGTTGAGGTCAAGATAAGGCACGTCGATCAAATCCACCCCGGCGCCGGCGGCGGCATGGACGCAGCGGGTGCGGGCATAGAGCAGGGCTTCCCAGGTCGGCTCGACGCGCAAGTCGGCGGCCATGTCGACGCCGCCGAACAGCAGCGAGTCGATCCGGCTGCTGGCCCGGGCAATCTCGTGCGCCGCTTCCAGCGCCTCGTTCGTTTCGATGATGACCTGCAGCCGCATCTTGCTGCCCGCGCCATCCAGCAAGTCGTCCAACAGGCGGATTTCGTCCGGGCTTTTCACCTTGGGCAGCATCAGGCCCGTGGGCGGCGTCCCGGTCTTCAGCACGGCGAGCACATCGGCCAACCCGTCCGCCGTGCGCAACGCGTTGATCCGCACCAGGACTTCCGAGCGGCCGAAATTCGGTTCGGAGGCGAACATGGCGATCGTGCCGTCCCGCGCGCCCGCCTTGTGCGCGGGAGAGATCGCATCTTCCAGATCGATGCAGACGATATCGGCGCCGGTGGCAATGGCCTTCGGAAACATGTCCAGGCCCGAGCCCGGCACGAAGAGGAAGCTGCGGCGCGGGCGGATCGTGCCCAGGTTCATGCCCTGCTTCATATCCTGCGCGTCTTCGATCATAATTTTTCCTGCTTTCTAGTAATCAATAAGAATATGGTCTTCGTTTGATAAGACATAGAGCGCGGAATGGACAAAAGAAAGGCGGGGGCCCCGATGGGAGCCCCCGCCAAACCGGAACGACTGTTCTGGTCCGTTACAGCCTGCGTTCGGCCTGTAGGCCGCGCCAGATCGCCACGCACATAACCAACAGCACGATGGTGAACGGCAACCCGGTTGAAATCACCATCGCCTGCAAGGCGCCGAGACCGCCGCCAAGCAACAGCACGATGGCGACCGCGCCTTCGAACACGCACCAGAAGACACGCTGCGGAACCGGCGCGTTGACCTTGCCGCCGGCCGTGATCGTATCGATCACGAGACTGCCCGAATCCGACGAGGTCACGAAGAAGACGATGACCAACACGATCCCGATGACCGAGGTGATCGACGCCATCGGCAGGCCTTCCAACATCGCGAAGAGGGACATCGGCGGATTGTAGGCGTCGATGACCTGGGCCTTCACGGCGCTGTTTGCCGGATCGCTCAACACCTGTTCGATCGCCGCACCGCCGAAGGTCGCCATCCAGAGGATGCAGACCAGCGACGGGATGAGCAGAACGCAGATCACGAATTCCCGCACGGTCCGGCCGCGGCTGACGCGCGCGATGAACATGCCGACGAACGGCGACCAGGAAATCCACCAGGCCCAGTAGAAGGACGTCCAGCCCTGCATATAGCCGGTATCTTCACGCCCGATCGGATTCGACAGGGGGATGATGTCCTTGGCGTAACCGATAAGCCCGTTCGCGAAATCCGACAGGATGTTCGTGGCACCGGCGGCGAAGAACACGAAGAGCAGCAGAACCGCCGCGATCACCATGTTGATTTCCGACAGAACCTTCACACCGCCGTCCAAGCCGCGCAGAACGGAGACCAGGGCGACCGCGGTGATGCCCGTGATGAGCAGGACCTGCACCGTGGTGTTGACCGGCACGCCGAAGACATGATCGAGCCCGGCATTGGCCTGCTGCGCGCCGAAGCCCAGCGAGGTCGCCAGACCGAACAGCGTCGCGAAGACCGCCAGGATATCGATAATATGGCCGGGCCAGCCCCAGACCCGTTCGCCCAGGATCGGATAGAAGGCCGAGCGGATCGTCAGCGGCAGGCCCTTGTTATAGGAGAAAAGCGCCAGGGCGAGCGCCACCACCGCATAGATCGCCCAGGGATGCAGACCCCAGTGATAGATCGTGGCGGCGAGGCCCATTTGGCGGGCGGCCTCCACATTCTCGGGAATGATCGAGCCGTCCTCCGCAAAGGGCGACGGTACGCCCAGCGGCGACGAGAGCGCCATGTGATAGACCGGCTCCAGTACGCCGAAGAACATCAGGCCGATGCCCATGCCGGCGGCGAACAGCATCGCGAACCAGCCGATATAGCTGTAGTCCGGCGTTGCATCCGCCCCACCGAGGCGCACATTGCCCACCGGCAGCACGATCAGCGCCAGGCAGAACAGCACGAAGATGTTTGCCGAGCCGAGGAAGAACCAATCGAAGGTCGATGTCAGGAACGGTCGAAGCTCGCCGAAGAAAGTGCCCGCCTGTTCCGGCAACGCCAATGCGTAAAAAACGAAAGCGATGATCGACAGCCCGGAAATCGCGAAGACCGGGTTGTGGATATCCAGGCCGAAAGGCCCGACTTGCGTTTCGATATTGTCCTGACCGATCTGGTATTCGGTATCAATGACATCCGACACGCCTTCCGGCTCGGGGATGCCCTGGTTGTTACTTGCGTCGCTCATGTCGCGCGCCTCCTTGTTTTTTCCCTACCGTCGCTGTCGCCGGCTTTTTTGGGTTCTGTGACATTGCCTTGTGTGGCGCCATCACCGCACGACCATCACGGTCACATCGGCATGGGTGGCGACGGTGCCCCCGTTCGACGGCCAGATGTAATCGGTGACATTGGGAATGTGGCTCGCCATGACGACGAGATCGGCGCCCGTCTCGGCCACCGCCTTCAACAGGGTTTCGTCGAGGTCGATCGCCGGGTCATGGCTGGTATAGGCGCGGGATTCCGCCGCCACGCCGTGGGCGATGCCCTTGTCCGCCGCGAAACCTGCCAGTTTCTTGGCATATTCCTCCGGTGTATGGGCAACCGGGGACGGTGCGTGCGCCGTCACGCCGACATAGACCAGCGTCGCCCCGTAATGGGCGGCGAGATCGCCCGCCACCCCCAGCGCCGTTTCGATCTTGTCCGCATGGGTCAGATCAACCGGCACCATGATGCGTTTGAACATATTCTCCCTCCTTTCGCGCGCAATCGACCTCGCGGCGACGCGCGCTGTTGCGCGAGCGGGTGGTTCAACCGTGCTTTACCGGTGCTGTGTTTCGACCGGCATTTTTTCCGCCCCGCCGCGGACCCGGCACGGGCCGATCATGCGGCCCGCGCTCCATAAGGGTAGCCTGATACTGCGGGAAAACCTGAAGTCGCCCGACAATTCATTGCCGGAAAACGACACATCAGGCCAAATCAGGCCGCCATTTCTATAATTTAACGTACATAAAGGAGCAACTTTGTCCAGGGCGACACCGGTTCGGAAAGTTTTCCGGCGGCGTGTCGAAGGACCTCAGCGGTGGCGGCGCAGGAGGATATAGAGCGCCCCGGTGCCGCCGTCCTTCTGCTGCGCGTATTCGACGGAAAGCACTTTCTGGCGCAGGCCCGGTTCGTTCAGCCAGCGCGGCACGCCGGACTGCAAAATGCCCCTGCCCTTGCCGGTCACGACCAGCACGCAGCGCTTGCCCTGGGCATGGGAGGCGTCAATGAAGGCGTACAAGGCGCGGTGGGCGCCTTCCTGATTGTGCCCATGCAGATCCAGCCGGCCTTCGATTTCCATCTTGCCGCGGCGCAGTTTTTCCGTGGTGCGCTTGTCGACGCCGGGGGCGGAGCCGACCTGAATCGGAAGGGGTTTGGCGGCGTCGGCTTTCGGAACCGCCAGCGTCGGCAGGGCGATATTGGACTGCCGTTTGACGCGGTTGGATTTCGGTGGGGCCTTCTCCGCGACGACGTCGTCCGCCGCCTTGTCGATCTTGGCCATCTTCTCGTGGAAGGCATTGCGCGACTTGAGCGGCTTGACCCCTTCGGCCACACGCCGCCACAAATCGAGATCGTCCGGCTTGCCGCCCTTTTTCCCTTTGCCGGACATGCGCCCATTCCCCCGGGTCTGTTCCCTTGGCCCAGCGCCGATGTCAGGCGTCTTCCACCAACAGGATGTGCAGCCGACGGGGACCGTGCGCGCCGAGATAGATGGTTTGTTCGATATCGCCGGTGCGGGATGGGCCGGTGATGAAATTCACCGCGCGCGACAAGGCGCCCTTCGCGCGGATCACGTCCCAGCCGTCCTCGTAAGTGCCGGCGATTTCCGACCGCTTGATCATCACCACATGGGTTTCCGGCAGGAAGTTCAGCGATGTCGGGCTTTCCTTGCTGGAGGCGAGCACGAGAGTTCCGGTTTCCGCAACGCCGCCGACGGCGCGCGACAGGCCGACCTCGTCCTTGCCGTCGCTGGCGCCTTTGGTGATTTCCAGCGCCGGGCGCTTGTCCCAGGGCACGGCGTTCAGATCGGGACTGTCCGCCATGCGAAACGCGGCGGGCAGGTTCTCGTTCGCCAGATAAGTCGCCATCGCGTCCGGGATGTCGTCGAGGGAAGCGATCCGCGCGACAGTGGCGTTCACCTTTTCGGCCCGCTGGACAAACAAGTCGACGAGGCCCGCTTCATCCTTGTCGACGCGCGACGGGCGGATGCCGCGCGGATGTTCCAACGTGCGCTTTTCCAACGCTTCCGGCGCTTCGCGCAGCGGGCCGGCGGCTTGTGTCAGGCCGGCTCGAATCCGGCCCAGGATTTGTTCGCGCGATCCGCTCATCGTGCCGGCCTCCTCTTGCCGCCGCGGGCGGACCATTGATCCTGGAAGGTCGGCCCGGTCGGGATCGGCATGTCGCGATGATCCGTCCAGCCCGACGCCAGCGGCAGACTGTCGGCCCGGCCCCGCTTTCCGCCCATCAGCCTGAGCGCGAGGGAACCCATGCGCGACGCGAGGCGATACAGCGACGGCCGGCGTGCGAAGAAACCCCAGATGTCGAGGCCCATGCGGATGGAGGGTGGCGACAGCCCGGCTTCGAATTCCTTGACCCGGTAATGACGCATCATCTTGGGCAGTGGGATGCGCATCGGGCAAACCGACTCGCACCGCCCGCAGAAGGTCGACGCGTTGGGCAGGTGGCCCGCTTCCTCCACACCCAGGAAGGTCGGCGTCAGGACCGATCCGATCGGGCCCGGATAGACCCAGCCGTAACTGTGCCCGCCGACCGCGTGATAAACCGGGCAGTGGTTCATGCAGGCGCCGCAGCGGATGCAGCGCAACGCATCCTGAAACTCGCCGCCCAGCAATTCCGAACGGCCGTTATCCAGGATGACGACGTGATACTGTTCCGGCCCGTCCAGGTCTTCCGGCCGGCGCGGGCCGGTGGAAAACGTGGTGTAGGAGGAAAAATCCTGCCCCGTCGCCGACCGCGCCAGCACGCGCAGGATGGAGGACGCATCCTCCAGCGTCGGCACGACCTTTTCGATGGAGGCGACGACGATATGGACCTTGGCGAGCGTCTGCGTCAGGTCGCCGTTGCCTTCGTTGGTGACGATGACGCTGGACCCGGTTTCGGCGATCAGGAAGTTGGCGCCGGTGATGCCGACTTCCGCTTCCATATATTTTTCGCGCAGCACCTGGCGCGCTTCGTTCAGCAGGTCCGACGGTTCGGTCAGGCGGCGTTCGTCGGGCAGGTGTTTGTGCTTCTCGCGGAACGCGTCTTCCACTTCCGACCGCAGGACATGGACGGCGGGCGCGATGATATGGCTGGGCGGTTCCTTGCGCAGCTGGACGATGTATTCCCCAAGGTCGGTTTCGACGACGTTGAGGCCGGCAGCCTCGATCGCGTCGTTGAGCGCGATTTCTTCCGAAATCATGCTCTTGCCCTTGGTGATGTTCTTGGCGTCGACGCTTTTGCAGATATCCAGGACGATCTTCCTGGCTTCCGCCGCCGTGGCCGCCCAATGGACGTGGCCGCCGGCCTCGGTCGTCTTTCTCTCGTATCGTTCCAGATAGAAATCCAGGTTCGCCAGCGTGTGGTTCTTCAGGTCGCGGGCCTGGTCGCGCAGCGCTTCGAATTCCGGCATATCCTCCGCCGCCAGGCGGCGGCGTTCGATGAAGCCGACCTTCATCTGCGACATGGCGGATTGCAGGTTTTCGTTCTTCAACGCCTGGGAGGCGTTCTGCTTGAAATTGTGGGAATGGGGATGCATCAGCCGTGTCCCTCCGTCCCGGTGTTCATATGCGGGACCGGCGCGTCGCCGATGCCCGGTTCGCTCCCCATCCCGGCCAGCACTTCCGCGACATGGCGGACCTGAACCGGTTTGCCTTCGCGCTGCAGCTTGCCCGCCATGTTCATCAAACAGCCCAGGTCGCCGGCCAGCAGCGTGTCGGCGCCGGTCGCGGCGATGTCGATCGTCTTCTCGCTGACCATCTTGTTGGAAATTTCCGGGTATTTGACGCAGAAGGTGCCGCCGAAGCCGCAACAGACCTCCGCACCCGGCAGTTCCTTAAGGGTCAGGCCCTGGACGCTGTTCAACAATGTGCGCGGCTGCGCCTTCACCTTCAATTCGCGCAGACCCGAGCAACTGTCGTGATAGGTGACCGTGCCGTCAAAGGCCGCATCGACCGAGGTGACGCCCAGGACATCGACCAGGAAGGACATCAATTCGTGGGTCTTGCCGGCAATGGCCTCGGCCTTCGGGCCGAGGACGGGGTCGTCGGCGAACAGGCGCGGATAATGTTCCTTGATCATCCCGGCGCAGGAGCCCGAGGGGGCGACGACATAATCCACGTCCGCGAAGGCGCGCAGCACGGTCTCCGCGACGGCGGCGGTGCCCTTCGTATCGCCTGAATTATAGGCGGGCTGGCCGCAGCAGGTCTGGCCGGCGGGAACGCAGACGTCGCAGCCCGCATCCTCCAGCAGTTTTACCGCCGCGAATCCGACTTGCGGCCGCATCATGTCGACAAGGCAGGTTACGAACAGCCCTACCGTCGGGCTTTGTGTGGTCACGGCGTCACCTCGCGGAATTGGTCATACCAATTTATTGTTCTGATTGGTATCCTGGCAAAGACCAAGAATCAACGCGGTAGCCTAAACCAGCGCAACCGGTTCGAACATATGCAGGCTGAAATTAGGGTTCGAAAATATTACGAGGTCCGCCCCAGCCGGGCCGCCGCCGCGTTGGGAAGCAGCAGATAGTAGCGGCCGGTGCTTTTCATCCGGCCGGCGTATTTCAGGGCTTCCGCCCCATAGCCCCAGAAGAAGTCGCCGCGCACCGGTCCCTTGATCGCGCTGCCGGTATCCTGCGCCACCATCAACCGGTTCAGCGGTTTGTCTTTTTCCGACGGCCAGTTCGTCTGCAGCCAGACCGGCACGCCCATCGGGATGAAGGCGCGGTCGACCGCCAGGCTGCGGCCGGGCGTCAGGGCCAGGCCCTCCGCCCCGATCGGCCCCTCGCCGTCGATTTCGCGGAAGAAGATGAAACGCGGGTTTTCCGACAATAGCGCGGTCGCCTTGTCCGGGTTCCGCTCGATCCAGCCGCGGATCCCGTCCCAGGAGGCCTGATGCGCCTCCAACTCGCCCCGATCGATCAGCACCCGGCCGATGGATTTGTACGGCCGCCCGTTATGGCCGTCGAAGCCGATACGGTGAACGGCGCCGTCGGGCAGGATAACCCGGCCCGATCCCTGCACCTGCAGCAGGAAGACGTCGATCCGGTCCTTGGCCCAGAAAAGTTCCAACCCTTTGCCGGGCAGATGGCTTTGCTCCAACGTGCCGCGGTCGGGATAGGGTACGAAGCGCCCGTTCTCGACCCGGCCGACGATGCGCTTGCCCTTCAATTCCTCGTCGAAACCGCCGAGATCGGCGATCACATGGTCCGGCGGCCGGCGGTAGATCGGATAGCGGTTGGTGTCGTCCCGCGCGGCCGCGCCGTGCAGTTCCGCTTCGAAATAGCCGGTGAAGAGGCCTTCCTCCACGCCGCGATTGCTGGCGAGCATGGGGGTGAAATGGGTTTCGAGCGCCGACCGTATGGAGAAGTCGTCATCCGCGGCGGCAAGGGCGCCGCAGCCGTCCCGCCAGTCGCCCGCCGTCATCGGCACGGCGGCGGTTCCGATATCCTTGGCCGGGTCGAGCGCCAGGATCCGTTTGCACGACCGGCGCAGGGCGGGAAGCACGCCTGTCAGGGCATCGGCCTTCCAGTCCGTGAGGTCGGCGAAAGTGCTTTTGGCCAGGACCAGCGCCGGACCGTCCTCGCGAACGGCGGGCTTGTCTTCCTTCCGATCGCAGCCGGCCGGGATCAGCGCAAGGGCCGAGGCAAGGACGATAAGGGATAAAGAAAGGCGCTGCCGCCGTGGGGAAGGCTGAGTGGATTTTCTGGGGGATCTGGCCGGACCGACCATCGGGTCAATTCGAGCTGCGGGTTGCGACCAGGATCCAGTTCGGATCGTGCGAGCGGGTATCGCGCTTGAAGGTCCAGATATCCGTCACCGACGCGACCGTATTGGGGTCGCCCTCGATGACTTTCCCGTCCGCGTCGTACAGCGCGTGAGCCTGCTGGCTGACGAACTTCACCGTGATCAGCGCGTTCGACCCGTCCATCTTCGCTTCCAGGATATCGGCGCCGTCGATGCCGATCAGGACTTCTTCGAGCCGCTGGCCGGCGTCGGAGCGGGCTTTCAGCGCCTGGCGGAAATTGTCGAAAACCTCCGCGCTCAACAGATTTCGCAGGGTCTGCTCATCGCCTTCCGTATAGGCGGTCAGCACCATTTCGAACGCGGCCTTGGCGCCGCCGACGAATTCGCCCGGATGGAAATCGGGATCCGCGACCTTGACCTGCGTCAGGCCGGCATCCAGCGGACCTTCGGCCAGTTCGTCATCCGTCCGGTCATGGGGCAGATGCACGACATTGCCGTTGTCGTTCTTCGCGTCGTCATCCTTCTTGCCGTTCCCGAAAACGGTTGGGGGCGGCTCTTGATGGCCGGTGCGGCGGCCCAGGACATTGCCGAGCCGAAGGATCAGGAAAAGCGCTATGCCCGCGAAGATGAGAATATCAATCAAGGTGAACTCGCTACCCATGTTGCAAGGGTTCCAAACACATGCCGGTGTCGAAGAATGAGCCGGCAAACAGACGGTTTCGCGCCCGCGCTTGGCTTGTTAGACCCCATTTGGTGTGGATTCTCAAGCAAAGAGCCCAGCGAAGGTGCGTTTCCGAAAAGCCGGACCCGTTCACCATTGCCCTTTGCCCGTCCAATCCCCACTCTCTACACCGTGTCCCAAGACAGCCGAGGGACCGGAAAACCGATTGAGGGACCGAGGTTGCGATGCGCCGGCCGGGCCGGAGACTGACGGTTTTGCGGGAAGTTTTCCCGGCCGCCGGCCTTCCATTCCTGGGTCATTTTTTGGCCCATTTCAGGCGCAGTACGTGATTGATCCCTCAAAGGGTTAGATAGGGCCCACGACAGCAGAGAGCAAGATGACCGGTTTGATAATATTCCTGATACTGTTCGGCATTCCGATCGCCGAAATCGCCCTGTTCATCGAAGTGGGCGACAGGATCGGCCTTTGGGCCACGCTTGGCACCATTCTGCTGACCGCGTTGATCGGCACCGTGCTGGTCCGCGCGCAGGGCATGGCCGTGCTGTCGCGGATCAGACAGGAGACCGAGCAAGGCCGCCTGCCGGTGGGCGATCTGCTGTCCGGCGCCTGCCTCGTCATCGCCGGCCTGCTTCTGGTGACGCCGGGCTTCCTGACCGACTTCATTGGTTTTGCCCTGTTGATCCCCGGTTTGCGCCTGTTGCTTGGGACGGCGCTGGTCCGGGCCTTGATTCGCAAGGGCGGCACGGTTCATTTTCAGGCGGCTGACTTCCGCTCCGGCGGCCCCGGGGCCGGTCCGGGCGGGATGC
>CAYGKA010000003.1:19026-84504 GCA_964350445.1 uncultured Flavobacteriaceae bacterium
CCGGTGATGGAAGTGCCGGTGATGGAACTTCGCGTGATGGAACATCCGGCGACGGCCCAGACGACGACGGGCCGGACGACGACATCCGCAGACTGGAAGAAAAACAAGACGGACCGGAAGGGGAGACCCCGCGACGATGATGATGATCCGCCACGGCCAATCCGAATTCAACGTGATCTATGCCAAGACACGGAAGGATCCAGGCATCCGGGACCCCCGGCTGACGGATCTGGGCAAGGAACAGGCGCGCGCCGCGGCGGAGCAGCTTCGGTCCCACGGCCTGACGCGTATTATCGCCAGCCCCTATTGGCGGACGCTGGAAACCGCCGAATTGATTGCCGAAGTCCTGGACCTTCCGATCACGACGAACCCGATCGTCGGCGAGCATTGCGCCTTCGTTTCCGACCTGGGCTCGCCCGTGGCGGCGTTGCGGGCGCGTTGGCCGCATGTGGCGTTCGGCGACTTGGCGGATGAATGGTGGCCGCAAATCGTCGAGGAACATCATCATGTCGATGCCCGGGCCAGGACGTTTCGCGACTGGGCCCGCGCCGTCGAGCCGCGGCACGACATCCTGGTCGTCAGCCATTGGGGGTTTCTGCGGGCTTTGACGGGCCATCAGATGCCGAACTGCGGCATGCTGCGTTTCGACCCGGTCAGCGCGCATCCCGGCGGCGGCGATATTGTTGCCCCGCTTGAGGCATGTTAGACGACCAACCCCACATCCAACACGCCTCTGGACCTACCTGGACGGCAAGAACACATGACCGGCCGCCGCGACGCGCGAGGCCGGCGCACGAGGCCGAAGAATGAGCGATACCGAAGACCAGTCCCTTCCGAATGGCGCAGCCGATGGCACCGCTGACGGCGCAGCCGACACGCAGAAGAGCGGCGACGCGCAGCAACAGCCGCCGCTGACCATCGTGCATCAATACGTGAAGGACCTGTCCTTCGAAAATCCGTCGACGCCGCGCCTCCAGGTCTCGCCGGGCGTGGCGCCCACGGTGGATGTCAAAGTGGACGTGACGGCGACGGCGCTGGACGAGAAGGTCTTCGAAGTCGCCCTGCACACCTCCTTCAAGGCGACCGCGAAGGAACATGTCATTTATATGGGTGAGTTGGTCTATGCCTGCGTCGCCCATCTTGGGAATGTCCGTCAGCAGGACATGGAACCGCTGCTGTTGATCGAAACGCCGCGGCTTCTGTTTCCCTATGCCCGCGCCATCATCAGCAACGCGACGCGCGATGGCGGTTTCCAGCCGCTGATCCTGACGCCGTTCGATTTCATCGGCCTGTACCGCAAGCGGCTTGAAGGGCGCGCCGCGCAGCATTCCACGGAAACCGGGAACGCCTAGGGACCGGTGACGGGAAAACGGCGCGCGGTCTAGTCCCGCGTCCAGATCGGGTTGTCGATCCGGGTCAGCAGGTCCGCATGGGCGGCAAGCTCCGCTTCGCCGGCCGCGTGCGGGCGGGGCGGCCGGAACGTGCGTTCGATCGCCGGTTTGGCAAACCCCGCCTCTTCATCGTCGGCGTCGTCCGCCGCCAGACTGAGGCCGATCTGCTTGCCGCCGAGAAGCTCGATATAGACTTCCGCCAGCAATTCGGAATCGAGAAGCGCCCCATGTTTGGTGCGCGCCGTATTGTCGATGCCGAAACGATTGCACAATGCGTCCAGGTTGGCCTGGGCGCCGGGGAATTTGCGCCGCGCCATCGCCACCGTGTCGCGGGTGCGTTCCATCGGTATCGGCGGGCGGCCGACGCGCGCCAGTTCGGCATTGATGAACTTCATGTCGAATTCTGCGTTGTGGATCACCAGCCTGGCGTCGCCGATGAATTCGAGGAACTTGTCCGCCACATCCGCGAATAACGGTTTGTCGGCCAGGAAATCGTTGGCCAGGCCATGGATGCGGTAGGCCTCATCCGGCATGTCCCGTTCCGGGTTCAGATATTCGTGCAGATAACTGCCGGTGACCGAAAAGTTCACCATTTCGACGCAGCCGATTTCGACGATGCGGTGGCCGGAATTCGGGTCCAGGCCCGTGGTTTCTGTGTCGAGTACGATTTCGCGCATGTCCGGTCTTCCGCCCCCCAGATTGTCGGCTAGGTCTTCCGCTAGATCTTCCGCAGCCAGGATAGAATGATTGGCCGGGTCGGACCAGGGCTGTAGGAGCGGGGTTTGTAGGCACCGGTCCGCGGCGGCCAGATCTTGCCCCGGCGGGTGCGGGCCAGTTTGACGATCCGCCGCACCGCGCGCCGGACCCGCGCCTTGCCGAGGCCGGTATTCACGACCACGTCGGCGAGGCGGCGTTTCGCCGCGTCGGGCATTTGTTTGGCCCGGATGGCGTCCAGCCGTTCCCGGGTCACGCCCGGGCGGGCCAGCACGCGGGCCGCTTGAACGAAATGCGGCGCGGTCACCAGGACCGTCATGTCGCATTTCCTTTCGCCATGGGTTTCGAACAGCAGCGGCACGTCCACGACCACGACCGGTTTCCGCCGCCGCGCGGCGTTGGCGATGAAGCCGGCGCGTTCGGCAGAAACCATCGGATGCAGGATGGATTCCAGTTTCTTCAACGCGGCGGGGTCGCCGAAGACACGCTTGCCCAGGGCTGCGCGGTCGACCGCGCCGTCGACGGTGACGCCGGGAAAGGCCGCTTCGATCGCCGGCACGGCCTTGCCGCCGGACGCCATCAACCGGTGAACGATGGCGTCGGCATCCTGGACCGGCACACCGAGTGCCTTGAACATCGAACTCGTCGTGCTCTTTCCCATGCCGATCGACCCTGTGAGTCCTATAACAAACATGGTGTTTTAATCCGGTCGCAATCCGATTTCTGGTTTCGTTTCAGCTCTATTTGGCGCCGAGCACGATTTCGCGCAGCCCCTGCGTCACGGCGGGCCGGACACCGAACCAGGCCTCGAAGCCCGGCACCGCCTGATGCAGCAGCATGCCCAATCCGTCCACCGTGCGGTTTCCACGCCGCATCGCTTCGGCGAGCAACGGCGTGACGAGCGGGGTATAGACGATATCGGTCACCAGCGCGCTTGTCGGCAAGGCGTCCAGGCGCAAATACAAGGGCGGCTGGCCCTGCATGCCCAGCGAGGTCGTATTGGCCAGCAGGGCGCAATCGGCCAGCGCATCGCCCGCTTGATGGAATGGCACCACCTCGACATGCGGGGCGAAATCCGCAGCCAGTGCCTCGGCCCTTTCCATCGTTCGATTGGCCAGGCGTACCTTGGGCGCGCCGGCGCGGATCAAACCATACAGGACGGCGCGCGCGGCGCCGCCCGCGCCCAGAACCATCGTGGTGCCCGCCGCCGGGTTCCAGGTCGGGTCCGACAGGTGAAGATTGTCGATGAAGCCGGCATGGTCGGTATTGCTTCCGGTGATGTGACCTTGGTCGTCGATCACCAGCGTGTTCACCGCGCCGATCTTGCGCGCGTCATCGGCCACGGTGTCACACAGGCCCATCACCGCCTGTTTGTGCGGGACGGTCACGTTCGACCCTTTGAACCCCATGGCGCGCAGCCCGGCAACGGCGCGCGGCAGATGGTCGGGCGCGACCGCCATTGGAATATAGGCGCCGTCCACCCGGTAATGATCGAGCCAGTATCCATGCAATACCGGTGACTTGGAATGACTGATCGGCCAGCCCATCACACCGGCCAGTTTCGCGGCGCCGGAAATCATTTCTGCACTACCCCGTGATGACGAAGGAAATCCAGCAAGGGCAATAACGGAAGACCGAGGATAGTGAAATAGTCGCCTTCGATTTTCGAGAAGAGTTGCGCGCCTATGCCTTCCAGCCGGTATCCCCCGACGGAGGCGAGAGCGTCGTCCCCGGCCGCGGCGACATAGTCCTTCAGGAAGGCGTCCGAGAAATCCCGCATGGTCAGCGCCGCGCGTTCCGCCGTGTGCCAGATACGCCGTCCCTGTTCATGGATGCAAAGCGCCGCTTCCAGGTGATGCGTCTTGCCGCGCAGGGCCATAAGCTGCGCGTGCAGGGTTGCCGGGTCCGGCGGCTTGTCGAACCAGATGCCGTTGCAGTCCAGCATCTGATCGGCGCCGATCACCAGCGCGTCGGGATGGCGGGCGGATATCTTCGCCGCTTTCAGATCGGCGAGCGCGATGGCGACGTCACGCGCGGTGGCGCCTTCGGCCTTCAGCGAGTCCTTCACGCTTTCCTCGTCGATCCGCGCCGGTTCAACCGTAAACGCGATGCCGGCGCCACGCAGCAGATCCGCCCGCGCCGAGCTGGCGGAAGCGAGAATGATACGGCGGACCGTCGCCGGCGTTTCCGTCACTTCGCGACGTCCCTGTTTTCAAGATGCTGCATGATCGACGCGGCCGTTTCCTCGATCGACCGGCGGCTGACATCGATGATCGGCCAACCCTGTTCGGTAAAGGTGCGCCGGGCGGCGTTCACCTCCGCGCGCACGGTTTCCAGATCGACATAATCGGTTTCGCGGTCTTCCGAGATCATCCGCAGACGGTTGCGGCGAACCTGAACCAGACGGGCCGGGTCCTTGGTCAGCCCGATGACCAGCGGTTCGCTCGGCTTGTTCTTGAACGACAGCAGTTCCGCCGGCAGCGGGACGCCGGGGACGATCGGCACATTGGCGGCCTTGATCCCGCGGTTCGCCAGATACAAGCAGGTCGGCGATTTCGAGGTCCGCGACACGCCGGTCAGGATGACATCGGACGCGGCGAGGTTCCACAGGCCCTGTCCGTCATCATGGTTCAAGGCGAATTGCATCGCCTCGATCCGCTCGAAATATTCGTCATCCAGCAAATGCTGGCGGCCGGGCATGTCACGGCTTTCCTCACCAAGATACTTCGAAAACGCGGCGATGATCGGATCGAGGACGGAGATCGCCGGTACGGCAAGCTGCCGGCAGCCGGTGTCGATGCGCTCGCGCACCTCCTTGTTGACCAGGGTGTAGAGAACAATCCCCGGATTCTGGGACACGGCCTGGAGGATCTTGTCGACCTGGGCGGCGGTTCTGATCAGCGGCCAGGAATGTTCAACGACATGGGTATCCTCGAACTGGACAAGGCAGGCCTTGGCGAGAGAGTGCACCGTCTCACCGGTCGAATCCGAGATCAAATGTACGTGCACCTGGGTCACCGGCACCCCCTTTGCCCCTGTGGATGAAATTCGGGATAAGTTATGCAGAAACGGCAAAGCCGTGACCATCCCCATTCGCGCATTCTTTCACGACGGGTTTCACACAGTCTCGCCACTCGTGGATGGTTTACTACACGCCCGCTAATGACAGGGGAAACTTTCCTCCATCCGGCAGTTGTCCACCCCGGCCGTCGGTTCGGTTTGGGTATGAAAACCATACGGTCGGGCCGGGTTGGGTCCGTTCTATTCACAGCTGTGAAATTCGCCGTTGTGAATAGTGGAAAAGCTGGTGACAGATAATAATCCCCAGGACTCACCCCTACTACAACCACAACTACAATCCTCTTTGAATCTATATATTTGTAGGAATCGGTGTTGATGAATGGGCCATAGTCGGGAATGTAGGGCGCCTGGGACCGGGCAGGCGGCGTCGGCGAGAGACGTCCGATCCGGTCAATCATGAAGGAAGAGGTGATCGGGGTGAAACCGTTTTTGCGCGTCCTGGCCGGTGAGACATTGGAAAAGCCCCCCGTATGGCTGATGCGGCAAGCCGGCCGGTACTTGCCGGAATACCGGAAGATCCGGTCGCAGGCCAATGGCTTCCTGGACATGTGCTACACGCCGGAATGGGCCGCCGAAGTAACCCTGCAGCCGATCCGCCGTTACGGTTTCGACGCGGCGATCCTGTTCTCGGACATCCTGGTCGTGCCGGATGCGTTGGGCCAGGAAGTGACCTTTGTTGAAGGGGAAGGGCCGAAGCTGGATCCGATCAGGGATGCCGCCGGCCTGTCGGCGCTGTCCACCAATTGGATCAGACAGCGTCTGCAACCGGTTTTCGAGACCATAGAGCGGGTGAAACCGGAATTGCCGGAGGATGTAGCCTTCATCGGCTTTGCGGGCTCTCCGTGGACCGTGGCGACCTATATGGTCGAAGGCAGCGGCAGCCGTGACTACGCCAAGGTCAAGCATTGGGCCTATTCCGATCCGGAAGGGTTCGGCCGGCTGATGGATCTCTTGGTCGACGGCACAAGCGACTACCTGATCGCGCAGATAGATACCGGCGTCGAGGCGATACAGCTTTTCGACACCTGGGCCAGCGTGTTGCCGGAAGAGAAGTTCGACAGCCTGGTCATCGAACCGACGCGGCGGATCGTGGAAAAGGTGCGGGCGGTGCATCCGACCATTCCGATTATCGGATTTCCGCGCGGGGCAGGGCCTTCCTATCCGAAGTATCTCGAGCGGACGGGCGTGACCGCACTGGGGTTGGATACGACCGTACCGGTCGATTGGGCCGCGAAGAACCTTCAGCCGCTGGCCCCGGTTCAGGGCAATTTGGATCCGCATCATCTGCTGTTCGGCGGCGATGGTCTGAAACAGAGTGCGAAACGTATCCTGAAGGGGCTGTCCAAGGGCCCGCATATCTTCAATCTGGGCCACGGCATCATCAAGGAAACGCCGCCGGAACATGTGAGCGAGCTGCTCACCTATATCCGGTATCCCTGAACCGCCGGCGCGCCGCGACCAAGCGAGGGACCATGTCCGTACCCGACGGCCATCCGCTGATTTCCGGGCCGAAAACCGGCGTTTTGTTGGTTAATCTGGGAACGCCCGATGGCTATGACGTCAAATCCATGCGGCGCTATCTGGGCGAGTTTCTGTCCGATCGCCGGGTGATCGAGGCGCCGGCCTGGCTGTGGAAGCCGATCCTGCACGGCATCATCCTGAATACGCGGCCGAAAAAGTCCGGCAAGGCCTATGAAAAAATATGGATTCGGGAGACGAACGAGAGTCCGCTGCGGTTTTACACGCGCAAACAGGCTGATTCGGTTGCGGAACGATTCAAGGGTTCCGGGGTCGTTGTGGATTGGGCGATGCGCTATGGAACGCCGTCGATCGCCGACCGGATGGCGGCTTTGGAAGCCGCGGGGTGCCGCAGAATTCTTATCCTGGCGCTTTATCCGCAGTATTCCGCGGCCACAACCGCGTCGGTGCACGACAAGGCTTTCGAGTATCTTGGCTCGCGCCGTTGGCAGCCCGCGGTCAGGACGACCGAAGGCTTTCACGATCATCCCGCCTATATCGACGCCTTGGCGCAGAGCGTCCGGACACATCTGAAGGACAAGCCGGCGCCGGACATGATTCTGTGCAGTTTCCACGGGTTACCAAAGGAAAACCTGGACAAGGGCGATCCCTATCACTGTTTCTGCCAGAAGACCGGACGGTTGCTGGCCGAGGCGCTCGATTTGGGTCCGGAACGGTTTCGGGTTGTCTTCCAATCGCGGTTCGGGCCCAAGGAATGGCTGCAGCCTTACGCGGACAAGACCGTGGAGGAACTGGCCAAGGGCGGGACCAAGAGCATTGCCGTGATTTCCCCGGGTTTCGTGGCGGATTGCGTCGAAACGCTTGAGGAATTGGCCATCGGTCTGCAGGAAACCTTCCACGAGCATGGCGGGGAGGATTTCGATTATATTCCCTGTCTCAATGACGGGCCGGCGATGATGGACATTTTGGAAGGGTTGATCCGCCGGGAACTGGGCGGTTGGATCGACTAGGCGCGACTAAGTTTGGGAAACCTGGAAGGGCAGCGGAATGTACGAATGGGTCAAGGTCATCCATATCCTGGCCGTCATCTCCTGGATGGCGGGACTGCTCTATCTGCCGCGGCTGTTCGTCTATCACAGCCAGGTGGCCGCCGGCAGCGAAGCGTCGGAGAAATTCAAGGTGATGGAGCGCAAGCTGCTGCGCGGCATCATGAATCCGGCAATGATCGTCAGCTGGGTCTTCGGGTTGTGGACCGCGCATGAAATCGGCGCCTGGGATCAGGGCTGGTTTCACGGCAAGATGGCCCTGGTAATCCTGATGACCGCGTCCCATATGGTTTATGCGCGGCACCGGAAAACTTTTGAGCGGGACGCGAACGACCACAGCGAACGTTACTACCGCATCGTCAACGAGGCGCCGGCTGTGTTGATGATCGGGATCGTTATTCTGGTCGTGGTAAAACCGTTTTAAGTGAAATGGTTATCGATTTCGTCTTTCCGGGATCAAGTATCCGGCGTCATCAATTCGCCATTTGACAGCGGCGCGGCTATTGACTAACTAACCTTATCTTCAATCGGGCCGTTCCAAGGCTCGGGCAACGAATCCGCGTCGCCTTTCTGTACGGCCAACGCGAGACGCCAGCCCCTTTATCCTCCCAAGTCTTCGTTCGACGACGCCATCAGGCCAGAAAACATGCATCTCAAAGAACTTAAGAAGAAAACTCCGCCAGAACTCCTCAGCTTTGCGGAAGAGCTGGAGATCGAAAACGCCTCCACGCTGCGCAAACAGGAATTGATGTTCGCCTGTCTCAAACAGCTCGCGAACAACGATGTCGCGATCTATGGCGAGGGCGTGTTGGAAGTCCTGCAGGACGGGTTCGGTTTCCTACGCTCGCCGGAAGCGAATTATCTGGCCGGACCGGACGACATCTATGTCAGTCCCAGCCAAATTCGCCGGTTCGGTTTGCGCACCGGGGACACCGTCGAGGGTCAGATCCGGGCGCCGAAGGATGGCGAACGGTATTTCGCCCTTTTGAAGGTGAACAACGTCAATTTCGATGAGCCGGACCGGGTTCGCCATCGGATCAATTTCGATAACCTCACGCCGCTCTATCCCGATGAGAAGCTGAAGCTTGAGATCGAGGGGAATGAAGGCAAGTCCAAGGACCTGTCGACGCGCGTCATCGATTTGATCTGTCCGCTGGGCAAGGGGCAGCGCGCGCTCGTCGTCGCGCCGCCGCGCACCGGTAAGACGATGATGATGCAGCAGATTGCGCATGCCATATCGTCCAACCACCCGGAAGTTTATCTGCTGGTTCTGCTGATCGACGAACGGCCGGAAGAAGTGACGGACATGCAGCGTTCCGTGAATGGCGAGGTTGTCAGCTCGACCTTCGACGAACCGGCTAATCGTCACGTTCAGGTCGCGGAAATGGTGATCGAAAAGGCCAAACGCCTGGTCGAACACAAGCGCGACGTGGTCATCCTGCTGGATTCCATTACCCGCCTGGCGCGCGCCTATAACACCGTCGTTCCCAGTTCCGGCAAGGTGCTGACCGGTGGCGTCGATGCCAACGCGCTGCAGCGTCCGAAGCGGTTCTTCGGCGCGGCCCGCAACATTGAAGAGGGTGGGTCGCTGACGATCATCTCCACCGCGCTGATCGATACCGGCAGCCGGATGGACGAAGTCATTTTCGAAGAGTTCAAGGGCACCGGTAACTCGGAAATCATTCTGGACCGGAAACTGTCCGACAAGCGCACCTTCCCGGCGATCGACATCACCAAGTCCGGGACCCGTAAGGAAGAGTTGCTTGTGGACAAGGGCGTCCTCAGCAAGATGTGGGTGCTGCGGCGCATTCTGATGCCGATGGGCGTCACCGATGCGATGGAGTTCCTGCTCGACAAGTTGAAAGAAACCAAGAACAACGACGACTTCTTCGATTCGATGAATCAGTAGTCCCATTACGATATCGTCCCGTTCGGGCAGCGCTGTTGGGGCGTCGCACGGGTCGGGAATAGAGAATTTGACCGCCTCCGCCTCTCTTGGCCGGGGCGGTTTTTCTTTTTCGGGCTTGAGTCAATCGGGGTTCACAGAGTCTGCATTAATTTTGGGCAGTGAAACTGCATATGCAGTCATGGGCCGTCGTGGAGCACCAAGGAAAAAGGGCGCCCGGTTCGAGGCGCCCTTTTTGTGTTGCGGTCGATTTTGGCCCGATATTTAGCCCGCTATTTGGGCGGAAAACCGGTACGGTTAGGGATCTTACGGAATTAGGATCGTGGATCCGGTGGTTTTCCGGGCTTCCAGATCGCTATGGGCCTGTTGGACTTCCGACAGCGGGTAGGATTGATTGACTTCGATCTTCACGCCCTTGCCGACAGCATCGAACAATGCGGTGGCGGATTCGACCAGATCCGCCCGCGAGGCGGTATAGGTCATCAAGGTCGGACGCGTTACATAGAGCGACCCCTTCGCCGCCAGGATGCCCACATTGACGTTTTCGACCGGGCCGGACGCGCTTCCGAAAGTGACCATCGTCCCGCGGGGCTGCAGACAGTCTAGCGACATTTCCCAGGTGTCCTTGCCGACCGAGTCATACACAACCGGCACGCCCTTGCCGTCCGTCAATTCCTTGACTTTCGAAACGACATCTTCGTCGCGGTAGAGGATGACGTGATCGCAGCCATGGGCTTTCGCCAGCGCGGCCTTTTCTTCAGAACCGGTGGTGCCGATGATGGTGACGCCGATCTGCTTCAGCCATTGGCAGGCGATCAAGCCGACGCCGCCGGCAGCGGCGTGGAAAAGAACCGTGTCGCCGGCTTTGACCTTGAAGGTCCGGCGGATCAAATACTCGACCGTCATGCCTTTCAACATCATGCCCGCGGCCTGCTTCGTTTCGATTCCGTCGGGAATTTTCACGACCTTCTCGGCCGGCATCACGCGCTCGCTGGAATAGGAGCCGATCGGCCCAGTGCCATAGGCGATGCGGTCGCCGACGGCCAGGTCCGTGACACCGTCACCCAGTTCCGTAACCGTACCGGCCGCTTCCAACCCGATGGGGGAGGGCATGGGCAGGGGATACAGGCCGCTGCGGTGATAGGTGTCGATGTAGTTGAGGCCGCAGGCGTCATGCGTGACGCGGATCTCGCCGGGGCCTGGCTTGCCGACATCGACGTCTTCATAGGTGAGTACTTCCGGCCCGCCGGTGCTGTGGATCCGAACGATTTTTGCCATCTAGATGACCTCCCTTGGATATATATGCCGACCGTCGTGATGCGCGGTCGGAAGATGTGGTGAAAACGGCCGGCTGAAGCGGCCGGTCCTGAACATGATATGGAGCGTTCCTTATGCTCTTGTAGGGGAAAGAAGGACAGGCGAAAACAGGGGCGGTAGAAAAACGTCCATGACGGGCCGGCGCAGGTTCCCGCGGGTTTCGTAACAACCGGAGCCCGGCCGAAACAGGGGGTTAAAGCCGTTCCGATTGCGCAGTGATTTGGACAATTTGCGGTTTGGCGCTTAAGGATTACTAGATGTTGAATGGAGTGGTGGAAACCATTTACGCATTGTCGACTCCGGCGGGGCGCGGCGGTGTCGCGGTCATCCGCGTATCGGGCTCCCGTGCCGGCGATTGCCTGCCGGCGCTGGGGGTAGGGGCGGTTCCGAAACCGCGGGTCGCCACCCGCGCGACGCTGCGCCGGGCGGTGGATGGATCGCCGATCGACGACGCTTTACTGCTGTTCTTTCCCGGTCCGCACAGTTTCACCGGCGAGGATATCGTCGAACTCCACCTTCATGGCGGGTTGGCGATCATCGAGGCAGTTCAGGAGATCTTGGCCGGATGTTCCGGTTTTCGACTGGCCAATCCGGGAGAATTCACCCGCCGCGCTTTTGAGAACGGAAAAATCGATTTGGTCGAGGCCGAGGGGCTTGCCGATCTGATTGAGGCGGAGACGGAAGCGCAGCGTGTGCAGGCCCTGCGGCAGTTGAAGGGCAGTCTGAGCGACCTGTATCTGGGGTGGCAGAAGCGATTGGCGGACCAATTGGCGCTGATAGAGCTGGGATTGGACTTCTCGGACGAGGGCGATGTCGATGACGAGGACACGGCGCTCGACCGTGACTCCATGGAAAGCATTTTGGCGGAAATACAGGCCCATCTTGATGACGGCCGGCGGGGCGAGATCGTCCGCAACGGCGTAAGGGTGGCCATTGTCGGGGCCCCGAATGTCGGGAAGTCCAGTTTGCTGAATGCCTTGGCCCGGCGGGACGCGGCCATTGTCGCCGATATTCCCGGCACGACCCGGGACCGTGTGGATGTCCACCTGAACCTGGGCGGGCAGTCGGTCATTCTCAGCGATACGGCGGGTCTGCGGGAATCGGAGGATTTGATTGAACGGGAAGGCATACGGCGCAGTCTTCTCGCCGCTTCCGAGGCGGACATTCTTCTGGTGATGGGGGAATGCGGATCCAGCGACCCTTTGCCGGCGATCGACTCCTCCGGGACCGAACCCATCATGGTTTGGAATAAGGCGGATATCGCATCGCGGTCCGGCCGAGCGGGGATCCGTATTTCCGCAAAAACCGGGGAGGGCATGGCGGCCCTGGAACGGGCTTTGGCGGAGAGGGTGCGCGGCTTTGCCGTTCAGGGCGAGGCCCCGGTACTGACGCGGGCCCGTCACCGGGAAGCGGTGTCCTATGCGGCGGGGCGCCTTAGTGAGACCCTGGGGGAGCGCGATGCGGTGTTGTTGGCCGAACATCTTCGCGCCGCGGTGAGCGCCCTTGGCCGGGTGGTCGGTAAAGTCGATGTGGAGGATCTGCTGGACCGGATCTTTCGGGATTTTTGCATCGGGAAGTAGGGGAGTGTTTCACGTGAAACATTGTGGCGGAGTCATCATCCGCCCTCTCGGACTGTTTGGGACCCAGAATCGAATCAAAGCCGATGGACGTGGAATCAAGCGTGAGTCAATGGCGAGTCAATGAGACAGGGTGTCTGTTTGAATACTTCCCAGTGTTTCACGTGAAACAATCTCCTTTGACGAATACTTGAATTGCTAGAGTCAAAAACCGATTGAGGGGGCGGGAACCCGCGATATCCCTTGATTTCGGCCCGTCTCAACTCTACATTCCGCGCCATGAAATCACCGGACAAGACTTGGGATGTTATCGTCGTCGGCGGCGGTCACGCCGGCTGTGAAGCCGCGGCGGCAGCGGCGCGCGCCGGTGCCAGGACGGCGTTGGTGACGCATAAGATCGAGACAATCGGGGAAATGTCCTGTAACCCGGCCATTGGCGGTTTGGGGAAGGGACATCTGGTCCGGGAGATCGACGCGCTGGATGGTGTGATGGGCCGGGCCATAGACCAGGCCGGCATTCAATTCCGTGTTTTGAACAAGAGCAAGGGGCCGGCGGTTCAAGGTCCACGGTCCCAGGCGGACCGCGCGCTCTACAAAGCGGCCATGAAAGCCATTCTGGCCGAGCAGGACAATCTTCACATTGTTCAAGGGGCGGTGGAGGACCTTCTTCTGGATGAAACCGGAAAGGGCATTGCCGGCGTTGTCCTGTCTGACGGGCGCAGGCTTGCGACCGGCCGCGTCGTTCTGACCACTGGGACGTTCCTGCGGGGCGTCATTCATATCGGGCAAGAGACGCGCCCGGCAGGCCGGGTAGGGGATGACGCTTCCTATGGTCTCTCGGAAACCCTTGGCCGATTTGGTTTTCGCTTGGGGCGGTTGAAGACCGGGACGCCGGCCCGTTTGGACGGACGGACCATCGATTGGGACGGGTTGGACAAGCAGTACGCCGACCCGGTCCCGGAACCATTCTCCACCTTGACCGAAAAGATCACGGTGCCGCAGGTCGCGTGTGGGATTACCTATACCAATGCGGAAAGCCATCGGGTCATTCGCGAGCATCTGCATGAATCCGCGCTCTATTCGGGAAAGATCGAAGGTCTTGGCCCGCGCTATTGTCCTTCGATCGAGGACAAGGTTGTGCGCTTCGCGGATAGGGACCGGCACCAAATTTTTCTGGAGCCGGAAGGGCTAAACGATCACACGGTCTATCCGAACGGGATTTCCACATCCTTGCCGGCCGCTGCGCAATTGGCCTTGTTGAAGACCATTGCCGGGCTTGAACGAGCGGAGATGATCCGGCCGGGTTATGCGATCGAGTATGATTATGTCGACCCGCGCGAGCTGCGGCACAGTCTTGAAACCAAGAAGGTGGCCGGCCTGTATTTCGCGGGGCAGATCAACGGCACGACCGGGTATGAGGAAGCGGGTGCCCAGGGATTGATTGCCGGGGTGAACGCCGCATTGTCCGCCGGTGGGTCGTCGGATGTGTTTTTACCGGACCGCGCCGACGCTTATATCGGTGTCCTGGTCGACGACTTAGTGACACGCGGCGCGGATGAACCCTATCGCATGTTCACGTCACGGGCGGAGTTCCGATTGCGGCTTCGGGCGGATAATGCGGACGAACGGTTGACCGATTTGGGTCGGACCGTTGGTGTTATCGGATCGGAACGGGCGGCCCATTGGGCGGCGCGAAAGGCGGATTTGGAACAGGCCCGACAGGTTCTTCAGGCAGAGGCCCTGTCGCCCAATGAGCTCGGGCGTTTGGGCATCAAGGTCAATCAGGACGGCGTGCGCCGCACCGGGTTCGACGTGTTGGCGCAGCGGCTTGCGGACTGGCCGGTTCTGGAGAAAGTCTGGCCCGGTATCGCGGGCATTCCCGGGGACATCCGCGGCCGCCTGGCGGTCGATGCATCCTATGAAGGGTATCTTGTCCGGCAGGAGGCTGAGATTTCCGCCTATCGCCGTGATGAGAATCTGGTGTTGCCGGTTGATCTGGACTATCGCGCCATCGGTGGTCTTTCCAATGAAGTACGGCAAAAGCTTATGGACAGTGCGCCTGAAACCATCGGTTCGGCGGCGCGGATTCAGGGTGTGACGCCGGCGGCCGTCGTGGCCCTGCTGCGGCACGTGAAGAAGCGGAAAGCCGCGGCCTAGGGTTTTCCGTCCGTGGGCCCGCAGGTTTTTCTTTTGCCCGACGATTTCCCGGGATATCCATAACAATCTCATCCCATTAGAAGGCCGGCTTGGCCGGAGCATGATTCGTGTCTTCCTATTCATTAAGCGACTGCGCGGCGGATCTGGTTGTTTCACGTGAAACAGAAGATCGTTTCACGCTGTTGGGCGAGCACCTGATCAAGTGGAATGAACGGATCAACCTCGTATCCAAGACGAGTCTGGACGATATGTGGCGCCGTCATTTCCTCGATTCCGGTCAATTGGCGGCGTTTATACCGCCGACAGCCCGCAGTTTGGCCGACCTAGGCAGCGGCGCGGGGTTTCCGGGTCTCGTCATGGCGGCCATGACGGATCTGGAAATTCATCTGATCGAGTCCGATACAAGAAAAGCGGTTTTTCTGAGGGAAGGGGCCCGGACGATTGGCCGCCCGGTCACGGTGCATCAGAAAAGAATTGAGTCATTGCAAGGGTTAGCGGTCGATGTTGTCACGGCACGTGCGCTGGCGCCGGTGGAAAAGCTTCTGGAATACGCCGAGCCGCTGTTAAAAAAAGACGGAATCGCACTCTTTTTAAAGGGAAATACGCTTCAAACCGAATTGACGGACTCAAAGAAGTCATGGCATATAGAATCCACGCAAAGCCGCAGCCGTTCCGATTCTTCAGGCTGCATCTTAAAAGTGGAGGCTTTCAGCCGTGTCAGAGATCGAAAATAGCGTTGCTCTTCAAGTGCCGTCTCAAGAAGGGATCGTAGCGCTTGCCGGCAATTCCGACGGCGGCCGCGTCATCGCCATCGCGAACCAGAAGGGTGGGGTCGGCAAGACGACCACGGCCATCAATCTGGCAACTGCCTTGGCGGCCTGCGACAAGAAAGTCCTCATCATCGACATAGACGCCCAGGGCAATGCGAGCACCGGGTTGGGGATCGATCGCAAATCACGGACGGTGTCGACCTACGACGTCATCATCGACCGCAAGCCGATCGAGGAAGCGACCATTTCCTCGGTCGTGCCCCGGCTCGACGTGGTGCCGTCCTCCATCGACCTGGCGGGGGCGGAGATCGAATTGATCGATCTGGACCGACGCGAATTTCGCCTGAAGGACGCGGTCCGGCGCATGACGGCCCATTACGATTACGTTTTGATCGATTGCCCGCCGTCGCTTCAGCTGTTGACCCTGAACGCCCTTTGTGCGGCGGATTCCATTCTTGTTCCGCTTCAGTGTGAGTTCTATGCCCTTGAAGGGCTTAGTCTTTTGATGCGCACAATCGAGCGGGTAAGGAAGGCGTTCAACCCGGCGCTGACCATTCAGGGCGTCGTCCTGACAATGTATGACAAGCGTAACAATCTGTCCGACATGGTCGCTTCCGATGTGCGCGAACATTTTGGGGACAAGGTCTATGAGACGGTCATTCCGCGGAATGTCCGTGTCTCTGAGGCGCCGTCCTTCGGTCTTCCGGTCCTGGTTTACGACATGCACTGCCGTGGATCGAAGGCCTATATCAATCTGGCGAGCGAAGTGCTGCGCCGTGAACAGACACCGATGGTAGAGGTTGGAACGGCATGATGGCTGCAGTGGACGAAACACGGCGCAAGGGTTTGGGACGCGGGCTATCCGCCTTGCTGGGCGATGACGAGGCGCCGGCGGTGGAAGTGCAGGCCGCGGCCGAGACCGCCACGCGCCCGAACAGAACGGTGCCGATCGAATTCATCACCGCCAATCCGAAGCAGCCGCGCAAGCGGTTCGACGATGCGGCGATCGACGGGTTGGTGGAGTCGGTCCGGGAAAAGGGTATCCTCCAGCCCATCCTGGTCCGGCCCCACCCGACGGAAGCGAATTATTTTGAGATCGTTGCCGGCGAACGGCGTTGGCGGGCGGCCCAACGGGCGAAACTGCATGAAATTCCTGTCCTCATCAGGGACCTATCGGACAGAGACACGCTCGAAATTGCACTCGTGGAGAACATCCATCGGGAAGATTTGACCCCATTGGAGGAAGCCGAGGGCTATCAGCGGCTTATCGACGAGTTTTCCCATACTCAGGAAGCATTGGCGACGGCCGTCGGAAAAAGCCGCAGCCATATTGCCAACATGCTCCGTCTGCTCGCCCTGCCGGAAGAAGTGAAGAGCATGGTGGATGACGGGTTGCTGACGGCGGGCCATGCCCGGGCGTTGCTGGGTGTGCCGAACGCGGAAGACCTCGCCCATATCGTGGTGAAGAAGGAACTCTCGGTCCGCCAGACCGAAAAGCTCGCGCAACAGGCGAAACAGGGTTCAGTCGGTTCGACGGTTGAAAAGATCGGCAAGGCGGTCGACCAACGGGACCCCGACACGATCGCGTTGGAGCGCAACCTTTCCGACAACCTCGGTCTGAAGGTCGAGTTGAAGGGCGCCGGCGAAAGCGGATCCGTCGTCATCCATTACAAAAGCCTCGACCAGCTCGATGGGTTGTTGGAGCGGCTGAACACCGATTGACGCCCAAACCCGTTGTGCACCAGTTATTATAAACAGACCGTAACGACATTGTGGGTCACCGCGCCTGACCGCGCCGGCGGGCCAGAATGCCGACCTGGTAAAAATGCCGTTCGATCAGCAGACGGTCGGGGCTGCCGGTGGATTTCAACTCTGATTCCAATCCGGCAAGGGCGATCAGTTGGTCCTTGATCGCCTTTTCCGACCAAAGCCGGTATTGCCGCTTCAACGGTTCGACATTCTTGAAAAAGACGGGGGGGCGCTGGCTTTTGATGGCGCCGTCTATGCCAAGCCCGCCTTGGGTGGCCATGTGCAGTTCCATCAACTTGAAAAACTGCGCAATCAGGGCTCGGACCATCCCGATCGGGCTCATATCCTCCAGGGCCGCGCGTTCCAACCATTTCTCAAGTTTCGGGACGTCACCGCCCAAGGCCGCGTAAACGAGAGAGTCCAACGCCGCCCCTCCGGACTCCGCCACGGCGGACAGAACCAGTTCCATGGTCAGGCGTTCGCCCGGTTGGACCAGAAGACACAGTTTCTCAATCTCCCGCCGGGAGATTCCCCGGTTCGCGTCCAGGGTTCCGGCGAGCCAATCGACCGCGTCATTGTCGACCTGCACCCCGGCTGCCCGGAACATCTCCGCAAAATAGCTTTCCCGGTCCTGATCGGTATCTTCGTAACAGGCAAGGGCGGCGCCCGCATTGGCGCCTTCCATCAATTTGACGAGGCTGCTCCGCTTCCGGCTCAGTTCCTTGGCCTCGAGAACGATCATCGCCGCACCGGGCAGGGAATCGAGAAAGTCTTCTATTACGGGTGTGATCCGATCACTCGCATCGGTGATGCGGACGAGACGGGACCCTTTATCAAGGGATTGAGCGGCGGCGGCATCCGCCAACAACGCCTTGTCGGCGGCGATCTGGTCGGCGGAAATCTCGTCGGTTCGAAAAGGATCACCGGGCGGTATGCCAAGGGATGTCGTGAGCGTCCGCGCGAGTTCCGACACCAAGGTCTGGTCCGGGCCATATATCAAGACACAGCGTATGCCGGCATCCGGGTTTTTCACGAACCCTTCGACATTTCTCGGCTGAACACGCATCCCGGTCTAGCTGGCCTCCAGCTTTTCCAAATAGGCGACAAGACGAATTTTCGCTTCGTCAGCAATCTCTCGAAGACTACGCTCGGTGGCATCCTGCCGGGCAACCAATGTGCCGAAATCAGACAGAACCGTGCTGTAACTGCCCGCTGAACGGCTGGTGAAACTGTGGCTACCGCCTTGATATTCCAGAACAAACCGTGCGGTCACAACAACGCGGGACCGCGTGGTGGTGGCGTCGAAGGCGACGCCCAGGTCTTCTTCAACAATGTCCAAATCGGTGGACAACCGATACAGATTGGTGCCGTCGGGCTGGAACCGGTCTATCAGGAAGTTGCGGAGAATTTGCCCTTCGCGGTCCTCGATCAGGCCGATGGAGACACCGGCGAGAGGGTTCTCCCGGATGAAACCGGAATTGGAAGATCCACCGTAGAGCGGCCGGAACCCGCAGGCGCCCATAAGCGCCGTGGCCATCGCCAGGGAAAGTCCAGATAGGGCCTGCCGCCGGTTCATCTTACACCACGATGTTCACGATGCGGTTCGGAACAACGATGATCTTCCGCGGTTCCTTCCCGTCCATCGCGCGTTGGACATTCTCGTGCCCCAGTGCCGCCGTCTTCGCGGCGTCCTCGGAGGCATCACGCTCGATATCTACCTTAGCGCGTACCTTGCCGTTTACCTGAACCGCCAAGGTGACCATATCGTCCACGACCAGGTCGGGATCGGCGGCCGGCCAGTCGCACCGTGCGATCAGACTGTCATGACCGAGCGAGGCCCACAACTCTTCGGCCAAATGCGGTGTCATGGGGCCAAGCAGTTGGACGAGCGTCTCAATCGCTTCCCGGTGGGCCCAGCGATCGCTGTCATCCTGCGGCGTAAAATCCGCCACCGCATTGGACAATTCACGAATGCGCGCCACGGCCCGGTTGAAATGGAACCGCTCCAGGTCGCCGGTGGCGCCATCCAACGCCTTATGCGCCGCGCGGCGCATGGCTTCGGCCGTGGCGCCGAAAGTATCGGGCTTGGGCGCGTCGCCGCCGGGCAGGCCGGCCGCGATCGCATCCTGCACCTGCCGCCATACGCGGTTCAGGAAACGCCAGGCGCCTTCGACACCCGCTTCGGTCCATTCCAAGTCACGATCGGGCGGACTGTCGGACAACATGAACAAGCGCGCGGTGTCGGCGCCATAGGTTTTCACGATATTCTCGGGGTCGACAACATTCTTGCGGGATTTGCTCATCTTCTCGGACCGGCCGACCTTTACCGGCTTATCCGTTCCCAACAGGAATGCCTGGTCGGCGCCTTGGCGGTCGACCTCAACCGGCGAAAGCCACTTTCCGTCATCGGCCCGATAGGTTTCGTGACAGACCATGCCCTGCGTGAACAAACCGTCGAAGGGTTCGTCCAAATCGAGATAGCCGCATTGCGACAGCGCGCGGACGAAGAAGCGGGAATACAGCAGATGCAGAACGGCATGTTCGATGCCGCCGACATACTGATCGACCGGCAGCCAGTAATCGACGGCGTCACGGCTGAAGGCTTCATCGGTGTTCGTGGGATCGCAAAACCGGGCGAAATACCAGGAAGATTCGAAAAATGTGTCGAAAGTGTCCGTCTCGCGGACGGCTTCCTTGCCACAAGACGGACATGAAGTGTGTTTCCAGCTTGGATGCCGGTCCAGCGGATTGCCGGGCAGGTCGAAATCGACATCGTCGGGCAGGGCGACCGGCAGGTCCTTTTCCGGAACCGGCACCGCGCCGCAGCCGGCGCAATGGATGACCGGTACCGGACAACCCCAATAGCGCTGCCGGGAAACGCCCCAATCGCGCAGGCGATAGGTGACGGTGCCCTCGCCGGTGCCAAGCGTGCCAAGGCGCGCTATGACCTGGGATTTGGCGTCGTCGACACCCAGTCCATCCAGGAACTGCGAATTAATGATCGTCCCGTCGCCGGTATAGGCCTCGTCACCGATCGAGAATGTTTCCGGATCCGCGCCTTTGGGCAGCACGACGGGGGTGACCGACAGGTCGTATTTCCGCGCAAAGTCCAAATCGCGCTGATCGTGGCCGGGACAGCCGAAAATCGCGCCGGTGCCGTACTCCATCAGCACGAAATTCGCCGCGTAGACGGGCAGTTCCCAAGACGGATCCAAGGGATGCGATACTTTGAGCCCGGTATCGAAACCCTTCTTCTCGGCCTTTTCGATCACCTCTTCGCTGGTGCCCATGCGATTGCATTCGGCGACGAAGTCGGCAAGGTCGGGATTGCTCTCCGCCTGTTCGGCGATCAGCGGATGATTGGCGGCCAGCGCGCAGAAAGATGCGCCATACAGCGTGTCGGGCCGGGTGGTGAACACGCGCAGACTGTCATCGCGGCCGACCAGTTTGAAGTCGACATGCGCGCCTTCGGACCGGTTGATCCAGTTGGTCTGCATGGTGCGGACCTTTTCAGGCCAGCGCTCAAGGCCCTCGATCGCTTGCAGCAATTCATCCGCAAAGGCGGTGATTTTCAGGAACCACTGGGACAGCTTCCGTTTTTCAACCAGGGCGCCGGATCGCCACCCGCGGCCGTCGATCACCTGTTCGTTGGCCAGAACCGTGTTCTCGACCGGATCCCAGTTCACCCAGGACTCCTTGCGGTAGGCCAGGCCCGCGCGCATGAAATCGGTGAACATCTTCTGTTCGTGCTTGTAGTAATCGGGCTCGCAGGTGGAGATTTCCCGGCTCCAATCCAGCGACAGGCCGAGCGTCATCAACTGGGCCTTCATGGCGGCGATGTTCTCGCGCGTCCATTTCGCGGGATGGACCTTGTTCTCGATCGCCGCGTTTTCGGCCGGCAGACCGAAGGAATCCCAACCCATCGGATGCAGCACGTTGAATCCGCGCGCGCGCCGGTACCGGGCGACGACATCGCCCAACGTATAGTTCCGCACATGACCCATATGGATGCGGCCGGACGGGTAGGGGAACATTTCCAGCACATAGTATTTCGGCAGGGACCGGTCCGCGCTCGGTTCGAAAGACTTGTCCTCGTCCCAGACCTTGCGCCACTTGTCCTCGACCTCAAGGAAATTGTAGCGGCTGGATCCTTCACTCATCAGAAGTTCCCCATATTCAAAGCCCGACCGGCAGGGTCACCGGGGCCGATGTCCCAATGCGATGGTTGATTTATTCCGGCTGCGCGATCGCTGCAACGCGCAACTCGCGCGCTTTCGCCAGGATCGCGTTTTCAAGCGACCGAACGGTATCGTTGGAAACGGGAACGTCTTCCCATATGCCGCTGCCGGTACGCTGTTCCTGCTTGAAGACGCTGACCCGCAATCCGTCGGCGCGCAATTGCCGCCCGAGAATGAAAACGTTCAGCTTGAACCGCGTGTTCGGCGTTTCCGGGGGCGTATACCAATCGGTGATGATCACGCCGCCGAAGGGATCGGCCTGACTGAGCGGGAAGAAGGAAATCGTGTCGAGCGAGGCGCGCCACAGGAAGCCGTTGACGCCCAGCGACCCACCGTTGTCACCGCCCTTTTCACCACCGAAGGTGATGCCGCCTTCACCGAAAATACTGCCTTCCGCGGCGCGGTCGCGCGCCTGCTGATCGGGAATTTCATTCGTCGGACCGGTCGCGAGCCCGCAACCAGCCAGGAATGCCAATGCTAAAAAAACAATACCAAGGCGACGCACCGTCTTATTCCTTCATTTCTACCAAGAGGGATCTCAGTGGAGGGTCCTCACACGGCGAGCATTATCGCGGCGATTTGCCAAGCGGGATGCGAACCATTCCCTAGCAAGAATGCGGGGCAAGAGAAAGACGAAAGACGACCGGTGCAACCCTGTCACAAAACCGGTCCAAAACCGCGGCGAAACCTTCGGCAAAACCCTGGGCGAAACCCAGGGCGAAACCCAGGTCTGAAAATCGGGTGATGATCCGCTCAAGACCGGGGCAAAAAAACAGGGGCCGCCCAAAAGGACGGCCCCTGCCACACGTCGAAAGTTCGACGATATTAGAACGTCACGCGCGTACCGACGATGACGACCGTCGAGTCCGGATCGTTGGCGACCGCGGTGCTCTCGGAGGAGAAGCGGTAACCGTTGATGCGGGCCGACAGACCTTCCGCGACCTGGTAGTTGATACCAGCGTGGAGGACGTCAACTTCGATGTTCGCACCGGCCGTGTTGGTTTCTTCAGACGTCTGCCAGGAAGCGGAGATCGCACCCGGGCCGAAGCTGTAAGCAGCACCAAGGGACCAGCCGTCACCGGAGTCGCAAACGGCGCTGTTGGTCGGGCAAAGGCTGTCGCCGTTGTCCAGGTAATCAGCGGCGAAGGAGAAACCAGCAACCGAGATGCTGGCACCGACGCGCCAGGACGAAATGTCCTCAACGCCAGCGGCGCTGCTCGTCGCGGCGGACTGGTTGCCATCAGCGAACTGGTAGGAACCACCGATGCCGATACCGATGCCGCTGAAGTCGCCGTTATAGGCGGCAGCGAGATCCCAAGCATTCAGACCAACGGCCCCACCGGCGCCATCGACGAAGTTGGAACGAGCGGTATCACCGACGTCCGGCGTGAAGCTGACACCAGCCTGGAAGCCACTGAAGGACGGCGTCAAATAGCCGATCTTGTTGGCGTCACCGGTGTAACCCAGCGGATCGTGGTAGTAGGCGAGCGACGTGGTCGCGCCGACCGTGGCGATGGAGTTGTCGGCGCGGATCGCACCGTTACCGTCCGTACCCCACGTACCAACCTGAATGCCGTTGGCATCCGGGACGAGCAGACCGTCGACACCGTCTTCGGCGCCGAGGAACAGACGACCCCAGGAACCACGGAAGTCCAGGTAGGCTTCATCGAAAGCACCGGCAGCAGCACCGACACCCATGGCACGCCACTGGATGTTCGCACCGTATTCCAGGCCGTTATCCGCGGTACCGCGGGCGTCCCAGACGAGTTCCGACTGCTGTTCGTTGGCGGTGATAACGTGACCGTCGGTCGAGTTGGCCGCACGTGCATCGTTGTCATCGAAGATGTATTCGTAGGACAGAGCGCCGGAGAAGCTGACGACCGGAGCTTCACCCGCATTGGCCGCGCCAGCAACCAAGACGGACGCACCGATCAGCGCCGACGTGGCGAGAAGCGTCTTTTTCATTTTGATCCTCCAAAAAAATCAAGACCCCAGGCAGCCTCAGCATAAAAGGCAATTGGGGATTTCCCTCGTTTACGACCCTGGCCCTAACCAGCAATTGCTTGCACATAGGACTTGCCCAGGCGTCTGAGTGGATAAAACATCGACACCCTATTCGCCGCAATTGGAAAACGGTGCGATTCGAAGGAATTGGAGGGGGTTGTGACAAGAATGCAACAAGCAGCCCCCCTGGGGGGCGAAAACCGTGCGGTCAGCCCGGATTCGCCAGGTCCACCAAGCCCATCCGCCGCACTTGTATTAGCAATTCCGTAATTGAATGGGGCGATTCAGCAGGGAAGGCGTCGGCCAATTCGCCGAAGGTGAAAGTCCGGTGCGCCAGTATCCAGGCGACCAGCTTCTCGATGCCGGGAGGGATCGGCGTCACGTTCTTGCCCCGGTAAAGACCGAAGCCGTTCTGGAACCGGGCGACCTTCGCGTCATGGACGAGGCGTTCGTATAACGGGTCCTCGCCGATCGCCGGGATCTGAATGCCGCCCCTCTTATAATGGAAGTCCCGTTGAAACTGGGTGAAGCGGTCCAGGAAATCCTGGCTCTTGGCAATCTTGGCGAAGTCGGCGCTGAGCATTTCGATATGTTTTTTCAGCGCGCCCTGGCCGTCTTCCAGGCGGGGGAAGTTCAGGCGGAACTTCTCCGACCCCACGACCATGTCCATCATGGCGCCCAGGAAATCCAGGCCGATGACGCCGGTCGCGCTGAAGGCGATATGGATGGTTCCCTCGCTGGACGCCAGGGCGTCATGATATTGCCCGCGTGGCAAATATAGAACGTCGCCCGGCCGCATCGTCACTTCGGCGACGACGGGACCGCGATTCTGCTGCTGGAATTCCTCGGTCACCACGAAGGCGTCGTGCCGGATCGGGCTCGGCACCCTGTTCTGATAGATCCGCCAAATCTTCTCGCCGACAAGATGGACGGCGAAAACATCATGGGTGTCAAAATGGCTGGAGAAGGCTTGGCGCTGTTTCCAGGAATAATACAGATTGCCTTGCGCCTTCACGTTCAGCCCCTCCTCGAGGCCTTTCGCGATCTGCGCCGCGCCCGGGGTCAGGGCGTCGATATCATTAGCGACAAGCGACGCGCCCTTGCGCAGCAGGTCCATCAGCTTGTCGGGATCGGGCTGCAATACGTCCAGCCCGTCGCGGTTCTTGGCTGGATTGCAATAGGCGCGCGGATCGACCCGGGCGCGGTCGATGACGACTTCCAGCGAGGTCGAGGACCAGATCGGCGTCATGTTCAGCAGGCTCGCGAACTTGTCGAAATCCATCACGTCCGGAAACTTTTCCGGCTTGCCGGGGATATGGACGAAGGTCTTGCCGTAATAGTCGCGGAAGAACGCCGACTCGGAGATGGGCGCCAGGATCGCGTCGAGAGGGAACTGAGTGCCGGATTGTTCTGTCATCTGTCTGGTCGCTGTTCTGTCTGATTGCATTCTAAATTTGGAAGCGGAGCGGACCCTCAGCTTCAACCGTCGTCATGGGGCGCCATCATCCCCCAGGGCCGCGATCATCCCCCAGGGCCGCGATCAGCGGGGCGAGGTGGTTTTCGTATCGCCGCCATCGGTCGACGGCGCTCGCATAGATCGGTTGCCGAACCTGCAGGCGGCTTGCCGTGCTCACGGTTCGTTCGGTTTCGTAGAACTTCATCAACCCGTCCTCCCATGCCAGGCCCAGTTTCGCAATCACGGGCGCGACCTCGGCCGGCATGTCCCGTGTCAGGGTTTCGTAGTCGACCGTCAACAGATCGGGATCCCATTCCTGCCAGAACCGCATCAGCCGCCGATACGCCCTGTAGTTATGGCCGATCTGTTCCAGGTCATGGGCGAAGGCATAGGCGTTGGCGAATTTCTGCATAAAAATGGACAGGCATGTATCGATCGGATTCCGGCGAATATGAATGATGGTGGCGGACGGAAACATGATCCGGATCAATCCGACGAACCGATAATTGGCCGGCATCTTGTCGACCACGAATGAAGCGTTCGGAAATTTCTCCTCGATCACCTGCAGGTATTCGCCGGCCAATCCTGCCAAGGCGGCGGGGTCGCCAAGTGCCGGCGCTTCCGTCCAATGGGACCGGCCCGCCCCCAGCCGGGCGGCGAAATCCGTCACGGTCAACAATTCCCCGGCGCCTTCGACCGCGGAATGGGTGGCCAGGATCTGCTCCAGCAGCGAGGTGCCGGACCGCATCATGCCGAGGATGAAGACCGGCTTCCTCTCCGAGGATCTGTCATGCCGGAGCAGGTCGCGATGGGCGTCGAACCAGGCGATGGTCCAGTCGACATCCGCATCCGCGCGGGTTTCGGAATAGGGGATGCCCAGTGCGTCGAGCTCCCGCTTCCAAGTGGCATGGGCGCGCGACCAGCAGGCGAAGGCGTCGTCATACCGGTGTAGCCGGTCATAGGCGCGGCCCAAGCGGTGCAGCAGCTGGGGGCTTTCGATCGCCGCCAAGCCGTTCCGCTCGGCGGCGGCCGTGGCGTCGGCCATCAGGGTCTTCGCCTTTTGCTTTTCGGAGTCCGCGTCCGGGCCCGATCTGGACGATCCAATTTCCGCCAGGTCGAGCATCGCGACGAGATTGCCGGGATCGGCGGCGCGGGCCGTATCCAGGGCGGCCTCCGCCTCTTCGTTCCGTCCCATTTCGACCAGGGTCGCGGCCTCGTCGATCAGGACCTGCGCATCGCCGGGGTTCAGCGCGGCGGCCTTGCGGTACAGGCCGGCGGCTTCCGTCAACCTGCCGTCGGCCCGGCAGACATGCGCCAATTCGGCATGATAGGCGGCATTGGACGGATCCAGCTTCAACCCCTCGCGCAGAACCGTTTCGGCATCCTGCCGGCGTTCCAGCCGGATCAACGCCTGGGCCAGCGACAGCCGCGCGATGCCGTAGCCCGGCGCAAGGGTGATTGCGCGGCCGTAGTGGTTCAGCGCTTTGTTCAAGTCGCCCGACCGTTCCAGCGCCAGGCCAAGATTGTTATGAGTCGCCGGGTCGTTCGGCATGGTCTTCAGGACCTGTTCGAAGAACCGCGCCGCTTCCCGGTGGCGGCCCTGTTCCAGCCGGATGATGCCCAGGCCCGACACGGCGGCCGGATTGTTGCGGTCGGCCTTGTGGCTTTTCTCAAACCATTGGACGGCCTTTTTCGCGTCGCCCTGCTGGTGCGCGACGATGCCCAGCAGATACAGGGCGTTCGCTTCCCGCGGCTGGATTTTCAGGATGGCGGTCGCGGCCTTCTTGGCCTCGTCCAGCCGGCCAGCCTGGTTGAGCGCGAAGGCGTTCTGCAGCATGGCCCCCAAACCCGCCGGGGATGGCGTCTGCATGGTGGTTGCTCCCTCGCATTGCGCGGCGGACGGATCGCCAAAATCGATGCCGCCCGCTTTTCCGGCGCCGTTGCCTTCGATAATGTCCTCAGTGTTAGGGTGGATTGCCCGGCGAGTTCAAGCCCGACCGGCCGACCGCATGGGCCGAACGCATGGGTTTTCGGTCTTTTTTTGTATCTGGAGGAATCATGGGAGGCGTCACGGACAATCTGGCCGCCGTTCGCAGCGACATCGAAACCGCCGCGAAAACGGTGAACCGGGACCCGGCCAAGGTCACCTTGATCGCGGTCAGCAAGACATTCGACGCCGATGCGATCCGGCCGGTGCTTCAGGCCGGTCAGCGCGTCTTCGGTGAGAACCGGGTGCAGGAAGCGGAAGGGAAATGGCCCCAGCTGCGGGAAGAGTTTCCCAATGTCGCGCTGCATCTGATCGGCCCTCTACAGACGAACAAGGTGAAGCAGGCCCTGCCGCTGTTCGATGTCATCCAGACCGTCGACCGGCCGAAACTGGCCAGGATGCTGGCGGATCAGATGGAAAAGACCGGCCATCGCCCGGATTGCTTCATCCAGGTGAATACCGGCGAAGAGGAACAGAAGGCGGGCGTCATGCCGGCCGATATCGACGGGTTCGTTGCGTTGTGCCGGGATGAACTCGGCCTTCCGGTCGTCGGTTTGATGTGCATTCCCCCGGTGGACGAGCAGCCCTCGCCGCATTTCGCGCTGCTGTCGAAAATGGCCGGCCGCAATGGGCTGGACAATTTGAGCATGGGCATGAGCGCGGACTACCAGACCGCCGTGATGCTGGGGGCGACCCATGTGCGGGTCGGCTCGGCTATTTTCGGGAAACGCGACTACCCGTGACCCCGCTGAGCATCAAGGTCCCCAGCTTCAGGGTCCCGAACTTCAGGGTCCCGAACTTCAGGGTCCCCGGAATGTGATCGCGTCGCCCTGGCTCACCGTGGCCAGAACCTGTTCAAGGTCTTCGCGCTTCAGGGCGACACACCCTTCCGTCGGCAAATACCCTTCCCGCGCGACATGCATGAAGATGGCGCTGCCATGGCCCGGAACGGGTGGATCGTCGTTATGGCCCAGCACCACGACGATGTCGTATAGGGGGTCGTCCCGCCACATCTCTTCATGGCTGGCGGCGTAGGGCAGGGCGACATGCTGGTTATAGGCCGGATCCTCCGGCGCGTCGCACCAGCCGTCCGTTTCGGCAAGCGGTTTGGTCTCCAGCCCCGTTTCCGGCGGCGGGCCGCGGTCGGGCCGGAAATAGACCATGCGGAACGGCCAGGTTCCGATCGGGGTCGCGCCGTCCCCCTCGCGCTTGTCCAGCGCATAGCCGCCCCGTCCGATGGCGCAGCGGAAACGCCGTCCGTCGGGCAGGGTCAGAAAGCCACCTTTGACGTCGATCACCACCGCATCCCCCTTTCCGGACCGTTCCTGCAACGATCGGCAGCTTAGACCGATCCGGCACGGGGCAGAAAGCGGGGGCGTCCGGTCACCCCTGCTGCTTCATCGCCTGATAGCGTTGCAGGGCGTCCAGCATGGCGGACGGCACCTCGCCCGGCGGGGCCGTGATGCCGGCGGCATCCGCCAGGGTCGCCGTCTGCGACTGTCCCTTTCCGAACGCGGCCTCCATCAGCTTGCTTTCGGTATTCTCACCGCCCCTTCCGGTCATGGTCGGCGGGTTCAGGCCCAGCCGGTTCATGGCGGTCTCGAAGGGATCCGGCTGGTTCTGGCGCGCCTGGATGGCGGCGAAGGGATTGGCGGCGGGGGCCGACCCGTCGATCGAAACAGGCAAGGCGGCGCTGTATTTCGCGCTGGCCGCGCGCATATCGGCCGGACTGGGGGCGCGGCTTTGCCCGGCTGCGGGTTGCAGCGGCTGCGGCATCTGGGGCAAGGCCTGATTGGGCGCGCCGGTTTGCGCCAGCATGGACAGATGTTTGGCCATTTCGTTGCTGACCCGCGCGACCCCGGCATAGTCGGCCCGTCTATTTGCATTGGCATTGGCGGCGGCAGCCGGCGCACCGGTCAACAGCGCGTCCAGCGGTTCGGACTCCGCATCCGGCCCGCCGTTGCCGGCGCCTCTCGCGGCCAGCCGTTCCAGGAAGGCCGCCTGCTTCGAGTCCAATTGCATCGCGGTGCCGGCATTCACGGCGTTGATGGCGTCCGCGGCAAGCTGTGCTTCGGCGCCTGCCGGGAAGGTACCCGGCGCCACCAGCGGTCCCGCAATTTGCGATCCTGACGCCTGCATCGCCGTCGCCGGCAAGCCGGCGGAGGCGTCTGAAATCGGGGCTTGGGCGACCGCCGTGCCGTCGGCGATACCGTCGCCGGCTTCGTCGCCGCCAAGACCGACCATGGCCAGCATATGGCCCATGACGTCATCGCCGGTATGTTCCTCGATCGCGTTGTTGACCATGGCCGATGCGAAGCCGATCGGGCCGCCGAAAAGCGCGCCGCCGGCCATTTTCGCGCCGGGCTCCATCTCGTCCCCGGTGATCGACCGATAGACGGCGCCGACGACGGGCAGGTGCTGCAGCGGGTTCACGATATCCAGGACATCGCCGAAGGTCAGGCCGTCCTCGCCGAACATATAGCCGTCATCGGCGGCCATTTCGGGGGCGCGTTTGTCCTCGTGCACCGCCTTGGCGGTCTGGACGTGGCCGCTGGTCGCGCGGGCCTTCGCGGGGTCTGGTGTCATCAACGACCACGGCGCGAAGCCCGTATCGATACGGTCTTGTGGTGTCATAACGATTCTCCTCTCACCGGAAACGGTAAGCAGGATTGATGCCAGACTCCGGCCGCCGCCCGGTGCCGGGCCGGGGACCGGGTACCGGAAATCCCGCGCGGGTTCTGTGGAAAAGGCGGTCCGCATGGCCCGGAAACCGGCGGCTTCGCGCAGTCACAATCACTTCACAGTGTCGGCATCGGCGTTGAAAATCAGCCGGATATGCCTCAGGTGATTGCGGGTTTGCGGGGACTTACGATATTACTTATTCAACATTCGCGGCCATCCCGACGGGCCGCGCCAATCTCGGGGGTGAAAAACCGTCCATGGTCGGCAAAAAGATCCTTGTGGTAGACGACGATATTGAGCTTCGTGACTCTTTGTCGGAGCAGCTGCAATTGCATGAAGAATTCCAGACCGTCTGCGCGGGTACCGCAAAGGAAGCCCTGGAAGCCACCAAGAACGAACATTACGACGCCATCCTGCTGGATGTCGGTCTGCCGGACATGGATGGACGGGAAGCCTGCCGGCTGCTGCGCCGCGGCGGCGTCAAATGTCCCATCGTGATGCTGACCGCCCATGACACGGATTCGGATACGATCCTGGGTCTGGATGCGGGGGCGAACGACTATGTCACCAAGCCTTTCCGGCTGAATGTGCTGCTTGCCCGGCTGCGCGCCCAATTGCGCCAGCACGAGCAGTCGGAGGACGCGGTCTTCACCATCGGACCGTACACTTTCAAGCCCTCGGCCAAGCTGCTCCTGGATGAAGAAAAGAACGGCAAGGTCCGGCTTACGGAAAAAGAGACGGCAATACTGAAATACTTGTATCGCGCGGGTGACAAAGTCATCGCCCGCGATACACTGTTGGGAGAGGTCTGGGGCTACAACGCGGGCGTTACGACGCACACGTTGGAAACCCATGTCTATCGGCTTCGGCAAAAGATTGAGAGAGATCCGTCCAATGCGGAACTCTTGGTCACCGAACCGGGAGGCTACCGGCTCGTCCCTTAGGCCCGCTCGCGCAGGATGTTCTCCGCGGCCGACCATACGGTCGGCCCCGTGGCGCCTTCTCGGGACGGGGTGGACTACTATAACCGAATGGGATGCCCGTGGCCGGAGGTAGCCGTTTTTCTGTAACGTTCTGGGGCACGCGGGGCAGTATCGCCTGCGCGGGTCCTCATACCGTCAAATATGGCGGCAATACCTCCTGTCTTGAGGTGCTGTGCGGTGACGAGCGGCTGATCTTCGACGCCGGGTCGGGCCTTCCCATGCTGGGCCGCCACATCCTGGCCAAGGAAGGGCCCGTCAACAGCCAGGTTTTCCTGACGCATACGCATCTGGACCACATCATCGGGATGCCGTTTTTCGCGCTGTTCCACATTCCGGGCCTGACGGTCCCGGTCTATGCCGGGCATTTGAAGCCCGTCGGCATGACGCTCCACGGGGTGCTGTCGGACATGATGCGCGCGCCGCTGTTTCCCGTCCCGCCGGAGATTTTCGGCGCCAATGTCTCCTTCAACGATTTCGAATCCGGAGAGGACCTGCACCCGCTGGACGGCGTGCGCCTTCGGACCGCGCCGCTGAACCATCCGAACGGCGCCTGCGGCTATCGGATCGAGCATGACGGCAAGGCCATCGCCTATATTACGGATACGGAACATTATCCCGACCGGTTGGACGAACGGGTCCTCGCCCTGGTCAAGGACGCGCAGATCATGGTCTATGACGCGACCTATACGGATGAGGAATACGAGAAATTCGTCGGGTTCGGCCATTCCACCTGGCAGGAGGGAATCAAGCTCGCCGATGCGGCAAATGTCGAAACCCTGGTGATCTTCCATCACGACCCAAGCCATTCCGATGACATGATGGACAAGATCGCGGCGGATGTCGCCGCCGCGCGCCCCGGGACGATCGTCGCGCGCGAAGGATTGACGCTTTCCCTTTAGATTGGTGCGCCCGTGTCCACACGAACAACATTGCGGCGCCTGAAGCTAGGCCTGGAAACGGTGCTGGGCTTGCGGAAGCAGGGCTTCTTCATCCCCTATCGCTATGCCGAAACCATAAAACCCGTCGATGCGGCGGATCCGGCTTATCCCCGGTTGGACGCGCTGTTCCGGGCGTCTGACCCGCAGTTCCGGGAAATGCTCGATGCGATGGGCGATCTGTCCGCGGATCTCGACGCCATCGGCGGCGAAGACCCGCCGGAACCGCGCTGGCGGCAGGACTGGTTTCCGGGCCTGGACGCGGCGGCGGCCTATACGGTCATTCGAACGCGCAAACCACGGCGCATCGTGGAAATCGGCTCCGGCCATTCGACGCGTTTCTTCGCCCGCGCCGTGCGTGACGGGGGATTGAGCACCCGGATCACCGCGATCGACCCGGCCCCGCGCGCGGACCTGTCGCAACTCGCCGGAATAGACCTCATCCTCGCGGTGGTGCAGGACGCGGACCGAACGGTCTTCGCGGCGCTGGAACCCGGCGATGTCCTGTCCATCGATTCAAGCCATATCCTGATGCCCGGCACCGATGTCGACCTGTTGCTGTCCGACGTCGTGCCCGGTTTGCCGGCCGGCGTGCTGCTCCACATCCACGACATTTTCCTGCCCTGGTCCTATCCGGCCGAATGGGACTGGCGCGGCTACAACGAACAGCAGGGTGTCGCGGCGCTGATCGGTAGCGGGGGATGGGACTTGCTGTGGGCCAGCCAGTTCATCCGGCGGCGACTGTTGCCCGACCTGCCGGATCATCCGGCCGCAGGGTTGTCCGTGCCGGAGGGCGCGTCCGAAAGCAGTTTGTGGCTAAAAAAACGGGCCCCGGCTTATTAAGGCCGGTAGCCCGTTTCGTCTGTTTCCTATTTGTCTGCTTCTTACTTGTACGGATCCGCCGCGTCGCGCAGGCCGTCACCCAGGAACTGGAAGGCCAGCACCACCATGATCACCGGCACCGCCGGCCAGAGCAGCCAGGGATAGAGTGCGACGGCACTGAAGTTCTGCGCTTCGTTCAGCAGCACGCCCCAGCTGGTGATTGGCGGGCGCAGGCCCAGGCCCAGGAAGCTCAACGCCGTTTCGCCCAGGATCATGCTCGGGATCGCCAGCGTCGCCGAGGCAATCAGATGGCTCATGAAGCTCGGCATCAGATGCCGGCCGATGATCCGCGCCGGTTTCGCACCCATCAACTGGGCGGCGACGGCGAAATCCTCTTCCCGCAAGGCCAACAGCTTGGACCGCACGGCGCGGGCCAGACCCGGCCAATCCAGCAAGCCCAGGATCACCGTGATTCCGACGAAGACAAGTATGGGCGACCAGGTGACCGGCATTGCCGCCGACAAGGCCATCCAAAGGGGCAGGGCGGGGAACGAGCGGATGACTTCGATGACGCGCTGGACGATGGAATCGATCCAGCCGCCGTAATAGCCGGCCATGCCGCCGATCACCAAACCCAGCGTGAAGCTGATGATGATGCCGATCATGCCGACGGTAAGCGAGATCCGCGCACCCTGGATGATGCGGGATTGGATATCCCGGCCCAGCCGGTCGGTGCCCAGGAAGAAGAAATGGCTGTCCTTGGCCGGACAGATCAGGTGGAAATCGGATTCCCAGACGCCCCAGAATTCATAGGTCGACCCGGCGTAGTCGTTGCTGGTGCAGAAGAAGCGCAGCTTTTTCGGCTCCGCCGTGTTCTCCGTATAGTCCCAGCGCAACTCCTCCAGATTCAGGCTGACGTCGTAGTCGTAGACGAAAGGCCCGACGAACTCGTCATTATGGAAGAACCGGACCTCCTGCGGCGGGGCGTAGAGATAGTCCGTGTGGCGGTGGGAAAAGCTGTAGGGCGCCAGAATTTCGGAAATCACGACCGACAGATAGACCAGGACCAAGTAGATGCCGCTGATCACCGCCAGCTTGTGGCGCTTGAACTTCATCCACATCAGCACCCATTGGGACGCCAGATAGTATTTTTCCTGTTCCGGCGACAGGGTGACGGCGGCGTACGGATCGAACGGCCGGTCGTTCACATAATGCTTCAGGTCGGACGTGCCTTGCGAAACATCGGACATGGTGGAGGTCTCCTTCCCTAAGCCCGGGCTATTTCGCCAGGTCCGCGCCGAGGCGGATTCGTGGATCCAATGCCGCCAGCGCAAGATCTGAAATCAAGGTGCCGAAGACGGTGAGAAGGGCCAGGAACATCAGGAAGCTGCCGGCCAGATACATGTCCTGGCTCTGCAGGGCGCGCAGCAGCATCGGCCCCGTGGTTTCCAGGCTCAAGACGATCGAAACGATGGCGGAACCGGAGATGATCTCAGGCAGGATATTGCCGATATCCGCGATGAACGGGTTCAGCGCCATGCGCAGCGGGTATTTGATCAGCGCCTTGCCGGCGGGCACGCCCTTGGCCCGGGCCGTCACCACATATTGCTTGTGCAGTTCGTCCAGCAGGTTGGCGCGCAGCCGGCGGATCATGCCCGCCGTACCGGACGTGCCGATGACGATGACCGGCACCCACAGGTGTTCCAGAATGCTGACCATCTTGGCCCAGGACATGGGCTGGTCCTTGAATTCGTCATCCATCAACCCGCCGATCGAGGTGCCGAAATACTCGTTCGCCAGATACATCAGCACCAGCGCCAGCAGGAAGTTGGGCGTCGCCAGGCCGATGAAGCCGACGAAGGTCAGCGCATAGTCGCCCGGGCTGTATTGCCGCACGGCGGAATAGACCCCGATGGGGAAGGAAACGACATAGACGAAGATGATCGTGCCCAGTGAGACGACGATGGTCAGCAGGGCGCGGTCGCCGACAACATCGGCCACCGGCATTTCGTGCTCGAAGGAATAGCCCAGATTTCCCTGCAACAGGCCGAAGAGCCAGACGAAATACTGCTTCACGACCGGTTCGCCGAAGCCGAATTCCTTGCGGTAATATTCCAACCGCTCCTGGCTCATGGTTTCGCCCTGCGCCTGAAGCTCGGTCACCAGCGTCGTCAGATAATCGCCCGGCGGCAATTGGATGATCACGAAGACGAAGACGCTGATCACCAGCAAGGTGGGGATCATCACCAACAGTCTGTGGGCCAAATATCCCAACATTTATTCTATTCCTCCCCCGCAGCCGTCGTCCCGGCGCGTGACCCGTCAGCTATTGCTGGGTCAGTTTCAAAGCGTCCCGATCCCACCAAAACGTATCCATGCCGTAGATGCCGAAATGCGCGCCCGGATCCCAGTTCCACAGCCCTTCCTCCGGCACGTTGTTCAACCCGTCGCGCACGACGATGGGCTGCAGCACGCCGGCGACGAGGCCGATGGAGAAGACGTTCTCCGACTGGATTTCAAGCATCCGGGTCCAGATCGAGCGCTTTTCCGCATCGGTCTTGGCGCGGTACCACGCGTCGAGCAGGTCCAGCAGTTCCTGGGCTTCGGGCATGTCGACGGGTTCGCCGGCATTGCCGTTGGTCTCATGATACTGGCCCCACATCGGCCATTGCAGCTGCACCTGGCTGACCGGCGCCTGTTCGGTCGGCGACATCGCCGCGGTGGCCAGCCCGTTTTCCCAGCCCGACGAAATCGATATCAGGGTTTCGCCGGCGAAGACGCGGCGGCGCATGTTGTCCAGGCTCAACGGTTTGATGAACATCTTGATGCCGATTTCCCGCCAGCTGTCCGTTATCAGCTGCAGGACGTCGGTTTCTTCCGTCGATGTGCCGCCGGTTTCGACGATGATTTCCATCGGCTCGCCGTTCGGCAGCAGCCGCAAGCCGTCCATGCGACGGCGCTTCAGGCCGAGCCGGTCGAGGATCGCGTTCGCCTTGCGGATATTGAAGTCGGTCCAGGCTTCCCGGTATTCGGGCTTGTAGAGCGGACTGCCGGGAAGCAGCGTGTTCTGCCCTTCCAGCGCCAGGCCGAAATAGACCACGCGGTTGATTTCGTAGCGGTTCACGGCCAGCGACATGGCGCGGCGGACTTCGGTATTGCGCAGGACCTCGCGCCAAACCGGGTCCTTGGCGTTCAGGTTGGGGAACAGGGCCAGATGCGCGCCCTTGGCGATGCGCCACAGCAGGGTCTTGTAGCCGTGGTTTTTTTCATTCTGCTTCAGCAGCGTGAAGTCGTCGAACCGCAGATACCGTCCCTGCAGGTCCAGATCGCCCGTCGCGGCTTTGCCGGCCACCAGTTTCTTTTCGGTCAGGTTGATGATGACCCGGTCGATATACGGCAGTTGCAGGCCGTTGGCGTCGACCTTGTGATAATACGGATTGCGCGAGAAGACGAAGCGGTCGCTGGGCGACGGCGTCTCGACCATCCAGGGCTGAAGCACCGGCAGTTCCACGTTGTCGTTCCGGTAGAGCCGGCCGCGCCGTGTATGCAGCGCGGACCAGTTGCGCTGGCCTTCACTCTCAACCAGGGCCTGAAGTTCCGCCGGATCCGCGTATTTGACGTGGAACCGCTTCATGTAATGCGCGGGCGCATAAATATAGTTCGGCGACGCGCCGGCCAGCCCGGGCAGGAAATCCGGGTTCGGGAAGTCCCAGGTATAGCGGATCGTCACCGCGTCCAGAATTTCCACCTTCGGATAGGTGTCGCGCACTTTCATGAAGGCGGGCGGGCCGACGGGATACAGGTCCTCGTTATGGGCCATATCCTCCCACCAATAGCGGAAATCCTCGGTCGTGAAGGGCGCGCCGTCGGACCAGCGGTGGCCGCGGCGCAGCGACAAGGTGAAGGACCGGCCGTCTTCCACATCGACGGATTTCAGGATGTCGGGAACCAGTTCGAAGTCGCGGTCGTATTTCACCAGGCGCGCATACCCGTACACGGTCATCTGCCGCGTATCCTTGGCGTCGGTCATCAGGGTGCGGATATCGCCGCCGTGCTGGCCGATCTTCTGGCCGGGCCTGTTCATTTCGACGACCAGCGGTTCCTGCGGGGCGCGGTCGGCGACCGGCGGCAATGTCCCGGCGGCGACGGCGTCTTCGAAGAAGGGGGTATCGACGATGTCCAGCGCCTGGGCGTGGCTCGCGGTCAGGCCCCAGACCAGCGCGCCGGCCAGAAGGCCCAGCCCGGCGGCGGCCGCCAGAAGGGTGGACCGGCGCTGCGCAGACGCGGCCCGGGTGGGACCGCTATGGATGCCGCTGACGTGGGCACGGTTCACGGCGAACTGCTTTTTCATGCCGCCAGCTCCGACAGGTTGGCATCCGGCAGGGCGCGGACATAGTGGCCGTCACCCAGGTCCCGCAGAACGGGCGACACGCCGTCGACCTCGCCGAAGGGGAAGGGCCAAACGGCGGGCTCGGACGATTTTTCCGACATCAGATGATCGAAATCGAGCGGATGATCCAGGTTCGGGTCCGGCACCGCGGTCAGCAGGCCGCGCGTATAGGGATGGACCGGGTTCCGGAACAACAGGTCGCGCGGCGCCATTTCAACAAGGCGCCCGCGGCACATCACCATGATCCGGTCGGCGATGTAGTCGACCACGGCCAGGTTGTGCGAAATGAAGATATAGGTGAGGCCCAGGGTTTCCTTCAAATCCTTCAGCAGGTTCAGGATCTGCGCCTGGATCGACACGTCGAGCGCGGAAACCGGTTCGTCGCAGATCAGCAGTTCCGGCCGCAGCGCCAGTGCGCGGGCAATCCCCAGCCGCTGCCTCTGCCCGCCCGAGAAACTGTGCGGGTAGCGTTTCAGGTGCCGCGTATCCAGCCCGACCAGCTCCATCAATTCCTGGACCAGTTCCTGGCGTTCGCGATGGGTGGAGACGTTGTGGATTTCCAGCGGTTCGGAAATCAGGTCCAGCACGGTCATCCGGGGATTCAGGGACGAGAACGGGTCCTGGAAGATGAACTGCATCTTCTTCCGGAAATTCAGCAGGTCCTTGCCTTCCAGGCCCAGAATGTCGGTATCCGCGCCGTCGTGGAACCGGATCGACCCGGCATCCGGCGACAAGGCGCGCATCAGAATCTTGCTCAAGGTCGTCTTGCCGCAGCCGGACTCGCCGACCAGGCCCAGGCACTCGCCCCGGCGGACCTCGAAGCTGACATTGTCGACAGCCTTGATCTGGTTGCGTTCCTGCTTCCCGAACAGGCTTCCCTTCTTGATCGTATAGGTCTTGGTGATGCCCTGGACCGACAGAATCGGCTCGCCCAGCTTGCCCTGGCTGGCTTCCTTCTGAACGGTCAGATGGCCGCCGACGCGGGGTTTGATCTCGCGGATCGGCACAAGGCGTTCGCCCGGCTTCATGTTGAAGCGCGGCACCGCCTTCAGCAGCGATTGCAGATAGGGGTGCTGCGCATCGCGGAAAATATCCGTCAGCGCGCCGTGTTCCATGACCTCGCCGTGATACATCACGACCACTTCCTCGGCCATGTTGGCGACGACGCCCAGGTCGTGGGTGATCATCAGGATCGCCATGCCCAAGTCGTCCTGCAGGTCCCGGCACAGTTTCAGGATCTGCGCCTGGATCGTGACGTCGAGCGCGGTGGTCGGTTCGTCGGCAATCAGCAACGCCGGGCTGCAGACCAGCGCCATCGCGATCATCGCGCGCTGGCGCAAGCCGCCGGACAATTCGAAAGGATAGGTGCGGATGGCGCGGGCCGGGTCGGGGAAACCGACGCGGGCCAGCATTTCCTCGGCCATCGCGATCGCCGCCGCGCCGCTGACGTTGCGGTGCAGTTCCAGCGCTTCGCAAATCTGGTTGCCGACCGTGTGCAGCGGCGACAGCGAGGTCATCGGTTCCTGGAAGATGATCGATATGCGCCCGCCGCGCAGCGACCGCATGTCCGGCCCGTCGCGGTCCATCGCGGCGATGTCCAAAACCGTTCCCGGCTTGTTGGGGTCGCGGAACAGGATTTGTCCGCCGGTGATATGCGCGGATTTCGGCAAGATGCCCATGATCGCCTGGCTGACGACGGACTTGCCCGAGCCGGACTCGCCGACCAGGGAAACCGTTCGTCCTGCCTGGACGCGAAAGGAAACGCCCTTAACGGCCTCTATCTGCCCTTCCGGCAGATCGAAACTGACTCTTAAGTCGCGGACTTCGATTAAGTTTTCGGACATGGGCCAGGACGGCTCCCCCTGCTGACGATCACCTGTATCCGGCGTTCCGGGATGTTACTGTCGCCCCCGGTTACTTGGCGCCGGTTAAATATTACGGAAGAAAATGTTCACAACTGGTTAAGAGCCGTCAACTGAAAGGCTTCCGTTCCTGATATTTTCATCGGAAAATGATCCCCCGTTCCTTTTCCGGCTACTTTTCCGACCCCGTCATGGCATTTCGGTCGAGCCGAATGCCGAGCGCAAGGAAATTTTCGCGGCTGGGAATGTCCAGCTCGACATCGTTTTCCAGAATCCAGCGCGCGGCGTATTTCGCGACCAGGTCGAAATCGGCCAGGGCGGAATCCAGAACGATCCGGCTCCGGCCGTCCTTCAGTGTCAACTGCATCCACCCTTTACGGCTTTTCCGGCGGGTTGCATAGAAACGCAGCTTGGCTGTTTTCAGGTCCTTCCAGGCAAGGCTGGCGCGAAAGGGCGCGGTCACGGTCAGGGTATCGGCGGTCACGGCGACCTTGGTCACCCATTTCTGCGCGGTCTTCACGGCGAAGGCCAGGAACAGCATGCCGGCGGCCAGGAAAATCCAGAACAGCACCGGGATGGGGTTCAGGAACAGGGCGGGGCCGATGGTGAAGAACAGGCCGGCGGCGCTGCGGGCGAAATCCGCCAGCAGCGGTCCCCTCTCATAGGCGCTGTGTATCGTCCGCTCCGTCATGTCGCCGCCAGGTCCGAGAAAGGGTCGCACCACGCCGCCGCCGGGTGGTCCGCGACAACTCTCGCCAGTGTTCGCAGGAATGTCCAACAGGCTTCGTCATGGACGATGTGGTGGGTCATGACCCCGGTCGGCTCTTCGACGGCGTCGCCGGTGCGCCTGGCGCGCAGATGGCTTGTGATCAGGGCCAGCGCTTCCGCATCGCCGACGAAGCCTCGATTGGTGCGCCAGGCCAGGATGTCGCAATGGGTGTCGATCCACCGGCGCGGCCCCGGCGGCCGGTCGACCCGGCGATAGGTCGAAAGCGCCGAAAGGCCGGCCTCCTCCAGCGCCGAAGTCAGGGTATCGGCGATCCGGTTCCAGGGCGGGGCCAGCGCGGGCCTGAACCGCGATCCGAACAGGTCGGCCAGCCGCTCCCTTCCCTTGGATAGGTCGGCCAGCATCTCCGCCCTGTCGCGGCTTTTGGGAAATTCGCATTTCTTTTCAGAAGGTTCCGCATTGTTGCGGTGCGCATACCCATGCTGGATGACGGTCAGGGCGGGGTGCCGGTCGAGTGTTTGCGCGAGCGCGGGGTCCGCCAAGGCCGGGATCACGGCAAGCGACACGGGCGCGCCCGACGCGGTTTCCGCCAGCCGGTCCAGGATCGGTCCCGGCCGCGTGGCGTCGTCGTCGCGCCACCACAGCGTCGCAACCCGCGCCTCGGCGTGCCAGCGGTCCAATTCCTGTTGCAGGTCCTGCCAGGGGTCGGTGCTCAAGACGGTCCCCTCTCATCGGGTTTTTCGCCGGCGATCAATCCTGTTCGGGCCGCCGCGGCGATGTCGCCTTCCAGGCACAGGGCCAACACCTGCGCCGTCCGCTCCGCGCCCGACAAGTCAATGGCGGCGGCGCGGTGGCCGCGCCCGGCCTGCGCCGCGACCGCCGCAAGCAGGGCCGCGCCCGACAAACCGGCTTCGGGAAGGATGCTTGCTCCCAGGACGGCGGCCATCCTCTCGGCCCGCATCGCCTGTTCCTTCTGCTCCCCGTCCGCGAAGGGGCACAGAACGGCGGGCGCACCGCTGGCGAACAGGTCGACCGCGGTGTTGTAGCCGGCCTGGCTCACGGAAACGGCGGCACGCGTCAGCAGGGCCCGGAAATCCGGCCGCGCCGGCTCGACCGTCACATGGGCGGGGGCCTGAAAACCCGCCATCGCCATGTTGCGGCCGACCAGCAACCGCCAGCGCCAGCGATCCCCACCGGGAAGGGCGGCGGCGTCCAAGGCGGCCCGGAACAGCGCCGCGCCGACCGCGCCGCCCCCGGCGGAGACGATCACCTCGTCCCGGCCCGTGACGCCGTCGTCGGGGCCGTCCGGTTTGTCGACATAGCCCGTATAGACCACCGGGATTTCGAGGCGCCCGGCGGCGGCGAAAGACTCTTCCAGCCGGGCGATATGCGGGTCGCCATGGACCAGGATCAGGTCGAACAACCCGTTCGCCCAGGAAAGACATTCCTCGACCCGGTCGGGGGCGGTCTTGGGCTGCAGGATGTCCCGGACCGAGCAGACCGCCGGCACACCCCTGTCCCGCGCCAGTTGAAGCAGGGGCAGCAATTCGTGCCGGAACCGGCGGCGCGCGAAGGGAAACCCCTCCACCAGCAGAAGGGTCGGTTCCGCCGTTTGAAACCCGTCCATCAGGGCCTCCCGGCGGCGGTTCCACAGGTCATCGCCCGCGGGCTCCCCGGTCTCGTCCAGCAGAACGGTGAAGGCCGCATCCGCAGAGCGCAGGTCGGGCAGGGGCACCCAATGCGCCACCGGGTGGGATCGGCCGCCTTCCGCACAGGACCCGCGCCCCGTCGCCATCGTGACGTCGAAGCCCAGGTCACGGCAGGCGGACGCGATCGCAACGGCGCGCTCCATATGCCCGATGCCGAGCAGATGCTGTACATGAATGAAGAGGCGCGGGGTCATCTCTCGTTCGGGTGGTGGGTCAGCGGGTTACCGGGGCGGGTCAGGTGAGCGGATAATTCAGGGTGTCGACACTGGGGGTTCCGTCCGTGGCGAGGTCGAACCGATGCAGACAGGCGTTCTTCAATTTCACCGGTGCGTCCTTGGTCATGTCCCATCCCGTGGCCATGGCGTAGAGGGCCCGGATCACGGCCTTATGGGCGACGATCAAACGGGGCTCTCCCGCTTCCGCCACCTCCGCCAGCAGGGGTTTCAGCCGCTCCATCACCATGCGCGGGCTTTCGCCGCCGGGCGGTGTGAAATCCAATCCGCGCGCCTCGTTTTCGCGCATTTCGTCGCCCAGGCGCGCGCGCAGTTCCTCCAGGCGTTCGCCTTCCCACTCGCCGAAATCCATCTCGATCAAGCGCGGATCGATATCCAGCTCCGGCCCGGTCAAAAGTATGGCGGTCTTGCGCGCCCGGGATAGCGGGCTCGATATCACGCGCCATGTCTTTACATCGTCGGGCAGGCGCCAGCTGGCGATTTCCAGCCGGCCTTCGTCGGATAGGAACCTGTCCGAGCGTCCCTGCAGGCGGCCCTCATCGTTCCAGTCGGTGGGGCCGTGCCGCAGGATGGCTATCTGTGTCATCGACTGTTTTCCTTTATTATTGTAGTAATCGCGCCGAACAATATCTCTTCCGCGTGTTTCAGGTCGTGCCGGCGCCCGACATTCGCTTGCGCCGCCGCGCCGTGCCGCAACAGTGTATCCGTATTTTTCAGATAGAACGACACCGCGTCGGCAAAAGCAGCCGCATTTCCCATTTCCGTCAAAATACCTGTTTCTCCGTCGCGGACCATATTGGCGACACCCGGATTGGACCCCGATACGACGGGCAGGCCCGCCGCCTGTGCTTCCAGGACGCCCAGGCCGAAGGCTTCGTTCAGACTGGGCCAGACGGCAAGGTCGCAGGCCGCCTGCGTCACGGCCAGGTCTTCCGCCGACAACGCGCCCAGGAAAACGGTGTTCGGAAAATCGGCGAACATTTCCTCAACCTCGGTCCGGGCCGGTCCGTCGCCGACGATCACCAGCGACCAGCCGGTCGGCTCCAAGCGGGCCAGGGCGTCGGCCAGCAGCCGGTAGGATTCCTTCTTCACGTCCTGCCGCATCATGGCGGCGGCCAGCAGCCAGGGCCGGCCCGGGTCGATGCCGTGCCGGTGGGCGATGGCGGCGCGCGTCTGCGCGCGCGCGGCCCGGGCGGGCGGATAGGGCGCGGTATCGACGAAAGGCGGCAGGTCGCGGGCAAGGCAGTGCGCGGGCAGGAGCGGCGCGACACATTCCCGGTCTGTGGGATTAAGAAAAAACGCGGCATCCGCCCGGCCCAGCGCGCGGCCGACCGCCGTGTGTCCCGCCGCCCAGGGGCCGCCTTCCTGCTTCGGCGCGAAACTCGGCTCCGCCACGCAATAGGGAATGCCGAACCGGTCGCACAGATCGGGTCCGATCAAGTCGGGGGCCTTGTGAAAAAGGTGGTAGGTGAACCACAGATCGGGCGCGCCATGCCGTTCGTACCAAGCGCCCAGGTCGTCGCGTTCCAGCGCGGCGCGGGTGCTGATCGCGGATTGGCGTTCGGCGTCGCCCTTGCCTTCCCAACAGCGCTGGCTGGACGCCAGGGTCACCCTGTGACCGCCGTCCTTACCCTCGCCACCCGCGCCCAGAACCCGCATCAACAGGCGCGCCATGCGGCGGTCGCCGGACGGCACGGGATGGGTCGGGGCCTTCATCGGGGCATAGAATTCTATCCACATGCCGGTTCTTCGCGGGGTGCCGGGCCGCCGGTGGGCGCGGGTTCTTCAGACAGTCCGAACCGGTCGGCCAACCCGGTGATGCAGGCCGCGGCGTCAAACTCGGCGCGCACCCGGGCTTCGCCGGCCTTGCCGTAGCGCCGCCGCAGGTCCGGGTCGGCGATCAATCGGCACAAGGCGGTCGTCAACGCCGGGATGTCGCCCGGTTTCACCAGGGCCCCGGTTTCACCGTCGCGGATCAATTCCGGCACGGCGGAAACCGCGGTGGACAGAACGGCCAGGCCTTGGCTCTGCGCTTCCATCAACACGTTGGGAAGGCCGTCCCGGTCGCCGTCAGCGGCGATCTTGCTGGCCAGGACGAACAGGTCCGACCGGCGCAGCCGTTCCAGCACCGCCTGTTGCGGCTGTGCGCCCAGCCATTCGACGCGGTCGTCGATGCCCAATGTCTCGGCCTGCCGTTTCAGGGCGTCGCGGTCGGCGCCGCCGCCGATATGCGTCAGCCGCCATTGCAGGCTCCCCGGCACTGCCGACAAGGCGGCCAGCAGGTCCGGATAACCCTTTTTGGCGACCGCGCGGCCGACGGAGATCAGCCGCACGGGGTCGGACGCATCCGACCCGTCACGGCGGGTCGCCTCGGGCTCCACAGGCGGGAAGCGGGAAAGGTCCAGGCCGTGATAATCCAAATGCACCTTCTGGGGGTTGTCGCCGGACAACCCCCGCAGATGATCCGCGCCGACGCCGGTGCAGGTGGATAGCCACGCCATGGCGGCCAGTTTCTCCCGCTTCTCCCAATCCGGGATCGTCCAGATATCCTTGGCATGGGCCGACCCGCTCCAGGGCAGGCCCAGGATCATCGCCGCGTAGCGTGTGACCGAGGCGGGTGTGTGCAGGAAATGGAAATGCAGGCGGTCGATCCTGCCGTCCAGCTCGGCGGCCAGGACAAGGGCCTGCCCGAAACGCCGGATCCGATTGGGCGTGCGGTCCCGCGCCAGGTCCTTCAGCCAAATCCCGCGCGCGGCGGCGTATCCGTCCCGCCGGCGCATCTTCCACCAGGCGCGCAGCACGCGCATCGGTTCCTGATAAAGATATTCCGGAAGGTAGAGGACCGGGGCGGAAATCTCGGCATGGACGGGATGGGTGTGACGGTCGGTCGGGTGGCGCAGCGACACGATCACCAAGTCCAGGCCACGGCGCTCCAGCGCCAGGATTTCCTGGGCGATGAACGTCTCGGACAGCCGCGGATAACCTTTAAGGACGAACGCCGTCGTCATGGAACCTCATGGACCTTCGGTCGTATCCCGATTGCTGAACGTGCTGCCCGATCGCCGCTATGGGGCTTGTTGGGAAGCCCGGCGCTATTTGGAGCTGGCGACGCGAACCTTGGCCCGCGGGCGTGCGGTCAGGCGGGTCGCCAGAATGTTCACGCTTTCCAGCCCATCCAACAAACCGGGGATGATCACGTCGGACGGGTGGTTCTGCTGCGGCAGGTGGCGCAGGGCGGTCGCCATATCCTTCGGCAAATTGGTTTCTTCCGGGTCCAGCATTTTCAGCAGACCCAATTCCTGCGCGCGTTTGGCGCGGATATACTGTTCGCGGCGCGGGTAGCGGCGCGGCACGATCACCGCCGGCTTGTCGAAGGACAGGATCTCGCAGAACGTATTGTAACCGCCCATCGCGACCATACCGACGGCGTCGACGATCAACTGCTCAAGATGGGCGTCGAAGGTGATGATCTCCACATCGTCCAGCGCTTCGGCGCGGCCCTTGAAGGCCGCTTGGCTTTCCGTCGACATGAAGGGTCCCAGAACCATCAGCGCCGGATAGGGCAGGTTCCTGTCGGTCTCGTAGGCTTGCAGCACCCAGTCGACCAGTTCCTCCCCGTCGCCGCCACCGCCCGGCGTGACCATGATATAGGGTTTCTGAATCTTGGAAGTCGCGAAGGCCGCGGTCGGAAGATCCGCCGGTTCGCTGCGCTCAAGATAGCCGGTATAGATCATCTTGCGGCGGACGGATTGCGGAATTTCCAGCCCTTCCAACGGATCGCAGAACTGCGGCAGGCCGTAGACCCAAAGCTCATCGTAATATTTCGACAGGGCGGGGATGGCGCGCTTGCGCTTCCATTCCGGCTCCAGCAGGGCCGGTTCATCCATCACGTCGCGCAGACCCAGAACGCAGGGAATGCCCTTTTCGTTCAGGTCCTGCAGGGTGGATTCCACCTCGCCATGCAGGCCCAGCGGTTCCTTGTCGACGATGAACAGGTCGGGATCGAAGGTTTCGGCCGTGTGCCGGATAATCGACTCGCGGATCGCCAGCGTGTCGGTGATGTTCATGTGCAGCTTCAGCGGCGTGTACTCGCCGTTGCGCAGCTTGATGACGCCGGGAACACGGACGAAGTCCACCCGGGTGCGGAAATCGAAACTGCCGATGATGGACGACCCGGTCAGGATCAGGACGGAAACGTCCTTCGATTCCTCGACCAAGGCATGCGCGATCGCTCGGACGCGCCTCAAGTGGCCCAACCCGAAGGTATCGTGGCTGTACATCAGCACGCGCTTATGCTGGCCCCGGCTCATCCTCGTTCACCTTCCTGACGGCAGCGGTTTCTTTGTGCCCGCCAATTGCCGGCTTGCGCCCCCCGCGAACGTATCCCGGGTCAATTGATCACCCCACACGGCAACTATTACATGGAAAAGCGATGTCGTCACAATGGATTTTCAAGCATCCGGCGCGCAATCGCACTTTCCGGGCCCGTCCAGCGGCGATCCAAGACCGCCGGATTTGGCCGCATTTCGCCGAAATCCGGCCCGATCCGGCTCGGTCACGAGAAAGTCACGGCGCGGCACTTGGTTTTCCCGCGCCGCAGCACACATTGAATACAACGGTAGACGCTCCGTTCGCCGGGTTCGGGCGACAGATGGCGGGGTTCTGCACGGCTCATTTCCCTCCGGCATTCAGGGGAGGGACCTTGAAAACAGGGAACCGACAGAAGGAAAAACCGTTGTCACGACTGGATTCATTCATCCGCCGGCTCACGGCCCAGCGCGCCTGCCTGAACCAGGCCGCCCAGATGGTTTCCGGGCGCCGGGGTGTGGTCCTCGAAATCGGCCTGGGGAACGGGCGGACCTTCGACCATCTGCGGGAAACGCTGCCGGACCGCGAAATTTTCGTTTTCGACCGGCATGTGGCGTCCCATCCCGACAGCACGCCGGACGACGCGCATCTTTACCTGGGCGATCTTTCGGAAACCCTGCTGCGGGCCCGCGACGCCCTGCCCGAACCCGCCATTCTGGTTCACAGCGATATCGGCACCGGCAATGCGGCGCATGATGCCCAGGTGGCGCAGATGATGGCGGAGGCCCTGCCGCAGATGCTGCAGCCGGGCGCGGTCGTCGTCAGCGACCAGGCGATCCCGTTGCCCGATGCGGAAGACATCCCGTTGCCGGCAGGGGTTTGGCAGGACCGTTACTTCTTCCAAGCCTATCGGGGATGGCGCGAACCCGCCCGCCGCAGGGCCGGCGCCAGAGCCTGAGGCGCTTCAAGGAGGGCCCCTGTAAGGAGGCCCTTTGAGGAAGCCCTGTAAGGACGCCTGGGAAGGCGCCCTTACCTAAAGGTCTAAATCGACAATCACCGGCACATGGTCCGACGGCTTTTCCCAGCCGCGCGCGTCCTTGACGATATCGACGCCGGTCACCGTATCGGCCAGCGGCGCCGTCACCCATACATGGTCCAGCCGGCGGCCCTTATTGGCGGCTTCCCAGTCGCGGGCGCGGTAACTCCACCAGCTATAGACTTTTTCCGGCTCGGGAATCTTGGCCCGAACCGCATCGACCCATTTCAATCCGTTCTGCACGGCGGTCAGTTTCTCCACCTCGATCGGCGTGTGGCTGACGATTTTCAGAAGTTGCTTGTGCGACCAGACGTCGTTTTCCAAGGGCGCGATGTTGAGGTCGCCGACCAGCACCATCGGTTTGGACGCCTTGCGATCGGATTTGAACCAGTCGCGCATCTCGTCGACGAAGCGCAGTTTGTGATCGAACTTCTCGTTGATCTCGGGGTTCGGCTCGTCGCCGCCGGCGGGAACGTAGAAATTGTGCAGTTCGAATTTGCCGTCGACATCGACCGCCAGATGCCGGCAATCCTGCTTGCCGGCCCAGTCGCGGCTTCCCGCATCCTTGATCGGCAGGCGGGACAGGACGGCGACGCCGTTATAGCCCTTCATGCCCCGGAACAGCACATGCTCGTAGCCAAGTGCCTTGATGTCCTCCAGCGGGAACTTGGAATCCTCCACCTTGGTCTCCTGCAGGCACAGGACATCGGGCTTATGGCTTTCGGTGAACTGGGCCACGATCGGCATGCGGAGACGGACGGAGTTGATGTTCCAGGTGGCCAGGCGCATGGGCGGGATCCTCTCGATTACGATACAGTTTTGCCGGCCCGGGCGGCGCGGGCCGTATCACGATTAGCGGTTTTTCAGGCAGCCGCGCCGGCGGCATAGCGCTTGGCGGCATAGGCGCGGGCGGCCTCTCCGAACGCGGCGAACATGGACCGGCTCAACGGCCAGGTCAGCGCCACCGGATGTTCCGGATGCCACTGAACGCTCAACAGGAAACCCGGGGCGGAGGGCATGGAAACCGCCTCGATCACCCCGTCGGGGCTTTCCGCCTCCACCACCAGGCTGGGGGCGAGGCGGTCGATCGCCTGGGAATGCAGGGAATTGACGCTGACCTGCTGGGCGCCGCCGGCGAGTTTGGCGAGCGGCCCGTCCGGGCGGACGGTGATCGTGTGGGCGACGTCGTATTGGCCGAAATAGTCCAGATCGTTGTTGACGCGGTGGTCGCGCTTGCCGGGCAGTTCCTGGACGTGCTGATGCAGCGTGCCGCCCAGCGCGACATTCAATTCCTGATGCCCGCGGCAGACCGCAAACAGCGGCATGCCCCGTTCGATCGCCTTCCTGATCAGCGGCAGGGTCGTGCTGTCGCGCCGGGGATCGCGCTTCACCCCGTCGCGGAAAGCCGGCCCTTCATAATGATGCGGTTCCACATTCGACGGGCTGCCGGTCAGGAAAAGCCCGTCCAGCCGGTCCAGCAGCATGTCCAGGTCCAGCACGTCGCCCAGCGGCGGCACGATCAGGGGCGTCGCCTTGGCCGCGTCGGCGATGGCGTTCACGTATTTGTCGCCCACCTTCACATAGAAGCGGTTGCCTTCGTCCTCGATGGCGCAGCCCGAAACACCGATCAGCGCGCTTTGCATGGCGATCACCTATTTCTGAATTGTCCCGCTACCGTAGCGGCTAGCCAATACCCGCGCCATGGCGTAGGCCAACGGGGTATCGGCCGCGATCCGGCGGCCTTCGATTATGTACCGGATGTGTCCTGATAGGGCATCCCGGAAATTGCGGTGAATTGCTGCTTGGCGGAAAATTGACCGCGTCGGCGCGGTCTGGAATGAGGCGGAAGAAACACGTGGATACGGCGGTCGAAAACATTCTGCTGTTCAAGGGCGCGGTCGTCGGCATCTGGTTCCTGATCTGGTTCGCCTGGGAACGCCTATCGCCCGCCGCCCATGAATGGGTGCAGGCCAATGCCGGCCCGGAAGAGGCGGCCGATGGGGCAGACAGACGGCGCGGCAGGTTCAAGCGCTGGTTTCGCAACGCCGCCCTGTTCGCCATCAACAGCGCGCTGTCGCCGCTGATCGTGCTGCCGATCAGCGCCTTCATGGCGGGCAACGGGCCCGACTGGCGGCCCGACTGGGTGGCCGAGGCCTATGGCGGCTGGGCCGGGTTGGCGCTGGATATCCTGCTGCTGGACGTGTTCATCTATGTCTGGCACCGGGTGAACCACGAAGTGCCGTTCCTGTGGCGCTTCCATCAGGTCCATCATTTCGACCGCCATCTGGATACCACCAGCGCCGTGCGCTTCCATTTCGGGGAGGTCCTGCTCTCGGCCGTCGCGCGCGGGCTCTATGTCGGGGCGATGGATATCCCTTTCGCCTCCGTCGTCGTCTTCGAGGCGGTACTGCTGCTGTGTTCCATCTTTCACCATTCGAACGCGCGGCTGCCGGCGGGCATCGAAAAGGCGCTTTCCGCCGTCATCATCACACCCGGCATTCATTGGGTGCATCACCATGCGGTCCGGACGGACACGGATTCGAACTACGGCACGCTGTTCAGTTTCTGGGACCGGTTGTTCGGCACCAAATCCGGCACCGCGCGTTGGGCCGAGATGCCGATCGGTCTGGAAGGCGAAAAACGCGATCCGCCGCTTGTCGACCTGCTGCTCGCACCGGCCCGATCGAAGCTATGATCCCAATATTATGTAATAGACACACATTATAAGGAATGCTGAAAACTGCGGTCTGCTCGCCGGCGACGGGCCTCGATTATCGGGCTGTGAGTTGACCAGGATCAAGTCCGGATTTCCAAGGCTTTGATATTATTCCCACATCAGCCTGGGGAGAAGATCATGAACGCCGAGATTAAAGACGCGCCAGCGAACACCGTTGCCGTGCCGGCCGAGGACGCCAAGAAAACCGTCGTGCAAGGGGCGCCGGTCGCCGAAGGTCCCGCGCCAGCGAAAACCGAGTCGAAAAAACCCGTGCCACGGAAACCGGCCCCCCGGAAGGTCCAGGCGAAGAAACCCGTCGCCGCAAAGGCCAAGCCGCTGACCGCGAAGCCTGGAAACGGCACCGCCGCCGAGGTGCCGCATCACGGCGCCGGCGAGCAGTTGCATCACCTTGCGGAAATGCGGCACGACCCGGAAACCATCCGGCGGGTCTTCGAAAACGGCGAATATCCGTATCACACCAAGATAAAACGCGTGGTTTACGAAGCACATAAAGCCGCGCTTCAGGTCGAATTGCTGAAGGTCCAGCGCTGGGTGAAGGAGACGGGACAGAAGATCGTCATCCTGTTCGAAGGCCGTGACGCGGCCGGCAAGGGCGGCACCATCAAACGCTATATGGAACACCTCAATCCCCGCGGCGCGCGTGTCGTGGCTTTGGAAAAACCGACCGCCGAGGAACAGGGCCAATGGTATTTCCAGCGCTATATCGGCCACCTGCCGACGGCTGGCGAAATCGTCATGTTCGACCGGTCCTGGTACAACCGCGCCGGGGTCGAGCGCGTCATGGGGTTCTGCAACGGCGGCGACTATCTGGAATTCATGCGTCAGGTGCCCGAGCTGGAGCGGATGTGGACCCGGTCGGGCATCCGGCTGTACAAATACTGGTTCTCCGTCACCCAGGACGAACAGAAGCGGCGCTTCACCCAGCGCAAGAAGGATCCGCTGAAACAGTGGAAGCTGTCGCCGATCGACATCGCCTCACTGGAAAAGTGGGACGATTACACCGAGGCGAAGGAAGCGATGTTCTTTTATACAGACACCGCCGACGCACCCTGGACGATCATCAAATCCTCCGACAAGAAGCGCGCCCGCATCAACTGCATGCAGCATTTCCTGTCCACGCTGCCCTATCCGGGCAAGGACGACCATGTGGTGCATGGGCCGGACCCGTTGATCGTCGGGTCGAGCCATCATGTGATCGGCAAGAGCGAGCATATCCTGGGCGCCAGTTTGCAGGGCGATAAATAGGCTGCCCTCAGCGCCGGTCGCCCCGCCGGGGGTCGGCAATTCCGCTGGCAGCCTCGCCAGTGGTCCCGTTGGCTAAGTCAGTCGTGCCCGTCCGCCGGCAGGGTCTTGGCATAGGCCCATTCCGCCAGGGTCAGGATCATGAATCCGCCGACCGCCAGGATCGGCAGCCGCCATTCGGTCAGCAGGCCGCGATAGGGCCGCACCGGTTCCCAGCGGGTGAAATCCGGGAAATAGATCCAGGCTCCATAAAGTGCCGCGCCCAACAGGATGGCGAGGGCGAGGCCAAGGATGTGACGCAGCGTTATCATCGGGGTCCCCTCATGGCCGTGCGATGGTGCCGGGGTCGACCGCCAGAACGGTCATGTTGCCGATCCGGGTCAAATCCCCTTCCAGGGAGACAAGCCCCGCCGTGTGATCGAGGATCGCGGCGGAGACGGCCTCTCCCCCCGGCCCGGTCATCAGGAAAAATATCTCGCCTTCCACCGGTGAGGTCGAAACGAAGACCGGCGGCTGTCCGCCGCTGATGCACAGATTGGCGCAGGCCTTGTGCGCAAGCCCGGTGCCGGGCCGCATCGCGCCGGCCAGGCAGCGGCCGTCGCAAATCTCCCCCGACAGACGCCAGCGGCCCAAGGGTTCCGCTTGCGGCACTGTCCCGCTCGCGGCCGTTTCCAGGGCGGAGAGACCTTGGTTTCCGCCGCCAAGCTGCAGCATTTTCAATGTGCCGCGTTCCATCAGCACGCCGCGCACCGCGACCGGCATTCCGGCATATTGATTGATGCGTCCCTGAACGCCGGTCTTCCCGTTGCCGTTCAGCAGGATCACCCTGTCCGCCGGAATATTCGCCGTGCCCTTGGTGACCCATAGCGCGGGGTAGGGGCCGCCGATGACGATCCCTTCCAAGTCCTGCGCCCCGAAGTCGAACCGGAACCGACCGTTTTCCGGGTCCGCCTGCGTCGCGCCGATGACCGCCGCCGCGCCGGCAAAACCAAGGGTCAACAGAATGCAGACGGCACCCAGGAAAACCCGCAGCCCTTTCGGAACCTTGTCCGCCCAGCCGATGAAGAAGGGTTGGGCCGCCTTCATGCCGTTACCCCTTCCTGAAGCGTGACCGGTTCCTGATAGGTGCCGGGCGGATTGGCCTGATCGTGGACATAGAGCATGCCGTCACTCAGGCGCAGCCGGTAGGTCGGGATCATCTCGGTAAACGGCGGCGGGGACCGGCCGTCCTCCATCCGATAGCCGAAACCGTGCCAGGGGCAGGTGATGCAGCCGCCGACGATCTTGCCCTCGCCCAAGGGTCCGTTCTGATGGGCGCAGGCATTGGCGACCGCGGCCAGGGTATCGCCATTGCGAAACACCGCGACGCGCTCGTCCGGCGACAGCACGACGATCCGCCCGCGTTTGTCGGGTATTTCCATCGGCGGGCAGACCGGGACCCAGCGGTCCTCCCCCATCGCCGTGGCGCTTGCCGCCAAGCGGCGTTCCTTGACCGCGGCCAGGACATGCAGCACGGCCACGGCGCCCGCGCCGCCGAACAAAAGCAGGCTCAACCCCGCCGTACCCTGGTCGAGCCACGCGCCGAAAGCCAAATGCCCGACCGCGCCGAGATAGCCCGCATAGACCAGCAGGTGCAGCCTTTTCCAAAGTTTGGGCCCCAGGAAACTGAGCCAGAAGTCATGGCTGGTGACCGCCATGACCGCCATCACCAGCAGGGCGGCGATGCCCAGCACCTCGAACGGAAAACCGACCAATTGCCCGAAAGAGGTGTTGGAATTCAGCAGGGCTTCCAGCGGTGGCGTGCGGCTGAACGCGAAGTACCAATCCAGAATGAACAGCGCATGGCCCAGCGCGAAAAAGAAGGTCAGCACCCCGAAATGCCGGCGGTTATACAGCAGCGGCAGAAACCGCGCGTCTAACCGCGCCAGCGGGCCGATCGCCAGAATGACCGTCAGCATCAGGAAGGCGCATGTCCCAAACGCGCGCGCCCGCCAGATCGGCGCGTCCACGGAGCGCGTGTGATCGGCGAGCTGCGGCGCGAGGTAAAGAAAGACAGCGACATAGGCGACCGCCGCCGCCAGCAGGACGGCATCGTAAAACCACTTGTTTCGATTCCATTGGATCGGGATATACCGAACGCTCATGCCGCCCCCCGGATTTCGAAGGTTTGGATTGCGCCGAGGGCGCCGATTTTCTGCGGCGGCGGCGCGTCGCCGCCCGGCCGGATCAACAGCGCGGTCAGCAGGATCACCATGATCGCTGCCGCCAGACCGAGGCCCAGCCAACCGGTGGCCTTGCGTTGCGGCGAATGCCGGTTGCGCCAATCCTCTTTCCCCGCGGCGGCCAGCCGCCAGCGCCACAGGACGATGGGCCAAAGCAGGCACAGGCCGGGGGCGATGAGAACCCGGAAGACATACCCGCCTTTCGCGTTCGGCTCGACCCGGTCGAGGCCGAAGACCAGGAAGGCAAGCGCGACGACCGTGCCGATACCGAGCCAGACTTCGGCCGCGGTGATCAGGCCGGCGGCGCTCATCCCGCCTGCTCCACCATTGCGGCCAGCGAGGCGACATGCCGCTCAAGCGCCTTGTCGGTGCGCGCGTCGACCAGATTGCCGTCCTCGTCGAAGGCCTTGCCGGCTTGCGCCACCATCAATTCCGGCAATTGCATTATTTGCGGATTAAACGGCGTCAGGCAATGACGAAGCGAATATTGCGATCGCTCGCCGCCGGCGCGCCCGGCCGCGGCCGACATGATCACGACCGGCTTGCCGTTCAGGGGTTGGTTCTCGTCCCGGCTGATCCAGTCGAGTGCGTTCTTCAAACCGCCGGGCAGGTTCTTGTTGTATTCCGGTGTCGAGATCAGGACGCCGTCGGCGGCGCGGATCTGTTCCACAAGCGCCGTGACCGCGGGCGGTGTTCCTTCCGCCTCAAGGTCTTCGTCAAACAGCGGCAGGCGGATATCGGCCATGGTGCAATCGGCGTTGAAATCCGGGCCGGCAAGCTTGCGAAAGGCCAGCCGCACCAGCGCGGTGTTGAAGGACCCGCGGCGCAGCGACCCGGATATACCTAGAATATTCATAGGGCAGAAACCTTCCGCGCAGGGCGTATGAAATCGTAACCCGGCCGGGTTACGCGTCCGGCTGCATATACCCATACCACAAAACGCGCCAATCACGTCCTGTCCCAGGCGCGTGAAGTCCGCGTGACCGTGGACCGGTACTATAGCAACAGGGTGGCGATCAGCGGCAGCAGCACCGCGGTCGCCAACCCGTTCAACCCCATGGCGAGGCCGGAGAAGGCGGCCGCCGTCTCGCCCAATTGCACGGCGCGGGCCGTGCCGATCCCGTGGGAGGCAAGGCCGAGCGCAAAGCCCTGAACGCGCGGGTCCTTCAAGCGCAACAGGTTGAGGATACCGGTGCCGAAGGCCGCCCCTATGATGCCGGTCAACATCACCAGCACCGCGGTCAGCGTCGGCAGCCCGCCCATATCCCCGGCGATCGCCATGGCGATCGGCGCGGTTGCAGATTTAGGCGCGAGGGAGACGAGCAACGCCGTCGACCCGTCGAGCAGCCAGGCGATCCCCACCGCCGACCCCGCCGCGGTCAGCGACCCGGCGACAAGCGCGACGGCCAGCGCCACGGCCGAGCGCTTCACATGGGCGAACTGCCGATACAGCGGCACGGCCAGCGCCACGGTTGCGGGGCCCAGCAGGAAGTGAACGAACTGCGCACCCTCGAAATAAATGCCGTAATCCGTATCGGTCGCGATCAACAGGGCGGAGAGCAGGGCGACCGCGATCAGCACCGGGTTCACCAGCGGGTGGCGCTTGCATTTGATATGGATCCACAGCCCGACCTGATAGGCGACCAGCGTGAAGGTCAGCCCGGCCAGCGGACTGGCCGACAGATAGACCCAGATGTCCCGCGCGGTGCCGGTCATTTTGAGCCCTCGTCCTTGGGCATCAGCCAGCGCAGGACGAAGGCGGTGACGATAATGGCGGCCAGCGTGCTGCCGACCAGCGCCGCGGCGACCGGTTTCCATTCCGCCTGCAAAAGCCCGATATGGGTAATGACGCCGACGCCGGCCGGTACGAACAGCAAGGCAAGATGCTGCAGCAATCCGGAAGACGCGGCGCTCAACCCGTCCGGCACAGCGCCCTTGACGGCCAAGCCCCCGAACAGCAACGCCATCCCGATCACCGGCCCCGGCACCGGCAGATCCAGCGCCAGCCGGATCGCTTCCCCCGCCAATTGGCAGACCAGCAGCAGTGTTATGAAGCCTAACGGCATGGCTATCCTTCCCCAGCCACGGCGACCGGCGGGTCGTCGAAAATACCCCTCAGTATGTCCTAATGGAGTCGGCGCGCAAGACGCACCGCGGAAACCGCTCCGGGCCGGGAAAAGGCGATTTTACACAACGGTGCGTTGTTGTTACGGTCTTAACTTAAGCAGATGCTCATACGCGTAAAGAATGAACATCCCGTCACCACACCAGCCGAAAAAGATACCGACGGGAAGAACCGGGATGACATGTTCCAGGATTTAAGATCCAAGGTAGGGTTTAACCGCCCGCACTTCACCGAATATTTGCGCCCGGAAAAAAGCAGTCTTTTGGCCTTGCGGGTTTCCCTTCTTTACGCGCTGTGCGGTTTGGTCTGGATTCTCTTCTCGGATGCGGTGGCGGAATACTCCGCGCTGATCGGGCTGGACGAGCATACCGTGCAGACGATGAAAGGTTTCTTGTTCGTCGTTCTGACCGCGCTGGCGCTTTACGTTCTCCTTGCTGCGGCGGAAAGGCGCGAACTGTCCCTGTCGTCGCGGCTTCGTGACGCCATCGACGCGACGCGCGACGGCCTATGGCGCTGGGATATTCCGAATGACGACATATTCGTCACGCCCGGGGGCGATGCCGAGTTGGGATGGGCGGCGGCGCGGACGATCACGAACCTGCAGGGCTGGCGGGCCGCGACCCATCCCGACGATTGGCCGCAAGTCGAACGATTGCTGGAAAGGTTGAAACAGGACGGAACTGGAAACTGGGTCATCGAGCAACGCATGCAGACAAGCGACGGCGGGTGGCACTGGTACGAGATCAAGGGCACCGTCCTGGATAGTCTGGCCGACGGCACCGTTGCGGTGATGGAAGGAACCTATCACAGCATCGAAAAACTGAAGCTGACGCAAACGGCGCTGGAACGCACCAACAGGGCGCTGCGCATTCTGGTCGCGGCCTATGACGCCATCACCTATTCCCATACGGGTCCTGAAGCGATGACCGCGCTGGTCAGGTACATCGCCGATGTTTCGGACTGCCCGGTCGTATGGATCGCCGAGGCAATGGACGACGAAAAGAAGAGCATCCGGCCCATAGCCTGCGGCGGCCCGGCATCGGACCTGCCGAGGAGAATGCAGCTCCACTGGGGCGAAAGCGGTCACGACGATCCGGTCGGCATATCGCTCAAGACGGGCAAGCCCCATCTGCTCAGCGATTTGTCGCAGGGCGGCCTCGCGCCGGAGCAGGCGGACCTGCTGGATCGAAATGGAATCCGCTCCACCGTCTCCATCCCGATTCTTACGAAGGACGGCCGCCGGTTCGTTCTCACCATCGCGGGCAATGAACCGGAACAGTTTTCCGAGGAGGACGCGGCCACATATCAGACGATCTCGAAAGTGCTCGAGATGATTCTCGATTCGGTGGATGTCCGGGTCCGTTTCGTGCAGTCCGAAATCGCGCGCCTGGAAATCGCCGAGCGCCTGCAGAAGGCTGGTCTCGGGGCAATCGCCGCCCTGGCAACAGTGGTTGAAAAACGCGATCCCTATACCGCCGGCCACCAGCACCGTGTGGCGGATTTGGCGATTGCGATCGGCAGAAAATTGGCGCTGGGCGACGACCGACTGGAAGGATTGCGGATCGGCGCGTGGATTCACGATATCGGCAAGATCGGGGTGCCGACGGAAATCCTGAGCAAGCCCGGCCGACTCGATACCGAGGAAATCGCCCTGATCCGGCGGCATGCGCAGATCGGATACGACATCGTCAAGAACATCGATTTCGGCTGGCCGATAGAAAAGATCGTTTACCAGCATCACGAACGGATGGACGGGTCCGGCTATCCGCAGGGGCTGAAAGGCGAAGAAATTGCTCTTGAAGCGCGAATCGTCGCTGTCGCCGACGTCATCGAATCGATGGGCACCAATCGGCCCTATCGTGAAAAGATCCCCTGGCAGGTTCTGCTTGATGAATTGGAATCGGGGCGCAGGTCCCGATACGACCCGAAAGTCGTCGATGCAGCGATGGATATCCTGCGGAACGACGCGCATGCCTTCGGGCTCAATCTGCAAGGCGCGGGGTGAGGAGCCTGCCGGGGTCCGGCCGCCCGGCCTGATCCGTCGGTAGACCGGGTTTTGGCGACATCCGGGCTGGGTGGGCCGTCCGACCCGCCATTTCGGGGATGACGCGGACGACGCCCGATACGCGATAGCGGGCGCGCGGTTGAACACGACCCGAAAAAAGTGCCGGCTTGTCGTAATCGGACGCGCATGCGGCGCTCAGACGAGGGTTGTGGCAGCACGGTCCGTGCGACTCGGCGGGCAGCGCAAAGAAGCCTGACTTCCCGAAAGGACTGTTCATGATTCAAGTATTGGCGAGCATCTGGGCGCTTCTGATCGGAATCGTTTTCATCATGCTGGGCAACGGCATGCATTTCACCCTTATCGGGCTGCGCGGCGGGATCGAGGGATTCTCGTCGGGGGAACTGGCCTTCGTCGCGTCGGGCTATTTCATGGGATTCCTTTCGGGCGCCCGGCTCTCACCGATGCTGATCCGCCGGGTCGGGCATGTGCGTGTCTTCGCGGCGCTGGGAAGTTTCATGTCGGCGGGGCTGATCGCCTTCCCACTTCTGGCCGAACCCTGGGCCTGGACAATCCTGCGGCTGCTGGTGGGATTCTGCATGTCGGGCATTTACGTCACCGCCGAAAGCTGGCTGAACGACGCCGCCACCAACGAGACGCGCGGCAAGGTCCTGTCGGCCTATATGATCGCGCAGACGCTCGGCATCATCGGGGCGCAGGGGCTGTTGACGTTCGGGGATGCCGCGACCTCCGCCCTTTTCATCGGCGCGTCGATCCTGGTGTCGATTTCCTTCGCGCCGATCCTGCTCTCGGTCAGCCCCGTGCCGGTGGCCCAGGCCGTGCGGCCCATGCCGCTGCGGACGCTATTTTCAAACTCGCCGCTGGGCACGGTCGGCATCTTCCTGCTGGGCGGCATTTATGCGACGCAAGCGGGCATGGGCGCGGTCTATGGGTCCCAGATCGGCCTGACCACGCCGCAGATCGCGCTGTTCATCGCGATGCTGTTCGCCGGGGCCTTGGTGCTGCAATACCCGATCGGTTGGCTTTCGGACCATATGGACCGCCGGAAGCTGATCTTCGCCGCCGCCGCCGCCGGCGCGGGCGCCTGCGCGTTGGGATGGCTCACCGATGGCGAAATTGTCTATATGATGACCGCCGCGTTCCTGGCGGGCGGGGTGACGACGCCGCTTTACGCCCTGTTCCTGGCCTATACCAACGACTATCTGTCGGTCGAGGAAATGCCCGCCGCGTCCGGAGGGCTCGTCTTCACCTTCGGCCTGGGCGCCATTCTGGGGCCGCTGGTCACCGGCTGGGCGATGGAGAGCGTGGGGCTGTTCGCCTTTTGGCTTGTGCTCGGCGCAACCTTCGGCGCCATCGCACTCTACGCCCTTTACCGCATGTCACGGCGGGCGCCGATCCCGGTCGCGGAGACGGAAAGCTACTTGAGCGTTCTGCCCACAGCGTCACCGGTCGCGGTTGAAGCCGCGGGCGCATGGGCCGCCGAGAACGCCGAGGCCGAGCGCGAGGCCGATGCTGAAGCCGCCCCTGAGCCTGCCCCTGAATCAGGCCCTGAATCGGGCCCTGAATCGGGCCCTGAATCAGGCCCCGAATCCGGCACCAAACCCTGACCGCCGAGCGCGTTCCGCATCCGCCAATACAGTAAGCCGGCCAGCAGGGCGAACACGGCGAGCATTACGACACTCATCGCGCCCCAATTGCTGACGACCGCATTGGCAATCGCCTCACCGAGGAGGTATCCGCCGCCGATCAGCAACGAGGCCCAGACTCCGGCGGAGGCTGCGTTGAGAATGGTGAAGCGTCCCCAGGGCATCGACCCCAAGCCGACCGGCAGGGCGCCGACGGTCCGCAAACCCTTGGGATACCGGTACAGGAAGATGTACCACCCGCCGTGCCGGTCGAGCAGCGCAGAGGCCCTCTGCGACAGCGCCGCCAGTTTCGGCCACCGCGTGATGAACGCCATGCCGTATCGCCGCGCCCACCAGAAGCGCAGCTCGTCGCCCAAATAGCCGCCGCTGAACGAAACCAGACCGGCCAGAAACGGGTCCAGCGACCCTTGTTGCGCGGCGAAACCCGCGACCAGCGGAAGTGCGCCGCTCTTGACGGCGCAATACAGGAACAGCAGCGCGTAAATCCACACGCCATAGGTCGCGATCAGATCGAACAAGGCATCCATGGGCGCGGATCATCCCAGCCAAAGAAAGGGGTCCTGCCCTGTGTTACGAGCGGGACCGGCACGCGGATTTGCGGCCCGGCGAAAGCGTTTCCGCCGGCGGTCCCGAGTGCTCCTCCAGGCCGCCGTCAGCGCGACAGCCCGGCAACCAGTTTGCGATGGAAGCGCAGATAGCCGGGCTCGGTCACAAGCAGGCGGTCGCGCATCAAGGCGTGCAGTTCCGGAAGCTTGTGGAAGGGGACGCCGGGCAAGGTGTGGTGCTCGATATGGTAGGGCATGTTCCAGGCGAGTTTTCGGACCGGCCAATTGGTGAACACCGTCCGGGTGTTTTCCAGCATGTTCGCCGTGTTGGGACAGCCGCCGTGTTCCGCCAACAGATACAGCCGCAGGAAGGGCTGTCCCAGCAGGGCCGGGACGATCCAGGCCCATAGCAGCGCGGTTGTGCCGACCGATACCGATGCGGCAATCGCCAATCCATAGACGATCAACATGGCTTGGGCCTCGCGCCGCACGGTCGTCCGGGCCCGGTCGGGAATATAGGGATCGTCGCAGCCGCCCGCCGCGTTGCGCACCAGGGTTTTGATTTGGCTGACATACACCGGCAGGCCGGTCACGTGGATCAGGTATTCCAGCAGCGTCGCCGGTTTCGGCGTGGCCAGTTCCGGGTCGCGCGCGGGGTCCTGCGTATAGCGGTGATGATCGTAGTGGAAGTAGCGGAACCATTCCGGCGGCAGGGCGAAGGCCAAGCCGCACAGGAAAGCCACCGCGGCATTGAGCCGGCCGGTCGCGAAGACCGTCTTGTGCGAGCATTCGTGCAGCAGCGTGAACAGAAAGACGATCAACACGCCCTGCGGAAGCAACAGGACAGGCCAATACGGAACCCGCGTCGCGATCAAACCGCCCAGCGCCAGGATCAATCCGAAATGGACCGCGGCGTGCACCAACCCGTGACGGTTGGACTTCCGGGTCAGGTTCGCACGTTGCGCCGGCGGCATGGACCGGACGAAGGTGCGGTGGTCTTTCTGTGCGTCGGCGGTGTCGGAAACCATGGGCGATGCCTGAACGGGAAGTGACCCGGACACACCTACAGGAAAACGAGATCGATCAAAATCGGCTATTTCCGGCGATCGGCAACTCTAGCCGCCGGGCCTGACGCGCCGATAAGCCAATGCCTCGGCGATGTGATTGCGGCGAACCTGCGCAGCGCCTTCCATATCGGCGACGGTGCGGGCGACGCGCAACACGCGGTGATAACCGCGCGCGGTGAGTTTCAGCTTCGTCGCCGCGTCGGACAGCAGTTGGCGGCCGGGCTCGTCGGGTGCCGCGATTTCTTCCAGCAGGGTGCCGTCGGCATCGGCGTTGGTGCGAACCGGTTTCGACCCTTTCACATCGGCATAGCGGGCGGTCTGAATGTCGCGCGCGGCTTGGACCCGCGCAGCGACCTCGGCCGATCCTTCCGACGGCGGCGGCAGGGACAGGTCCATCGGGTTCACGGCGGGCACGTCCACGTGAATGTCGATCCGGTCGAACAGCGGGCCGGAAATCTTCGCCTGATAGTCCAGCGCGCAGCGCGGCGCGCGGCTGCAGGCCAGGTCCGGGTCGTCCAGATGGCCGCAGCGGCACGGGTTCATGGCGGCGATCAGCTGGATGCGCGCCGGATAGGTCACATGCGCGTTGGCGCGGGCGACGACCGCCTTGCCGGTTTCCAGCGGTTGCCGCAGCGATTCCAAACTTTGGCGATTGAATTCCGGTAACTCGTCCAAAAACAGCACGCCGTTATGGGACAGGCTGATCTCGCCCGGTTGCGCGCGCTGGCCGCCGCCGACCAGTGCCGGGGTGCTGACCGTATGATGCGGGTTGCGAAAGGGCCGCCTAGTGGCCAAACCCTGTTCCCGCAAAACACCGGCGACGCTTTGCACCAGGGAAAGCTCCAACGCCTCCCTCGGCGTCAAGGGCGGCAGGATGCCGGGCAGGCGTTCGGCCAGCATGCTCTTGCCCGCGCCGGGCGGGCCGACCATCAGCAGGTTGTGGCCGCCGGCCGCCGCGATTTCCATTGCCCGCTTGGCCGCTTCCTGGCCCTTGATGTCCCTCAGATCGGGAATGCCCAGCACATCGGGCGCGACGAGGCCTTCCGGCCGGGCGAGTGCCACGCGGCCCTTGAAATGGTTCACCAGGGTCAGCAGGTCTATCGGCGCCAGGACCTCCAGGTCGCCGGCCCAGACCGCTTCCGATCCGCAGGGGGCGGGGCAGATCAGGCCCTTGTCGCCCTCCATCGCCGCCATCGCGGCGGGCAGCACGCCGCTGACCGGGGCAAGGCGGGAATCCAGCCCCAATTCCCCCAACACGACGAACCCGTCCAGCGCGTCGCTGGGCAGGACCTCCAAGGCCACCATCAGGCCCAACGCGATGGGCAGGTCGTAATGGCTGCCTTCCTTCTGCACATCGGCGGGCGACAGGTTGATGGTGATGCGCTTGGGCGGCAGGGCGAGGCCGATGGCCGTCAGCGCCGCGCGCACGCGTTCCTTGCTTTCCGCCACCGCCTTGTCCGGCAAGCCGACAATGGCGAAAGAGGGCAGCCCGCCCGAGAGTTGAACCTGAACGTCGACCGGCCGCGTCTCCACACCCTGGAAGGCGACCGTCGTGACATGCGCAACCAAAACACCGCTCCGTCCTATGGTTGCGAAAACTATAGACGGTTCGCCTTATAAGGCACGCGGGAAATGTCGCCTATCCGGGGCGTCGACCCTTCCGCTGCGTTGTTTCCATGGGGCGGCCATAGGGATAGTCTCCAGGAAAGCGGGCTAATGCCCGGCATCCAAAGGGGGCCACCGTGACCGGATTTCCGCCGACAGTATCGTATAACGACTTTTTCAGCGCCGTTGCGCCCGGGCTCGGCGCCGTCCTCGATCGTGCGGCGCGGCCATGACCGGTCCGACGCGCGACTTTCTCGGCTATGCCGATGCGCCGCCCTTTGCGGATTGGCCGGACGGGGCCCGCATCGCGGTCAATTTCTGTATCAATTATGAGGAAGGCGGGGAGCTTTCGATCCTCGAAGGCGACGCGCATTCCGAAACCAGGATTTCCGATGTGGCCGTGCCGCCGATCGAGGGCGGCCGGGACCTCAATATCGAAAGCTCGTACGAATACGGATCGCGGGTAGGCTATTGGCGACTGCTGCGCGCCTTCAACGACCGGGGTTTGACCGCGACGGTAAACCTTGTCGGCCGCGCGGGGGAGGTGAACCCGCAGGCCCTCGCGGCGATGATCGATGCGGGGTTCGACCTGCATCCGCATGGCTGGCGCTGGATCGACTATGCGACGCTGTCCCGCGCGGAGGAAGCCGCGATGATCGGGAAATCCATCGCCCAGGTCCGGGACCTGACCGGCGCGGCGCCGCTTGGCTATTATGCCGGGATGCCGTCGATGAACACCCGCGCGCTCGCCCGGGAAGCCGGGTTTCTGTACAGTTCCGACGTCAACAATGACGACCTGCCCTATTGGTCGCCCGACCATCCGGGCCTGCTGCTGGTGCCCTACGCGCTCGACACCAATGACAGCCGATTCGGCCGCGACGGCGGCGGCTATGTGCTGGGCGAGGAATTCTTCACCTATCTGCGCGACACGTTCGACCAGCTCTATGCCGAAGGCGGCGACCGTCCGAAGATGATGACGGTGGGCCTGCACGCGCGGCTGTTGGGGCGGCCCGGCCGCATCGGCGCGCTGCACCGCATTCTGGACTACATGATGAAACGGGACGATGTCTGGATCGCGCGGCGGGACGACATCGCGCGCCATTGGCAACAGCGTCACCCGGACCCAAGGACGTGACGACGGATGCGTTGTTGACCGCCCGGGTTCGGGGCTAAGTTGATTTCGTCCATATGGGCACCGAAAACAGGCGCTGTCGTCAGGCGGCGTTAAGGGGAACAACGTGACCGATTTTCTGTCGACCGTTTCCTATATCGGCTATCACGCGGCCGTCGCACCGACCCAGGTCGCCGTCGTCGAGGGCGGGCGCGGCGTATCCTATCGCGAGTTCCATCGGGACATCGGCAAGATGACCGGCGCCCTGCGGGAAATGGGGGTCGAGGCCGGCGAGGCCGTCGCCGTCGAGGTAACGGGTTTCTACCGCCACTGGATCATGCTGCTGGCCTGCGAGGCGCTTGGCGCGGCGACGCTGTCCTACAACGCATCGGAAGCCGGCCCGATCGGCGGGCGTTTCGCCGCCATGGACAGGGCGATCTGTTCGTCCGAAGCAGCCCTGGCGGATATCGGGTCGATAGCGGCCGAGAAAATCCATATCGCCGATCAGGACTGGCTCGCCGGCGTCGCCCGGCGGGAACCCGAAACCCTTCCGCCGTCCATCAAGGTCGATGCGGATGCGCCGCTGCGCATCGTGAAAAGCTACGGGACGACGGGCGTTCTGGAACTGATGACCCAGACCGGGCAGATTCACGATTTCTGGCTGCGTCAGTTCCGGTTCCGGGCCACGCTGGACCGGAAGTCGCGCTATCTTTTGACCGCGGGGTTCGGCGTTCAGGCCTTTCACGTTCACGCCACCAGCTGCATTCGCATGGGCGGAACCTGCGTCTGCGGCAATCCGAACGAAATCGCCGCGGATATCGGGCGGTATGGGATCACCCATGCGACGTTCATTCCCGCTCAGTTGGAAAAACTTCTGGCGGGCCAGGGCGCGGCGCCGTTGGAACCCCGGATGAAACAGGTCTTCACGATCGGCGGGACGGCGGCCAAGCCCGTCCGGGACCGGGCCAGGCAAATCCTGGTTGACGAGATTTCCGAAAGCTACGGCACGAACGAGGCCGGCGGCATCTGTAGCATGGACGATGACGGTATCGGGACCGTCTTTCCGGGGGTCGAGGTGCAGGTCCTGGACGATACCGGCAATCCGGTCTTCGGCTCACCGGGCCAGATCCGCCTGCGCAGCGAGGGGGTCGTGACCGGCTATCTGGGCGATCCGGAAACCTCGGCGCGGATGTTCCGGGACGGCTGGTTCCATCCCGGCGACATCGCCGTCCTCTACGATCAGCACCGCCTGACGCTGGCCGGGCGGATCGAGGACTATCTCGACATATCCGGCGTCAAACATTCGCTCGATGCCTTGGAAAAGGTCCTTCTGGAAGGTTTGCCGGCGAAAGACCTCTGCCTGTTGTCGGCGTCACCGGCGACGAATGGCGGCACCGAAGTCACGCTGATGATGCTGATCCTGGCGGAGGGGCGGCAGGATGCCGACGCGATCCGCCGGAAGGCGATCTCCCTGCTGCCTGACGGCATCGACCGTTTCACCGTGGTCGAGGCGCGGAACATCCCCCGCGGCACGGACGGGCGCGTGCAGCGCGCCAAGCTGGGTTGGCAGCTCAAGCAAGCGCTGACCGGACAGCAGCAGGACTAGGGAAAAGAAAAGTTTCCTTTGCCGCCCGGGTTCCGTACCCGGGGCAAAAATCGGGGGTCCGGAGCAACTTGCAAAGCAAGGGCGCCGCACCCACTTCCTAGGGCCGCCATTCCGCTCTTCCACCCGAAATCGGTCGCCATGTTCACTGCACGAGAAAAACTTGGAAAATTCGTCGAGGGCCGCTGGTTTCAAGCCTTCGTGACGGCTTTGATCATCGCAAACGCGATCACGCTGGGACTGGAAACCGTGCCGAGCGTCATGGCGGAATTCGGCCCTTTGCTGCGTCTGTTCGACAAGATCGTCTTGACCGTCTTTGTTTTCGAGATTTTGGGAAAACTGATTTACCGGCATTGGCGGTTCTTCCTGGACGGGTGGAACCTTTTCGACTTCGTCATTGTCGGCATCGCCCTGATCCCCGCCTCCGGCCCGCTCGCGGTTCTCCGGTCGCTCCGCGTGCTGCGGGCGCTGCGGCTGTTGTCCGTCGTGCCGTCGATGCGCCGGGTCGTCCAGGCATTGCTATCGGCCATTCCGGGGATCGGGTCCGTCGGCTTGCTGATCCTGTTGATCTTCTATGTCGGCGCGGTGATTTCCACCAAAGTGTTCGGACCGTCATTCCCCGATTGGTTCGGCACGATCGGGGAATCCATGTACACGCTGTTCCAGGTCATGACCCTGGAAAGCTGGTCGATGGGCATCGTGCGCCCGGTCCTCGAGGAATTCCCGCTGGCCTGGACCTTCTTCATTCCGTTCATCCTGGTCACCAGCTTCACGGTCCTGAATCTGTTCATCGGCATCATCGTCGATGCGATGCAATCCCAGCACATGGCCGAGCATATGGCGGAACAGCGCGAGTTGGATGCTCATCTGGATGCGCAGACCGATGTGATGCACGCGGATGCGGTATCGCTGGAAAAGAAACTGGATGCGCTCTCGGAAGAGATCGCGGACATCAAACGCCTGTTGGCGGATCAGACCCGGCGGCCCTGACCC
>CAYGKA010000003.1:84604-144653 GCA_964350445.1 uncultured Flavobacteriaceae bacterium
AGAGATCGCGGACATCAAACGCCTGTTGGCGGATCAGACCCGGCGGCCCTGACCCAGCGGCCCTGACTGGGCGGCCCCAAAACCGGAAAACAGCGGCCGGCCCCGGCCCTCAGTTCCGTTTGTCCGGCGGGCCGACCCAGAAGAACGGGTTGTAGGCGATTTCCCACAGGTGGCCGTCGCGGTCGGCGAAATAGCCGTGATACCCGCCCCAGGATGCGGGTTGCGGTTTCTTCACCTCCTTCGCGCCGGCATTGACCGCTTCCTCCATCACGCGGCGCACGTCCCGTTCGGAAACAACGTTGTGGCACAGATTGATCGCGGCATAACCGTGTCCCTCGGCATTGACCCCGGCATCCTTCGCCAGTTCCTCCCGCTCGCACAGGCCCAGCCACGCGCCGTCCAGCTTGAAGAAGGCGACCTGCGGCGGGGACTCGATCTGCGGCAGGCCGAGGCCTTCGCGATAAAACGCGGCGGAGGCGGCGACATCCTTCACGCCGAGGGAAACCATGCTGATCCGGGCTTTCATCATCACATCTCCTGTCCATTTGTTCGTGTTATGTTCCATTTAAGAAGGCCGGGCGCAAGGGGAAATTTCCGCGTCCCGGCAATCTGTGAAGGCGAGGCAAAAGACCCCGGACCGAGAGCGCCCGCATTTCCATCCGTTCACGCTGGCATGCGCGGGCATGTGCGGGCTACTCTCCCGCCACTGCAATCGGCCGGCATTGACCAGGGTCGGCGAAACCGAAGGGAGTGAAAGAACATGACGGATCGGATCGGATTTGTGGGCTTGGGCCGGATGGGCCAGCCGATGGCGCTGAACATGGCGCGCAAGGGGTTCGCGCTGAACGTGTTCGACACGCGGCCGGAGCAGCAGCAGCCCTTCACCGAATTCAACACCTGCGAACAGGTCGGCTCCGCGCCTGACGCGGCCAAGGGCGCTTCCTGCTGCATCACCGTGCTGCCGGGCCCGGCCGAAGTCGACGCGGTCGTCCTCGGCGCCGGCGGCATTCTCGACAATCTGGAGCCGGGGTCGATCATGATGGACCTCTCCACCATCCTGCCGGAAGTGACCGACAAGGTGGCGGCGGCCTGCAAGGCCAAGGGCGTGCATTTCGTCGATGCGCCGATCGGCCGCCTGGCCAGCCACGCGGACAAGGGCGAAAGTCTGTTCATGGTCGGCGCGGAAAAGGAAATCTTCGACCGCGTGAAGCCGATGCTGGAAGCCATGGGTACGACCATCCTGCATTGCGGCGGGCCGGGCAGCGGCACCCGGGCGAAATTGATCAACAACTTCCTGGCCATCACATCGTGCTGGATGAACGCCGAAGCGATGGCGCTGACGAAGGCCTTCGGCCTCGACCTCGCGACCACGTTGGACGTCATCCACGGCACCAGCGCGACCAACGGCCAGCTGAAAATGAACTATGCGACCAAGGTCTTCACCGGGGATATCGAACCCGGCTTCCAGATCGACCTGGCGCATAAGGACCTGACGCTGATCGTGGAATCCGCCAACAAGGCCAAGGTGCCAATGCCGGTGGCGGCCGCGGCCCGCGAAGCGCTGTCCAGCGCCCGCGCGGCGGGCTGGGGCGGCAAGGACTTTTCGGGCCTTGCCGACTATTGCTGCGAATTGGCCGGCGTGGAGAAGGCGCGCCTCTAGGCGAGTTTCTCCCCAAGGAAACGAAAGCGGCCGGGCATTTGCCCGGCCGTTCCTTTTTCAGTGCCGAAGGCGGGACCTATAACCGTCCTTCGATCGCGTCCCAAATCTGCGCCGACAGGTCGGTGCCGTCGAAGCGGCCGATTTCCTGCAGGCCGGTCGGGCTGGTGACGTTGATTTCGGTCAGGTAGTCGCCGATCACGTCGATGCCGACGAAGATCAGCCCCTGTTCCTTCAAGGTAGGGCCGATGGCCTTGCAGATGTCCATCTCCCGCTTGGTCATGCCGATCTTCTCGGGCCGGCCGCCGACATGCATGTTGGAGCGCGACTCGCCCTCCGCCGGGACGCGGTTGACCGCGCCCGCCGGTTCACCGTCGACCAGGATGATGCGTTTGTCGCCCTTGCGGACTTCCGGCATGTAGCGCTGGGCGATGATCGGCTCGCGGAACATCTGGGTGAACATTTCCAGCAGGCTGTTCAGATTCTCGTCCCCCGGCTTCAGGTGGAAGACGCCGGCGCCGCCGTTGCCGTAAAGCGGTTTGAGGATGATGTCCTTGTGCTCGGCCCGGAATTCCAGGATGTCGTCCTTGTTGCTGGTGATCAGCGTCGGCGGCATCAGGTCCGGAAAATGGGTGACCAGCAGCTTCTCGGGCGCGTTGCGCACGAAGAACGGGTCGTTCACCACCAGCGTCTTGGGGTGGATGTGTTCCAGGATATGCGTCGCGGTGATGTAGGACATGTCGAAGGGCGGATCCTGGCGCATCAGGACGACATCCGCATCGGCCAGATTCATCGCCGACTGCTCGCCCAGGGTGAAATGGTCGCCCTTCGTGCGGCGCACTTCCAGGGGCCTGACATGGGCGACGACCTGGTTTTGCTTCAAGCTCAAATCGCGGGGCAGGTAGTGGTAAAGCGTGTGGCCGCGCTTGGTGGCTTCCAATGCCAGTGCGAAGGTGCTGTCGCCATCGATGTCGATGGCGTGGATCGGATCCATTTGGATGGCGACGGAAAGGGACATAAAGGGGTGCTCCCACCTGAAAACGTCGTTTGGTTACCGGGTGATGTAGCGCCCCGCGTCACGCGGGTCCAGTGGGGAGGGGGCAAAAGACCTGTACCAATTAGGCCTAGGACCGGCCTAGTTCAGCTTCAAACGCAATTCCCGCATCAAGGCGACGATCTGGCGGCGTTCGGCGCTTTCCGGGACGATGTCCACGAAGTTGGAGAGCGCGGCGAGCGCGGCGCGCATGTTGCTGGCATCGGCATGCAGCAACCCGGCCTCGCGCCACAAGCCGGCGTTCTGCGGGTTGTACATCAACATGGTTTCGCAAACCATGGCGGCTTCCTGCTTCTTGTCCGCCTGCATCAGCCGCAGTTTGATGTTGTTCTGCATTCTGTTCAGCACGTCCCGGTCGGGCACCGGTTCGTAATAGGCCGGGTCCAGCTCCGCGTCGTGCCCCTGCACGGTCTTCAGCAGATCGCGCAGCGAGGGCGCGTCCCGCTGCACGCCCCCGAAGAACGGGTCCAGGATGGCGCGGCCGCCGGGCGCTTCCAGGCGAACCAGGAAATGCCCCGGAAAGGCCAGGCCGTCGACCTTGTAGCCCAACGCCCGCCCGACATGGATGTAGAGGATGCCCAAGGTTACCGGCAGGCCGCAGCGCCGCTCGATGACCCGGAACAGATTGGCGTTCTGGATGTCGTCATAGGTTTCGGAATCGCCCGCGTAGCCGGACCGGTCGAGGATGGCGTGGTTGAGGGCCGCGGCGACGGTTTCCACATCGTCCTCGCCGTCCTCCAGCATCGCCGCCGCATCGGCGACGACAGCGTCCAGATGGCTCATCGCTTCGTCAAGGTGATCGGCGGCCTTGACGTTGACCGGGTCGAGCAGGGCGACGGCAAGCGCCGCCCGCGCGATCGGCAGGCGGCCGTCAGCATCGGGCTGCAGGTGACGAAGCACGGATTTCGGGTCCGTCGGTCTCATGGTCTTCGGTGCGTCACCCGGCACGGGCGGGATCGTCCTTCATCCGGACATAGTCGGGGATGATCCGACGCACATTCTCGATCGTGCGGGCATGGGCGACGACGCGCTTCAACTCGCTGTCGTTCTGCGCGATACCGAAAAGATAGACCGTGCCGTCGACGACCTCGGCCGAATAATTCACCGCCTTGACCTGTGAATCGAGCGTCATCTTGGTGCGCAGCTGGGTGGCGATCCAGGCATCCTTGCCCTTGTCGGCCAGCCCGTCATCCGACGTTCCGATGCGGATCTCGTTGATGACCTCGACGACGTCTTCTTCCTGCCAGGCGAGGCGGACGGCTTCGACCCGGAACTCCGGATTCTCGACCCGGCCGGTTAACAGCACGCGCCCTTCCACCACTTCCACATTGACCGCGCTGAAAGCGTCCAGGTTGTAGTCGAACAGGCTTTTGGAGATCGCGGTTTCCGTCACGCGGTCTTTGACGCCCTGTTTGAAACCGCGTTCCTCAAGGGCGACGGAACCCACCGTGGCCCCGGCGCCGACGGCGACGCCGACCGGCGTGCAGGCGGAAACAGAGAGCGCAGCGCCGGAAGCGGCGGAAATCAGCAGAAGCTTAAGTTTTTGGCGCATCGGTCCGGTCCGGAAAATTGATGTCGAACAATGCCTCATTAGGAGCCTGAGTCCCCATAGGATTCAAGGCCGGTCCGAAAATCGCAATTCCCCAATGAATGCAAAAAGGGCGGCCCCGCTCGACGCGGGGACCGCCCTTTCCACAACAAATGTTAAAAACCGAGCCCGGAATTAGTCCCGGCGGCGCGGCCGACGCTGCGGACGGCGTTCGCCGCCTTCATCGCCGCTATCTTCCTTCGGCGGGCGCGTGTCTTCCAGTTCTTCACCGGTTTCCTGGTTGACCACACGCATGGACAGGCGAACCTTGCCGCGATCGTCGATGCCCAGGCATTTGACGTAGACTTCATCGCCTTCGTTGCACACATCGGTGACCTGCGCGGTGCGCCCGTCAGCCAGTTCGGAGATGTGCACCAAACCGTCGCGGCTGCCCATGAAGTTCACGAACGCGCCGAAATCGACGACCTTCACGACCTTGCCCTTGTAGATCACGCCCGGCTCCGGCTCCGCAACGATGGACATGATCCAGTCCAGCGCGGCCTGACCGGCGGATTCATCGACCGCCGCGACCTTGATCGTGCCGTCGTCCTCGATGTCGATCTTCGCGCCGGTGGTTTCGGTGATCTCACGGATCACCTTGCCGCCCGTGCCGATCACTTCGCGGATCTTTTCGCGCGGGATGGTGATGGTGGTGATGCGCGGCGCCGTCGACGCGACCGACTCACGGCCCGAGGTGATGACCTTGGCCATCTCGTTCAGGATGTGGATGCGGCCGTCCTTCGCCTGTGCCAGAGCGGTCTTCATGATGTCCTCGGTGATCGAGGTGATCTTGATGTCCATCTGAAGCGAAGTGATGCCGTTTTCCGTACCCGCGACCTTGAAGTCCATGTCGCCCAGGTGATCTTCGTCACCCAGGATGTCGGACAGGACGGCAACGCCTTCCGGATCCTTGATCAGGCCCATGGCGATACCGGCGCAGGACGCCTTCATCGGCACGCCGGCATCCATCAGCGCCATCGAGGTGCCGCAGACCGTGGCCATCGAGGAGGAACCGTTGGATTCGGTGATCTCGGACACGACGCGAACCGTGTAGGGGAAATCTTCCCGTTCCGGCAGCATCGGGTGGATGGCGCGCCATGCGAGCTTGCCGTGGCCGATTTCGCGGCGGCCCGGCGATCCCATGCGGCCCGCTTCACCGACCGAATAGGGCGGGAAGTTGTAATGCAGCATGAAGTTTTCGCGGTACTCGCCTTCCAGCGCGTCGATGATCTGTTCGTCCTGGCCGGTGCCCAGCGTGGTCACGACCAGCGCCTGGGTTTCGCCACGGGTGAACAGCGCGCTGCCATGGGAGCGTTCCAGAACGCCGACCTGGCAATCGATCTGACGGACATCGGTGGTCGACCGGCCGTCGATACGCTTGCCGGTCTTCAGGATGTTACCGCGGACGACCTTGGATTCCAGACCCTTGAAGGCCTTGCTCGCCAGTTCGACGGAAAGACCTTCTTCCTCGATCTTGGCCAACGCGTCGGCCTTCGCCTGCGATACGGCGGCGACACGATCGACCTTGGTGGTGATCGCATAGGCTTTCTGCAGGCTTTCTTCGGCGATTTCCGCCAGACGGGCGGCAACCTTGCCGGCTTCCGGGTCGGCTTCCGGCAGATCGTAGGGTTCCTTGGCGCATTCTTCGGCCAGCGCGATGATCGCGTCGATCACCGGTTGGAAGCCGCGATGGGCGGTCATGACCGCGTCCAGCATCTGCTCTTCGCTCAGCTCCTGGACTTCGGATTCGACCATCAGCACGCCTTCCTGCGTACCGGCGACGACCAGGTCGAGCTTGCTGTCGGCCATCTGGTCCTGCGTCGGGTTCAGGACGGTTTCGCCGTCGATGAAGCCGATGCGCGCGGCGCCGATCGGGCCCATGAAGGGCGCGCCGGAAATTGTCAGCGCGGCGCTGGCGCCGATCATGGCGACGACGTCCGGGTTGTTTTCCATGTCATGCGACAGGACCGTGCAGACGACCTGGGTTTCGTTGCGGAAACCGCTGACGAAAAGCGGACGGATCGGACGGTCGATCAGGCGCGAGGTCAGCGTTTCTTTTTCGCTGGGGCGTCCTTCGCGTTTGAAGAAGCCACCCGGAATCTTGCCGGCGGCGAAAGTCTTTTCCTGGTAATTGACGGTCAGCGGGAAAAAGTCGATGCCGACACGGGGGGACTTGGCGAACACGGCCGTGCACAGAACCTTCGTGCCGCCGTAACTGGCCAAGACGGCGCCATCCGCCTGACGGGCGATGCGCCCGGATTCCAGGGTAAGCGTGCGCCCGCCCCATTCGATTTCTTTTTTGTGGGTGTTGAACATCTGTTCGTTTCTTCCTTCACATACCTACGTTAGCCGCCCCGCCTCATTGCGGTAACGGCAGGAACGCCCTGCCCTCTGCTACACGATCCGCGACCCGGGCTTCGTAATCTCACAGCGCCCGAAAATCGACATGCCGGCGCGTTTCGCCGGCGGCCACGGATGGGATCGAACGCACGATATCCGCCGGGGCGCTCACGCCGCGACGGACCAACGTCCGATAAAAGCCATGGGAGAGACTGTTCCTCCTGTTCGGCCCGAAACTACCAACACGGAGGTCTGATAAATCGTGCGGCACGGGCCATGCGAAAAGGGGCGCCGGTTGAACCGCGCGCCCCTTGCCATCGACGGATTAGCGCCGAATTCCGAGTTCCCCGATCAGGGTCTTGTAACGCGCTTCGTCTTTCTTGCGGACATAGTCCAGAAGACGGCGGCGCTTGCCGACCATCACCAGCAGACCGCGGCGGGAATGGAAATCCTTCGCATGGGTCTTCAGGTGTTCGGTAAGGTTGGTGATCCGTTCGGTCAAAATCGCGACCTGAACTTCGGGGGAGCCGGTGTCTTTTTCAGCACCGGCGAATTTCTGGATAACTTCCGCCTTGCGGTCAGCAGTAATCGACATACTCAATAGTCCTTTCGCGGCATCGCGGTTTTCATAAATTAAACAGGCGAACCGGGTGCAATGCGCCCTTCTCGAAACGGACCATGGCCAGAGCGTCCCCGGCCAAGGTCGCCAGGACAATGTCGCCCGGGCCTATGCCGTTCACTCTTTCGAGGTCCAGTTTGCGAAGAAGGGATACCGCCTGACCATTCCGCAGGCGCATCGCTTCCGTCTCGCTCAAGGCAATCGCCGGGATGCCGTCCAGCGCTGCCTGCAACGGCAATAAATGCCGCTGACGCGCGGCCTTATGCGCGTTTTCCCCAGAAGCTTCAAGAAAAATCCGTGCTTCCTGCGAATTGGGCGTTTCTTTCGCCGAATCCGGGTTGAATTCGGCCAAAGGAACCGCGTTTTCAGCCTTGAACGGACCGACACGGGTCCGCCGCAGCCGGACGATATGCGCGACGGTGCCGAGCGTCCTGGCCAGATCGCGGCCGATCGACCGGACATAGGTTCCCTTGCCGCAAGTCATGACGAACCGCGCATGGTCGGCGTCCGGCATGTCGATCAGCGCCAGGTCGATCACCTCGACCTGGCGGGCGGTCAATTCAGGCGGTTCTCCGGACCGGGCCAGATCATAGGCGCGCTTTCCGTCCACCTTGATCGCGGAATAGGCCGGCGGGATCTGTTCGATGCTGCCGATGAATTCGGGAAGCGCGGCTTCGATGGCCTCCCGGTCGGGCCGAACGGGGGATGTGGCGGTGGGCTCACCGTCGATATCCAGCGTGTCGGTCTCGGTTCCCCAGGCGACGGTGAATTCGTAGGTCTTCAATCCGTCGACGATATGGGTCATCGTCTTGGTCGCTTCACCCAGCGCAATGGGCAGAACGCCGCTGGCGAAGGGGTCCAGCGTGCCCGCATGCCCGGCCTTCTTGGCGTTGAAACTGCGGCGCACCTGATTGACCGTCGGCGTCGAGCCGATGCCCGCCGGTTTGTCGACTATGACCCAGCCGTTAACCGGGTCGCCTTTACGTTTGCGCGCCATGATTGGGGGAAAGCTTACCTGTCGGCCGTGTCGGAAGCATCATCTTCCGGGTCGCCCTGGGCGTCGCCATCATCATCGGCATCGTGATCCCCATGGATATCATGGGCGACCGCGGGGTCGCGCAGGGCGGCATCGATTTTCGCGAACTCGTCGAAGGAGGTATCGGCCTTGAACGAGAAGTCCGGCATGAATTTCAGGTGCACGCGCTTGGCGACCTCGCCGCGCAGGAAGCGCGACGCGCGCGCCAGGGCGGCCAGGATCGCCTTCATGTCGCCGCCGCCGAGCGGGCTGACGAAGACGGTCGCGTTGCGCAGGTCCGGGCTCGGCCGCACTTCGGTGACGGTCAGGATGACGCCCGACAGGGCGGGGTCGCGAAACCCCTCGCGCTGCAACACCTGCGACAGGGCGTGGCGAAGTTCTTCGCCGACGCGCAACTGCCGCTGGGACGGGCCTTTTCCGCGGTTCATGCTTGATATCCGTAACGTTTCAGCGGCCCGGATTGCCAGGGCGGAACCCTGGCGCAGATCCGGGCGGCCGGCCGCGCGCCGTTACAGCGCGCGGGCGATTTCCTCGACCTCGTAACATTCGATCATGTCACCGGCCTTGATGTCGTCATAGTTTTCGAACGCCATGCCGCATTCATAGCCGTGCTGCACTTCGCGGACATCGTCCTTGAACCGCTTCAGCTGCTTCAGCGCGCCTTCGTGGATGACGACGTCGTCGCGCAGCAGGCGAACCTTGGCGCCGCGCTTGACCATGCCTTCCGTGACCATGCACCCGCCGATCTTGCCGACCTTGGTGATGTTGAAGACTTCGCGGATTTCCGCGTAGCCCAGGAAGTTTTCGCGTCTCTCCGGCGCCAACAGACCGCCCATGATCTGTTTCGCGTCGTCGATGACATCGTAGATCACCGAGTAGTAGCGGATGTCGACCCCGTTGGTCCGCGACAGTTCGCGGGCCTGCGGGTTGGCGCGGACGTTGAAGCCGATGATGATCCCGCTGGTCGAATTGGCCAGGATGACGTCGGATTCTGTTATCCCGCCGACGGCCCCGTGCAACACGCGGACCTTGACTTCCTCGGTCCCCAGCTTGTCGAGCGAGGACATGATGGCTTCCAGCGATCCCTGCACGTCGGCCTTGATGACGACCGGCAGTTCCTTGATTTCGCCCGCCTTGATCTGGTTGAACATCTGCTCCAGCGTACCGCGCGCGGCCACTGTCGTAGAGGCTTCGCGGTTCTTGCGCTGACGATATTCGGCGATTTCCCGGCACTTGGCTTCGTCTTCCAACACGGCGAAATCGTCGCCCGCGGACGGCGTGCCCTGAATGCCCAGAACCTCGACCGGCATGGACGGACCCGCTTCCTTGACGTTCCGGCCCTTGTCGTCGATCAGCGCGCGGACACGACCCCACTCGGCGCCGGCCACGAAGGTGTCTCCCACCTTCAGCGTACCGTGCTGGATCAACACCGTGGCAACGGAGCCGCGGCCTTTTTCCAACTTGGCTTCGACGACGGCACCTTCCGCGTTGCGGTTGGGGTTCGCCTTCAACTCAAGCAGTTCGGCCTGAAGCAGGATCATTTCCTCAAGCTTGTCGAGGTTGGTGCCCTTCAAGGCCGAGACTTCGACGGTGATGATATCGCCGCCCAGTTCTTCGGCGACCAATTCGTGGTCCAGAAGCTGGGTCCGGACCTTGGCGGGATCGGCGCCCTGCTTGTCGCACTTGTTGATGGCGACGATGATCGGGGCCTTGGCCGCCTTGGCGTGGTTGATCGCTTCCACCGTCTGCGGACGGAGGCCGTCATCGGCCGCGACGACCAGGATGACGATATCGGTCACGTTCGCACCGCGCTGACGCATGGCGGTGAAGGCTTCGTGGCCGGGCGTATCCAGGAAGGTGATGTGATTGCCGCTGGACAGCTCAACCTGATAGGCGCCGATATGCTGTGTGATGCCGCCGGCTTCGCCGGAGACGACGTCGGTCTTGCGCAGGGCATCCAGAAGCGAGGTCTTGCCGTGATCGACATGGCCCATGACCGTCACAACCGGCGCACGCGGCTGCTGAAGATCTTCCGGATCTTCCTGATGCTGGATCAGGGCGTGTTCGACATCGGACTCGGAAACGCGCTTCAGCCTGTGGCCGAATTCACTGACGACAAGCTCCGCCGTGTCGGCGTCGATCACCTGGTTCACGGTGGCCATGACACCAAGTCTCATCAGCGTCTTCACGACGTCGCCGCCGCGTTCGGCCATACGGTTCGCCAGGTCGGCGACGGTGATGGCTTCGGGAACCACCACTTCGCGGATGACCTTCTCGGACCGGGCCAGCATTTCCTTGTTCTGCTGCTTTTCCCGCTCGCGGGCGCGGCGCAGGGCGGCCAGGGACCGGCCGCGTTCTTGGCCGTCATCGGCTTCCAGCGCCTGGGTGATGGTCAGCTTGCCCTGGCGGCGGCGGGGTTCGCCACGGGGACGCGCCGGGGTCTGCCGCTGCTTGTCGCGGTCGTCCTGCTTCGGTGCGGATTCCTTTTCCCGGGCGCGCTTGGCGGCCAGTTCCGCACCTTCCGGATCGAGGATCTCGGCCGGTGCTTCCGCGGGGGTAATAATCTTCGGACCGGGCTTCGCGGCGGGCTTCGAGGGGCTGGGCTGACGCGCGGTTTCCTGCACCGCGGTGCGGGCGGCTTCCTCGGCCTGGCGGCGCTCTTCTTCTTCCGCCTTGCGGCGTTCTTCGGCTTCGCGGGCTTCGCGTTGTTCGGTCGCGCGGCGTTCCTGTTCGCGCAACGACTGCTGACGCTCTTCCTCGACCTGCGCCGCCCCTTCAAGGGCTTTCATGCGGCGATCGCGTTCCGCGGGCGAAAGGCCTTCCAGCGCATGCGGGTCCTGGATCCGGCCTTTCCCGCCGTCGGCGCCGACGCGTTCCATCCTGCCGGATTCGTTCCGTTCGAAGGTCCGCTTGCGCTTCTTCTCGACTTTGACGGTTTTCGTTCTGCCATGGCTGAAGCTCTGGCGAACCTGTCCGCTATCGACGGTCTTCTGCAGTTCCAACCGCCCGGGCTTGCCCAGGGTCAGTTTGCCGCCGTTATCCTTGCTGTCACTCATACTTACTTCCCTTCGCCTCCGGTCGGGTCGGTCACGACCAGCGTCTCTGCCACCCGAAAACCGGACAACCTTTTCACTTCGCGCAGGAAGGCGCCGGACAGGCCCCCCCGCATCAATACACAATGCACCGCCTCAGCCCGGCCGAATGCGCGGCCGAGTTCATCTCGGTCCAGGCAATCAACCCGGGGGCAGTCGACATTAGCCGCACCGCCCCGATGGCGGTCCAGTTTCCCGACGCCGTCCGAGCCGGCGTCTCTGGCGGATACGTAAATGGCGGCATAGCCGCTTTTCAGCGCGGCGCCGGCCTTTTCAAAGCCGGTAACCGCTTCCCCCGCGCGCCTGGCCAGCGATAGCAGATCGGTACATCTGCGCACCAGCAGGTTCTCTACCCGGTCGGTCAAATCACGAGGAATGTCAACCTGCCGCCGTGCCGCGCGGCTGAAAGATTTCCGCTTGCACGCTTCGTCCAACGCCTTGCGGTTGGCGGCGACCCAAAGGCCGCGGCCGGGCAGCTTGCCGGCGAGGTCGGGCGTAACCACGTCGTCCGGCGCAATGACGAAACGGATCAACTCGTCTTTCGGACGCACCTCTCCCGTCGCGATGCATTTCCGCATCGGGCCGTCAGTCGAACACTGCGCGTCGGGATCGGAGTCATGACCGGAATCATGACTGCCGGGTCCAATCGGCGTTTGTTCGGTCGCTATATGTTGGTCGCCAGTCAGCACGTCGTCCTGTTGTCCACCTCAAAAACCCTGTCTTGGCCAAGCCAAGCATCAGGCGCCGGCCGGGGCTTCCACCCCGCCTTCCTCTTCAATTTCTTCGCCGTCTCCGGCATTCGCCGCGTCGAGATCTTCCTGCGTGATCCAGCCGACGGCAACGCGCGCCTGCATGATCATGTCGGTCGCGGTTTCGCTGTCCATCCGGAATTCCCGCAGGATGCCGTCTTCCCGGCTGGTCAGTTCGTCCGCCACCAAACCGGCGAAATCTTCCAGCGTCTTGATGCCTTCGCGGCCCAGCGCGACGAGCATCGCGTTGTTCAGCCCTTCAACCGCGGCCAGATCGTCGGCGATGCCCAGATCCTTCAGCTCCTGCTTCAAACGCGCGCTTTCCTCTTCCAGGAAAGTACGGGCGCGGCGGCGAAGCTCTTCGGCCACGTCTTCGTCGAACCCTTCGATGGAAGCCAGTTCGTCTTCCGGCACATAGGCCACTTCGTCGATTTCAGTGAAGCCTTCCGTCACCAGCAAGCGGGCGATCACATCGTCCACGTCCAGGGCCGCCATGAAGCGTTCGCTGCGTTCATTGAACTCGGCTTGGCGCTTATCGGATTCCTGTTCCTCGGTCATGATGTCGATGTCGAACTCGGTCAGCATCGAGGCGAGGCGCACGTTCTGGCCGCGCCGGCCGATGGCCAGGCTCAACTGATCGTCGGGAACCACGACTTCGATCTTCGCGGCGTCTTCGTCCATGACGACCTTGGCGACTTCCGCCGGGGCGAGCGCGTTCACGATGAAGGTCGCTTCGTCCTCGCTCCACGGAATGATGTCAATCTTTTCACCCTGCAATTCCGCGACGACGGCCTGCACGCGCGAACCGCGCATACCGACGCAGGCGCCGACCGGATCGATCGAGGAGTCGCGGGACAGAACGGCGATCTTCGCCCGGCTGCCCGGATCGCGCGCGACGCGCTTGATCTCGATGACGCCGTCGTAGATTTCCGGCACTTCCTGGGCGAACAGTTTCGCCATGAAAATCGGATGGGTGCGCGACAGGAAAATCTGCGGTCCGCGCTGCTCCTGGCGGACGTCGTAGATATAGGCGCGAACCCGGTCGCCGCGCTTCAGATGCTCGCGCGGGATGCATTCGTCGCGGCGCATGACCGCTTCGGCCCGGCCCAGATCAATCGTCACGTTGCCGAATTCGACCCGTTTGACGATACCGTTCACGATCTCGCCGATCCGATCCTTGTATTCGACATACTGGCGTTCGCGCTCGGCTTCCCGGACGCGCTGAACGATGACCTGCTTGGCGGTCTGGGCGGCGATGCGGCCGAAATCGATCGGCGGCAGCGGGTCGACCAGGAAATCGCCCACCTGGGCGTCCGGCTTCTTCGCGCGGGCCTGTTCCAAGGTCAGCTGAGTGACCTCGTTTTCGATCTCGTCGGCGACCTCCAGATACCGGGCCAGGACGATTTCGCCCGACTTGCGGTCGATGGCGGCACGGATGTCATGCTCGTGTCCGTATTTGGACCGGCCGGCTTTTTGGATCGCCTGCTCCATCGCTTCGAGGACCAGTTCGCGCTCGATACCCTTCTCGCGCGCGACCGCATCGGCGACGTTCAACATATCCGTCCTGGTAATGGCGACTGCTTCCATAACGACCTCTGGACTCTCTATTTCGTCTACTCTGTAGCGTCTCTACGACGGAGGGGCGCCGGACCTTAGCCCGAAGCCTTCTCCACTTCCATCATGCCGCCTTGGACGGCGTTTCCATTCGCGCCTTCGCCTTCGAACGAGTCGTCTTCGGACTCGGACCGCGCGGCGGCAATCAATTCATCGGTCAGGATGAGTTTGGCGTTCCGGATCCCCGCGAAGGGCAGATCGACGGCGTCGCCTTCATGTTCAAGCCGGACGGTTTCCCCGTCCACGCCGAGCAACCGGCCGCTGAACCGCTTCCTGCCGCCCACCATATGGTGCATTTCAACTTTCGCGTCGAAACCGGCGAAACGCTCGAAATGGGGCAGTTTGGTCAACGGTCTGTCGATTCCCGGGGAACTGACCTCCAATACATAGGCATCGGTGATCGGATCGTCCACATCCAGAATGGCGGAAACCGCATGACTGATATCGGCGCAATCCTCGACGCCCATCGGGGCGCCGTCCGAGCGGTCCGCCATGATTTGCAGCGTCTTGCGCTGAGAGCCGGACACGCGGACGCGGACGAGCTCATAGCCCATATCCGCCAGCGCCGGTTCGATCAGCGTTTCGATTTTCTGCACGACGTCCATTCAGGTTCCCAAAGACTATTCCGGGCGGAAGCGGGGTCATTCGCGGTAAACGGACCGCCGGCCTCCAAACATTAAAAAAGGCGGGCCGGGGGGCCCACCTCCCAACAATCGGTATCGCTGTATCGGAAGACCATCCGACATACGATCCGATATATGATCGGTATGGCCGGTGTGATACGCGAAGCGGAAAGAAAAAACAAGCCGTGGCGCGGTCTTTACTGGAACAGGTCCAGCCTGGACTTGAACATGCTTGGACGGGACTTGAACGGGCCGGCGCCGCAACGGTTCGGTTCGGTTTGGATCGGGTGGGTTCCGACCGCGCTGGGTGGATCGGTTCGGATCAATTCGGATCAGGCCGGCGCAGGAAGCGCAGGTAGTGCGGCCGGCCGGCAAGCGACTTGCGTTCATAGCGCGTCGGCTGCCAGTCGTCGGGCCGGTTCAGCCAATCCGTGGACCGCTCGGCCAGCCAGTCGAAGTCCCGGCACTGCGTCATATGGGCCAAAATCCAGTCCAGATAACCCGGATGGTCGGTGGCGATGCGCAACTCGCCGCCCGGGCGCAGGACCCGCGCCAGTTCGGGAAGGTTTTCCGGCCCGACGAACCGCCGCGCCCAATGACGCCGCTTCGGCCAGGGGTCCGGGAACAGAACGAAAACCCGGTCGAGCGCGCCGGGTTGCAGGGCCGCCATCAGCAGACGGGCGTCGTCGGCCAGAAGGCGGATATTGGTCAAGCCGCCCTCCTCGACCGCGGAAAGCAGCTTCGCGACGCCGTTGATGAAGGGTTCGCAGCCCAGGAAACCGATTTCCGGGTTGCGCTCCGCCAGGGCGGCAAGATGCTCGCCGCCGCCGAACCCGACTTCCAGCCAAACCTTTTCCACCGGCGTGTCGAACACCGTCGCGGGGTCCAGGTTCGGCCGGTCGGTCGGCACGGTTATCGACGGCAGCAGGGTTTCGACCAGGGTCAGCCGGCCGGCCCGCAACGGCCGTCCTTTGCGGCGCCCGTAAAATTTCGGGGCGCCGTCAGGAGCGTTTTTCGATTCTGTCATGGCTTTGGCGAGGCCCTCCGCGCTTCCCTTGCGGGAGAGCGCGGCGCAGGACGGTCAGGTCAGGGCGGCTTTCAGATCGTCGGCGAGATCCGTGCGTTCCCAGCTGAAATGGCCTTCCGGCGTCGGCTCGCGGCCGAAATGGCCATAGGCCGAGCTCGGCGCATAGATGCCGCGGGCAAGGTCCAGCTTCTCGCGGATGCCGCGGGGGCTGAGGTCCATCACCTCGTTGATCGCGCCGACCAGGCGGCTTTCCTCGACCGTGCCGGTGCCGCCCAGATTGACGTAGAGCGACAGCGGTTTGGAAACGCCGATCGCATAGGCGACCTGGATGACGCAGCGTTCCGCCAGTCCCGCGGCGACCACGTTCTTGGCGACATAGCGCGCGGCATAGGCGGCCGACCGGTCGACCTTCGTCGGATCCTTGCCGGAGAACGCACCGCCGCCATGGGGCGCGGCGCCGCCATAGGTATCGACGATGATCTTGCGCCCGGTCAGGCCGGCGTCGCCGTCGGGACCGCCGATCACGAACCGGCCCGTCGGGTTGACGTAGAATTCGTCTTCCGGCGGCATCCAGCCGGCGGGCAGGACCTTTTCCACATGGGCGCGGACAAGCTCGCGGATATCTTCCTGTTCCATGTGTTCGGCGTGTTGGGTCGACACCACGACCGAGGTCGCGCGGACCGGCACGCCGTCCTCGTACATCAAGGTCACCTGACTTTTCGAATCCGGGCCCAAGCCGCTGTTGCGGTCGGCATGGCGGGTGGCGGCCAGGTCCTGAAGAATTTTATGGCTGAAATGGATCGGGGCGGGCATCAGGACGTCGGTTTCGCGGCAGGCGAAGCCGAACATCAGGCCCTGGTCGCCGGCGCCCTCATCCTTGTTCCCGGCGGCGTCGACGCCTTGGGCGATATCCGCGGACTGGGCGTGGAGGTAGATTTGAACCTCGGCCGTCTCGTGGTGGAAGCCTTCCTGCTCGTAACCGATATCCTTCACCGCCGCGCGGGCCAGCTTTTCGATCTGCGCCTTGTCGACGCCGTCGCCGTCCATCAGATGCGAGGGGCCGCGGACTTCGCCGGCCAGAATGATACGGTTTGTCGTGGTCAGCGTTTCGCAGGCGACGCGCGCACCCGGATCGGCGTTCAAGAAAAGATCGACCACCTCGTCGGAAATTCGATCGCAGACCTTGTCTGGATGTCCTTCGGAAACCGATTCACTGGTGAAGAGAAAATTGGTGGCCATGGCAACGCTTTTCCTATTTTCGGACAGTTCTACATGGGGCGTGACGACACGTCCGGCGGTCGGGAGACACACCGGAGCCCGGCGATATTGCAGGATGAACTTGCCGCGTCAAGGTCGCGGTTGCCGCAACAAGTCCATAGCCGGTCATTTCGTTTGCGTTTCGGTCAAGGCGCCTGGGTCTTGCCGGCATCCCGATGAAGCCAAACCGCCATGCCGGCCAGCCAGATCAGCAGCACCAGAAAAATGGCGTCGCCCGCCTTGGCGTAAAGGGTCGGCGGCAGGGCGCGGGGCAGGCGGATGTCCAGCACGCCGGGTTCCACCAGCGGGATGCGGCCGAGTTCCCGTCCAAACGCGTCGAAGGCGGCGGTTATCCCGGTATTGGTGACCCGGACCAGCGGCAGGCCTTCTTCCACCGCGCGCAGCCGCGCCATGGTCAGATGCTGGTGCGGGCCTGCCGTCTTGCCGTACCAGGCGTCGTTGGTCAGGTTCAGCAGCCAGGCCGGCCGCCCGTCGGTGCCGGAAACCACGGCGCCCGGAAATATCGCCTCGTAACAGACCAGCGGGCTGAACGGCGGCAGGCCCGGCAGGCTGACGGTTCGGGGGCCGGGACCGGGAGAATAGTCGACCGACCCGGCGGTGATCTTGTCTATGCCGATCACGGACCGGAAGGGAACGTATTCGCCGAAGGGAACGAGATGGGCCTTGTCGTAAGTCGCCGCGACGGCCCCCCGTTCATCCAGGGCAACGACGGAGTTGTGGAGCGAGAAGGGCGTGTCCACCCGGCGCGGCGCGCCGGTGATCAGGTGGCCGCCCTGTGGGATGATGCGGGTGGCCGCCGCGCGGGCGGGACCGTCGTCTTCCAGGAAAAAGGCGGCTGCCGTTTCCGGCCAGATCACATGCGTCACCCAGTCCGGCCGGTCCGTCTTGCTCAATTCCAGATGGCGCATGAAATTCGGCCCGCGCAGGTCGCGCTGCCATTTCTGCCGCTGCGGGATATTCGCCTGCACCAGGCGCAGACCGATGCCGGGCACGTCGGCGATGCCGATGCCGGGGGCGCTCGCCAGCCGAAAGGCGCCGCTGGCCGCGACGGCGGCGGGCAGGGCCAGGGCAAGCGCGACGGCCGCCTGACGCCGCCGCACGGACGGTTTGCGAGTGCCCGCTCCGGCGGCCATTGCCGGCAGGACGGCGCTCGCCACCGCCAGCGCGGACAAACCATAGATGCCGATCCAGGCAGCGGCCTGGATCATCGCGTCCGTCCCCGCCCAGGCATGGCCCAGCAGATTCCAGGGAAAACCCGTCAGGACATGGCCGCGCAGCCATTCGAACAAAATCCAGGATGCCGCGAAAGCCATCGCGCGGGCCGGGCCGGGGGCGGCGAGGCGGGACGTCAGTCCGGCCAGCCCGGTGAAAATCGCCAGGCCGGCGGGCAGGCCCAGGGCGGCGAAAGGCACCATCCACCAAAGCCGGTCCGAGAAGACCAGCAGCGCGTTGCTGATCCAATACAGGCTGGCCGCGTAGAGCCCGAAACCGAAACACCAGCCGATCAGAAAGGCCTGACGTTTGCGCTTGGCGCCGTCCAGCATCCAGACCAGCAGGGGCAGGGTGACCCAGAGAACGGGGAAGGCGAAGGCCGGCGGCAGCGCAAGGCTGGACAGAATGCCGAGCAGGACGGCCGTGCCGTATCGACGCCAGCCGCGCAGCGACCCCGCCCGCCGGCATGCGCCGTCCAACCGTTCCCAGACCGCGCCGGGCCCTTCGGTGGAAAAACCGGCCGACAAGGCGGTTTGCACGCCCTCTACGGACACGGGATCAGCCCCATGCCTGTTTCTGTTCGGGCAAATTCCGCAGCTTCAACCGTTTGATGCGCCGGGGATCGGCGTCCAGGACCTCGAACTCGACGCCGCTGGCCTCGTGGTGGATCAACTCGCCCCGGCTCGGGACGCGCCCGGCGAGGGTGAAGACCAATCCGCCCAACGTGTCGATGTCCTCGTCGCGTTCCTCTTCGTCCAGGATAGGCCCAAAGGCCTCTTCCAAGGTCTCGATCGGCGTGCGCGCATCGGCCAGCACGGTGCCGTCGTCGGCGGCTTCCATCTGCGGGCCCGCGACGATGTCGTGTTCGTCCTCGATCTCGCCGACGATTTCTTCGACAAGGTCCTCAATCGTCACCAGCCCGTCGATGCCGCCGAATTCGTCGACGACCAGCGCCATGTGCCGGCGCTGCAGGCGCATCTGCAGCAACAGGTCCAGCACGCGCATCGACGGCGCGACGATCAGGGTCTGGCGCATGATGTCGCGCAGGGAAAACGTCTCCCGCTCCCGCCCCTCGGCAGTTTTCGCGAGCATGCCCAGGATGTCCTTGATGTGGACCATGCCCAGAATGTCGTCCATCGCCTCGCGGTAGACAGGATAGCGGGAATGCGGGTGGGTCACGACCTGCTGGACCAGATCCTCCAGCGGGGTGGTGACTTCGAAACCAATGATATCCGCGCGCGGCACCATGACGTCATAGGCCGTCATCTCGCCGAATTTCAGGATATTGGCGATCAGGGCGCGTTCATCCGAGGCGATCGGGGTTTCGCGGTCCTCGCTCTCCTCGATCAATTCCTCGAAAGCGTCACGCAAATGGGATTCGCCGCCGCGCCCAAGAAGGCTGCGCAGCAATCCGAACAGGCCGCTGCGTTTGGCAGAGTCGCCGTTTTCCGATGTTTGAACGTCGTCAGCCATTATGGGCGCTCCCGCATCGGGTGAATTGCGGCGCCGTTTTCAACAATCATATCTTCCGCTTCATCTTCCAGGGCATCGGACCCCGCATAGGGATCGGCCACGCCGAGCCCCGCCAGGATACGTGTCTCCGTTGATTCCATTTCCTCGGCTTCCGCCTTTTCGATGTGGTCATAGCCGAGCAGGTGCAAAACCCCGTGCACCACAAGATGCCTTAGATGGTCATCCAGGGTCTTGCCGTCCAGGGCGGCTTCCCGCTCCAGCGTTTCGCGGGCAAGCGCGATGTCGCCCAGGAAATCGGGTTCGTCGGGGATTGCCGGCATATCGGACGGGAAAGACAGCACGTTGGTCGGGCTGTCCTTGCCGCGCCAGTCGCGGTTCAGGGTCCTGACCGTCGCGTCGTCGGCCATCAGGATGCTCAACGCAAAGGCCGTTTGACGCGCAGATGGGGGTTCCTCGTCCTCATCGGCAAGATCCGCACCGGCAATGGCCGCTTCCGCCGCGGCATGCGCGGTCGCCTCGTCGTCGGCGGACCAGCCGTCGCCGCGGGTGAAATCGATTTCAAGCTTAGGGGTCACGCGTTGTTTCCGTGCTCTACCGCATCAGGCTCTATGTTTCGGAGGCGGGCATGGCCTTGTCCCGCGCGTCATACGCCTTAACGATGCGGGAGACCAGGGGGTGGCGGACGACGTCCTGATCGCTGAAGCGGACGGTCGCGATGCCCTTGACGCCTTCCAACGTGTCCAGCGCGTCGGCCAAGCCCGATCTTTGGCCGCGCGGCAGGTCGATTTGGCTCAAATCGCCGGTGATCACCATCTGGCTGCCCTCGCCCAGGCGGGTCAGGAACATCTTCATTTGAACCGGCGTGGTGTTCTGCGCTTCGTCGAGCAGGACGAAGGCGTTTTTCAGCGTCCGTCCGCGCATGAAGGCCAGCGGGGCCACTTCGATCTCGCCGCTTTCCAGTTTGCGGGTGACCTGGTCGGAGGGCAGGTTTTCGTAAAGCGCGTCGTAGATCGGCCGCATATAGGGGTCGACCTTCTCCTTCATGTCGCCGGGCAGGAAGCCCAGCCGTTCGCCCGCCTCGACCGCCGGTCGTGACAGGATGATGCGCTCGATCTGTCCGCTGACCAGTTGGGCAACAGCGGCACAGACGGCCAAATAGGTCTTCCCGGTACCGGCCGGGCCGACACCGAAGACCAATTCGTCCCGCAGCATGGCTTCCATATAGTTCGCCTGCAGCGGGGACCGCGCCTTGATCTGCCGGCGCTTGGTGCGCAGCACCGGTTCGCTTTCCCCGAACAGGTCGGTGGGGCTTCCGGCCATCCGCACCGCGGCGTCCACGTCGCCCGGCTCCAACTCGTCGCCGGCCTTCAGGCGCTGGTAAAGGCGCATCAAGGCAATCCGGGCCAAGTCGATGGCGTCTTGCGGACCCTCGATGGTGACCTGATTGCCGCGGTTGATGAGTTGCACGCCCAGGGATTGTTCTATCCGGACCAGGTGTTTGTCGTGTTCCCCGAACAACAGGGGAAGAAGGCGATTGTCGTCGAACTGAATCAAAGTGGGCACCATGGCTTGGCGGGAACCTTTGGGAAGCGACGAAATCTGATTCAAGCGGAGATCCTTTCCTGGCCTCGGTCGGCGCTGTCGGGGGTTGGACTACCTGAATTTGAACGATCGGCGGTGGTGGAACTGTCGGGGTCGGTCTGAAGGCCGTTAACCGGGACGGCGAACAGGCTGTGGCCGGTCAATCCGGTGATCGTGCAGTCGATGACGGTCCCGATCAGGGATGCGTGGCGGCTGTCGGGAATATCCAGATGCACGGGTTGCAGATACGGGGAACGGCCGACGAGCTGGTCCGCATGGCGGCCGGGCTTTTCGAGCAGGACCGGCAGGGTCCTGTTTACCATGGACGCATTGAAACCCTCTTGCTGACTATCCAGCAACTGCTGCAGGGCGCTCAATCGTTCAGACTTCACTGCGTCGTCTACTTGCTCTTTCATGGATGCAGCGGGTGTTCCCGGACGTTCAGAATACTTGAAGAAAAACGCCCCTGCATAGCCGATATCGGTGACAAGTTTAAGAGTATCCGCGAAATCCTGATCTGATTCGCCGGGATATCCGACAATAAAATCGGATGTCAGGGCTAAATCGGGCCGCGCGGCCCGCAACCGGTCGACGATATGGCGGTATTCCGCCGCGGTGTGCTTGCGGTTCATCGCTTCCAGGATACGGTCGGACCCGCTTTGAACCGGCAGATGCAGATAGGGCATCAGCTTTTCGACCTCGCCATGGGCGGCGATCAGGTCGTCGTCAACGTCGCGGGGATGGCTCGTCGTGTAGCGAATCCGCGCCAGCCCGTCGATGTCGGCCAGCGCGCGGCAGAGCCGGCCCAGCCCCCATTCGCGCCCGTCCGGCCCGTCGCCGTGATAGGCGTTGACGTTCTGACCCAGAAGCGTGATTTCGCGGACCCCGTCGGCGACAAGGCGCCTGGCTTCCTGCAGGACCGTCGCCGCCGGGCGCGAATATTCGGCGCCGCGGGTATAGGGAACGACACAGAAGGTGCAGAATTTGTCACAGCCTTCCTGGATGGTCAGGAAAGCGGTGACGTCGCCCTTACGCACGCGTTCCTCGGGCAAATGATCGAATTTGTCCTCGGCCGGGAAATCCGTATCGAGAATCTTTTCACCGACCGACCGTTTCGCTTTCGCAATCATTTCCGGCAGGCGGTGATAGGTCTGTGGGCCGAACACCATGTCGACCTGCGGCGCGCGGGCCATGATCTCGTCGCCCTCGGCCTGGGCCACGCAACCGGCGACGGCGATGATCATGCGGCCGCCGCCCTCGGCCATGCGCTGCTGATGCGGCTTCAGCCGCCCCAGGTCGGAATAGACCTTCTCGGCGGCTTTTTCGCGGATATGGCAGGTGTTCAGGATGACGAGGTCGGCATTGTCCGGACTGTCGGACAGGCCGTATCCGAGCGGCGCCAGCACATCGGCCATGCGCTCGGAATCGTAGACGTTCATCTGGCAGCCATAGGTCTTGATATACAGCTTTTTGGTCACACTACCCGTCCCGGCCGGCGGTTTCACATTCCGATAAAGAGTACCTTCATCGGAGGAGCGCAGGAAATAGCACCAAGAAAACCGCGCTATCAAGCGGACTCCGCCAAACGGGCGGTTCACGCAGCGCTGCGTAACAGCCTTTTGAGCGGCTCATTTTTGGAGCGGCCCTATATCGGCGACCCCTACCAAGCGGCGCGGCTTAAGCGGATTGCGAACTGATCGGCAGGTCGAAACCGTCGCACCGCAGCAGGCGGCGCTGGACGCTGCGGGCGATGCGCCCGCCAAGCGCGGAAGACAAGCCATCGGACACAACCTTTTCGCAGTGCTGCGCCAAGGCCTTCCGGGACCCGAATTCCTCCAGCCGCACCGGTTCGTGGAAGATGACGTCGACGCCGATGGTCCCCATGCCCAGGGCGCGCCACAGATGCGGCGCCAATTCCATGTCGCCGTACCAGGCATAAAAGGGCCGCAGTAACCGGCCCATCGGCATGCCGTCGAACCGTGTATAGGCGATGGAGATCGGCTGAACCTCCACATGGCCGTGGCCAAGTTCGATATTCGCCGCGTCGAACAAGGCGCTCTTGAAGCGCAGGGCGCGGTTGCCGTCGGAACTCGTGCCTTCGGGGAAAAGGATCAGGCTGTCGCCCTGCAGCAGGCGGGCGCGCAGCACTTCCCGCTGATCGGCGGCGCGGGCCGCCTTGCGTTCGACGAAGACCGTCCGTTGCAGGCGGGCCAGATACCCGAAGATCGGCCAGCCGTTCACTTCCTGCTTGGCGACGAAACACGCGTCCAGAAGCGAGCCGAGCACGGAAATGTCCAGGTAGGAGACGTGATTGGAGACGAACAGGATCGGGCGGTCGGTGACCGGTTCTCCGTGCACGGTCGGCTTGACCCCGACGATACGGCAGGAATCGGTGTGCCAGCGCCGGATGATGGGTTTCGGGAACCCGATCTGCCGGATGGCGCGATAAGGGCTGCAGGCCAGCAGAATGACCATCCAGACCAGCAGCGCGACGACCCGGCTGGCCGCCAGGATCGGACTGGCCGTGGCCGGCCAGTTCAGAATCGTATCCGGGGCCGGGTCGCGATCGGCGGCTGGGGCCGCCGGCCGCTTCCGGCCGCCTATCCGTTTCGTCAATGTCTGGCTCGCGGGTGTCATCGCTATCAGTCGCTACGGCGCATCAGGGGAAATGAGCATCGGGGACGTGCGGGGCAGGTTGTCGGCAAGAAATGTTGCACATCACTCACCGGCGCGCCGCGCGTAATGTTTGATGTAGCGGCCGGTGACCAGTTCGGTCTTCACGACGACGCAGACATCGGTCGTGTTGAACTGCGGGTCGATCACCGCGCCGTCGCCGACGAAGCCGCCCAGCCGCAAATAGCCTTTCACCAGCGGCGGCACAGCAAGCAGGCCCGCCTTTCGGTCGACGGCCTCTATCGGCATGCAGTTCATGTCCACATAGCGCTCGGGCAAGGCGGTAGGGCAAAGCTCGGACGGGGCCTTGTGGTAGTGGTGCAGATAGGACAGGGGTAATGCCAAAGTGCCGATATCCGTGCCGGGCAGGCTGGCGCAGCCGAACATGATCTCGATGTCGTAGTGGAAGACATAGGTGGCGATGCCGCGCCACAGCAGATCCATCACCCGCCGGGTCCGGTAGCGTTCATCGACGCAGGACCGGCCCAATTCCAGAATCTCGCCGGGCAGATTGGTGAGGGGCGAAATGTCGTATTCGTCGATCGAATAGAAGCGGCCGTGACGGGCGGCTTGTTCCCGACGCACCAGGCGGTAGGTGCCGACGACGCTTTCGGGGCCGGAGCCGAGGTCGTGATCGACCACCTGCAGATGGTCCGCGACCGCGTCGAATTCATCGAAATCGCGCAGCGCCGCGGCCATTTCCGGGGTCGGTTTGGCGCTCATTTCCTGATAGAAAATGCGATACCGCAGCGCTTGGGATGCGAGGATATCCTCTTCGGTCGTCCCGATTCTGATTTCCAGGGATCCAGAGGTGAGCGCCGCAAGGCTGGAGGCGAGATCGACCTCCTCGCCTTCGGTATGCGCGGGTAACGCAGCGGACTTCATATCTTCGCTTTTCACAGGCTCATTCAATCATCGTTGTAATGTACGGCGGCATTGTTACGGCATGGCGACAAGGATGCGACCGTTTGATGTCGTCTGCCACAATACTGTGATCCGAAGCGCGCTGGTTGGAAAATGCCGCACCCGTCGTGCGGCCCGCCTACCCAGTGTGCGCATTTCACCTCCGCGGCACCCTCCCGTACAGGAATGCTTAAAAGGTGGGCAGGCCCCGGGTCTACCGCAAGGGCCTACTTCTTGCTCGGCTTGTCCAACCTCACGCCGTAGAGCTCGAGCCTGTGATCGACGAGCCTGTATCCCAACTGTTTCGCGACAGCGTGCTGCAGCTTCTCGATTTCCTCGTTCTGGAATTCGATGACTTCGCCCGAATCGATGTCGATCAGGTGGTCGTGATGATCGTCCGCCACTTCCTCGTAACGGGACCGTCCGTCGCCGAAATCATGCCGCGTCAGAATTCCGGACTCTTCGAACAGGCGCACCGTACGGTATACGGTCGCGATGCTGATCCGGTCATCCAACGCGCTGGCGCGCTGGTGCAACAGCTCCACATCAGGATGATCGTCGGACTCCGCTATGACTTGAGCGATAACCCGCCGCTGGCCGGTCATTTTCAGACCCTTCTCGACGCAGAGTTGCTCGATGCGGTTCAACTCGTCCGAATTGCTCATTTACCACCCCGGCGCCGGTTCTACCCGGCGGCCCCTTGCTCGCGCTGTCTTATTATCAATACGCTTATTTTCAAGCGCTAAGCCCTTTTCGTCCAGCCCTTAAAACCCATTCAAGGGCGATGCATGGGCGAAAAAGAAAACCGCAGGCGCCCGTCCGCGACCACGCGGCGACCGAAAGCGGTTCCGAAAATTGCGGCGGAGCCCGCCCGGTCCGGAGCGCCGATGCGCCATCCGGAAACCGAAGCGGTTCGGCGCGGCCGTCGTCACGCCCGGGGGCGCGTGCCCAGCCCGATTTTCTTGGCCAGCCGGCTGCGCTGCTTGGCGTAGTTCGGGGCGACCATCGGATAATCCGGCGGCAGGTTCCAGCGTTCCCGATATTCTTCCGGCGTCATGTCATAGGCCGTCTTCAAGTGCCGCTTCAGCATTTTCAGCTTTTTGCCGTCTTCCAGACAGATGATGTAGTCCGGCGTAATCGATTTCTTCACCGGAATCGCCGGCGCCGGACGGCCGTCGCCGTTCACCTCATCGCCACCGACCTGATTCAACGAAGTGTAGACTTGCTCGATCAAACTCGGCAGGTCGTTGACGCTGACCGTGTTGTTCGAAACATGCGCCGCGACGATCCGCGACGTCAATTCCAGCATATCCACGGCACCGGCGCTCTGTTCCCCATAGTCCGACATAGTCGATCAATCCTCATTAACGCCGCCATAGACCGGTGGCGACTAAAGTTGTGTCCCCATTGCCGTGTCCTGGGTTTTTGCTTTTCATCGACCAACCGCGCTTGCCGGTATTCCCGCCCATGGCTTTTCTTAAGTAACCAGCCATTCTTCAGCGAATTTGGAGGTATAATCCCAACAATAAATCGGCCATCCCAAGTACATTGCGTGGTGACTGTAACAACAATTCTAGAGAGTCTTCAAGAAAAGCCGCGCGATTCATGCGAGTCTCTCCGGTCTGCCCGGTATCCCCGTACCGGGCTAGGCCAAATCTCGCCTTAGAATCAGGGCGTCGACGTAAATCCCTCCGCGCCTTTTGTAGTAATTCCGCCGCATACCGACTCTTTCGAACCCTGTCGCTTCGTAGAGCGCGATGCCGCCGTCATTGTCGGCGGCAACCTCCAGAAAGATTTTCGCGGCGCCTTTCAAGCCGCCGAATTGCAACAAAGAGTTGATCAGGGCTTTCCCCACCCCCTTACGGCGAAAGCCGGCGGAAACGCCGATCGATACAATCTCGGCCTCGTCGGCGGCGGACTGGGCCAGGAGGAACCCGATGGGCCGGTCGGTTTCGGCGACAAGCGCCCAGGCAGACGGCGGTTTCAGCAAATCCTCCACCGCCGCGGCCCCGTACGGTTCGTCGAAAGCCTCCTCGAACAAGCGTCCCATGGCCGCGAGATCGGCCGGCACGGCAAGTCTTACGGCGATTCTATTGTTCGCCATGGCCCGTCGCTCCGGGTCCGGGGGCAGAGCCAAGCCGCGCTTGGCGGGATGCCGCCGATGTCAGCGGCGAAGATGGCGGTTTCATGTTCACGTCCGGTGGCCGCAGGTAAAGCGGCCGTGGCCCCGTATCCTCCGGTCCGGGCAAACCGCCGGCGGCTATCCGTGCCAGCGCGATCCTTCCGGCAACGAGGGCGCTGTTGTCGTCCGGCGGCTGAACGGCCTGCAGGCCCGGAATCATGGCTTCAGCGGCGGCGACCAACCGTGCGGCGCCGTCGCCCGCCACGGGCCAGCCCAATTCGGCAAAATCCGGGGTCGCCCCATGGGCGGGCGCAAGATATCCGGCGATTTCATCGACCGGCAGGGCGGCCGGCGCGGTCAGTGCGGTGCCGTCCCGGTCGAAAGCCTGAAGGTAGAAGTCCGTGCGCTTGGTCTCCAACGCGATCAGGACGGGGGAATGCCCTTTGAAGGGGGCGGCCGCAACCTCCAGGCAGCTGACGCCCAGGATCGGAATGCCGGCGGCGAGTGCAAAGCCCCGCGCGGCGGCCAGGCCGATGCGAATACCGGTAAAGGCCCCGGGCCCGACGGTCACGGCGACGGCGTCCAGGGAAGCGGCATCGGTCGCGGCACCGGCAAGGCATTCGGCGATCATCGGGGCGATCCGCTCCGCGTGGCCGCGCGTCATCGGTTCGGAAAGCGCCGACAACTCGCGTGCATCTTCGACGACGGCGACCGCACATGCATTGGCGGCGCAATCCAATACAAGCAGACGCATGAAAAGGCTCTTCTCTTCTGATGTCGGCCGGGCCGGAACGGGGCGGACAGTGACCGATCGGCCCAAGCCAAACAAGTTCCCAGACAGGCGATCCAGCGGAATTATAGGCGAATACAACACGAAATCCGGCCCGAAGCGACGGATTTGCTTGACTAAAAACCTTTAATTGCCGTTCCCTCCTTCGTATGAAAAGCCTGCTTTTTTACTTCGCCAGACCTTGCCGCTGTATTGTCCGGCAAAGAGGAAGCTGTCGCCCGGCCGCCTGTATGCTTGTCATGCTTGCCGGACTTCTTGCCTTCACGCCCTTTGTCACGATGTCCGCGGCCCGGGCCGCCGATTCCGGCGTGGTGTTGATGTATCACCGCTTCGGCGAGGACGCGTTTCCGGCCACCAGCGTGACGGTGGAACAGTTCGACGCCCATATCCGGGAACTGCAATCGGGCATCTACACCGTGATGCCGCTGGCGGAGATGATCGACGCCCTGCGCGCCGGGACGCCGCTTCCCGATCACGCGATCGCCATCACCATCGATGACGCCTATCGGTCGATCTACGACGTGGCCTGGCCGCGCCTGCGGGAGGCCGGGCTGCCGTTCACGGTCTTCGTGTCGACCGGCGGGGTCGATGACGGGGCGCCGGATATCATGACCTGGGACCAGTTGCGGGAAATCCACCAAGGCGGCGCGGCGATCGAGGCGCACACGACCAGTCACCTGCACATGGCGGATGCGGATGCGGAACAGGTTCGCAACGAAGTGCAGGAATCAACCTTGCGGATCGCTAGCGAAATTGGCGAGAAACCGCGGTTTTTCGCCTATCCTTATGGGGAAGCGAGCGACGCGGTGAAGGAAATTGTCGCCGCCGCCGGGTACCCGGTGGCCTTCGGACAGCAGTCCGGGGCGCTCTATCCCGGCGCGGATATGCTGTATCTGCCCCGGTTCCCGATCAACATGTCCTTCGGTGGACCCGACCGGTTCCGGCAGGTGGTGAACACCCTGCCTTTGGCGCTGACGGATGTTTTGCCGTCCAATCCGACGTTGACGAAGAATCCGCCGAACTTCGGCTTCACCTTGCCGGCACGGAAAAGCGACGCGGACGGAATCGCCTGTTATCACTCCGCTTTCGGCCGGCTCAACGACCTGGAAAGGCTGGGGGAAAGCCGGATTGAAATTCGTTTCGACAAGCCGTTCCCCGTAGGGCGCAGCCGCATCAACTGCACGGCGCCCGGACCGAACGGGCGCTGGCGCTGGTTTGGCATGCAGTATTACGTGCCGGAAAACTGACCCGGGGGGACCGCGCCGCCCGACGTCGGCCATGGCGGCGGCCATGCGAAGATCGGGGACACGGTGTCGGACATGAAAATGGGGGCGCGCAGCCCCCATTTCCGTACCATCTTCGTCGGATAGAGCGATCAGGCGCGCGGACGCAACCGCGGTCGGGCATCCGCCAAGCGGGCCCGGTCGAAATGGGTCAGCTTGTTGACGCGGATGATGCTCTGTACCAGGCCGACATATTCTTGGCCCTTTTCCGAATAGGAATCGAGCGTGCTCGCCAGGACGAAACTGTCGAGCGGCATCTTCTGCGTGCGCAATTTTTCCCGAGCCATCCGCAGGCCCTTGTAGGCACGGTGGGTGTTCAGGTTGCGCAGATAAGACGCGACGCTGTCGACCGGCGCGTGGAAAGCGCGGATCTTATGCGTTTTTCCTTCCTCGCGGCCCTCCGGAACGATCCCGTCGAACTGATCGGTGGTCCATTGGCCGAACAGCGCATTGCCTTTGCGGGCGAAGCGCGATGTGCCCCAGCCGCTTTCGATCGCCGCCTGGGCAAGCGCCAGGGACGGCGGAACCACGTCCATGCGACGCAGCAATGTGCGGAAATCGCCGAACTCAGCCTTGTATTCCTTGAAACGGCCGGTCAGCCAGGCCTGTTCGCGGTCGGAAAGGCTGGCGCCGTTATCCAGGCGGTCCTTCATCGACAGCGCCCGGGCCCGGTCGGTCCGGATCGATTCGTTGATCACCAGGACCATCGGCAGAACCATGCGCACGAAGGTCGCCTTTTTGCGGTCGACCTGCTCGATCGCCGCCATATCGGCCGGAATCGCGTCGGGCAACACCCGCGGCACCATCGAATCACCGGCGCGGATCGCGGACAGATCGTATCCGATGCTGTCGAACCGCGCTATCAACCGGTCGACGGACGCCGCAGCGATGTCCACCGGTGCTTTTGGCAATGACGGCGGCGTGATGCGAACAACAGCCTCCGCCTTCGGTTTCGCGACCTTGGTCTGAAGACCCTCAGGCGGATTCAGGACCAAGATGGCCGCGAGAATCGCACCGGAAGCTATCATGTACCATGGCGCTCGACCTGAAACGGCCGATTTAAGTATCTCTCTCATGACACCCTCGCCTAGTCTCTTAGACAGACCGTTCGCCTTTTATTGTGGCGATTTTACGGTCTTGGACGCTCCACCAGCCGGCTCCTCGTCCGACCAGCCCCTCCGGGCGTCCTGTTCTCTCGTTACTGACCGCGACCACTCCCCAGTTGTCGCGGGTACAAGGGAGGCCACCTGTGGCTCGGCGTCCCTTTTTGCCTCGGCTCGAAAGCCGAATGGCAAAACCTCAAATTTTTCGCCAGGGTTTTGGGTGCGGACGTTCTCGCCGGTCACCGTGTGGAATATGCACTGACCCGCATTCTGCGGATGGCCCCGCTGGGGGCCCGGCGGAGCTCTACGATGCCGCCCGAACTTCCGACACTTCAGGAATGTAGTGACGGAGCATATTCTCGATCCCCATTTTAAGCGTTGCCGTGCTGCTCGGGCAACCCGCGCACGCACCGCGCATCGTCAAGTAGACGACGCCTTGCTCGAACCCGTGGAAAACGATGTCCCCGCCGTCTTGAGCGACAGCAGGCCGGACCCGGGTATCCAGCAATTCCTTGATCTGGCGCACAATCTCGTTGTCGGCCTGATCGAAAATCGGTTCCGGGGCATCGGCCGTCTCATACAGGACCGGCCGCCCGGCCGTGAAATGTTCCATGACCGTGCCGAGAACGGCGGGCTTCAGCTCGTACCATTCAACGGTGTCGGACTTGGTGATCGTGATGAAGTCGGCACCGAAGAAGACGGCGCGCACGCCATCGACCTGGAAAAGCCGTTCGGCCAAGGGGGATTGTCCCTCCGCGGCGTCTGCCGAGGAGAAATCCAGTGTCCCGTCCGTCATCACCGGTTTTCCGGGGATGAACTTCAGGGTCGCCGGATTCGGTGTTTGTTCAGTTTGAATAAACATTACCTAAAATCCCACCTATCTCTGAAGGCAAGATGGGCGAGGAATCGTTTCGGTTCAACCCCTCTCCTGTTGCCTATAGGCGACACAAGTGCTGTGACGGCCTGTGGATAAACGTGCAAACTTACCGATATACCGCCAATCGACGTCCGGACGGGCATTTGACGCGTCAGGTGATCGCGTCCAGCTCCTCGTCGGACAGGCAACCCGGCACGATGGTGATCGGGATCCGCAAGTTGCTCAATTCCTTGCCGGTCAGGTGGCTGACCACCGGCCCGGGCCCTTCGGACCCCGTGCTCGCCGCCAGGACGAGGATGGAGATGGTCTTGTCCTCCTGAAGCAGGGCGGCGACCTGCTGGGCCTCATCCCCCTCGCGGACGAACAGAATCGCCTGCTGACCGGTCGATCGGTTCACTTCCGCGGCGAACTTCTGAAGCAATGCCTCGCCCTGTTCGCGGTTTTCTTCGCGCATCAGGGTTTCGACGCCCAGCCAATGAACGAATTCGGTCGGTTGAACGACATGCAGCAAGGCAACGCGCCCGCCGGTCTTCTTCGCGCGTTTGCAGGCGAATTTGAGGGCGATGGGCATTTCCTCGGATTCGTCGACGACGACGAGGAATACCCGGTCGGATGCCGCCATGCTGGCCGTGCCCGCCGATGACGGTTTGCTGTCGGTATCGTTGTCCGTTTGGGTCATGCGACCCTTCCTTGCCCCATTCACGAGCCGTCGTTGCGGCGGGTAGAACGCCGTCGAAGGCTTTCGATGTAACGATTAATGTACCAGGGTCGCGAAACAGCGCAACGGAAAGCGACGTTCCGTCCCGGCGCCGCGGCTTTCGCGCGACGGGTCGTTCCCAATGGCGGACCCGCTATTTCAGCAGGACGTTGATGATTTCCTTCAGCTGGGTGCGGGAGCGCAGCAAATAGAAGCCTTGCGCCGCCAGGTGGCTCGGCAGCACCAGCCCGTCGGGGCTTCCGTTGATGACCACCAGCGGATTCATCGACGCGGCGGCATGCATCGAGGACAACATCTGCGCCCAGAGGGAGGCGACTTCCTTTTCCGCAACCACGTTCTGGAAATCGGCCTGAAGGGCCGTCAGCAGCATGTAATAGCCGTAAAGCCGGCCTTTGTTGTGGTAGAAGACATCGTCGGCATAGATCGAAAACGCCGAATACTGTTCCAGCGCGTCGCCCGTGGCGGCCGAGGCGGAGCCGAGATCGGAGGAGAACCGATCCAGCGTGGCCAGCAGGTTGTCGGCGCGCCGCTCGAACACCGCATTGCCTTCAGACAGACGCCTGTTATAGACGCGCAGGGCCGCGGCCGCGTTGCGGTACTGCTCCGCCGAGCTGCGCTGCGGCAGCAGCGATTCGGACACGTTGTAGTACCAGACATCCGGCGCGTATTTCAGGAAGCCCGTCGCCGCCTCCAAATCCGTGTCGGCGGCGCTGGAGCCGCGGATCCGGCCGATCTGGTCGGTCAACTCAATGGTGAACCGGCTGAGCGCGTCGCGAATCCCGGTCTGAAAATTTGGCATGTTGTCCAGCGCGGCCGACGGCATGAAGAACGGCGCCATCGGCGTCCAGGAATTCTCCCGGGTTTCCCGCTCGATCAGGCGCACGGTCATCGCCACCGCATGGGATCCGCCCGGGGGCGGGTCCGCGACCAGCGTGGTGTCGTCGTCGATCTGATGCACGATGAGCATCCCGATCGGGTAATACAGAAGCGCCGCCAGGACGATAAACGCCATGGTACCGAGGGTCAGGCGCGCGGTGCGGCCGTCCGGCCGAGGCAGCGCGCGCAGGCGTTCGCCTAGTGCTAATCTATCCATCATGTCCTGACTTAGGTGAGGGTTCTCACCCCCACTTGCAATACCGGTGCGGCCTCACCGTCGGGCATGAATGGCCCGACAAAGCGAAACGGCGGGGATCGCCGGCGTCACTGGATGAAGCCGATGACCTCCCGCACTTCCCGGAGGATCGGGTTGGTGATGGCGCGCGCGCGTTCCGAACCTTCGCACAGGATCCGGTCGATTTCGGTGACGTCCTGCAACAGGCGCTGCATTTCCTCGCCGATCGGGCCCAGCACCGATACCGCCACATCGGACAGGATCGGCTTGAATTCGGAGAACTGCTTGCCGCCGACTTCGGCCAGCGCCGCGTCCACGCCCATCCCGCGCAGGGCGGCATAGATGTTCACCAGATTCTGCGCTTCCGGGCGGCCTTCCAGGCCTTCCGCTTCGCTGGGCAGGGCTTCCGGGTCGGTCTTCGCCTTGCGGATCTTCTGCGCGATGGCGTCGGGACCGTCGGTCATGTTGATGCGGCTCATATCCGACGGGTCGGATTTCGACATCTTCTTGGTGCCGTCGCGCAGCGACATGACGCGGGTCGCCGCGCCCAGGATCAAAGGTTCGGTCAGCGGGAAGAAGTCCGGCTTTTCCCAGTCGTTGTTGAACTTCGCGGCGATGTCGCGGGCCAGTTCCAGATGCTGCTTCTGATCCTCGCCGACCGGCACGTGGGTCGCCTTATAGGCCAGGATGTCGGCGGCCATCAGGTTCGGATAGACGAAAAGCCCGGTGGAGGCGTTCTCCCGGTTCTTGCCCGCCTTCTCCTTGAACTGGGTCATCCGGTTCAACCAACCCATCCGCGCGACGCAGTTGAAGATCCAGGCCAGCTCGGCATGGTCCTGGTTCTGCGACTGGTTGAACAGGATGTGCTTCTTCGGGTCGATGCCGCAGGCGAGCAGACCGGCCGCGACTTCACGGGTGTTCCGGCTCAATTCCTGCGGGTCCTGGAAGATCGTGATCGCATGCAGATCGACCAGGCAATAGATGCATTCGTAATCGTCCTGAAGCGCCGCCCAGTTCCGGATCGCGCCCAGATAATTGCCAAGGGTCAGGTTCCCCGTCGGCTGAATACCGGAAAAAATCCGATTTTCCACATTGGTCGCGGTGGTCATGGTCAAAAAGCTCCATATGGTCGCGGATCCGCCCGGCGGCCGGAAGGTCCGAAACAGGTCTACTCATCGGTTAAACGGACGCCAGATAATGAAGACGGCCCGAATGGGCCGCCGCAGGCTTTCCGGCGCGGTTATGCGTCCCGACGCCAGTGTGGTCAAGATGCGTGCAGGGCCGAATTCCCCGCCGAACCGCTTTATGCGGCCCGATCCGGCGCCGTCCAACGTCGCCTAGCGCTGCCGCCGCATTTGCCGCGCGACTTCCCGAAGATCGGTACCGCCCAAAAGCTGGGCGAGGCCGAAGAACAGGACCGTGCCGGCCAGGATCAATCCAACCAGGCCGGTGAATTTCTGTGCGAATCCCGCCAGAAACCACTCTCCCAGACCGTTTGCGCCTGCCCAGAGCGCCAGCGCCATCACGACCGCGGCCAGCAGAACGCGCGGGACCGAGCGGCGCAGCCGCGCGTCGGGCTGGAAATGGCCGTCCCTGTGCAGCAGGAAGGCGAGGAACCCGGCATTCGCCCAGGCCGAAATCGCCGTCGCCAAGGCAATGCCGACATGGGCCATAACCTGCATCAGCCCGACCGCCAGGACGAGGTTCAGCGCGACGGCGCCGATCGCGATCTTGACCGGCGTCCGGGTATCCTCGCGGGCGAAGAAGCCGGGCGTCAGCGCCTTGATCAACACATAGGCGGGCAGCCCGATGGCGAAGGCGCGCAGGGCGTCGGCGGTGGCCACCGCGGCTTCGGCGCTGAAGGCGCCGCGTTCGAAAAGCGTCGAGACGATGGGCCAGGGAATGGCGATCAGCGCGGTCGCCGCGGGCAGGGTCAGCAGCAGCGTGACCTCGACCGCGCGGTTCATGCTGTACAGTGCCGCCTTGTGCTCGCCGGCCCGCAACTGCCGGGACAGCAGCGGCAGCAAGGCGACCCCGACGGCGACGCCCACCACACCCAAGGGCAGTTGGTTCACCCGGTCCGCGTAGTACAGAAAGGAGACGGAACCCTGACGCAGCAGGGTCGCCAGCAGGTCGCCGACCATGACATTGATCTGCACGACCCCGGCGCCCAGGATCCCCGGCGCCATCAGCGTCAACAGCCTTTTCACCCCCGGCGTCAGTCGCGGCAGGGGCAGCGGCACCATGATGCCGGCCTTGTGGCAGGCGGATGCCAGCATTGCGAATTGCAGCGCGCCGGCGATCGCCACGGCGACCGCAAGCGCGTGGCCGGGAAGGGCGAGCACATGGATGTGGATCAGGAACAGCGTCGCGATGAAGACAAGGTTCAGGATGACCGGCGCGGCGGCGGCGGCGGCGAACTTGCCGACCGAATTCAGCATGCCGGACATCATCGCCGACAGCACCATGAACAGAAGATAGGGAAAGGTGATCCGCGCCAGTTCCACGGTCAGGTCGAATTTCGCGGGCTCGTCGACGAAGCCGGCGGCCTGCACCGTCATGATCAGAGGCATGGCCGCCATGGCGATGACGGTGAGGACCAGGGTCCAGGCGGTCAGGACCGCGGCGACATCGGCGGCGAAGGCGTCGGCGGCGGCCTTTCCCTCGCCTTCCAGGCGGCGCGCGTAAAGCGGCACGAAAGCGGCGTTCATCGCCCCCTCGCCCAACAGGCGGCGAAACAGGTTGGGGAATTTGAAGGCGATGAAGAACGCGTCGGCGACCATCCCGGCACCAAGGATCTGGGCGATCAGAACATCGCGGACGAAACCCAGGATGCGGCTGGTCATTGTCCAGCCGCCGACGGTCGCTATGGAGCGGACGAGTTGCATGACTGAAGGCCTTTACGGGATTCCCCAATCTTTAAGAAGATTAAAGGGCACAAAGAAGGCGAAACAGCGGCAAAGGGAAGGCTTTTGGGGGGACGGTCGCGCCGGCGGCGCCTTATTCGGCGGCCTCCTTCGGCATCAATTGCGGCGCTTCCTTGTCCCCGACCACGCCGCCGGGGCCGGCGATTTCCAGCACGTTCAGCAGCGCTTGGCGGATTTCCTTCAACTTGGTCTCATGGGTGATCTTCATGCCGAAGACGTCCTTGACGTAGAACACGTCCACCACCTGCTCGCCATAGGTGGAGATCTTGGCGGTGGTGATCTGGATGCCCAGGCGGAAAAGCGCCGTCGTCAGGCGATAGACCAGGGCCGGCCGGTCGCGGCCGTTCACTTCGACGACCGTGTGGGTGTTGGACGCCTTGTTGTCGATCAGCACGCGCGGGGCGACATAGAAGATCTCCATGCGGCTGGGGATCTGCGACGCCTTCCGGTCCAGTTCCTCAAGCGGCCTGACGCGGCCGGACAGGACCTGTTCGACCATCACCGACAGCCGCGCGAGCTTGGAGGACGATTTGAAAGCGCCGCCGCCGGCGTCCTGAACAGTGAAGACGTCCAGCGCCATACCGTCCTTGAAGGTGGCGATCCGTGCATCGACGATGCTGGCGCCGCAAACCGCCAGGGCGCCGGACAGCCGCGCGAACAGGCCGGGATGGTCTTCGGTGAAGATCGTGATCTCGGTGGCGTCCCGCTTGCTGAGAACCTGGATGTCGAGCGCCAGCGTCTGTTGCCGCAGTTCGGCTTCCCGAATGACGTCGGAATGGCGCAGCAGCTGTTCTGCATCGAAGGCCAGCAGATAGCCGTCCGACAGGCGGTCGATGTGGCGTTCGCGCTCGTGGTCGGGCCAATGGTCCAGCAGCCGGGCCAGGTCGCCACGGGCGGCCGCGACGCGCTGTTCCCGGCCAAGGCCGTCCAGGCCTTCGGTCATGAAGTCGAAGGCGCGATAGTACATGCCGCGCAGCAGGCTGGATTTCCAATTGTTCCAGACGTTCGGGCCGACGGCCCGGATGTCCACCACGGTCAGGCAAAGCAGCAGGCGAAGCCGTTCCGGCGATTGCACCAGGTCGACGAAGTCGATCACGGTTTTCGGGTCGTCGATATCCCGTTTGAAGGCGGTGTTGGACATTGCCAGATGATGCAGGACCAGCCAGGCGACGGTCTCCGTCTGTTCGTCCGACAAACCCAAGCGCGGGCAAAGGCTGCGGGCCACTTCGGCGCCAAGCTCCGAATGGTCGCCGCCGCGGCCCTTGGCGATGTCGTGCAGGAAGACCGCGACATACAAAACCTCGCGCGACAGGATCGACGGCAGCAGCTTGGTCGCCAGCGGGTGGTCGTCGGCCAGTTCGCCGTTCTCGATGCGGTTGAGAATGCCGATGGCGCGGATGGTGTGTTCGTCGGTCGTGTAGACATGGTACATGTCGTACTGCATCTGGGCCACGACACGGCCGAAATCCGGGATAAACTTCCCGAACAGCCCGCATTCGTTCATATGCCGAAGGGTGACCTCCGGGTTTATCTTTGACGTCAGAATGTCCATGAAAACGGCATTCGCGTCGGGATCGTCCCGGAACTCCTTGGTCACATATTTCAAATTGCGGGTGATGGATTTCAACGCGTCCGGATGGATCGCCATCCGGTTTTCATGCGCGACCTTGAAGATGCGCAGCATGTCGACCGGCTTGTTCTTGAAGTGCCCGCGCGCCAGTTCGTTCAGGCGGCCGCCCTCATGCGCGAACCCCGCGACCTCGCTGGCGCCGAGCAGTTTGGACAGGCTGAACAGGGGCTTCTTCTGGTGCTGTGCCTCCAACGCCGCACAGAAAATGCGGGTCAGGTCGCCGACATCCTTCGCGATCAGGAAATAATGCTTCATGAACCGCTCGACGCCGCTGGTGCCGGCATGGTCCGTATAGCCCATGCGCCGCGCCAGTTCCGGCTGGATGTCGAAGGTCAGCCGCTCTTCGGGCCGGTCGGTCAGGTAATGCAGGTGGCAGCGCAAAGTCCAAAGATACTGCTGCGCCTTGGCGAAGCGGGTCGCTTCCGCCTTGGTCAGGATCTTCTGGTCCACCAGTTCGGCAATATCGTGAACCTGATAAAGATATTTCGAGGCCCAAAAGAGCGTATGCAGGTCGCGCAACCCGCCCTTGCCGTCCTTGATGTTCGGTTCCAGCACATAGCGGCTGTCGCCCATGCGTTCGTGCCGGCTGTCGCGCTCCGCCAGCTTGGCTTCCAGGAAGGCGGCGCCGGTTCCGCTTTGCACGTCCTTCTTGAAGGCGCGCAGGAAGCTGTTGAAAAGGCCCTTCTCGCCCCACACATAGCGGGCTTCCAGCATGGCGGTCTTGATGGTGATGTCAGACTTCGCCTGCCTCATGCAGTCCTCGATGGAACGGGTCGCATGGCCGACCTTCAGACCCATATCCCACAGCGTGTAAAGAATTTCCTCGACCAGCTGCTCGACGCGGGCGGTAATCTTGTAGTCATGCAGGAAAAGCAGGTCGATATCGGAATAGGGGGCCAATTCGCCCCGCCCATATCCCCCGACGGCCAGAATGCTCAATTTTTCCGACTTTGTGGGATTGCCGGACGGATAAAGATGGGCTGCCGCGCTATCGTGAATGACGCGGATCAGCTGGTCGATCAGATAGGCATGCGCCTGGACCGTTTTCGCTCCGTCATGGCTTTCGAAAAAGCGGCGTTCGATTTCGTCCCGCCCCTTGTTAAGCGCATCCTTGTACAAGGCCAGCAGCTTCGGCTTGCGGTCCGCCTCGTTCAGGCCCTGCGCGAACAGCCCGTCCACCGCCTCCGCAAGGGCGCGGCGGTCGATCAGCTGGCGGCGTTTCTCTATCCCTGTGATATCCATGCGGCGAAACTAGAAGAATCCGTGGGTTTTGGCGAGGTGTGTTCTATCGGGGAGTCGTTAAGATAAAGCGAAGATCCGCTTCGGAAAGCGTGTCCCTCATTCGGTCTCCTTGATCAGTCGGCTCAAGCGGTAAAGGGCTTCAAGCGCCTCCCGCGGGGTCATGTCGTCGGGGTCGATTCCCTCCAGAACCTCAAGGGCCGGATGGGGGCCAGGCGCCGCCGCGGCGGGCGGCTTCGGCTGGGCGGCGGCCCGGAAAAGCGGAAGATCGTCGATCAGACGCGTCACCGCGCCCGACTGCTCGCCGCGCTCCAGGGTATGCAGGACTTCTTCCGCCCGGGCGACGACCGCGGCGGGCAGCCCGGCCAGACGGGCGACATGGATGCCGTAGGACCGGTCGGCCGCCCCGGCGGCAACCTCATGCAGGAACACGACCTCGCCGCGCCATTCCTTCACCCGCATGCAATGGGGCGCCAGCGCCGGAAGCCGTTCGGCCAAGGCGGTCAACTCGTGGTAATGGGTCGCGAACAAGGCCCGCGCCTTGGCGGCGTCGTGCAGATGCTCGACACAGGCCCAGGCGATCGACAGCCCGTCGAAGGTCGCCGTGCCGCGCCCGATTTCGTCCAGGATGACCAGCGACCGCTCCGTGGCCTGGTTCAGGATGGTCGCGGTTTCGACCATTTCGACCATGAAGGTGGAGCGGCCGCGCGCCAGATCGTCGGACGCGCCGACGCGGCTGAACAACCGGTCGACGACGCCGATTTCCGCTTCCTCCGCCGGCACGAAACTGCCCGATTGCGCCAAGACCGCGATCAACGCGTTCTGGCGCAGGAAGGTACTCTTACCGGCCATGTTCGGCCCGGTCAGCAGCCACAGATGCCGGTCGCGGGACAGGTCGCAATCATTGGCGACGAAGGGCTGTTCGCCGCCGCGGTTCAACGCCGCCTCGACCACCGGGTGGCGCCCGCCGATGATCCGGAAGCTCAGATCGTCGGTGATCTTGGGGCGGGCGTAGCGCCGCTCTTCCGCCAGATCGGCAAGGGCGGCGGCCCAGTCCATCCCGGCCAGCGCCGTGGCGGCCAGCGCGATTTCCGCGACCCGCGCTGTCACGTCGCCGATCAAATCGTCGAACAGTTCCTGCTCCACCGCCTGTGCCTTGTCGCCCGCTTCGGAAATCGAGCGGGCGAGGTCGCCCAGCTCCGGCGAGGAATAACGCATCGCGTTGGACATGGTTTGGCGGTGGATGAAGGTATCCCCCATCCGCGCGGCATGGCGCGCCGAAATCTCGATGAAATAACCCAGCATGTTGTTGTGCTTGATTTTCAGGGTCTCGATCCCGGTTTCCTGCCGGTATCTGGTTTCCAGCCCGGCGATCAGCTTGCGGCTGTGATCGCGCAGGGTGCGCACCTCGTCCAAATGCGGGGCGTAGCCCGACCGGATGAAACCGCCGTCGCGGGTGATCAGCGGCAACTCGTCGGCGAGCGCGCGGGTCAAACGGTCGATCAACACGGCATGGACGCCGAGGTCCCGTTCCCCCTGCGCCAGCACGGCCGGCAGCGGCCCCGCCTTTTCCAACAAGGTCCTGATCCCGACGGTCAGGGTCAGGCCGTCGCGGATAGCGGCCAGGTCCCTCGGTCCGCCGCGCCCGACGGTGATCCGCGACAGCGCGCGTTCCAGGTCCGGCGCGCCGCGCAGGACGTCCCGAAGGTCGCTCCGCAACCCGCTCTGTTCCAGGCAGAAACCGACCGCGTCGAAACGCGCTTCGATCTCAAGCCGGTCGGTCAACGGCGCGGAAAGGCGGTTCGCCAACAGGCGCGCGCCGCCGCCGGTGACGGTGCGGTCGATCACATCCAGCAGGCTGCCGGCCCGGTCGCCACCCAGCGTGCGCGTTAATTCCAGGTTCCGGCGCGTCGCCTGGTCGATCTCCAGGATCGCCCCGGCGCTTAGCTTGCGCGGCGGCGACAGGCGCGGCGCCTTGCCCACCTGGGTCAGGTGCACATAGTCCAGCAGCGCGCCGGCGGCGCTCAACTCCGCCCGTTCGTAGTCGCCGAAAGCATCCAGCGCCGCGACACCGTATTGCTCCTTCAGCCGCTTTTCCGCATTTACCGAATCGAAAAGACTGTCGGACTGGATCGCCAATGCGTCGCGCCAATCGGCAAACAAGTCGAACAGCGCACGCTGTTCGGTCAGGCGCTTGGGCACCAGCAATTCGCCCGGATGCACGCGGGAAAGCACGGCGGCGACCGACGCTTCATCGACCGATTGGACACGGAAATCGCCCGTCGAGACGTCGAGCCAGGCCAACGCGAGGCCGCCGCCGGCCATGGCGAGCGCGGCCAGGTAATTATTGCTGCGGGCGTCCAGAAGCGTGTCTTCGGTCAGGGTTCCCGGCGTGACGACCCGGACGACATCGCGGGCGACGACCGATTTCGCGCCGCGCTTCTTGGCTTCCGCGGGGTCTTCGGTCTGCTCGCAGACGGCGACCCGGAACCCCTTGCGGATCAGGCGGGACAAATAGGTCTCCGCCGCATGGACCGGCACGCCGCACATCGGTATGTCTTGGCCGTCGTGATGCCCGCGTTTGGTCAGCGTAATGTCCAGCGCCGCCGCCGCCTGGACCGCGTCGTCGAAGAACAATTCGTAAAAGTCCCCCATCCGGTAGAACAGCAGACAATCGGGATTGGCCCCTTTGATGGACAGGAACTGTTCCATCATCGGCGTCACCTTCTGCGGGCGGGCCGTGCCGGTCGGTTCCTGGCTGGGGCTTTCCCGGCCGGCGGGGTCTTGGGGGGTATTTTCTACGGTCTCGGGCATGGTTTCAGGAGACTACACATTCGGTGCGGGTGTACAAACAGGCGCTGGAACGGAGGCCGCGGGCAAGCGGACAATCGGCCTTACCGACCCAACGCGCTTCTTGCAACCGGGCGCGACCCTCGGCTTTATTGAATCAGCAAAGAAACGCATAAAGTTCGACGGAGGGTATTCCCAATATGGCAAGCGACCGCATCACCGATCAGGAGGCGCTTCAATTCCACTCGTCCGGCCGGCCCGGCAAGGTGGAGATCACGCCGACCAAGCCGCTGACGACGCAGCGCGAATTGTCGCTAGCCTATTCGCCGGGCGTTGCGGTGCCCTGCCTGCGCATCGCCGCGGACCCCTCGGCGGCCTATGATTACACCGCGCGCGGCAACATGGTCGCGGTCATCTCCAACGGAACGGCGGTCCTCGGTCTCGGCAATATCGGGGCGCTCGCCTCCAAACCGGTGATGGAAGGCAAGGCGGTCCTGTTCAAGCGCTTCGCCGATGTCGATTCGATCGATCTGGAACTGGATACGGAAGACGTCGACGAATTCGTCAATTGCGTCCGTTTCCTGGGGCCGAGTTTCGGCGGCATCAACCTGGAAGATATCAAGGCGCCGGAATGCTTCATCATCGAACAGCGTCTGCGCGAAGTGATGACCATACCGGTCTTCCACGACGATCAGCACGGCACGGCGATCATCGCGGCGGCCGGGCTGATCAACGCCCTGCATCTGACCGGACGGGACATCAAGGACACCAAGCTGGTCGTCAACGGCGCCGGCGCGGCGGCGATCGCCTGCGTCGAACTGGTGAAGGCGATGGGCATGGGCTCCGACAACGTCATCATGTGCGACAGCAAGGGCGTCATCTACCAGGGCCGCGAAGAGGGCATGAACCAGTGGAAATCCGCCCATGCCGCGGTGACCGACGCCAGGACCCTGAAGGAAGCCATGCAGGGGGCGGACGTCTTTTTCGGCCTGTCCGTCAAAGGGGCGGTGACGGCGGCCATGGTCGAGGGGATGGCCGACAAGCCGATCATCTTCGCGATGGCGAACCCGGATCCCGAAATCACGCCCGACGAGGTGAAGTCCGTCCGCAGCGATGCGATCGTCGCCACGGGACGGTCCGATTATCCGAACCAGGTGAACAACGTCCTGGGCTTTCCCTATATCTTCCGGGGCACGTTGGATGTGCGGGCATCGACCATCAACGATGCGATGAAGATCGCGGCGGCCGAAGCGATCGCCGAACTGGCGCGCGAAGACGTGCCCGATGAAGTGGCGGCGGCCTATGGCGGCCGGCGGCTGCGCTATGGGTCGGAATATATCATTCCGGTTCCCTTCGACCCACGCCTGATCGTCGCCGTGCCGGAGAAGGTCGCGCGTGCGGCGATGGATTCCGGGGTCGCGACCCGGCCGATCATCGATATCGAATCCTACCGTGCGGAACTGAAGTCGCGCCTCGACCCGACGGCCTCGATGCTGAACCTGATCTTCGACAAGGTCCGGGCCAATCCGCGCCGTGTGATTTTCGCCGAGGGGGAAGAGGAACGCGCAATCCGCGCGGCGATCGCCTTCCGCAGCGAAGGCTACGGCACGCCGGTGCTGATCGGGCGGGAAGACCGGATTCAAGATACGGTCGTCAAGATGGGCCTCGGCTCGCTGGGCGGAATCGAAATCCACAACGCGCGTCTGTCACGGGAAAACAACCGCTATACGGAATTCGTCTACAAGCGCATGCAGCGCCAGGGTTTCCTGTTCCGGGACTGCCAACGCATGGTGAACCAGGACCGTAACATCTTCGCCGCCTGCATGGTGGCGATGGGCGACGCGGATGCGATGGTCACCGGGCTGACACGCAGTTTCTCCGTCTGTTACGAGGCGATCACCCAGATCATTGATCCGGTACCGGGCGAGCGGGTCATGGGCCTGATGGTCGCCATCGTCCGCGGCCGCACCTATTTCATCGCCGATACGAGCATCCACACCGTGCCGTCGCCCGAGGAATTGGCCGATATCGCCGTGGAGGCGGCGGAATATGCCCGCAAGATGGGGCATGAGCCGCGCGTGGCCTTCCTGTCCCATTCGACCTTCGGCAATCCGATGCTGGAAAACGACGAACGGCTGCGTGAAGCGGTCCGCATTTTGGACGGCCGGGAAATCGACTTCGAATACGATGGGGAAATGTCGGCGACCGCTGCGCTCAATGCCGATCTGATGAAGGAGCTGTATCCGTTCTGCCGCTTGTCGGGCGCCGCGAATGTGCTCGTCATGCCGGCGTTGCATTCGGCCCATATCAGCACACGCATGCTGAAGGAAGTCGGCGGCGGGACGATCCTGGGTCCGATGCTGCGCGGGCTTACGAAATCGGCGCAGATCGTTCCCCTGGGGGCCAGCGTCAACGATTGCGTCAGCATCGCCGCGCTGGCGGGGTACGACGCGATCCGGTGACGGGTGTCGGTCATACCGAAATCCGTAACGATCGTCCTATATGTCTGTAAGCGGCGCCGGATATACCGGCGCGGGTCGAAACCTCGTTTCCCGATCGGGGCTGATTTATCGTGCCGGGGCGAAAGTCCCGGCCGGAAATGGATTGAACCGTGAATGAGACTTTTCTGACGGGACTGGCGATCGGTGTCGGCGCCACCGCGCTTGCGGCGTGGGCCGTGATGCGAAAGCGCGACGCCAAGGCGCGTCTGCGCCTGGCGCAGCTCGGCGCAGAGTTGGACGCCGCCCGGACGTCGCTGAAGGAAGCGGCCCTCGAACACACGGCAGCGGAAGCGCTGGTCGAAAGCCTGCCTGCCCCGTTGTATCTGGTCGACAGCGATCTGCGGGTTCTGCGGGGGAACGCGGCCGGCACGTCGCTGATCGGCAAGGATCTCAACGGCCGCGAACTCTCCGACGGGTTCAGGCAGCCGGACCTCCTCGCGACGGTGGAACAGGCCATCCAAGCCGGCCTGAGCAAGAGCATGCGGCTTGAATTGCCGGTGCCGGTGGAACGCGCCTACCTCGTCCAAATCGAACCGGTCAGCCAGATCGCGCCGGCGGGGATGGAGGATCTTGAGGAGATCGGCGCGCCGGCGGCCCTGATCATGATGTTGGACATCACGCTGGTCTTGCGGACCGAACAGTTGCGGGCCGATTTCGTCGCCAATGTCAGCCATGAATTGCGGACGCCGCTGACCAGCCTGATTGGATTCATCGAAACCCTGCGCGGTCCGGCCAAGGACGATGTCGATGCGCGGGAACGCTTCCTTGGTATCATGCAGGAACAGGCGGACCGCATGTACCGCCTGATCGCCGATCTGCTGTCGCTCTCACGAATCGAGATGGAGGAACACAGCGTGCCCCGCGGCAGGATCGACCTGCCGCTGATCGCGCAGAAGGTCAGCGACGGGCTGGCCTTCAAGGCGCGCGACCGCGGCATGCGGGTGGTGATCGAAGCGCCGGCCGACTTGCCGCCGGTCGCGGGCGACGAGGACCAACTGACCCAGGTTCTGCAGAACCTGATCGACAACGCGCTGAAATACGGCGAACGCGATACCGACGTTGAAGTCCATGCCACGGTGAACGGCGACCAGGTCGAATTGAGCGTGCGCGACCATGGACAGGGAATTCCGCGCGAACACCTGCCGCGGCTGACGGAACGCTTCTATCGGGTCGACGCCGCCCGCTCGCGCGAGATGGGGGGAACCGGCCTCGGTCTTGCCATCGTGAAGCACATCGTGAACCGGCACCGAGGCAAATTGACGGTAACGTCCAAACCCGCCGACGGGAGTACCTTCACCGTGTCCCTGCCGGCCTGGAAGAAGTGATCGCGAGACCGCTTCCCCCTTTCCGAAAATTTCAATTTTGCCCCTCAACGCATAGACAAATGTCTTTTTCGTCGATTTTTTTCGAATCCGGCCCCACTGCAATAAAAGCGTAACAGAAAAGAAATATGTAGGTCGCGTCGGCGCTGTACTGCGTTGGCGGAACGGCAGGTGATGTGGCGACAACGTCGTGACGTGCCTACACGAAAAAGAAAAAGTTGGAACCGCAAATCCGAACCTGACCGCTCTGAAATTTGGCGCAACATCCACACTAAACTCTGGGGTCCATTCCATGAATCCGCTTTTCAAGACAGTTGCCCTCGCGGCACTCGGCGTCGTCGCCCTTGCCGGCACCGCCCAAGCCCGCGACCAAATCCGCATCGTGGGTTCCTCCACGGTCTTCCCGTTCTCCACCGCGGTCGCCGAAAACTTCGGCAAGACCACCAGCTTCAAAACGCCTGTCGTCGAATCGACCGGTTCCGGCGGCGGCTTGAAACTGTTCTGCGCCGGTGTCGGCGTCGGTCACCCGGACATCACGAACGCTTCCCGCCGCATCAAGAAATCGGAAGTCGAGCTTTGCGGTAAGAACGGCGTCGCGGACATTATCGAAATCAAGGTCGGCTATGACGGCATCGTCATCGGCAACGCCAAGTCGGCCACCGAAATGAAGATCACGAAGGAACAGATCTTCCGCGCCCTTGCGAAGGATCTTCCGGATGCCAGCGGCAACCTCGTTCCGAACCCGAACAAGAAATGGAGCGACATCGATCCGTCGCTGCCGAACGTCGCGATCGAAGTTCTCGGTCCGCCCCCGACATCCGGCACGCGTGACGCCTTCGTCGAATTGGCGATGGAAGAAGGCGCCGAGGAAATCGAAGCCCTTGCCGCGCTGAAGAAGTCGGACAAGAAGGCGTTCGGCGTCGCGGCGAAGTCGATCCGTGAAGACGGTGCTTTCATCGAAGCCGGTGAAAACGACAACCTGATCGTTCAGAAACTGGAAGCCAACCCGAACGCGTTCGGCATCTTCGGCTTCTCGTTCCTCGATCAGAATTCCGACAAGATCAAAGGCGCGGTCGTCGCAGGTTTCGAACCGACCTTCGAAAACATCGCCGACGGCAAGTATCCGGTTTCCCGCTCGCTGTTCTTCTATGTCAAGAAGGCGCATATCGGCGTTATTCCGGGTATCGAGGAATACCTCGCGGAATTCACCAGCGACAGTGCTTGGGGTGAGGAAGGGTATCTGGCCGACAAGGGTCTGATCCCGATGCCGAAGGCCGAGCGTGAGCAGTACAAAGGCGCGGCCAAGGGCCTGACCCCGCTCGTCTTCTAAAGTTTGAAAGTGTGAGGGCCGGTGCCGTGCGCACCGGCCCGACGCTTCAAACGTGACGACCATCGTAAGGGCATGTTCCGGTTCTTTTTCACGGTGGTGGGTTTCCCAGTCAGTTCAGGGTGAGTGACCGCGAACGAAAAGCCGTCGCGGGCGATGCCATGGAGTGATCGGGGTCTTCGACGAATACCGGTTGTCGGCTTTGGCCGGCGGACGAATTGGGGCGAAGCGCTGCATAGGGTTCGATATGCCTGTCGGGCAAACTCGAATCGCGGGGCGAAGTGGGGCGAGTATGACTGTATTTGCTGTCGTTGCGGCCGTTATCGCGCTGGCCGTTATTTGGTACAAGCTGGGGCGGTCCTACGCGATGGGGCAGACCAGCGGCCACGCCAGGGAGCTGCATTCGCGCCCGGGATATTACGGAACCTATACCGCATTGTGGTGCGCCCTTCCCGCCCTTCTCATGCTGGCGGTTTGGCTGATCGCGCAGAACCCGATCATCACCGGTATGGTGATCTCCGGCCTGCCCGAGGCGCAGCAATCGCTTCCGGAAAACGAACTCGGTTTGCTGATGAACGATATCAGGAACCTTGCGACCGCCGATTTCACGCGTGAGAGCGTCGATCCGGACACGCTTGCCGCCGCGGACCGGTATACTTCGATCAAGACAACCAGTTTCATTGCCATGGCGGTCCTGACCCTGGCGATCGGGGTCGTTGGCGGCTTCATGGCGCGCACCCGGATCATGCCGGAAATGCGGGCCCGAAACTCGGTCGAAAAGACCATCATGTGGCTGCTCATCGCGGCCTCCACGATCGCCGTTTTCACGACCATCGGGATCGTGCTGTCGCTGCTGTTCGAAAGCTGGCGCTTCTTCCTGCAGATCCCGTTTCACGAATTTCTCTTCGGCCTGCAATGGTCGCCGCAGACGGCGTTGCGCGCAGACCAGGTCGGGTCGTCCGGTGCGTTCGGCGCGGTGCCGGTCTTCGCCGGCACGCTGCTGATCACCATCATCGCCATGATGGTGGCCGTGCCGGTCGGGTTGATGTCGGCCATCTACATGGCGGAATACTCGACACCGCGGTTTCGGTCGGTGGTGAAGCCGATCCTTGAAATCCTGGCCGGAATCCCGACCGTCGTTTACGGCTTCTTCGCCGCACTGACGGTCGCGCCCGTGATCCGGAACATGGGCGAAGCACTGGGGCTGGAAGTCGCATCGGAAAGCGCGCTCGCCGCCGGCTTGGTGATGGGCGTGATGATCATTCCCTTCGTTTCCAGCCTATCGGACGACGTGATCACCGCCGTGCCCCGGTCCTTGCGCGAAGGATCCTACGGCCTGGGCGCCACGAAATCGGAAACCATCCGCCAGGTCATCCTGCCGGCCGCGCTGCCGGGGATCGTCGGGTCCATCCTGCTGGCCGTCAGTCGCGCGATCGGCGAAACCATGATCGTCGTGATGGCCGCCGGCCTCGCCGCGAACCTGACCGGCAACCCCTTCGCCGCGGTAACCACCGTGACGGTGCAGATCGTGACGCTGCTGACCGGCGACCAGGAATTCGACAGCCCGAAAACACTCGCCGCCTTCGCGCTGGGTCTGGTGCTGTTCTTCATTACCTTGTGCCTGAACATCGTCGCGCTGCATGTCGTGCGGAAATATCGCGAACAGTATGATTGATCTTAACGCCCGCAGCCCATCGCGCGAAACCGGACCGAGAGAGTAAGAAAATGGCTGACATGACAGAACCGATGGGGACGGCGGACCCGAAGAAGGGGATCGCCGACGCCGTCGCAAAGGGCCTGAAGAAGCGTTACGCCAGGGAAATGCGGTTCAAGTTCCTGGGGCTTGCCGCCATCGGCTTCGCGATGCTCACCCTCGTGGTTCTATTCACCACGATCATTTCATCGGGCATCGGCGCTTTCGTCCAATCGAAGTTGACGCTGGACGTCACCTTCTCGGCGGAAGACATCGACGCCACCAACGTGGGCGAGGGTAACTTCCGAAGCGTCGCTTTCGACGCCTTGCGAGGCGAATTTCCGAGCGCCCCCGGGGGCCGGCGCGGCCGGCCGCTGACCGAATTGCTGTCTTCGGGTGCACCGTTTCAATTGCGCGAGATCGCCCTTCAGGACCCAAGCGTGGTGGGCAAGACGCTGCCGGTGGAGATGACACTCTCAGACGACGCTGATATTTTCCTGAAAGGCAAAATGACCGCGATCGAAGAGGTTCCCGTCACGGGGATCGGCTCGATCATCGGGACGGAAGGGGAAGTCAGAATCCTCTCCACCGCGAATGACTTCAACGTGGTTCTGGCCGATGTGAAACGGTCCCTCGCCGAACTGGCGAGCGCGCAGGAGCGTGAGGCCCGGCGCGCGGACCGTCGATTGGGCGCCATGGAAGAAGATTTGGCCGCGCTGCAGACCCGGTTGCAAAGCGCGTCCGGCGACGCGGCCGCCGCGCTCCTGGAACGGGTGGAGGCATTGCAGAACGACATCGCCGCGGTCACCTATGAACGCGATCAAGCGCAAGCCAAGGCGGACGATCTGCGTACCCGCGCCGGAAATCCGGGCGGGCCCGAGCCGACCGACAGTTCGATGCCGAGCTATCTGGTCGCCATCAACAACGGCTTGATCAAGATCACCTCCGTCGACAATGCACAAATCGTCGGGGAGACGATGGTCGCCCTGGAAAACGACGGTGACGTGCAGGGTGACGATTGGAAGCTTTTGAAGCTCGTCGTGCCGGAGGATTCCAGGCGCCTCACCGACAAACAGATCGGCTGGCTCTGGACGCTGGAACAGCGCGGCAAGACCGAGCTTGTCTTCAATACGACACTGTTCAGCTCGGGCGACAGCCGCGAACCGGAACTGGCCGGTATCTGGGGCGCCGCCGTCGGATCCTTCTGGACGCTTCTGGTCACCTTGTCGCTCTCCTTCCCGATCGGGGTGATGGCGGCGGTCTATCTGGAAGAGTTCGCGCCGAAGAACCGATGGACCGACATCATCGAGGTGAACATCAATAATCTGGCCGCGGTGCCGTCCATCGTCTTCGGCCTGTTGGGCCTGGCGCTGTTCCTGAACTTCTTCGGCCTGCCGCGTTCCGCGCCGCTGGTCGGCGGTCTGGTGCTGACGCTGATGACCCTGCCGACGATCATCATCGCCAGCCGCGCCGCGTTGAAATCGGTTCCGCCGTCAATCCGCGAGGCCGCGCTCGGCATGGGGGCAAGCCGCCTGCAGGCGATGACGCATCATGTATTGCCCTTGGCGCTGCCGGGCATGTTGACCGGAACGATCATCGGCATGGCCCAGGCGCTGGGTGAAACCGCGCCGCTGTTGATGATCGGCATGGTCGCCTTCATCGCCGAAATACCGGGCGGACCGACGGACCCCGGAACGGTTCTGCCGGTGCAGATCTACCTGTGGGCCGATGCGCCGGAACGCGCTTTCGTGGAACGCACCTCGGCGGCGATCATGGTTCTGCTGGCCTTCCTGATCACGATGAACCTCTCCGCCGTGCTGCTGCGGAAGAAGTTCGAAACACGCTGGTAGGACCGGCACGGAAATTTATGGTGGACGGGCAACGACGCCTGGCCCTTTGAAAGGATGGATCAATGGCTGTAACCGAGACCGAAATGCAGGCTGCGCCTGCACCCGCGGTGAAACCCGCGAAGATGAAGGGGCGGGGTGTTTGCGTGTTCTATGGCGACAAGCAGGCTCTTTTCGATGTCGATATCGACGTTGTCGACAAGGAAGTCACAGCGCTGATCGGGCCGTCGGGCTGCGGGAAGTCGACCTTCCTGCGGTGCCTGAACAGAATGAACGACGTCATCGACACGTGCAGCGTCACCGGCTCGATCCTGCTCGATACCGGCGACATCTACGACAAGTCGGTTGACGTCGTGCAGTTGCGGGCGCGTGTCGGCATGGTCTTCCAGAAGCCCAATCCTTTCCCGAAATCGATCTACGAAAACGTCGCCTATGGCCCGCGCATCCACGGCCTGGCGAGGGACAAGACCGACCTGGACCGGATTGTCGAGAGCAGCCTGCGCCGCGCCAGTATCTGGGAAGAGGTGAAGGATCGCCTGGACCAGCCCGGAACCGGCTTGTCCGGCGGCCAGCAACAGCGCCTGTGCATCGCCCGGGCGATTGCGGTGGAGCCCGAAGTCATTCTGATGGACGAGCCCTGCTCGGCGCTGGACCCGATCGCCACGGCGAAGATCGAGGAACTGATTCACGAGCTGCGGGAAAACTTCACCATCGCGATCGTGACGCATTCGATGCAGCAGGCGGCGCGCGTCAGCCAAAAAACCGCGTTCTTCCACCTGGGGAATCTGATCGAATACGGGGAAACGGAAGAGCTCTTCACGAACCCGAAGGACGAGAAGACGCAAGGGTATATCACCGGCCGGTTCGGTTGATGCGAACGGACGGGAACAAAGGGAGGCGGACATGACATCGGCGGATCAAAGCGAGCATATCGTAAAGGCGTATGACGACGAATTCTCGCGTCTCCGCAAAATGTTCAGCCAGATGAGCGGCCTGGCGGAATCGCAGCTGGACGGCGCCTTGCGGGCCGTCAGCCGGCGCGATGAGGACCTGGCGCAGATCATCCGCGGCAAGGACAAGGAAATCGACGACCTGGAAACGGAGATCGATGCCCTGGTCGTCCGCATGCTGGCGCTGCGCCAGCCGGTGGCGAACGATTTGCGCTACATCGTCGCCATGCTGCGCATGTCGGCCGATATCGAGCGGATCGGCGACTATGCCAAGAACATCGCCAAGCGCGTACAGGCCTTGGCGCAAATGCCGGTCAGTTCCGCGAACCCGGTCAACCGCAGCGTCAGCACGCTGGGCCGGTTGGTGCAGGCGATGCTGAAAGACGTGTTCGACGCCTGCACGGACGAAGACCTGGAAAAGGCCATCGCTGTGTGGGAGGCCGACCAGGAGGTCGACGCACTTTATACCAGTATTTTCAGGGAGTTGTTGACATATATGATGGAAGATCCGCGGTTCATTTCCGCGGGAACCCATCTGCTTTTCATCGCCAAGAATCTGGAACGGATAGGCGATCATGCAACGAATATTGCCGAGACCCTGCACTACAGGGTCGACGGTAAACGGTTGGGCGACTCCAGGCCGAAAGACGACGATACAGCCGTCATGGTCGTAGATGGACCGGAGGGTCCGCCTTCGGCCGCCTGAAAGGGCCTGGAGCAAGTTTAGGAAGTACAGACTTTGACGATGAAGCCACGCATTCTGATCATCGAAGACGAAACCGCCGTCGTAACCCTGCTGCGCTACAACTTGGAGCGCGAAGGGTTCGAAGTCGATGTGGCCCTGGACGGACGGGAAGCCCTGATGGCGGTCGACGAAAACCCGCCGGATATCATCCTGCTCGATTGGATGCTGCCGGAAGTGACAGGCATAGAGGTGTGCCGGCAGTTGCGCCGGAAACCGGTGACGAAGTCGCTGCCGATCATCATGTTGACCGCGCGCGGAGAAGAAGCGGACACGGTCCGCGGGCTCGACGCGGGGGCGGACGACTACGTCACCAAACCGTTCTCGCCGGCCGAACTGACGGCGCGTGTGCATGCTCTGCTGCGGCGCGCCCGCCCGGTGCTGGCGGACGAACAGCTTTCCGCGGCGGATATCAGCATGGATCTGGCCGCGCACCGGGTCCATCGCGACGGTGAAGAGATCAAATTGGGCCCGACGGAATTCCGCCTGCTGCGGCATTTCCTCGAATATCCGGGCCGGGTGTTCAGCCGCGAACAGCTATTGGACGCGGTTTGGGGCCGGGATGTCTATGTCGAGCCGCGCACCGTGGACGTACATATCCGGCGTTTGCGCAAGGCGCTCAACAACGAAGGCAAGTTGGATGTGATCCGCACCGTCCGCTCCGCTGGCTACGCCTTGGAGCCGGAGGGCGCTTAAACCGCTTTGCCGCCGCCCCTAGCCGACCAGGGGGACACCCGCGAACCATTGGTGCCCATAGGCGAGCGCGGCATAGATCGCCAGGGCCAGAACCACGCGGGGCAGGCCGATGCCCCGCCAGTCCAAGCGTGTCCGCCGCTGCGCGATGGCCAGGAAGGGCACGACGCTGGTCGATAGAGCGATCGGCCCCCAGGCGGAGCCCAGACTGTGCCGCCGCCGCATATCGATATGGGCAATCCCGCCGGCCGCCAGGATGAGCATGCCGCCGAACAGGATGATAGACGCCAGATCCCCATTGGCGAGAAGATGACCGACGGCCCAGATGATCACGCCGACCAGGAAGGGATGCCGGGTAACCGTGAGGATCCCGCTCAAAGGGTGCGGATCGTTCGCCATCTTGTCGCCGCCGACGGCGGTCGGGCTTTTCGTCGTGACCCCGACCACCACGAAGAACACGCCGATCAAGACCAGCAGGAAGGTGAGGTGGCGAAGCCCGGCGGGCGGTGTCCAAACGTCCAAATAGGGCGCGGCGCCGAAGGCGGAGATCGTCCAGAACAGACCCAACCCCGCAAGCAGCGAATAAACGATGCGGAAGGGGCTTTCCCCGATGGCGCCGATCAGCGCATGGCGCACCGGCAGACTGGATAGGATGAAATGTCCCAGAACGAAGGCGCCCGTCGCGGCAGCCAATGCTTCTATCGTCCCTGTCATGACCTGCATTTCCGGACCCCCCACCCGTTCTTCTTGCCGAGTCAACATAGGGACGGCGAAGCCCGGATGCCAGACCTGAAAGCCCAACCATCGCGCCGAAGCGGAAATCAACACCCGGGCTGGTGACAAACTCCCGCAATCCCGCGCCGTTGGCGCATGGACAGGGACCGAGCCTGCGGGCATAGTCCCGACGATGTCGTTCCTGACCTTCATGAAACGCCTGCTGTCCTTTGGCGCCGCGGCCCGTCCGCCGCCGACGGAGGACTTTCAAAGCGTGATCCTGTCGCATGTATCGATGCAGGGAAGGACGGTTTTGGCGGAAATCGGGCGGCATACCTTCTCGCAGCTTGACGAAGAAATGCGCCGCTACGGGCTTGTTGAGGCAGCGCAAATACTGGTCAACCGCGGCATGATCACGGCGACGCGCAACAGCGTTGCCATCGATCCGGTAAACAGCGACTGGACGGAAGTGATTGTCGCGCAGCGCGCCGAGCGGGTATGAGTGCCGGCCCTACTCAAACAATAAGGTATTTCGACGATGTCGAGCGACGATAACAAGAAACTGGACCCGGTGGCGGTTGAGCTGCTGGCCTATCTGCGGGAAGCACCCGCGAACAAGTCGGTCAGTGCGGAACAAGTGGCGCGCGCCATCAGCGAACAAGCCGCTGCCCGGACCGCCAAGGGCGTGCCCAACGCCAACGCCTGGCGCAGATATTTCCAGGCGGTGAAGAACCAGGCGTTCCATCTCGCCCGGATCGGGCGGATCGAAATTACGCGGAAAGGGCGCGCCGTCGCCCCGGATGATCTGAAAGAGCTTTCCGGCGTCTGGCGCATGCGCCTGCCCGGCCCCCCGGGAACATCCCCCGCGGACTCGTCGCCCGAGCAATCACCGCCCGAAGAATCCTGACCCCGGATAACCTGACCCCGGATAACCTGACCCCGTTTATCCTTGTTCGGGAATCAGTTTTCGGGGAATCCTCCCCCGCGGCGTCCTGCCGCCCTTTGTCGGGAAAATCAAAGAAGATGTCCTCTGATCGAACCGCCGGGTCCGCTGCCGCCGCATTGCCCGCGCCGGGCGGCAACAAGGAATTGTACCTCCTCGGCATCTCCTTCTGCGTGCTCTGGAGTTCCGCCTTCATCGCGGCGAAATTCGGGCTGACCGCGGCGCCGCCGCTGGCCCAGTTGACGATACGGTTCCTGTTCGCCGGCGCGCTGATGTGGGCCGGCATGCTGCTGATGGGAAAGAAATGGCCCGCGGACCGGCGCGACGTGGTGACGGGCGTCGCGCTCGGCGTGCTGAACAATTCCGCCTATCTGGGCCTTTTCTTCATCGCCATGCAGACGATCACCGCCGGGCTAGCGGCCCTGATCGCGGCGATGACCCCCCTGGCGACGGTCTTATTGGCCCAGCCCCTTCTGGGAGAACGGGTAACGAAACGGGCGCTGATGGGCATTGCGCTTGGCCTGCTCGGCGCGGCGATCGTCCTGCGCGACCGCTTGGGAACGGGCATCGACGACGTTACCGGTGTCGTGCTTGGGTTCATCGCCATGCTCTGCCTGACATCCGGTACGATCCTGTACCGGAAGCGGGGCAGCCACAGTGATCCATTCGTCATGGTCACCATCCAGACGATCGCGTCGGGGATCGTCCTCATCCCCTTTTCCGTGGCGATGGAAGATTGGGGCACCATTCAATGGAACGCGACCTTCTTCCTGGTCGTCGCCTATCTGGCCATCATGCTGTCCGTGGTCGCGTTGTTGATCTGGTTCCGGATGATCAGGATCGCCGGGGCCAGCCGGGCCAGTGCGTTCCACTTTTTGAACCCGGGCCTCGGCATGCTGTTCGCATTTCTGATCCTGGGCGAACCGGTAAGCGCGATGGACCTGACCGGCCTTGTGCCGATCGTCCTCGGCATCATTCTGGTGACATGGGTGCCGGCGGGACGGAAACGGGTGTGATCGGCGCGGCGCCGGAACACCCGGTTATGGATTTGCGACCGGATCGAGCAGGGGGCTGCGGCGCGGTTTGACCGGTATGTAGCAGGTGGCGGAAGTCCCCCCGGCCGTCGACCCGCCAAGCACGATCCGCCCGCCATGCAATTCGATCAGGCTTTTCGAGAGGGCGAGGCCCAATCCGGCGCCCGATTGTTTGGTGCCGCTGGACGCCTGAACGAAACTTTCGAAGACGCGTTCGCGGTCTTCTTCCGAAATGCCGCCACCGGTGTCTTCGATGATGATGCGGATTTCCGGAATATCCGGTTCCGGCGGCAAGGCATGAATCTCTACCGTGCCGCCTTCCGGCGTGAACTTGATGGCGTTGCCCAGCAGGTTCGCCAGGACCTGCCGGATCCGCGCGGTGTCGCAGGCGGCCGGCAGCGGCTTGATATTGCGATTGACCGAAACCGTAATCGATTTCTCATCCGCCGCGGTTCGGGCCGTCCGAACAAGCTCCGTGACGATCGTCGCGACATCGGTGTCCTGGATGTCCAGCTGCATGAAACCGGCCTGGATCGTCGCCAGGTCCAGGATGTCGCCGACCATGCGGGCAAGATGCTGCGACGCCTCCAGGACATTCGAGACATAGTCCGCCTGCCGCACATTCAGATCGCCGGCCAGCCCGCTTTGCAAAATTTCGGTAAATCCGATGATCGTGTTTAACGGGGTTCGCAACTCGTAGGACATGTTTGAAATGAAGCGCGACTTCAGAAGATCGGCGTTTTCAAGCGCGGCGTTCCGTTCCTCAAGCGCCCGCTGTACGCGAAGGCTGTCGGTGACGTCCAGATATAGCATCAGGCACTGGCCGTCCGGCAGGGGAACCTCAACCCGGTCGATGATACGGTCGTCGGAAAACTCGTACCGGCCTGCATCGGACTTCGGTTCGGTAATCGCCACGATTGTGTCACGCTTGAATTCTTCCCAATCCGTACTGTGTGGAATAAGGGGGCGCACTTTCTCCAGCAGTTGCGAAACATGGGGCGACCCGCGCAGGTCGGCATCACTGAACTTCCAAATTTCCTGATAGGCACGGTTATGCAGCCGAAGGCGGCCGTCCCGGCTGAACACCGCGAACCCCTCATACAAGTTGTTCAGTGTGGCTTGCTGAACCTGGGTCAGTGTATTGTAAGACCGTTCCAGCGCCAGTCTGTCGGTGACGTCTTCGAACTGGAAGAACAGACCGCCCTTCGGGTGTGGTGAAATCAGCAGCCGGATCGACCGCTCGTCGGGAAGGTGCAGCAGTTCTTCCCGTGTTTCCATGACAGAAGTAAACAACTCGACCCGGGCTCGAATTTCGGCCCTCTGGTCGATCGTTTCGGGCACTTGCCGGCGGTCGTAGAGCATGCCGGCAACCTCCTCGAAGCTCGGTTGGGAATCCAGATATTCGGGTTCAAGACCCCAAAGGTCGGCATAGGCGGAGTTGTAGAAGTTGATCCTCCGGTCGGGCCCGAAAATCGCGACGGCGGTCAAAAGATTCTCAAGCACCGCATCCTGGGCGGCGATGTTTTCGGCCAGAGAGGTCTGCATCGCTTCCGGGCCGGTCTGGTTTTCGCCGAAACCAAGGACCGTGCCGTCTTCATCGAGACGCAGTTCGACGAAATCATAGAGCTGACGCGTCCCGTTGATCACCACATGATGACTTTCCGATTGCGGTGTCGAACGGCTGAGGGCGCGCCGCGCGAGCGCGGTTCCTTCCTCCGCCACCAAACCCGTCATCAGGTCGCGGTTCGACGCCGGAATTTCAGCACTTCCGGAAAGGCCGACGGCGTTGGCATAGACGGTGTTGCCGCCGGCAAGCTTCAGCGTCTTCGGGTCGCGCCACCACACCGGCAGCGGCAGCCGGTCGAGAATTTTCTCCACGCGTGTCTGGGCGCTGCGGGCGGCTTGCGCCTTGTTCATCGCCGCGATTTCAGCTTCCCGGTCCTCGAAACGCAGCATCACGCCGTTGCCGGAGGGAAAACCTGTCAGGGTGTAGTCGGCCTGCCGTGGACCGACCTTCACATTCTCCTTCAATGCGGCACCGGTCCGCCGCAGATCTTCGAGCAGGGCATGCAGCGTCTTGTTCCGCGATTCCAGGTCCGGCGCGGAAAGGCAGGTGCACAGTTCCATCAGCGTGGTGAACCGGGTGCTCCCCAATAGTTGGGCAGCGGGGCCGTTCGCTTGGATGTGGTTGTCCAGGATGACGACGAGGGGGGCGGGGTCGCCGGCGAAGTAACGGTCGATGGCGACGGAACGGCGCTGCCGCCACCAGGCGATTGAAAATCCCAAGAGACCGCCGAGCGCGGTGCCGGCCAGGGCAGCGAGAGTGAAGTCGTCAGACATCCAGGCTTGGTTTCCCCTAACGCCCCTCGGCACCCAAATCCCCATCCGAATGCCGGGGGTCAATGTTAAGGGCGCTTCGGACCGGCGACAAGCTGGGGCTGCGCGCTTCACGGGACAGACACACAAAAACACGGCCGGAATCGCTTCCGGCCGTGTCGATGCGTAAACCGCCGCCGCGCGTTGCCGGGCCCTTAATATGGCCCTTTGCCGCGCGTGGACGGCAAAAATGCGATCAGTAACGATAGGTGTCCGGCTTGAACGGGCCTTCGGTTCCGACGCCGATATAATCCGCCTGTTCCTGCGACAGCTTGGTCAGCATCGCGCCGACTTTCGCCAGATGCAGCGCCGCGACCTTCTCATCGAGGTGCTTCGGCAGAACATAGACCTTGCACTCATAGTCGCTGGCATTGTTCCAAAGCTCGATCTGGGCCAGGACCTGGTTGGTGAAGGACGCGCTCATGACGAAGCTGGGATGGCCGGTGGCGCAGCCCAGATTCACCAGACGGCCTTCGGCCAGCACGATGATCTTCTTGCCGTCGGGGAATTCGACTTCGTCGACCTGCGGCTTGATGTTGTCCCACTTGAAGTTCTTCAGCGCGTTGATCTGAATTTCGCTGTCGAAATGGCCGATATTGCAGACGATCGCCCGGTCTTTCATGGCGCGCATGTGGTCGACGGTGATGACGTCCACATTGCCGGTCGCGGTGCAGAAGATGTCTGACCGGGGCGCAGCGTCTTCCATGGTGACGACTTCAAAGCCTTCCATGGCGGCCTGCAGGGCGCAGATCGGGTCGGCTTCGGTGACCAGCACGCGGCAGCCGGCGTTGCGCAGGCTGTCGGCGGACCCTTTGCCGACATCGCCGAAACCGCAAACTGTGGCGACCTTGCCGGCCATCATCACGTCGGTGGCGCGGCGGATGGCATCGACCAGGCTTTCACGGCAGCCGTATTTGTTGTCGAATTTCGACTTGGTGACGCTGTCGTTCACGTTGATGGCCGGAACCTTCAACGTGCCCTTCTTCGCCATTTCGTAAAGGCGGTGAACACCGGTCGTGGTTTCTTCCGACAGGCCACGGACGTTTTCCAACAGTTCCGGACGGTTTTCGTGCATGCGCACCGTCAGGTCGCCGCCGTCGTCCAAAATCATGTTCGGGACCCAGCCGTTCGGCCCTTCCATCGTCATGTCGATGGCCCACCAGAACTCTTCCTCGCTCATGCCTTTCCAGGCGAAGACCGGCACGCCGGTCGCCGCAATCGCGGCCGCCGCATGGTCCTGGGTGGAGAAGATGTTGCAGGACGACCAGCGGACTTCGGCGCCCAACGCGGTCAGGGTCTCGATCAGAACCGCGGTCTGGATCGTCATGTGAAGGCAGCCGACGATACGGGCGCCCTTCAGCGGCTGCGCCGATCCGAATTCCTCGCGCAGGGCCATCAGGCCCGGCATTTCGGTTTCCGCGATATTGATTTCCTTGCGGCCCCAATCGGCCAAGCTAATGTCCTTTACCTTGAAGTCGCTGTCAGCGCTCATCCAATTTCTCCTGAAATCTGCGAATATCCGTCCGGTAGTGTGGGCGACCTACCCGCGTTCGAACCGGTCGGCTAAGACGTAATTGCCGCGCGGGGTATAGCAAGGCCTCGATAGCTCAACAAGGCGCAAGGTTGACCGGACCGGCATTGCGCCGGCGCCGGGTTGGCGCAGATGACTGTGATGTTGTTGCAACACCAGGAATCTATCCTTGATAGAGGGTGTCCCCCATCGCTGGGAACCTCGACAACATATACGTAATCTGCGACAAACCCTGTAGCAATTTGGAGGTACCGGGCTAAATCGGGCCCTGTGCGATTGCTGCCGGACCGGCCCTTTTTGAAGGGGGGCCCTATCCCCAAAGGTTAGGACGGCAGCCAATTCTCGGATGGGAACAATGGCACTAACAGACTTATCGCGCCGTTTGCGGTCCGGTATTGCGGCTTCCGCAATGCTCGCGGCCGGGGCGTTCCTTGCCCTGCCGGTCGCGGATGCGGCTGCGCAGTGGTACGTGGAAGGTCAAGGCGGCATCAACATCCCGGCCGATAGCGACCTGGATGGCACCGGCTTCGACGTCGATGCGGAAATCGACCCCGGCTTCGTCGGGTTGGTAACGATCGGCCACGACTATGACGGTATTTTCCGCGTCGGTGGCGAATTCGGTTATCGCGACGGAGATGTGGACAAGGTTGGGGGCGTTTCGGCTTCCGGCGATGTCGACGTCCTGTCCGCCATGCTGAACGTTTTCCTGGATTTCGATATCGGTCAGCCGGGGCTGAAGCCCTTCATCGGCGCCGGTCTCGGTGCGGCCAGGATCAGTGCCGACGGGGTCAACCCCGTCAACGGCTTGGCCATGAATGACGACGATACCGGTCTTGCCGGACAGTTGATGGCCGGTGTCGCCTATCGTGTCGCCGACAATCTGGACCTGACCGGTACCTACAACCTGTTCTACGTGCCGTCGGTCGAATTCGGCCTGTCGAACGGGACGGATGTGGATTCCGATTATCTGTCGCACAGCATTCTGATCGGTCTGCGTTACACCTTTGCCCCGCCGCCGCCGGCCCCGGCCTGAGGACGCGCGGTCCGGCGCCCGCCGCGTCGACCAGCGCGACGACGAGCGGGGCGGGGAGGCGCGGCAGGTCGTCCCCGCGGATGTTGAGGAGCCAGGCGACGCTGTCGGGCAGGGTGAGCGCCGCGGCGCCCGCGCCCGCCTCGCGGATCGCGGCGGCGCCGAGCGCCCGCTTCTCCGCCGCGCTCCGACCCGCCAGCGCCTCCGGCTAGGGCCGGATCGGCGCCGCGGGCGCCG
>CAYGKA010000004.1:0-137426 GCA_964350445.1 uncultured Flavobacteriaceae bacterium
CGCGGGTTTCGGACTCCATTTCCGCCACGGCGGCAGAGGAAGAAAGGGCGGCTGCGGCAGAAACGGCGGAAGCGGCTGAACGCGAGATCGCCGCGCCCGAGACCGCCGCGCCCGAGACCGACGCGCCCGAGACCGACATGGGCTTAGGGGAGAGTATCGACGACAGTCTCGACGACGGGGATTTGGGCCCGCCCCTGCCCGATCCATCCGCGCCACCAGACGAAGAGCCCAACCTTGAAGAATCCGAACCCGCTTTAGACATGGCCGATGATGACGCCTGGCCGGATGACGACGCCCTGCCCGACCTTGAGCCCCCCGTTTCGCTCGATGCCGAACCGGAAACGGAAGAGGCGGAGGAAGAACTGGTCCTGGAGATAGAGGGATTGGAATTCGCGACGTCCGACGACGACGGCGAAAGCGACGGCGCCCCGGAAGACATGGCCGACGACATGGCCGACGACATGGCGGAGGAGATGACGGAAGACATGCCGGACCTCCCGGCCTCGGAAGCCGCGCCGGGAAGGGAGCTGGAACCAGAAGCGGAAGCGGAAGCAGAACCAGAAGCGGAATCCGATCCGGAACCGGCGGTTGAAGACGCGCCTGCGCCGGCCCCCGAGGCGGAGATGCCGCAGCCGGTTGCCGCCGAGCCCGCCAAGCCGGTCTCCGTCCAGGAAGCTCTGATGGCGGCGATAGAACTGCATCGGATCGGCGATCTGGAGGGTGCCGCGCGCGGCTATGAAGGACTGGTGCGCCGGTTCCCCAATTCGGCTGCCGGCTGGATCAATCTGGGCATCGTGCTGCGGCGGCTGAACAAGCTGGACGCGGCCCTGGTTTGCCTGCGCCGCGGCGTGATGCTGAATCCGAAGGACGGCGCATCCTGGTCCAACCTGGGCAATGCACTGCGGGCGGCGAATTTCCTGGAAGACGCCAAACGCGCGCAGATCAAGGCGATCAGCCTGACCCCCGGCGCGGCGCAGATTCACTACAATATGGGGCTCGTCACGCGCGATTTCGGCGACCTGGGCGAGGCGGATGCCTGTTTCCGGCGCGCCGAGCTTCTGGGTTACGCCAATCCGGACCTGGCCTGGGACCAATCCTTGACCCTGCTGCTGAGCGGCAATCTGGAAGAAGGGTTCGAGGCCTATGAAGCGCGCTGGAATCTGCCGGAAACGAAGCAACGTTATGAGGACCTGCCGCGCTGGGGCGGGGACATGCAATCCGACAAGACCGTCGTCATCCATGCGGAGCAGGGTTTGGGCGACAGTCTGCAATTCTGCCGGTATGTCCCCAGTTTGAAATCCCGCGTGGGGCGCTTGATCTTCGACGTTCAGCCGCATCTGGTCGACTTGCTGAAAGCGACTCGCCGGTTCGGCGGGATCGAAATTCATGCCCGGGATCAGGGCCCGGTCGAAGCGGATATGCAAATGCCGCTGTTGAGCGCGCCGATCCTGTTGCCGCTGGGCGAAAGCGTGCTGCCCGGCCGCGACCCTTACCTGACCCCGCCGCCGGACGGCCCGCGTATCAACGACGATGCGACGGGTCCGCGCATCGGCATTGCCTGGGCCGGCAAACCGACCCACAAGAACGACGGCAATCGTTCGACCGGACTTGGCGCTTTCACTGCCTTGTTCGATGTGTTGAACGCGCGTTTCTACAGCCTTCAGATCGGCCCCGCGCAGCAACAGATCCACGACTTGTCGTTGGGCGCCGTCCTGCAGGATTTGAGCCCGGCGATCCGCAGCTTCGCGGATACGGCGTCCCTGCTCCAGGATCTCGACCTGGTCGTCACTGTCGATACATCCGTGGCCCATTTGGCCGGCGCGATGGGCAAGCCGGTCTGGCTCATGCTGCCTTACGCGCCCGATTGGCGCTGGCAGTTGAAGCGGGAGGACAGCCCCTGGTATCCGAGCATTAGGCTGTTCCGGCAAGCGGGCCCCGGCGATTGGGACAGCGTCTTCATGCGGGTCCGTGCCGCGCTGGACGATTTCATCGACGGTAAAACCGGCAGGAACGGCAAAGCTTAACCTTCCAGCCGGCATGCCTCGAAGCGGTGCGGCGGGGCGACGATCGCATCCTGCGCTTCCACCAGCGCCATTTCACGGCCGCCCAATTCCCGTGTCTTGTCCAGCACGGCATAGACCGCGGACAGGGTATCGCCGAGCGCCGTTCCCGGATCTCTCCCCTTCAGCACCGCCGCCAGGAAAAGCGCCGCCGTCATGTCGCCCGCCCCGTTCGGGTTTATCGGGAAGGTCAGGCGGGGCGTCGCGGCCACCCATGCGTCGTCTTTCGACACCAGCAGCATTTCGACCGCGTCGGGCGGTCCGTCCCGGCGTTCCAGGCTGGTCACCAGAACCAGCCGCGGTCCTTTCGCGCACAGGACCCGCGCCGCCGCGATCAACTCCGGCAGGCTGTCCCCGTCGAAAGGGCTCATCGCCTGAAGTTCGAACTTGTTCGGCGTAAGGATATCCGCGCGCGGCAGGGCGGTTTCCTGCATGAAGCCGGCAACGCCGTCCGACACATAGAATCCGCGTCCCTCGTCCCCCATCACCGGGTCGCAGCAATAGATTACAGAAGGATTGGCCTGCCGGACCCTGTCGACCAGGTCTGCAATGACCGATCCCAGATCGGCGTTTCCGATATAGCCGGTCAGCACAGCGTCGCAATCGGCCAGGATGCCGCGATCCTCCATCCCGCGCAGCACGTCCCGCACGGTTTCCGGCGACAGCACCGGGCCGCGCCAGCCCTCATAGCCGGTATGGTTCGAAAACAGCACGGTATGCACCGGCCAGACGGTGACGCCCTGGCGCTGCAACGGAAAGACCGCCGCCGAATTCCCGACATGTCCGAAGCTGACATGGGATTGGATCGAGATGACATTCATGCCTTCCGCGATACACGGCGGCCCCAGGACTGGCAAGCATCCGTCCCGCCGGGGAACCTTGCCGCGCTTGCTTGTCAAAGAACCCCTACCCGGTATTCTGCGCCGAACCCGGTAATTCCAATAGAAATGGACCTTCGGCCATGGCCGCCTCCTCCCGCCCCCGCCGCTCCGTTCTCTACATGCCCGGTTCCAACACCCGCGCGATGGAGAAAGGCCGCACGCTGACCGCCGACGCACTGATCCTGGATCTTGAGGACGCGGTTGCGTCCGATGCGAAGGAAGCAGCCCGCGCCAACGTCAAAGCCGCCCTTGCACAAGGCGGTTACGGCAAGCGGGAAATCCTGGTCCGGGTAAACGGGTTGGATTCCCTTTGGGGCGCCGATGACCTCGCTTCGATGGCGGATGCCGGCGCAGACGGCATCCTGCTGCCCAAGGTCGAAAGCGGCGAAACGGTCCTGACCGCCCAGAAGATACTCGACGACCATGGCGGACCGGCGGACCTCGCACTCTGGTGCATGATCGAAACGCCGTTGGGCGTGCTTCATGCCGAAGAGATCGGCAAATCAACGCCGCGCCTGGGCGGGTTCGTCATGGGGACGTCCGACCTGGCCAAGGACCTGCACTGCCTGCATACACCGCAACGCCTGCCCTTCATCGCCAGTCTGAACATCGCCGTCCTTGTGGCGCGCGCCTTTGGCCTGGCCGTCTTGGACGGTGTTCACCTGGACTTGGCAGACGATGCCGGGTTCGAAGCCTCCTGCCGACAGGGTTTGGAACTGGGCTTCGACGGCAAGACGTTGATCCATCCGAAGACGATCGCCGCCGCAAACGCCGTCTTCGGCCCGACGGACGCGGAGATCGACCACGCCGCCAAGATCATCCAAGCCTTCGAAGCGGCGGCGGCCGTCGGCAAGGGTGTCGTCGTGCTGGACGGAAAGCTGGTCGAAAACCTGCATGTGGAAGACGCCAAGCGCATCCTTGCCCTGGCTGCGATGATCGAAGAGCTCGACTCCGCGCAGACCTGACCGGGCCCCTGGCCCCGGTCGACGCCACCGCTCAACCCGCTGGATTACAGTCGCCTTCGCGTGTAAAGCCCTGCCATGACCGACAACCTCAAGGGTGCGTTCTTTATCGTCATCTCCTGCGGCTTCATCGCCGCCACCTCGGCGATTGCGAAGAACCTGGGCATGGACGGCGGGGCCGACCTGCATCCGCTGCAGGTCTCTTTCGGCAGGTTCTTGTTCGGTTTCCTAACCCTTGTTCCTTTCGCAATCATCAAGAAGCCGTCCTTCCAGAGCGCGCGTTGGTCGCGGCATATGGGGCGCGTCTTTTTCGGATGGGCAGGCGTATCGGCCATGTTCGCCGCGGTCGCGCTGATGCCGCTCGCCAACGCCACCGCCATCAGTTTCCTGAGCCCTTTCTTCGCCATGATTCTCGCCATTCTGTTCCTGGGCGAGCGGGCCGGCCCCTGGCGCTGGGGCGCCGCCGGCATCGCGTTCTCCGGTGTCGTCGTTTTGACCCAACCCGGCACCGACGCTTTCCAGCCAACCGCGCTGGTCGCCTTGATGGCGGCCATGCTCATGGGAACGGAGCTGGTCTTCATAAAGAGCCTGACCGGAAACGAACCCCCGCTTCGCATCCTGCTCATCAACAACGGCGTGGGCGCCCTTCTGTCTGGATGCGCCGCGGCTTTTTTCTGGGAACCGGTCAGCGTCCCGCAATGGGTCATGCTGGCCTCCATCGGCACCGTCATGGTCACCGCGCAAACCTTCTTTCTGCGCGGCATGAAACTGGGTGAGGCGAACTACGTCGCCCCTTTCATGTACACGACACTGCTCTACGCCGCGCTCTACGGAATGCTTTTCTTCGGGGAAGTCCCCTCGCTTATGACCCTGGCCGGCGCCGTCCTGATCCTGACTGGCGCCGCTATCCTGGGTTGGCGTGAACGACGGGCCGGCCTGAAAGAGCCGATCGCTGCGCCATTTCCAGACCGTTGATTACGGCCATCGATTCCCGCGCGACCCCTGATATACTGATCCAAAGCCGGCACGGACCGGCCAAGCAGGGAGGCTGATATGAGCAAGACGCAGGAAGGCCGCTTTTTCGAGGATTTTTCACTGGGTGAGGTGATCGAACATGCCCTGCCACGGACACTGACGGAGGGCGACGCCGCCCTGTATCAATCCCTGACCGGATCCCGCTTTGCCTTGCAATCGTCTGAGACGTTCGCGCGGCGGGCCGGTTATGACCGCATGCCGCTGGACGACATGCTGGTCTTCAACGTCATTGTAGGAAAGAGCGTTCCGGACATCGCTCTGAATGCTATCGCCAATCTTGGTTATGCGGAATGCGACTTCCTCCGGCAAATCTATATCGGTGAAACCGTGGGCGCGCGATCAACGGTCATCGGCCTGAAGGAAAATTCGGATGGCGAAACCGGAACCGTCTATGTCCGCACCGAAGGCATGGACCACCGCAATGTTCCGATATTGACCTTCGTGCGATGGGTATTGATTCCGAAACGGGACCCCAAGTCGAAATGCCCCGCCCCAGTTGTGCCGGACCTTGCATCCGCTGTGGAGCGCCTGACCATCCCGCGCCACAAACTGAACAGGCATTGGGAATCGAAAGAGTCCGGCTCACCCTATTTCTGGGACGACTACGCGACCGGTGAAAAGATCGACCACCGCGACGGCTTCACCGTGGAAGAAGCCGAACACATGATGGCGACACGCCTGTATCAGAACAACAGCCGCGCACATTTTGACGCCCATCTTGCGATGAGCACACGGTTTGGAAAACGTGTGGTCTTTGGCGGGCATGTCATCAGCATCGCGCGCGCCCTCAGCCACAACGGGCTCGGCAACGCCTGCATCATCTCAGCCATCAACGGCGGCAAGCACACCGCCCCGACATTCGCCGGCGATACGATATACGCTTGGTCCGAGGTGCTCTCGGCGCAGGCCCTGGAAAACCGGACCGATATCGGCGCGCTGAGGCTGCGCACGCGGGCGATCAAGAATCGCCCGGCAACCGACTTCCCGGCCGAAAGCAAGGATATCGTCCTGGACCTGGACTATACCGTCCTGCTGCCGAGGCACCGGTGACACCGTCACCGAATGGACGTCAGGATGCAGCCTGCAGGGCACGCTCGACGAACATCAACCGGTCCTGCCCATAGAAGGCCTCACCATCGACCACATAGGTCGGCGCACCGATATAGCCCCGCTCGACCATTTCCTGGGAATTGGCTTTGACTTGCGCCTGCGCGGCCCCATCAAGCGCCCGTTGCCGGAGTTCCTGCGCGTCGAAGCCGCAGGCTGCGCACAGCGGATCGGTGACCGCCGCGTCGGCAATATCCGTATCGTCCCGCCAGAGAGCCGCCAGGATTTCAAAGCTTAGGCAGTCGACATCCCCCTCACCGCCCGATTGGACGATATCCTGCGCGGCGGCCACGAGGCCGGAGGGCAATTCCATCGTGCCGTAGTGATGAACCGGATCGGGAATGATCGGAATGCCCAGGTAATCGCCCCAGCGTTCCATGTCCTTTTCCTGCATGCGCCACCATGCCTTGGATCGCTTTTCGAAGGGGAGCCCGCCGGCGGCGGGCACGACGATGGACAGCAGGGCGGGCCGATGGACGACCCGACGTCCGTATTTCCTCGCCAGATCGTAGAGGCGCTGAGCACCGAGATAGGTGTAGGAGGAACGGATCGAGTAGAAATACTCTATTTCCCTCGATCCGGCCTTATTCACGTCCTCCGCCATCGCCTTCCCCTCCCGTTCCGGGTTAGTGTTTGCATCCGTTTCCCTTACCCCCGGCAAACGCCTCAAGTGACGGCAAAAGTCAAATGACAGCTCTGCTCATTCCAATTCTTTCCGCAATCTTCCCCATCTTCGCCGTGGTGGTCCTGGGGTCGACCTTGCGGCGCAGCGGGTTTCTGGCTGCGACATTCTGGGACGGTTTGGACAAGGCTATCTTTTGGATTCTGTTTCCCTGCCTGCTGTTCGCCGTAACAGGCAGGGCCAATCTGAGCGGTCCGGACACGGTGAACATGGCAATCGTTCTGGTCGCCTCCACCTTGGGAACGGCCTTCCTGGCGCGGTTGAGCAAGCCGCTTATCGGCCTTCCCGACCGATCCTTCGTCGCCGTCTATCAAAGCGCCTTTCGCATGAACGCCTATGTCGGGCTCGCCGCGAGCGCGTCTCTGTTGGGTGCGACGGGGTCGGCCTTCGCCGCGATCGCCGTGGCCATAGTCGCCCCGATGATCAACACGCTGGGGGTGATCGCGCTGGCCGGCATGAATGGCCGTGCAAATGGGACACGCCCGTCCGTCTTCAGCCTCGTTCGCAGCGTGGTCACCAACCCTTTGATTCTGTCCACCCTCGCCGGCGCCGCCGTCAACCTGCTTGGCGTACCCTTTCCGGAAGCCGTTTGGGACACCGTCGATGTGATCGGAAAGGCCGCGCTGCCGATGGCGCTGTTGAGCGTCGGGGCCGGCGTGCGCCTGCGCGCCCTGAAATCAGCGGGCTGGCCGGTTGGCGTCGGTGCATTCCTGAAACTGATCGCCGCCCCCGTCATTACCGTCGCCACGGCCTTGGCGCTCGGCTTCTCGGGCCCCGCCGCGCTGGTCGCCGTCATATTCACAGCACCGCCCGCCAGTGTCAGTTCCTATCAGATGACGAAAGCAATGGGCGGAGACGCCGACCTGATGGCCGCCTGCATCTCCGTGCAGACGATCGCCGCGTCGCTGACCATGACGATTGTCCTCCTCTATGCGACCGCCTTGTTCCTGCCCCATGGATTGTGAGGGGCGGATTGTGCGGGGGCGGATCGTGACACCAAGAGTGTGACGGCCGGATTGTAACGCAGGTTTCAACAACACTTGGCCCATGCGCGTTGCCGGTTTGGGCGACCAACCGTATAACGGCAGCACCCTTAGGGGTGTTTTGGACAAATCGGACAAATGGGGCCGACGGCATGATCTTGGTTACAGGCGGCGCGGGTTTCATCGGGTCGAACTTGGTCGCGGGAATGGCGCAAGCGGGTCTTGGGCCGGTCGCGGTTTGCGATGTCTTCGGCCACGACGCCAAATGGAAGAACCTGGCCAAGCACCCTGTTCATGAGGTCGTCGACCCGGCAGACCTGTCTGAATTCCTGAAACGCCAAGGATCGTCGATCGACGCGGTCTTCCACATGGGCGCGATTTCGGCGACGACGGAAACCGATGTGGACCTGATCATGCGCACCAACCTGACGCTGAGCCAGGTGCTATGGCGGTTCTGCCAGCAGGCCGGGTGCCCGATGATCTACGCGTCCTCTGCCGCGACCTATGGCGACGGATCGCAAGGCTTCACCGACAGTAACGACGCAGCTGCGCTGGCCGCCCTTCAACCGTTGAACCCCTATGGCTGGTCCAAGAAACTGTTCGATGATTTCGCCATCGCCGAAGCGACAAAGGGCAGCGCACCGCCGTTCTGGGCCGGGCTGAAATTCTTCAACGTCTACGGCCCGAACGAGTATCATAAGGGCGGGCAGCGATCGGTCGCGCATCAATTGTTTGAACAGATCCGGGATACGGGGCAGGTCCGCCTGTTCAAGTCCCACCATCCCGACTATGGCGACGGCGGACAGTTGCGCGACTTCGTCCATGTCGACGACTGCGTGAAATTGATGATCTGGCTGCTGCGGGAACGGCCCTTGAGCGGCGTCTACAATTGCGGCACGGGCAAAGCCCGCAGCTTCAAGGACTTGGCGTTGGCGACGTTTGCCGCCATGGACCGGGACGCGAAAATAGACTTCATCGATACGCCGGAAGGGATCCGCCGACACTATCAGTACTTCACGGAAGCGGATATGAGCCGTGTTCGTTCGACCGGCTACGACGCCAATGTGATGAGCCTGGAAGATGGTGTTGCCGGCTACATCAAGGACTTCCTGGCCACCGACGACCCGTATCGGTAAGCGAAATGCAATTCCCCGACATAAGCCCCATCGCCCTGGAACTCGGACCAATCGCCATCCGGTGGTATGCGCTGGCCTATCTGGCAGGAATCATCATCGGTTGGCGCTATTGCATGGCAATGGCGAAGCGCCTGCCGACCGGCGTTACAGCGAACGACATGGACGACTTCATGGTCTGGGCCGTCGCCGGCATCATTATCGGCGGGCGGCTCGGCCAGGTGTTCTTTTACCACCCGGCATACTTCCTGAAGCACCCGCTGGAGATCTTTATGGTCTGGCAAGGCGGTATGGCGTTTCACGGCGGTTTGTTGGGTGTGATCGCCGCCATGGTGATCTATACCAAGCGCCGCAGCATTCCCTTCTTCGCCTTCACCGATTTAATCGCCCTCGCCGCCCCGATCGGAATTTTCTTCGGACGCGTGGCGAACTTCATCAATCAAGAACATTTCGGAAGGCCCGCCGATGTGCCTTGGGCCATCGTCTTTCATACCGACCCGCTGCAAGTCCCCCGCCATCCCAGTCAGCTGTATGAAGCCGGCCTTGAAGGATTGACGGTGTATCTGCTCCTGGCTCTGATCGCGCACGGCACCAAGGCCCTCCGACGCCCCGGCATCGTCACCGGCGTCTTCCTAATCGGTTACGCCGTTGCCCGGATCATCAGCGAGTTCTTCCGCGAACCCGAGGTTTTCGTCGAAAGTCTGCCCTTCGCGACGACATGGGGCCAGTGGCTGTCCCTGCCGATGCTCGCCGTCGGGTTCTACGTCCTGCGCCTGGGCATGAAGCGGGACCCGGTGACGCAATCGCCCGAATGACGCAATGACGCCTCTGGAAGAACATCTCAGACGGCGCATCGCCCTCAACGGGCCGCTCACGGTTGCCGAATTCATGGCCGAAGCGCTCGGCCATCCGCGGTTCGGCTATTACCGCACGCGCGACCCGCTAGGCGCGGCAGGCGATTTCACCACCGCGCCGGAAATCAGCCAGGTCTTCGGCGAATTGATCGGCTTGTGGATGGCGGAGATGTGGCGCCTGAACGGCACGCCGTCCGGCCTGCGCCTGGTCGAACTCGGGCCCGGGCGGGGAACATTGATGGCCGATATGCTGCGGGTCGCTTCCCGCATGCCAGGGTTCCTGGACGCCGTCACAATCCATATGGTGGAGACCAGCCCCGCCTTGCGGCAAGCGCAGGAAAAAGTGCTCGCCGCCTATCCGAACGTGTCGTGGCACGACAGCCTGACGGACGTACCGGACGGCCAATTGCTGCTGGTCGCCAACGAATTCCTGGACGCCTTGCCGATCCACCAACTTGTTCGCACCGACAAGGGTTGGCGCGAAAAACTTGTCGTCTGGGACGATGTCGAGGATCGATTGGCCTTCGGCCTGTCACCCGGCGCCAGCGGCGTCGAAAATCTGCTGGCGGAGAATATTCGGCGCGATGCGGACGTTGGCACTGTGGCTGAGGTTTCGCCGGCCTCCCTCTCGGTCATGTCTGAGATCGCCCGGCGGATGCAATCGGGCATCGCAGCCCTCATCATCGACTATGGCTATCGCGACAGTGCGACCGGCGACACGCTGCAAGCGGTGAAACGGCACGACTACGCACCGGTTCTGGAGACTGTCGGGGACGCCGACTTGACCGCGCATGTGGACTTCGCGGCGATGGGCCGCGCCGCCGAACAGGCCGGCGTCGCCGTCCATGGCCCAATCACGCAACGCGACTTCATGATCGACCTGGGGGCGCTCCAGCGCCGGGACACCTTGCTGGAACGCGCCACGCCGGAACAGGCCAAGGCGATCAATTCCGGCGTGCAGCGGTTGATCGATCCCAAGGAAATGGGCACGTTGTTCAAAGTATTGGCCTTGACTGCGAAGGGCGGAAAAGCAGCGAACCCGCCCCCCGGATTCTGAAGGCCGTAAGGAAGATCGGATAGAAGATCACAGCCATGAGCACTGAAACGCCGACCCCGATAACCGATAGCGGCCTCGCTTCCTTGCGGGGCGTCCGGCATGGTTTTTTCACACGGCTCGGTGGGGTCAGCGGCGGGATCTATACCTCCCTCAACATCGGCTTCGGATCCGACGACGATAAATCCTCGGTCACGGAAAACCGCCGCCGCACGATGGAAGCCCTCGGCCTGCCGGAAAAGGCGCTGACCACCACCTATCAAGTCCACAGCGCCACGGCGGTTCGGGCGGTGACGCCCTGGGCGCATGCCGATGCCCCGGAGGCCGACGGGCTCGTCACCAACACGCCGGGCGTGGCGTTGGGGATTGCCACCGCCGACTGCGCGCCCGTCCTGTTCGCGGACGAGAAGGCCGGTGTGATCGGGGCCTGCCACGCCGGATGGAAGGGCGCACATGGCGGCATCTCTGATGCGACAATCTCCGCGATGGAAGAACTCGGCGCGCGCCGCGCGGACATCATCGCCGTCGTCGGCCCCTGTATCGCGCAACCGTCCTACGAAGTGGGGGCGGAGTTCCGTGCCTCCTTCCTGGACTTGAACACGGCCTATGACCGGTTTTTCAAACCGGGCGTCCGGCCGGACAAGTTCCAGTTCGACCTGCCAGGATTCGTGACGTCGAAATTGGTAGATGCCGGTGTGGCGCAGGCCGGATGGCTGGGCCGTGACACGAAGGCGGAAGAGGACGAGTTTTTCAGTTATCGCCGCACGACCCTTAACGGTGAGAAGGATTACGGCCGGCTGTTGTCGGCAATCGCACTGACCGACTAGGGTGGTTTTTCAGAACACAGGAGTCTCTTGATGGCACTTCATTTCAGCGAACAGGAACTGGCCGATCGGCGTGCAAAAGCCTGCGCCGCGATGCAGCAACAGGGGCTCGACGGACTACTCATCACCCGGCAGGAAAGCATGTTCTACCTGACCGGTTACGACACTTTCGGTTACGTGTATTTTCAGTGTCTCTATCTGGGCGCGGATGGCGACTACTTCCTGCTGACCCGGGCGCCGGACCTGCTGCAAGCAAGGCATACCAGCACCATCGCCGAAATCCATATCTGGAAGGACGTGGAAGGCGCAGAACCCCACCGCGAACTGCGCGACCTGCTGCACCAGCGCGGCCTGTCCGGAAAGCATCTTGGGGTGGAGTATGAAAGCTATGGCCTGACCGCGGCCAGCGGCAAGAAGCTGGACGCGGCGCTGGATGGATTCGTCACACTGTCCGACGCCTCCACCTTGGTGACACGCTTGCGCCTGATCAAAAGCCCGGCGGAACTGGATTACGTCCGCAAGGCCGGCGAACTTGGTGATCACGCCCTTGCCGAAGCCCACCGCCTGGCGCGCCCCGGCGCGGATGAGGGCGAAATCCTCGCCGCGATGCAGGCCGCCGTCTTTGCCGGCGGCGGCGACTATCCGGGCAACGAATTCATTATCGGGTCGGGCGACGATGCCCTGCTGTGCCGTTACAAATCGGGACGGCGTGTCTTGGACGATGTGGACCAGTTGAGCCTGGAATTCGCCGGCGCTTATCGCCACTACCATTCGGCCATGTTCCGGACCATTCCCATCGGCAAGGCCCAGCCGCTCCATGTCGAATACCACAAGGCCGCCCAGGATGCGCTTCTGGCCTGTGAAGCCGCGTTGAAGCCGGGTCATTCGGCGGGCGAAGTTTTCGACGCCCATGCCCAGGTGCTTGATGCCGCCGGCTTGGCGGATCATCGGATGAACGCCTGCGGCTATTCGCTGGGTACCACTTTCGCACCGAATTGGATGGACTGGCCGATGCTGTTCCACGGTAACCCGGTCGAAATGCGCCCCGGCATGGTATTCTTTATCCACATCATCATCTTCAATTCCGATGCCGGAATAGCCCAATGCCTGGGACGCACGTCCATCGTGACGGAGACGGGGGCCGAATCGCTTTCCACGGCCGGCCTTGATCTCTTCGTCGGCGAATAGGCGGACTGGAAAACACACCATGCCCTGGCTGATCCAATTGATGGCGCTCACCGTGCTGGCGATGCTGGCCGGGTGCATCATCCTCTCCATTGCCGGGGGCTGACATGCCGTTGTCGATCGCCGTGCCGCGCGGGCGTCTGACTGCGGTGTGTTGGATCCTGCTGACTGCCCTCGCTGTTTCAGCGCTGGGCGGCTGCGGGCCCGTGCCGCAGCCCTTCCGACAGGATGCGGCGACCAAGGCGCGCACGACCCTGGCCCGGGCGACCATCACCAGCGGCATCCGGCTTTTGCCGGTCGCCGGGCTGGAGCCGGAGCACGGCGCCGCCTTGAGCGAAGATTTGGCGGACAAGTTGCGGGACCTGGGAACGGTGGCCAGCACGAGCGACGCCTTGCGGAATGCGCACTTCCTCAGCCCCAATGTGATAGCCGGAGAGTCCGGCGCCTTGATTCGCTGGGACCTGTTCGATCCGGACGGCGTCCTGCGCGACACCATCATGACGGAAGCGCCCGGCGCCGAGCAGCTCGACGCCTTGCTCACCGGGCGACGAAAAGGCCTTCGGGACATGGTCGGATACGTCGCCGCCCGGCTGCACACGACCTTGAACCCTCGTTCGTCCGAACCCGCCGTCGCCCGAACGGCCGAGCTGGCGATCGGCACGATTTCCGGCGCCCCGGGCGACGGTGCGGAAGAACTTACCCGCGCGGCCACGGCGATCTTTTCGCGCGCGGGAATCGCCATGGCCAAGAACGGCACGACGGCGGACCTGTTTCTGAACGCCGAAGTCTCGCTGACGCCAATCGACGCGGACAGCGATCTTTTGACGCTTGCTTGGTCCGTGGATACCAAAGACGGCAGACAAGTCGGCCGATTGGTCCAGGAAAGCGCTGTGCCGAAAGGATCCGTGGACGGCCCATGGCGCAGCCTCGCCTACGATGCGGTCCTGGGATTGGTCGACGCGGTTTCCGAGGTCCAGACGGCCTACAAGCAGGGGGCCTGAACCTTCTTTCGCCGGAAATATTCGCCGGCGCGGCAACAGAATACCGCCTCATCGCGACAGAGCGCTCCGTCAGTCGTTTACAGTCCGTGGAGCCCTTGTTATAGAACTTCCGGGCCGAAGGAGTGTGCGTTGCACACTGCGGCGGGATCCGGTCTTCGGACGGTACTGACGGCAAGCGCGAACCAGATAAAAAGAATTGCCCGATGCGATCATCCGGAAAGGTCACAAGTTCAACGTCACAGACTGATTGGTCACGGGCTCTGACGGCACCATGAAAATTCTTTCCGGCAATTCCAACAGGCCCCTTGCCGAGGCCATTTCCGCTTACTTGCAGGTTCCGCTCACGAAGGCAGCGATCCGTCGCTTTTCCGATATGGAGATCTTCGTCGAGATTCAGGAAAACGTGCGCGGCGAGGACGTGTTCGTCATTCAATCGACGAATTACCCCTGCAACGACAACCTGATGGAACTGCTGATCATGATCGATGCATTGCGCCGGGCATCGGCACGGCGCATCACGGCGGTCATTCCCTATTTCGGATACGCGCGCCAGGATCGAAAAACCGGTCCTCGGACGCCGATTTCGGCGAAATTGGTGGCCAACCTGATCGAAACGGCGGGCGCCAACCGTGTTCTGACCATCGATCTGCATGCCGGCCAGATCCAGGGCTTCTTCGACGTTCCCACCGACAACCTCTTCGCCCTGCCGGTCCTGCACACGGACCTGTCAGAGCATTTGGCCAACGGCAACACCGTCGTCGTGTCCCCGGATGTGGGCGGCGTCGTCCGAGCCCGGGCGCTGGCCAAGCGCCTGGACGCGGAACTGGCCATTATCGACAAGCGTCGCGAACGCGCGGGCGTTTCGGAAGTGATGCACATTATCGGCGACGCGAAAGGCAAGGATTGCGTCTTGATCGACGATATCGTCGACAGCGCGGGCACCCTTTGCAACGCCGCGGTCGCCCTTATGAACGCCGGCGCGAAATCGGTTCAGGCCTATGTAACCCACGGGGTCCTGTCGGGTGGCGCGGTCGCCCGCGTTTCCGCGTCCCCCATGAGTTCGCTTGTGGTTACCGACAGCATCATGGCGACCGAGGCGGTCCGCGTCAGCGATACCGTCCGCCAGGTATCCATCGCGCCCTTGTTGGCGGAAGCCATCCGCCGCATCTATGAAGAGCGTTCGGTTTCGAGCCTTTTCGACTAAAGCCGCTCTTGCGCGCCCCGCTCTTCGAGCCTGGTCGATCGGGCAGGATCAACCGGAATTCGTTGCAGTCCGGGGCTTTCGGGCAATTCCGGGTTTGACTTAGCGTCCCGCGCGGCATAAAGAAACGCCGCTTTCACAGTATACTGTGACACGAGCGCCCCCGGCACCCCTGGAGGTCGGCGGGTTATTCCGCATGGATAGCCAACGCTTGAAGGAGTTTATCATGGCTGATGCGCACACGATTCCCGCAAAACCGCGGGACCGGGCCGGTAAGGGGGCAGCCCGGGCCGTCCGTCGCGAAGGGCTGGTGCCCTGCGTCGTATATGGCGAAAACAAAGATCCCCTGTCGATTTCGATCGATCCCCGCGTGATCATGAAGGGCCTGATTGAAGGGCACTTCTTCAACACGATCTATGCGATCGACGTCGAAGGCGGCAAGAGCGAGCGCGCCCTACCGCGTGACGTTCAATTCCACCCGGTGACGGACGTTCCGTTGCATGTGGATTTTCTGCGCATCGGACGCAACACCCGGATCAGCGTTTCGATCCCGGTGGTCTTCGCAAACGAAGACGATTGCCCCGCGCTGAACGAAGGCGGCCAGCTTGCGATCGTTCGGCATGAAGTGGAAGTCAACTGCTCGGCCAACGATATTCCGGAAGAGTTCATCGCGGACCTGACCGGCCTGCAGATTGGCGATACCATTCGTATCTCCAGCATTACGCTGCCGGCGGATGTCGAGCCGGTGATCACCGATCGCGACTTCGTCATCGCCAACCTTCAAGCCGCAACCATCGCTGAACCGGTGGAGGAAGAAGGCGAAGAGGGCGAAGATGGTGCTGAAGACTCTGCGGATGAAGAATCCGCAGACGAGGAGTCGGAGGAGTAACCCCCTCCCATGCTGCTTATCGTCGGACTCGGCAATCCGGGACCGAAATACGAACGAAACCGGCATAGCGTCGGCTTCATGGCGGTGGACGCGATCGTCCGCCGCCATTCGTTTGGTCCGTGGCGCGCACGGTTTCAAGGACAGGTTTCCGAAGGCCAGATCGACGGCCGGAAGGTGATCGTCCTGAAACCGATGACATTCATGAACGAAAGCGGCCGCGCGGTGGGCGAAGCAGCACGGTTCTTCAAACTTTCCGCCGAGGACATTTGGGTCTTCTACGACGAGTTGGACCTGGCGGCGGCGAAATTGAAAGTGAAGCAGGGCGGAGGCCACGCGGGACATAATGGGTTGCGCAGCATCGACGCCCATCTGGCCAAAGACCTCGGCAAGGATTACTGGCGCGTTCGGATCGGGATTGGCCATCCGGGCGACAAGGCAAAGGTGCACGGCCACGTCCTGGGCGACTTCTCAAAGGCCGAGTGGCCGGCGATGGAGAAACTGATCGATGCCATGGCCGAGGCTTTTCCAAAATTGGTGGCGCGCGGGTATTCGGATTTCATGTCAGCCGTTTCTCTGATTCTGAAACCGCCGCTTCACACATCCCCGGATGGAACGCCGACCGGCAGCGGCACCCGCGACGCGGATACAGCCGACAAAACGACCCATCCGCCGAAAGACGGCATCGGGAATGACAAGAGCGGGATCGACTCGGCCCTGGCGCAGGCGTTGGCGAAGGTCGGTCTGACCCGGAAGAACAAAGATTGAGGAGAAATCCCGATGGGATTCAATTGCGGGATCGTCGGACTGCCGAATGTCGGCAAGTCGACCCTGTTCAACGCGTTGACGGCCACGCAAGCGGCTGAATCGGCAAACTACCCGTTCTGCACGATCGAGCCGAATGTGGGCCGCGTCTCGGTACCGGACCCGCGTCTGGAAACGCTGGCGAAATTGGCCAAGTCCGCGAAAATCATCCCGACCCAGCTTGAATTCGTCGACATCGCCGGGTTGGTGAAGGGCGCATCCAAAGGGGAAGGCCTGGGCAACCAGTTCCTTGGCAACATCCGCAGCGTCCACGCCATCGTCCACGTGCTGCGCTGCTTCGACAGCGACGACATCACCCATGTGGAAGGGTCCGTCGAACCGGTCCGAGACGCGGAAACGGTCGAGACCGAGCTGATGCTGGCCGACATGGAGGCCATGGAAAAGCGCCTGAGCGACCGCGAGAAACGCGCCAAGGGCGGCGACAAGCTGGCGAAGGCGGAAGTCGAGGTGACCATGGCGGTGCTCGACGTGCTGCGCGCCGGCAAACCGGCCCGCCTTGCGGAGATTTCGAAGGAACAGGGCCCCGTCTACCGAAGCTTCCAGCTGTTGACCGCGAAACCCGTCCTGTACGTCTGCAACGTCAGCGAGGACGAAGCCGCGACGGGCAATCAGTATACCGAGAAGGTCGCCGCCAAGGCCGCCGCCGAAGGGGCGCAGGCCGTGATTATTTCTGCCGCGATCGAAGCGGAAATCGCCCAGTTGAGTTCGCCGGAGGAAAAGGCTGAGTTTCTGGAAAGCATCGGGTTGGAGGAGACGGGCCTCGCGCAGGTCATCCGGGCCGGTTACGAGCTGCTGGAACAGATCACCTTCTTCACGATCGGCCCGAAGGAAGCCCGCGCCTGGACCGTCAAAGCCGGTTCGGCCGCACCCCAGGCCGCCGGCGAAATCCATACGGACTTCGAGCGGGGGTTCATCGCTGCCGAGACATTCGCATATGAAGACTACGTCGCGAATGGCGGCGAATCCGGTGCGAAGGAAGCGGGTAAGATGCGCCTGGAAGGGCGGGACTATATCGCCAAGGACGGCGATATCTTCAATTTCCGCTTCAACGTGTAGTCCGCCCAGGTCGAAACACCGACGTCAGTGCAATAGAGTTTGCGGGCGATCAACGCAGTTGCGCCGGCACCTGCGTGTGCCTTCCTGAGCCTCGCTGCGCTCATTCAAGCACCACAGCGTTGGCCGCGAATCGCGTTAAGGCTTTTTCCGTCAAATCATACCGTGACCGTCATCGAACTTGTTACCTTGCGGCGACTGGACTCAGGCACGGTTGCGGATAGGCTGTCAGCCAAACAATAACAGGAAATTGGAGGTGCCACAGATATGGGCGAAACCATTACGCTTACGGCCTCGGACGGCCACAAATTCGAGGCCTATCGCACGGAGCCCAATGGCGTGTCGCTCGGCGGAATCGTGGTGATTCAGGAAATTTTCGGCGTCAACGAGCATATCCGGTCGGTTTGCGACAGGTTCGCCGAGATGGGGTTCACCTGTGTGGCACCGGCCCTGTTCGATCGCGTGGACCGCGGCGTAGAGCTTGGCTATTCAGCGGACGATGTGGCCAAGGGCCGCGAAATTCGCGGGGCTTGCGCGGACGAACCGGCGCTGCTCGACGTGCAGGCCGCTATCGATGAACTGCCTGCGGGCAGCAAGGGCATCGTTGGGTATTGCTGGGGCGGCTACATATCCTGGATCGCCGCCACGAATTTGGACGGTCTGGCGGCAGGGGTTTGTTACTATGGCGGGGGTATCCACAACAAAGCCGCCGACAAACCGAAATGCCCCGTCATGCTGCACTTCGGCGACAGGGACGCGCATATCACGCCGGACCACGTCCAGGCTGTGCGCGACAATCACCCCGACCTGCCGGTGATGATGTATGACGCGGATCATGGCTTCAATTGCGACATGCGTGGGTCGTACGACAAGGCGGCGGCTTCCCTGGCGCTCGACCGTACCGTCGCTTTCTTCAAGCAAAACTTCTGATCCCTATGTCGCAAAGTCCACCGCGCCCCGGCAGGGGTATCGACCATCTCGTGCTCTGCGTTCGCGATCTCGACGCGACGGCGCAAGTCTATGAGCGGCTGGGATTTACGCTGACGCCCAGGGCCAGCCATGCGTGGGGCACCGACAACCGGTTGGTCCAGGTCGAGGGGAGCTTTCTGGAAATTATTGAAGTCGCCCATCCGGAAAAACTACTGCCGGATCAGGACGGGCACTTCAATTTCGGGCGCTTCATCCATGGCTATCTGCAGGACCGGGAAGGCTTCGGCATGCTGGTCTTCGAAACCAGTGACGCGGAAGCCGACCGGATTGAGTTCGAGGCTTCCGGACTTTCGGCCTTCGAACGGTTCGACTTCGAACGCAAGGCGACGCTACCGGATGGGAACCAGGTAACGGTCGGATTCTCGCTGGCATTCGTTCACCGCCCCGAATGTCCCGATGCGGCCTTTTTCGTCTGCCAGCAACATGCACCGGAGTATTTTTGGAAACCGCACTTCCAAAATCATCGGAATGGGGCTCGCGCCATTGGTGAGGTGATCATGGTCGCCGACAGTCCCGGCGATCTGCGGTTCCTTTTCGAAGGATTGCAGCGGCCCGGAAGCGTGGAACTGGAAGACGGCATCCTTCGGGCGGAGACGGCGCGTGGGTGGCTGACCGCAATGACTCCCAGCGCTTATGAGGATTGGTTCGGCGCTTCCGCATCCGTCGGCGCCAATGCTCCGGCGGGGCCGCATTTGACTGCCTTCCGTGTCTTGGTGGACGACCTTTCAGACGCTGAGAAAATCTTGGCGGAGGCCGGCGTGGCCGCGCATTGGGGCAAAGCCGGCCTGGTCGTACCGGCGTCTGACCTTTTCGGCGTTACCCTGGCCTTCGTTCAAGGGGTTGAACGAGCGACAGAGGCCGGCCCGATCCTAGCCCTGCCCGCCGCCTAGGGCATATTTCTCCACCAGTTCCGCCACGTCTGACTGCCCTTGGGCATGGAGACCGTCCGCCACGCCGCGCCGGTCCCCTTCAGGGCGGTTCTGCGACATTTTCCATTTTCCTTCCAACCGTGTCAGCGTCACCTCGACGACCGTGATCCCCTTCATCAGACGGTCGATGAAATCGTCTGGCGCGTCCGTCACTTTCCAGGGGGCTTGAAACCCGGCTTCGAAATGGTCCGTCAAAGCCGACAGGTGCCGTTTGGCGGCAACAGCGTCGTCGATGACCCTGCCCACCCCATAGGCGTGGACGGCGGCATAGTTCAGAGTGGGAACGACCTTGCCGGTCTCCGCCTTGCTCGGATACCAACTGGGCGTGACATAAGCTTGGGGGCCTTGAAAGACGAGCAGGATCTCCGCTCCCCCGGCGATCAACGCCTGCTGCGGATTCGGTTTGGCGAAATGGCAGCGGATGCTGCCGTGCGGGCCAAGTTCACGGTCGACTTCCACCGGAACATGGCTTGCGATCATGCCGTCGGGACCTGCGCATATCACCGTCGCAACCCCCAACGAGGACATCATGCCGAACAGGATATCCGTATCTGTTTCCGCGAATGCTTGCGGGACATACATGGGGCGACCTCCAAAAAAATCCTGATGGTTTTCTTCTGTGACATAGGCTTTTGCACCGACAACACCCGTCGTAAAAGCGCCGATTGCCATGTCATAATTTCAACCAGCGTTGACGGCGTGACTGAGAATATTATGGACTTCTCAATTCTTCTTATTTGACAACCGGTTACGCCTGGTTGGCAAAAATGCTTCGACGGGTATCCAGATAGGCTTTCCTCCCGGATTCCTTGGTGGCAGAGAGGTTTCCCGTTATTCTCTGCCATCCTTGGCAAGGCGGCGCCTGAGGAAAATCGATAAGCGTTTAGTGCGAATTTATTGCAACCGAGGTTCGGGAACCTGCGTTTCCAGTAGTAATCATGACTTCACCTTATCTACAGCGGCCTAAACGGTCTTTCGACCAAGCGCTCATCGATACAGGGCGTGATCCTCATGAATTGGGGATGGGCGAACCGCCGGTCGGGCTGGGCGGCGTGCGGCGGCATTTCCACAGCACAGGCGCCCTTTCTCGAAACCGGGTTGCCGTCGCCTTTGCCGTCGGGCTGGCAGTGCTCGCAGGCACGACCTTCATCGCACTACGATCAGAGTTCGAGGAGCCGATCGCCAGCAATGAACCGGAAATGACCCCGGAGGAACTGAACGATATCGCTCCCGCCGCGGGCCCTTCCGGCGGAACCGATCCCAGCCAGCCGGCTGTAAATATCGAAGGCTGGGGCACGGCCCCGGGCCTGGAGACCTCCCCCGCGGGCAGCGCCACCGGCGACTGACAGGACGGGTTCCGCCCGCTGTTTTCCGCACCGTCGGCCCCGCTTGCCATTTCTTCATCCACGTGCATCGCTTTCCGCATGATTTCAGATACGTCGATAGCCTGCTTCGGGGCCGCACACTGGGACTATGTCGGTCAATCCCGCCCCGGACATAACGGACCGGATCGGCCGGGATCCGTGCGGGTTGGTCCCGGCGGTGTCGCCGCGAATGTCTCAATCGGATTGGCCGCACAGGGATTGCGCCCCGACCTCTTCACGGTTGTCGGTCGGGATCGGGACGGCGAGAGCCTGCTGGCGGCTTTGCGCGCGGCGGGTGTCGGGACGGGTCACTGCCTTGTTTCAGATACATTCCCGACAGGACGATACGTTGCGGTGGAAGACGAGGCTGGTGAACTGATTTCAGCCGTCGCCGATTGCCGAGCGATTGAAGCGCTGACAGCGGGTGCATTCCATAGCAAAATCGCAGATCCGGCCCGTTTCTGGTTCGTCGACGCCAACTTGCCGCCGGCCGTCATCGAAGACTTGGAGGCGGTCGACGCAAGACCGCCCTTGGCCGCCAATCCTGTTTCCCCGGCCAGGGCCCATCGCCTCCGGGCGGTGCTGCCCCGCATCGACATTTTGTATTGCAATCGGGCGGAGGCGGAAGCTCTGTGCGATCGGCATTTCCGGACCACGGCCGAAGCCGCGCACGCCCTTTGCGATCTGGGCACCCGCCGGGCGGTGGTGACGGAGGGTCCCCGTACAGTTTGCGATGCCTCCGCCGTCGGCATATTTTCCGCAGAACCCGACCTGTCGGGCTTCGCATCCGCTACGGGCGCCGGCGACGCCTTCCTGGCGCGGCACCTGGCCGCCGTCGTCACCAGGGCTGCCCCGCCCGACGCATTGCGCGCCGCACTGTGCCCGAATGGAAAGGAACAGACTTGATACCGTTGACCAAGAGTGCGGAAGTTCAGGCCGCCCAAGCAGGAAACATCCCTGTCGTGGCCTTGGAAAGCACCATCATCACACATGGGCTGCCTTGGCCGAAGAACTTGGAGACGGCGCTGCTGGTGGAAGAAACGGTCCGCGCCGCCGGCGCCGTTCCGGCCACCATCGCGGTAATCGGCGGGATCATCCATGCCGGACTGGAAAAGCCCTTGCTTGAACAACTGGCCCAGGCTCGCGGCATGACAAAGCTGTCGCGGGCCGACCTGGCGCCCGTGATGGCCGCGGGGGCTGACGGCTCCACCACCGTGGCGGCGACGATGATTTGCGCCCATTTGGCGGGGATCGACTGTTTTGCCACCGGGGGCATCGGCGGCGTCCATCGCGGCGCGGAGACGAGCTTCGATATTTCCGCGGATCTGGACGAGTTGTCGAAAACGCCGGTAACCGTGGTTTGCGCCGGCGCGAAGGCAATCCTGGATATCCCAAAAACGTTGGAAGCGCTCGAAACGCGCGGAGTTCCGGTTATCGGCTGGCGTACCGACGATTTCCCTGCATTCTGGTCGGCGTCCAGCGGATTGCCCGTTCCGCTGCGCGCGGACGACGCGGCAACGATTGCTCGATCCCATCGGTTGCGCGCTGCGCTCGGCCTCGCCGGCGGTCAACTGGTGGTGAACCCGATCCCACTGCAGCACGAGATCCCGTCCGCCGAAATTTCTCCAGCCATCGAGCAGGCAATCGCCGAGGCGGCGGACAAGGGCATTTCGGGAAAAGACGTCACCCCCTTCCTGCTGGCGCGGGTATTGGAAGCGACACAGGGCCGAAGCTTGGACTCGAATATCGCCCTGGTGCGAAACAATGCCCGTCTGGCCGCCGAAATTGCGATGGCAATGCTCGACCGAACACCATAGGAACGTCGCGCACGAATGTTGCTCCGATGCGGGGCATTGGCTAATGTCCGCTGCGCTAGTTCTTTAGCGGCGCGACGACATTTTAGCCGATTGCGCGTATACTTTGTCAGTTGGTTGGACAAGGTTGGCAATCCGGAGCAACCGCGCCGATCACATCCGGCAGGAAGGCCAGAGGGAGAAGTTCGAACATGTCGAAAATCAAGGTGAAAAATCCGATCGTCGAGCTCGACGGCGACGAGATGACCCGGATTATCTGGGAATTCATTAAAGAGAAGCTCGTATTGCCGTATCTGGACGTGGATTTGAAATACTACGACCTCGGCATCCAAAAGCGCGACGAGACCGACGATCAAATCACCATCGACGCGGCGAATGCGATCAAGCAGTACGGCGTCGGCGTAAAATGCGCGACGATCACTCCTGACGAAGACCGCGTAAAGGAATTCGGCCTGAAGAAAATGTGGCGGTCGCCGAACGGCACTATCCGCAACATTCTGGACGGCACTGTCTTTCGTGAGCCCATCGTCTGTCAGAACGTTCCGCGCCTGATCCCAAGCTGGACCAGCCCCATCGTCGTCGCGCGCCACGCCTTCGGCGACCAGTATAAAGCGACGGATTTCCTGGTGCCGGAAGCCGGCATGCTGCACATCACCTTCACGCCGGACGATCCCGAAGGCGAGAACATTCGCCACCAGGTTTTCCATTTCGAAGGCCCTGGGATCGCGATGGGCATGTACAACCTGGATGACTCGATCCGCGGTTTCGCCCGTGCCTGCATGACCTACGGCCTGATGCGGAAGTATCCGACCTACCTGTCCACCAAGAACACCATCCTCAAAGCCTATGACGGGCGCTTCAAGGATCTCTTCCAGGAAGTCTACGAGGCCGAGTTCGAAGACCAGTTCAAGGCCGCCGGGATCTGGTACGAACACCGCCTGATCGACGACATGGTGGCCTTTGCCTTGAAGAACAGCGGCGATTTCTTGTGGGCGGCCAAGAACTACGACGGCGACGTCCAATCCGACTCCGTCGCGCAAGGCTTCGGCTCACTGGGTTTGATGACGTCCGTTCTGATGACGCCGGATGGCAAGACGGTTGAGGCGGAAGCCGCCCACGGTACCGTCACCCGTCACTTCCGGCAGCACCAGCAGGGCAAGGAAACCTCGACGAACCCGATCGCATCCATCTTCGCTTGGACGCGCGGCATCGGTTACCGCGGCAAGTTCGACGAAACGCCCGAAGTCGAGCGCTTCGCGGGTACGATCGAGAAAGTCTGTGTCGACACGGTCGAGAGCGGCCACATGACGAAGGACCTGGCCTTGTTGATCGGGGAAAGCCAGCCCTGGCTGACGACCACCCAATTCCTGGAAAAACTGGACGAAAACCTGAAAAAGACGATGGAAACCTGGTAGGCCCAGGTATTCCGGCCGCGGCCGGTTCCATTCTTGACACGAAAAGCTCTGCCGGCCTGAACCGGCAGGGCTTTTTTCTGTGCGATACCTGTTGTTGACCGGTGCCGGGCCGATAGAGCCGGACCGATCGTGCGGCAAGCTGCGAAGCACCCTGTGGACGGTCTGAAAAAGAAAAGCCCTGCCAGACGGTACCGGCAGGGCCTCAATAAGCAGAATATTGAGAATTCTTAAAACTCTGTACCCTAGGTGCGACGGCGCCGCGCCAATACGCCCAAACCGATGATGGCGGAGAGCATAAGCGGAAGAGCGGCCGGCACGGGCACCGTCGTCACCGGTGTGCCATTCAGCGCAAGTTTCCAAACCATCGTCTGATCATCATTGCCGTAGAATTCTTTGACGATCTTTTCGCAACTGTAGGAACTGCCCGTGCAGGAATACGCGATCTCGTCTTCCATATCGATCAGCTTCTTTTTCGGCTTTTTCCAACGGTAATGGTGACCGCCATAGCTGATGATCTCCCATTCCTGCGGAATATCGCCGGGATACATGCCTTCATTGCCGTCGAACGTATCGCCCCACAGGAACATCTGAATGCCGCCCAAGTCGGTTTCCAGAGCGCCGTTGACGACCGAAAAGAGGAGTTGATCGTCAAAGGTGACGAAATCGGTCAGCGTCGCCGCCAAGCCACCGTTGATGTATCGATCGATCTTGAACTTCAATTGTCCGGAGACGCTGTTCGTCACGATTGCCCCGCCGCCATCGATCGGCGTCAGCAACTGCTCGCCGATTGTCAGCACCGAATCCGGGCTTTCCAGCAGCGTCACGTCATAACGGTATTGATTGCCGGACCAGGACGTATAGCCCGATGAATGGACCAATGTGTCCACCGCGAAGGGGCTGACGAAAGTCGCCGTATCGCCCGCACTGAACTGGTTGTCCCCTTGGGTGTCCCACTCGTAACTGATCGGAACGTCATTGACCTCGGTCTGGTTGGTGTCCTCGTTGTAGATGGACCCCAAACGCTTGAAATCACCGCCGCCGCCATATTGTGAGTCACCGGTGTATATGCGGGAAAAGTTCAAGCCGCCGATCGTCAAGTCGCTGAAAATCACCCCCTGGTGTTCAACGACCGCAGCGGATGCGCCCGACAGCGGCGCCACAAGCGCTACCGCAGCAACACCAGCGGCTAGGATAGCGCCGCGAAATGATTGAATCCCCATCATTGTACCCCTCCAAATCAGTCTGCGTCGGTGCGGATACGTCGAACAGAAATCATTCGGTACCACGGCGCAGACAATTCCCCCGTTAATTGTACCCTTAAGCCAAGTTTCGCGTCTGTGCTACCGCAGCATTTTAACGGTATGTGAAGATGTCGATGATCGCTGCGCAAACAGTCACAACATCGACAGAGATTAACAATTCGGCGGTGAGTGGAGATTTTTGGGCTAAATGAGCCCGCGGCTGGATACCGCAGAAGCTATGGTGCGACGCACAAAAACGTCACGCGATTGCGCTTCGATAAAGGGCAATTGTTGAAGAACGTATCTTCGTCGATTAATCGTATGGCGGGTGTCTCGGCCGGGCATTCGGCAACGGCCAGTGCTTCGACCTGCGCACGCGTCGATACCGCTGCGCTGTAACAGACCGACACCGTCGTTTGATCCTGGCGGGCGTGCCATACATCACTTTCCGTGACCGATGCCTGCTGTGCGCAAGCGGATAGCAGCCATGACAAACACAAACATGCCGCCCCTTTACCGATCGCGTTGCGTCTGTTCATCAGGTCAACTCCCGCATTGCATCGTCCAACCCGCGCAGCGTCAGCGGGTACATCCGGTCTTCCATGATTTCCTTGACCAGTTTGATGGACGGCATGCGGTCCCACCACGCGGTTGGTTGCGGATTCAGCCAGACAGCTTTCGGATACATCTTCAGCACCCGTTCCATCCATACCCGTCCAGCCTCTTCGTTCCAGTGCTCCACGCTGCCGCCCGGATAGACGATTTCGTAGGGACTCATCGAAGCGTCGCCGACAAAAATAACCTTATAGTCCTGCGGATAGGTTCGCAGCACCTCGTCCGTGGTCATTCTTTCTTCCCAACGGCGGCGATTGTCACGCCAGACGCTCTCATAAAGACAATTGTGGAAATAGAAGTATTCCAGATGCTTGAACTCGGTCCGCACGGCGGAGAACAATTCCTCGCAAACACGGATATGGTCGTCCATCGACCCACCGATATCGAAGAATATCAGCACTTTTACCGCATTGTGCCGTTCCGGAACCATTTTCAGGTCGAGATACCCGGCATTGTCAGCGGTAGACCGGATCGTGTTGTCCAAGTCCAGTTCCGTCGCCGCCCCTTCCCGGGCGAAGCGGCGCAGCCGCCGCAGCGCCACCTTGATGTTGCGGGTGCCCAATTCCAGGCCGTCGTCCAAATTCTTGAAGGTTCGTTGTTCCCAAACTTTTACGGCGCGCCGATGCGTCGATTCACCACCGATGCGAACGCCCTCGGGATTGTAGCCATGCGATCCGAACGGCGATGTCCCGCCCGTGCCGATCCATTTCGACCCACCTTGATGCCGGCCTTGTTGTTCGCGCAGCCTTTCTTTCAAGGTTTCCATGATCTTGTCGAAGCCGCCAAGCGCCTCGATCATGGCTTTTTCTTCCTCGGTCAGGTTTTTCTCGACCAGTTTGCGAAGCCATTCTTCGGGAATCGACACTGCTTCCGGGTCTAACCCTTCCGGCCGCTCCAACCCTTTGAAGACCTCGCCGAACACCTTGTCGAAGCGGTCCAGGTAACGCTCGTCCTTAACCAGCGCAGATCGGCTGAGATAGTAGAATTCATCGACATGGTAGGCAGCCACGCGCGCCTGCAAGGCCTCCAAGAGCGTCAAATACTCCCGCAAGGACACCGGCAGACCAGCCTGCTTCAAGCCCAGAAAAAGATCGATAAACATGCCATCGGTCGTACTCCGGCCCCATGCACGACGCAAGCCCTGCAACACCCGTCAGATATATCGCTGAAAACTTTAGCTTTTTCCGGCAGACAACAGGCACTGCATTTGATTTACTGAAAATGCCTATTTCAGCGGATTGCTGCGACTAGTCGAATCGTACCGCATGGGTGGATGGCCGACCCCTTGGCAGCTTTGGCGCGATCGCGGGCAAAGCACCTAAATCCGCTGGATGTTCGAGGAAACGGGATGGCGAAATATACGCTGCGCGAACTTGTCGAAGTCGCAAAGAGCCCGAACAAGCGGGATAGAAATCTGCTTGCCGAGTCGCTCAGTCGGCTGGTTCTTTCGACAGGCCGAAAACTCAGCGAAACAGAGCAGAACATCGTCTACGACATTCTGCGCCACCTCATTCATCAAGTGGAAATGAGCGTCCGCCGGACATTGGCGGAAAGCCTGGCTGAGCGCACCGATACGCCGCACGACATTGTCATGGCCCTGGCGAACGATGTCATCGAAGTGGCCCATCCGATCTTGACCAAAAGCCAGTTGCTGCAGGATGTCGACCTGATCCGGTTGATCTTGGAACACACCCAGCAGCATCAGATTGCGATTTCCAAGCGCACCCATGTTTCCAGTGATGTGTCTGAAACACTAGTCGATACGAACGACCCTGCCGTCATCACGTCGCTGCTGGCGAACGAGAGTGCCGAACTGAACGACGACACTTTCGACAAACTCGTCGAGTCTTCCTATATGATGGACGAGATCCGCGGCCCACTGGCCTATCGCGCCGACCTGCCGCCCGACCTGGCGAAACGCATGATCGGCTGGGTCGGCGCCGCATTGCGCGACTACCTGATCGCAAAACTGGGGGATGACGGCGCCATCGCCGTTGATATGGAACGCGCAATAGAGCATGCGGTCGAGGACGAGGACCTGACATCCGAGATGGTCGGCCTTGCCTCCGCGAATGGCTCGGCGGACCCGGCATCGGGATACAAACCACATCCCCGTGTCCTGGTAAGGGCTCTGGAGGATGGCGACATTCTGCGGTTCGAAGCGCTGTTTCGGGAGTTCACCCGGCTGGGCGACAGCACCTTCGCCAAAATCCTCTACGATTCAGGGCCGGAAGCCTTGGCGATTGCGTGCAAGGCATCGGGGATCGACCGCTATTCCTTCTCCGACATCCTCTGCCATCTGCATGGCGCAGGCGACCTGTCCCGCTACCGGGATTCAGCGGATTACCTTAAGATCATGGAATACTATGAGCGTATCGGTGTCACCGGCGCGGAGCGCGTTCTGGACGCTTGGCGGAGTGCGGAAACATCGGCGCTCTAGTTCCGCGTTATTCGTTCAAGGTCTACCGTGAAGCCTTCGCCGTCGATCTCGGACGTCATTTCCCAGGGTCTCTAGGTCAACACTTTCATCATCAAGGCGACGGCTTTGGCGCCGCCTTCGGTTTCCTGCCGTCCGACTATCCGAAACCCGAGCGCCTCATGAAACCGCATCGACCCGGGGTTGGGCGGGATCTCGTTCACCTCGCAGGCAATGCAGTCGCTCCGGCTTTCCGCGAATAGCGCCAAATCCGCATAGAGCCGCTTTCCAATGCCGCTTCCACGGGCGCTCTCCGATACGACGACCCGGTCCACATACAAAAAGGTATCGTACCGGTCGTCGAACCACCGGTAATTCAGGCTGCCGTAAGACGCCCCAGGCCCGAAAGCCAACAACATGCCGAGAACACCGTCGTCGGAGACGGCCACGCGGGCAAAGGCAGCCATTTCGGCCAAACCGAACAAGGTTTCTTCATCAAGTTCGTTTACATTGGGTACCGCGGCGTTGTTCAACGCCGCCATGACGGCGGAGTCCGTTCTCAGGACATCCCGCAAGGAGATGATATCAAGCAACGTCGCGTTCCCGGTTCCAACAAGGCAGGTCGGCGAAAAAAGCCGAGCGTCAATCCGAACATCAAACTGGGCGTCAACCCGGCATCAGTCCGGGCGTTTGGCCTTTGCGTCCGCCCGCAATTTCTCCTGCACCGGCCGGAAATCGTAGGTCGGGTAGAATTCCGTCGAGAACGCACCCCAAGCCTTCTTTTCGATCGCCAGGTTTACTTCGCGAAGGCGGGCCGGCGGCACACTCAATGTCGCCACCTGACCGATCCCCATCATCACGTACCAAGATACGACCTCCACCCCGTCAGGCGGGAAATCGGCCCAGAACTCACCCTTGTCGAGTTTCGCGTTGATCTCTTCCAGGTTCTTGTCCTGCTGATGCTTCAGGAACACGGTAATCAATACATTGTCGCTCATGCCGTCCCTCCTTTTCCGCCCGGCCGGTTCCGGGCTTTACGTTTGCCGCCGGCGGCTACCGGCTGCCTTCCCGTCGCGCCATGAAGGCCAAGCGTTCGAATAGATGGACATCCTGCTCGTTCTTGAGCAAGGCGCCGTGGAGGATGGGAATCGCCTGGGTCGGGTCCTGCTGGCGCAATACTTCCGGCGGCACGTCTTCGGCCATCAGGAGTTTGATCCAATCCAAAAGCTCCGACGTCGACGGCCGCTTTTTTAATCCTTTGACGTCGCGGACCTCGTAAAAAACCGTCAGCGCATCGCGCAGCAGCATCTTCTTTATGTCCGGATAATGAACATGGACGATCTGTTCCATCACCTCCCGGTCGGGAAACCTGATGTAGTGGAAGAAGCAGCGGCGAAGGAATGCGTCCGGCAGTTCCTTTTCATTGTTCGACGTGATGATGACGATAGGGCGGTGTTTGGCTTTGATGACCTCCCGGGTCTCGTAAACGAAAAACTCCATGCGATCCAACTCAAGCAGCAAGTCGTTCGGGAATTCGATATCGGCCTTGTCGATCTCGTCGATCAGCAGGACGGGGGCGATATCGGCATCGAAAGCCTCCCACATCTTGCCGCGAATGATGTAGTTGCGGATGTCATGGACACGCTCGTCGCCCAATTGGCTATCACGCAGCCGGCTGACCGCATCGTATTCATAAAGCCCCTGCTGTGCCCTGGTCGTCGACTTGACGTGCCATTCCAGCAATGGGCGGCCCAAAGCCTCCGCGATTTCCCGGGCCAGGACCGTTTTACCCGTTCCGGGTTCGCCTTTGACCAGAAGCGGACGCTGCAACGTGACAGCCGCGTTCACCGCCATATTGAGGTCCTCTGTGGCGACGTAGCTTTCTGTACCTTCAAAACGCATGGTCAACGCCTCGCTTCCGATCCGATCTGGAGTTCCATTTGGGTGTGGCGACAGTAGGAAACGCAAACCAGCGGATCAAGCCGACATGGCCGCTTACCCCTGGAATCTCGGAAACACATAATGGCGGAAGGACATGATGGCGATAGTGTCGCTTGACAGCGCCTAGGCAGCCGGACGTTCCGGAGATGAATTGGGAATGCGTCCGCGTAATGCGCAACTCGACAGAACCGGACGTCAGCCGGCAGCGACTTCCGCTTCAAGCTGCGTTTCAACGACAGTTTGATTTCTGCCGTGCTGCTTCGCGAAATACAGGCCGGCGTCGGCGCGTTGGACGAGGTCCGTCGCCGAATCCCCCGGTTTGAACAGTGCAACACCCAGCGACAGCGTGATGTTGCCCATCGATTCGCCGGTGCTGCGATTGCGGATCTGTTTTGAACTGACCAATTCCCGCACCCGTTCGCAAATCGCCCGAGCGTCTTCCAATCCGGATCCCGGCAGGATAAGGGCGAATTCCTCCCCACCGTAACGCGCGGCGGTCTCGCCGTCGCGCACACTGCCTTCCAGGATCTTTGCGACCAGCTTAAGAACTTGGTCGCCGGTCTGGTGACCGTAGTTATCGTTGAATTTCTTGAAGAAATCGATGTCAGTCATTGCCAGACAGCACGGCTCGCCGGTCTTGGCGGCATGTTCGATGATTCGATCCATCGTCATGTCGAACATTTTGCGGTTGGCTATGCCCGTCAGGCCGTCCGTCAGCGCTTCACGCTGTACTTCAGCCAAATTCTCCCGCAACGAGACGATCTCTTTCGACGACGCTTCCAAACGCCTCTGCATTTCGGAATTGGACGACTGCATTTTTTGCGCTTCATCGACCAGGGTCTTCATGACCTTGGTTATGCCTTCCAAGCCCTGATCTTTCGTCAGGTCTCGCAGGTTTTCCTGGATCGACGTCTGAAAATTTTCGGCATCTCCGGTCGCGGATGAAATCACCGAAAGAACTTCGGCAAGTTCTTCTTCCATGCGGGCGCCTGTACGCTGAACGATCAAATCGTCCGGCGGACCACCAAGATAGCGCTCATAAATCTCCCGGTTCCGCTCCGGTGTCATGGCATCCGGCCGGTCGAGAAGTTCTGCAACTTCCTTGCTCAGATCAGGCATACGACCGGTCGCGTGTGCGTACCAAATCGCAAAATTTTCCGGGGTCGGCGGCACAGAATTGCGCTCCATCAGCTCCATAGCTGATTGAGCAAATTGCAAGGCCTCCGCCAGTCCCTCTGAGAACTCCACGCTATTTTCTCCGCGCTTCCCTGTACGCAAACCAAGCGGCGAGAAACTCGCAGCGCTGGATTCCCGTCCCCTCACCTCCTTAAGTTAGGGAAAATAATCGGGCCGCTCAACGCTTTTGATCGAACTCCAATCGTCAAAGTGCCAACGACCGGCGGAGCGGTACTAAAAAAACATCCCAAATAGGGATGCATGTGCTTTTCAGCCGAACCCCTCAAAAGTTCGCCATTTCTACAACTGCTTTGTTTTGATGGTTCGCCCAAGCCGACTGGGAGCCGGCAGGTGGGCTTGATTTTCCTGGATTTCGCGGAGCAATGCGGTCTGCGCCGGAGGGATTGGCACGACCTTCCGCACCGCCATATCGACATGCAGGCTGAGGCATTCGTTGGTGGCAGCAAGAAACCCTTCTTCTGCATGGAACATTTGGTGGAAGTAGTGCACCCGCTTTTCGTCAAAACCGATGAGTTGTGTGGTAAACGCCAACGGCGCGTCCAAATGAACCTCATTTATATAAGAAACGTTCATTTCGGCGGTAAAGGTCGAGCCGTTGTCGTTTTTTAAATACGACACACCCAGGTTGATGCGCTCGAGGAAGAAATCCGTCGCCTTGTCAAAAGCTTGAACATAGAACGCGACATTCATATGCCCGTTGTAGTCGATCCAGTCCGGAACAACGCGCAATGTGCACCCGGCGATCAAGGCCGGATCGATCTCGGACAATGTCGAATCCTGACTCATTTTCGAAAATTCCCCCAAAAAGTTTCGTGTTTTCGAGCCTTCCCCGAAACGCGGCAAAAATGCAACACCCCCGGAAGATTCCGTTTTGCCAATCAGTTATCTTTTTGGCTGATTAGCAATGCCTGTGCTAACGGGAGACATAATACGAGAGCCGTGAGCGCAATCACAGTCTTTGCCTTGAGTGCGTGATACGGATGGTTCGAGGAGAGAAGCTAGACGCGGGGTTCCCTGGCGTTGCAGCGTTTTAATGGTCCTTCAAGGGTCCGGACCTAGGGTTTCGGCCCGGCGCAGCCACAAAGAAAGTGGCGGTGTCGGCAGGAAACTGGGGTCATTGATCTTCAACAATCGGCGATTGGTGTTCGCGGATGGTTGTCAGGCAGGGCATAGCGTTGTAGCTGGATAGCGTCTGAAAGTTTGCTTCCGAGCGTGTCATTTTGGTCGAGTATGGGGATTGGTGTCAGATCATGAGCATCCAGCGGTTTTTGCAGTTTATCATGGCGAGTGTCCTGGCACTTGGATTGGCGTCCTGTGCGACGCCCCAGAATACATCAGGCGCCGCCACGGCGACTGAAGTCAACGACCCGCTGGAAGACGTTAACCGCGTGATCTTCGACGTGAACCTTGCGCTCGATAAAGTCATCGTTCGTCCCTTCGCGACGCTTTATGCGGAGCTGCCGGGCGGCATCAAAGACAGCATCCGCAATTTCCTTCGGAACTTGAAGACGCCGGTCATCCTGGCAAACAACCTGCTGCAGGGTGACATTCAAGGCGCCAGCGACACGGTTGGGCGTTTCCTGACCAATACGATCATGGGTCTCGGCGGTCTGTTCGACGTCGCCAACGGGAACGGCAAGGGTATCGCTTATCGCCCGGAAGACTTCGGCCAGACTCTTGGCGTCTGGGGTGCGGGTGGAGGCCCATACCTGATGCTGCCGGTCCTCGGCCCGTCAAACCTGCGCGACACCGTCGGCATGGTTCCCGACTACTTCATGGATCCGATCACTTGGTGGGGTATCAATTCCGACAAGGACCTTCCCACGGGAATCGCCATCGGCCGCCGTGTGCTTGAAACGATCGATACACGGTCGCGGAACCAGAAGCAGCTCGAAGATCTGGAAGCCACGTCGCTCGACTTCTATGCGACCGTCCGAAGCCTGTACCATCAGCAGCGCGAAAACATGATCCGCAATGGTGATGAAGCCGAGGGTGCGCCGATCCCGTCCGTAAACTTCGAGATCGACGAAGACGACGGCAGCAAAGCGAAAGCCGCCCTGGTTCAATAGGAATTTGGGGCTTTCGCGATGATCACGTCTACCCGTCGCTCGCTGATAGCCCTTATTACGGTAGCTTTTCTATGGCCTATCCAGCCGGTGATGGCGGGCGAAAGCCCAGATGCCTTCATATCCCGGTTGGCCACCGGCGCGATTGAAAACCTGACATCTCCCAACCTTCCGCATCAGGAACGCCAAGCACGGTTCCGAAACATGCTGAAGGATGGCTTCGATCTTGATAACGTCGCCAATTTTCTGCTGGGTCCGTTCCGCCGAAAGGCCAGCGAGGCAGAAATCGATGCCTTCCGCAGCGCGCTGGAAGACAATGTCGTTGCCACCTATGCTTGGCGCTTCTCCAGTTACAATGGCCAGGAATTCAGCGTCGGCGCGGTCCGGGACGGCAGCCGCGGGCAAAAGATCGTTTCCACCTCATTGTCGCAAACCGACGGCTCGCCCCCGATCCTGATTGATTGGCGGCTGACCCCTCACGGAGACAGCTGGCGGATATTCGACATCGTCGTCGAAGGCCTCTCGATGCTGGTAACGCAGCGGGACGAATATTCGGCCGTCATTCGCCGCAATGACGGCAAGGTCAGTGCGCTGATCGACGCGATCAAGGCGCAGAACGAAAAACTGAGCAAGTCTTAGACGGCAACTCGCCGGGCGACCAATTTTTCCCTCTACCTGCTCCTCAAACTGTATCGTCGTCGTCGTTTTCCAACGTATCGCGACAACTGAGCACCATCGATTCGACGATGTCTTTCAGAACGGCCGTATCCTCGATTTCACGCACGTCCCGCAGATAGACCGTCAGATTCATCCTCGCGACGCCGGATCTTTCCGCAAGCCGCGCATCCCGGCCCGGAAGCGTTTCAAGCGCCCGGTACAAGACCGCTTGCTGAACCTGTTCCGCCCGCAACTCAACGCCTTTCACGTCGTCCCGCAGCGCCTTGGTCAATTGCGGCGCCATCGGGCCGATCGCGTCCGCCAACCGCCGCCGAACCGTTCGGATCGGGTCAACCACCTCCCGGCGCCAACCATCGACCAGTCTGTCGAGACGCCTCAGCCCTTTCTCGTCCAGCATTACGCCGGAAAATCCGATCCAGCAGCACAACAGCATCAGGTTCACGTCGGCGCCGAAACGGTCCTGGGCCTCCAGGCTGGTCTCCCGCACCGCCTGCGCCCCGTAAACCGAAAGCGAGAACCGCCAGAACGGATTATCCAACTCGACCGCGTCTTCGCCCATCGGCACCGGACTTTCGAAGGGTTGGTCGCTCGATTCTCCATCGCTCATTCCGCGTCCCCCAGAACCACCGGGACCGTATCCCCGAAACTGACACCCAAGGCGCGGGCGGCGCGCACAAGCGGGCCGTCGACCGCGACATTGGCATAGGTCGCGATCGCTTCCTCAATCGGTACGTCGCCCACCTGCCGGTTTCGCCAGACGACCGTCCGGTCGAAGCGGCCCGCCGCGACAAGGTCGACCGCGTGGGTCCCAAAAACGGTCGCCATCAGCCGGTCGCGCGGACTCGGTTGCCCTCCGCGCTGCAGGTGGCCAAGGACAGTCACCCGCAGCTCCGCATCGACTTTCTGCGCCAACGCCTCCCCCAGGGCATGCCCGACCCCGCCGTAACGCCCGTGCCGGGACACGGTTTCTCCGTCGGGACCCGGACAGGCTTCCGCGATGACGATGAGCGCGAAATTGCGGCCGGAATGGCTCAACGCCTCTATCTTCTGCGTCACATGGTCAATCGAATAGGGTATTTCCGGGATCAGGATGATATCGGCGCCGCCCGCAATTCCGGAAGCCAGGGCGATATGTCCTGCATCGCGCCCCATGACCTCCAGGATCATGACTCGGTTATGGCTCGCCGCCGTGGGCTGCAGCTTGTCCAACGCGTCCGATGCGACTTGCACGGCGGTGTCATAACCGATGGAGACTTCCGTCGCCCCGATATCGTTGTCGATCGTCTTGGGAATACAAACCAGGTTCATTCCGCCTTGCTGCGCCAGCTTGCGGATGATCGCCTGGCTGCCGTCCCCACCGATCGCGATCAACGCATCCAGCCCCAGACTGCGATACCCGTCGATCACTTCATTGCTGCGGTCTTCCACCGACCCGTCCGGCTGCGGAAAGGCAAAGGGATTGCCCCGGTTCGTCGTCCCCAGAAAGGTCCCACCGGACCGGAGTAGAAATCCGTCGAAGATATCCGTTGTCAAACGCCGGGCTTTCGGCGGGCGCTCCATCAATCCCGCCGTTCCCTGCTCAATCCCGAAGACCTTCCAGCCATGACCGAGCACGGCGCGGTACGTGACAGCGCGAATGGCCGCATTCAGCCCTGCACAGTCACCGCCGCTGGTCAGGACTCCGATCGCCTTTACCTCTTTTGAACCGTTCATTCCGGTTTCCTTCACTTTCATCCTTGCCCCGACCGCCAATTCCGGTGAAAAGCATACCCGATCCGTGCGCCTAATATGCTATGCTGCCGGACACTCTGGTCACCGGTATTCGAGATTTCTGGCACTCATGGACTTTGAAACAGACGAGCAGATCCAGCATCGGATGGAAGAACTGCGCCTTGAGCATCGCGATCTTGACGATGTCATCGCACGATTGTCGGACGAAGTGCCGTTTGACCAATTGCAGGTCCAGCGCCTGAAAAAGCGCAAATTGCTGTTGAAGGACGAGGTTGCTCGTCTGGAAGCGATGCTGATTCCGGACATTATCGCCTAGCCGGTCCGGATGGCCGGGCCAATCGTCGTTCCGCCGCCGATAGCTGATCCAACTCCCCCTGTCCCGGACGCACTTGAACCGCCGTAGAGATGACGGTCAGGTCAGGGGCCGCCCCGGGCACCCGGATACGATCGGGAACACTTTCCCCGATCGCAGTGTCCACGCTATCCAGCGAAACGCCGACAAGAAGCACACCGAACATATTGTCGGCGACATGACCAACGACAGCGTTCGGGATTTGCGTCAATCGGCCGCCCAGATCCGCGACAACGGCATCCGCCGCGGACCACCCATGTTGGCCCCGCATCTCCGCAAACCCTTCCAGTTTGACCAGAAGCAGGGAACTGTGGGTCTCCTCCCGCTCATCGAGGGTCCGCAGCCGCGACAATCGGCCAAGGAACCCTTTTCGGTCGAGCCAATCGCCCAGCACGTCATGGCGCAGTTCTTCTTCCAAATAGTGAATCCGGCCCTCCGCCATCCGCAAGTCGCCATGCAACATGCCGATTTCCTGCACCATATCGGCCAGCGCCAAACGGATATTCCCGTCCAGTTGCGTTTCGTCCAATCCGTGAATTTCAGCGATATCCCGAGGCTGCCTGGGCTGGCGCCTGCGCCGGTCGGGCAAGTCCCGACCGACGACCGGGTCCACCCGTTCCGTCGAAGTGTCGAGTGCGCGAATATCCGACGCAGGCCTAACCGGGTCCACGACGCGGTCTGAACCGATTTCCCGATTACGGCGTGTGGTCAGGTACTGGTCGATATCCCAAAAATCGTCGTCGGACATTGGCCCCCCTTAGCGGCCGCATCGTACCACCTCTTGCGCAAGGCCGCACGCCGCCTATACTCCGCCGCTTTCCCAGTTTTGAGATCATCCTGGCGAAAAAATCCGTAGGAACGTGGCGGGACAGCGATGGAAAAGACACCGAAGGTCGGCATTATCATGGGCAGCCAGTCCGACTGGCCCACCATGCGGCATGCCGCGGAGACCTTGGAAGCCCTTGGGGTTTCCTACGAAGCCAAGATCGTCTCCGCGCACCGGACGCCGAAACGGCTGGTTGAGTATGCTGAAACCGCGCAGGACCGTGGCCTTCACGTGATCATCGCCGGGGCCGGCGGCGCCGCCCATCTTCCGGGCATGGCCGCCTCCATGACGGCCTTGCCCGTCTTCGGCGTTCCGATCGAAAGCAAGAGCTTGAAAGGTCAGGACAGCCTGCTCAGCATCGTCCAGATGCCGGGCGGCATTCCCGTCGGTACGCTTGCCATCGGCAAGCCGGGTGCGATCAATGCGGCACTGTTGGCGGCCTCCGTCCTTGCCCTGCACGACCCGGCGATCCGCGCCGCGCTGAAGGAATGGCGAACGCGCCAGACCGAGGCGGTGGCCCTGGAACCCCACGACGAAGATTGATCATGGCGAGTTCGAATAGCAATTCCAGCGCCGGTCAAATGACAGGTCCGATCGCGCCGGGCGCCTGTATCGGCATTTTGGGCGGCGGCCAATTGGGCCGGATGACCGCCATCGCAGCCGCGGAAATGGGGTATCGCTGCCTGATCTTGGAACCGCAGGAAGGCTGTCCCGCAAGCCACGTAGCCGACCATATCGCCGGCGCCTATGAGGACGAGGCCGTTCTGGCGCGCTTCGCCGAGGCCTGCGACGTCGTCACCCTGGAATTTGAGAATGTTCCCGTCGCCGCCCTGGAATTCCTGGAGCAGCGGGTTCCCGTCCGACCGGGATCGCAGGCGCTGAAAGTCGCGCAGGACAGAATTCTGGAAAAACAGTTCCTGAACGACGCCGGGATCGGCACTGCGCCCTGGGCCGAGGTAACGGACGAAAAGACCCTCGCCGACGCCATCGCACGGATCGGCCTGCCATCGGTCCTGAAAACCGCGCGTTTCGGTTATGACGGCAAGGGCCAGGCAATGCTGGAACCGGGCACGGACCCGCTGAAAGCCTGGCAAGAGTTGGGCGGGGTCCGCTGCATCCTGGAAGGTTTTGTGGATTTCGACTGTGAAGTGTCGGTGATCACCGCAAGGTCCTCGAACGGGGCTGTCCGCGCCTTTCCGGTCGTCATGAACGAACACCGCCATCACATCCTCTACAAAACCCACGCGCCGGCCGATCTGCCGCCCGATACGGCGACGGCGGCCGAGGCAATAGCCGACAAGGCGATCGAAGCCCTGAACCTGACCGGTCTGTTGGCCGTGGAAATGTTCGCCTGCCGGGATGGGTCTGTGCTGGTGAACGAGGTCGCGCCCCGCCCGCACAATTCCGGGCACTGGTCGATCGACGCCTGTATGACGAGCCAGTTCCAGCAGTTGGTTCGCGCCGTTTGCGGCCTGCCGCTCGGCAGCACGGAAATTCTGCGTCCGGCGGAAATGACCAATCTGTTGGGCGACGAGATCGACGATTGGGGAGCGTTCCTGGCGGAACCCAACGCACAGCTTCACCTTTACGGGAAGGCCGAAGCCAAGCCGGGCCGCAAGATGGGGCATGTCACGCGTTTGAAGTGACACCCCCGGTCAGGAAACCGCCCACCACAGAAAGCCACCCAGGATCGCGCCGATATTCAGCGTCGGCGGCACCATCGCTCCGAACAAGGCCAGTCCGTAGTGTTCCCTTCGGTGCGCCGCCAATCCGATCACCACGGCGGCCAACCCGGTCATTGGATACAGCAAACAGGCATTCATCACGAAGCTCGGCATTTCCGCGACTTTGGCGTTGATCAGCAAAGCCACGGAAACGAACAGTGCGGTCAATGGCCCCAATGTGACGGCGGATAGGATTATGGCGTTCCGGGCATAGACGCTGTCCACTTGACCGGACAGAACGTCGTCCTGCTCGGGCTTCAGAACCCGGTACATGTTCCGCGGCAGATTGCGGAAAAATCCGTCCCCGCTGGATGGCATTCCAAAACCCCTTGTTTCAAGATCGGCCGAAGCCGACAGGGTCAGCGATTGGCCCGAACGCTGTATTGCCGGAAGGCCTTGGCACGCCGCAACGGATAGCTCAGTACGGCGGACAAACGCCCTGTCACTTTCGGCACCTTCATCACGTCGGCGATCCGCCTGTCCAGGAAGGCCCACGTATCGGCAAACCCCTCGGATTTGTCATTCAGCCAGAACAGAACGGTGCTGGAATAGACGCCCGCCAACAACGCGCGCTTGGAATAGAAATTCCAATCGGTCGCCGTGTCGCCGGACTGAAACCACATCTCATCAACCGTGCGGTACAGCGCCTGGACCGCCATCGGGACGTTTTGAGGCAAAGCCAGGAAGGCCATAGCCTTGCGGATCGCTTCCCGGTTCGGCGCGTTTTGCTCAAGCCGCACGCGCACGGCGGTTGCGATCCGATCCCGGATCCGCAGGGAGGGCAGATCCATCTCGGTCAGCGTTTCGGCCATTCGCCTATCCGCCTGGCGCAGATGCCAGGCAATCATGTCGCGCGCACCATCCGGGAAGGCCCGCATCGCCGCCGACGCGTCCAGACCGGCATCCTCGGCCCCACGGATCGCCGCTTCCCGTCCCCAACCGTCAAAGGGAACATGGGTGATTGCCGCATCCATAATCGCGTCGCGCAAGGCACCGGGATCGGCGCCCGACAGGTCAGGCTTCTTCGACTTCGCGGTCATCTTCCGCCTCCATCAATTCCTTGGCGCGTTCCGGCACGCCGAAACGCATTTCTTCCTGGAACAGCAACAGGGACAGATCATCCATCCGCTGCGGGTAGAGCGTGCCGTCCAGATGGTCGATCTCATGCTGCAAAACGCGGGCATGGAACCCGGAAACGGTCTTGTCGATCACTTCGCCCCGCGGCGTTATCGCCTGAAGCCGCACCGCCTTGTAGCGCGGCACCAGGCCGGTCAGGCCCGGCACCGACAGGCAACCTTCCCAGCCATATGCCTTTTCCTTGCCCATCGGCGAAAGCACGGGGTTCACCAGGGATGTTAGGGGAACGGCCTCCTCCCCCTCCTCGAGCCGGGACTGCGACACCATATAGACCACGATCCGGGCAGGTACATGCACTTGGGGGGCGGCAAGACCGGTTCCACCCGCGTCCTGCATGGTTTCAATCATATCGGCGACCAACTGACGGACTTCCGGCGCCGTGGGATCGGCGACGGGTTCGGCCTTGTGGCGCAGGACAGGGTGCCCCATGCGGGCGATCTTCAATATTGCCATGACTTCTTTATGGTGTCCGGCCGGTCCAAGGTAAAGGGCACTGCGGCATCGGGAAGCATTTCACGCCCCCCTTTTCAGGTCGAAAAGGCTGTGCTATACGCTCGCCACCGCGGGGAAAGCCCCGCGGATATGGTTTCTATTGCCATATGATCAAATTAACGACCTTGAAAGGTGGTGAAAGCAGTGCAGGTTTCCGTACGCGACAACAACGTTGACCAAGCACTTCGCGCGCTGAAGAAGAAGATGCAACGCGAAGGCATCTTCCGCGAAATGAAGCTCCGTCGGCATTTCGAAAAGCCGTCGGAAAAGCGGGCACGCGAACGGGCGGAAGCAGTTCGTCGTCATCGCAAGCTTCTGCGCAAGCGGCTTGAGCGGGAAGGCTTCTAGAGCATACCCGCTCATATCGGCGCGGTTTCACACCGGTCCGGTTGCATCAGGCGTCCTCGGGCAAGCGTTCGGGGGCGTTTTTGCATTTTGGGCCACGGATCGCCTCTTGCTCGCCCTAGCCTTTGCCGCCCCTGAATTGGCTGCAGCCCGCCGCGCGAATTGGGTCTGACAAACGCACCGCTCTGCCCCTACATTTGCCTTTCAATCAGCGGCGGTGGCGGGCGATGACATCCAAGAGCACGAAAGAACCCTGGTCCGTGGACGCTCCGTCCTATGGAAAAGGTCTGACAGGGGTTGGGTTCAACTTGCTGGTGGCCGAGATGACGCGCGCCATCGACTTCGCGACTAATGTTCTCGGCGCGGAAACGCGCTATTGGAACGAAGACTTCGCGGTCCTTTCCGCAAATGGCGCCGACTGGATGCTGCATGCCGACCATACCTATTCCGCCAATCCACTGCTGGGCTTCGTCCGTGACGAAAACGGAGACCCAATCGAAAGCCGCGGCATCGGCGCGGAATTCCACCTCTACAATCAAGACCCCGACGCGGCCGAGCAGCGGGCGCGAGATTTCGGCGCGATCATCCTTGCCGGCTGCTTGAACAAGCCGCACGGCCTGCGCGAATGCTACATCCTGGACCCGGACGGCTATTGTTGGGTCGTCAGCCGCCCCTTGGCTCAGGGGGAGGAATAGGCCCCTCTAAAAATCAACGGGGCGATCTTTTCAACCCGCGGTTTCAACTGTTATGTAGAATCCCAGTCGTCCTTGTGCATCGTTATGGGGGGAACAAATGCACACCAAGAATAGTCTGCGGATTCCCGTCGCGGTAACGCTTATCGCTGCATTGGCAGGTTGCCAAACCCTGTCCAACGCGAGCACCGGCACGGATCAAACGATTGAAAAACCGCGCTTTGAAGCACAGAGCGGACGCACCGTCGTCTATATGAAGCCTGACAATTTCACCGCCGCGTCCTACATCGAAGACGTGGACCGTTGCCGGGAATCCGCCGCCAACATGGCCAAAGGCTACAATCCCCCTTCCAGCACCACGCATGGCGGCGGCTACTATGGCGGTGGCGGGCTTCTGGGCGCGTTGATTGCCGGCATCGCTGTTGGCGTCACCAAAGGCATCGTCAGCGCCGCGCAAAGGCAGGAATACGAAAACGAAAAGTTCGAAGACTGCATGACGAAGGACTATCAGCAGGTCCATCTACCCAAATCCTTCGTCTGGGATTATGAGGCCGCAGGGGACGACCCCGAGAAACAGGGGCAGGTCCTGGCGGAGCTCGTCTCCAGTGACGAATTTGCCGAATTCGCCGCGTGGCAAAGAGCGGTAGAGAAAAGCGATAAGGCCGCCTATCAGGCCCATGCCGACCGCTACCCGGACAGCCTGTTCGGCGATTTGGCCATCAGATATGTGGCCTATCAGGAGCAGATCGCCGAAAAGCTCGTCTCAATCCGAACCGATAGTTACCTCAGGAACAATTACTTCTTTACCTACGGGCTGGCCTCTGACGGCTGGGTTGAAACCATCGGCCCGAATGGCGTGGCCACGACGGACTGCACGGTCCGCAAATGGGGCAAAATGAAGGTCCGCGTGCGCGACGGTTGGATCCAAGGTTCGCTCTACGTACATGTGGAAAATACGGGCGCCGCCGATGAGATTGTGACGCATTCCGTCGTGGGCCATGTGAAACAGAACGGAAAGTTCGACATCGTCGCCGATTGGCCGAAAGAAGATCCGTTGATCCTGTCAGGCGATTTTTCCGGCAATGATGCCTTGGACGGACACCTGATCAGGGCCGACCGCGCCAAAGCATGCGAATACGGCTTTGTGCGGTTGAACCAACCCATGCCCACGGACGATGAAAAATCGACCTGGCTCGACGAGAGCGAATTGCCGATCGAAGAACTGGCCGAGAAAGCGCGCGAACGCCTTGGTATTCTGGCGCGGGAAGTTGCGGCAAACGAATAGGCCGCGGCAAGAACCGGACAGATGCTAAACCGTGGCTTCGCTTAGGTGTCCCGATGCCTGTAGACGATGTCGCGGAGCGTCGCCATGCCAAGCGGATGGCGTTCGGAATCGACGACCAGCGCCCGGTCCATGCCGACCCGGACCAATAGCCGGACCGCGTATTTCACGTTCATGTCCGCGGGCAGGGTCAAGACCGGCTTCACCATGACCTCGTAAACCGACGTTCGCAGTGTGGACCGTCCCTCGGAAATCACCTCCCGTGCGATATCGTCGATCACGATCAGGCCGAATTCATCGGCCAGGTCGCGGCGGTCGACCACCAGGGAGGTTACATTCGCCTCCCGCATCAGGTCGATGGCGTGCTGCACCGGCGCCATTCGGTCTATTATGTGCAACTCTCGAACCATGACGTCTACGACGCTGATATAGTCTTTTTCGCTCATCCCATCCTCCCTCGGCAACGGGCCGGCCGGCACCGTTAAACCTCGTCCTTGATTTCGTCCAACATGGCCGTCAATTGCCCCCGAAGGCCGACGGCATCCTCTATATCGATCTGCAAGGCAAGCCCCATGTTGCGGTCTTCCAGCAGCCTGCCGCCTTTCTCGATGGCTTCCAGGATCCGCCGGGCGCGCTCGGCTACGACAAGGAAGAGCACAATGTCCCGTTGACCGCTGAGGTCCAGTCCGAAGAAGGTTTTTTCCACCTTCAACCCCTCGCCATGCGCGTTGCCGATGACGGTGGCGCCCGTGGCCCCGGCAACCCGCGCCGCGTCGATGATTTTGTCGGTAACCTCGTTATCGACAATCGCTATCAGCAGCTTCATTTTCATGAGCTTTCTCCTTCCTGTGCATTCGACGCCTCCCGCCTGGCGCGCCAAGCGGTGATGGCGACGTCGATCTGAACGAATCCCATAACCGTTATCATCGGGAACAAACTGGCAAAGGCGATCAGTCCGAAACCGTCCAGGATCGGGCTGCGCCCCGGTATCGTGGTCGCCAGCCCGAGGCCGAGCGCCGTCACGACCGGCACGGTCACCGTCGACGTGGTCACCCCGCCGGAATCGTAGGCAAGCGGCACGATCCACTTGGTTTGCCGCCGTGCGACGAAGATGGTTTGCACGACGACGACGGCATATCCCGCAACGATATAGAGGTAGAGTGGATCGCCGGTCACGATCCGGAACGCACCGAGCGCAACGCCGATCCCCACGCCCATCGCCACCGCGAGCCTGAGCCGCGTGGCCGGCAATCCACCGGCGGACATTTCCTGCGCCTTCATCGCCACGGCGATCAAGGACGGTTCGGCGATCGTGGTGGCAAAGCCGATCGCCGCCGCAAAGGCGTATACCCAGAGATAGAGTGTCCAGTCCACGCCCGCTTCGGCGGCGGAGCCGACAAAGTCGGGATGGGTGAGTTGAAGCGCCATGGCTTCCCCGACAGGGAAGAGCGCCTGCTCCAACCCGACGAGGAAAAGCGAAAGCCCAACCAGGACATAGGCAAATCCGCCCAGGATCCGGCCAATCCGCTTCGGTCTTTCGCGGATCACGAAGAGTTGGAAGCCGAGCAGGACAACCGCAATCGGCATAACGTCGAACATCGTCCGGCCCAAAGAATCGATGAGCGCGTGGAGCAACGTCATCCGATCCACCCCAAAACGATTCCATAGACCATCACGAATATCATCGGCGACAGGCTGGCCATCGCGATCAAGCCGAACCCGTCGATCATCGGGTTCCGCCCGCGGATGACAGTCGCAAGGCCGACACCGAGCGCCGTCACCAAGGGGACCGTTATGGTCGAGGTGGTGACCCCGCCGGAATCGTATGCGACGCCGATGATCTCCACCGGCGCGAAAACCGTCATAACGGCGACCAAGACGTACCCGCCGATAATGATAAACGGCAGCGGCCAGCCCTTCAGAATCCGCATTACGCCCAGGACAAGCGCCGCTCCGACGGAAAGAGCGACCGTGATGCGAAGTCCCATAGCATAACTGCCCAGCGCCTCTTCACTCTTGTCTATCACGCCGCCTTCCGCGGCGGCCGTCGCGGCTTCCTTAGCGACGGCGATCAAGGCGGGCTCGGCCGCCGTGGTTCCGAATCCCAAACAGAAGGCAAACGAGAGGAGCGCCGCCAGGTTGCCCTTCTTCGCAAAGGCCTGGGCCATGTCCTCACCCAACGGGAAAAGGCCAAGTTCCAGCCCCTGCACGAAGAAGGTCAGGCCAACGACCACCAGGATCAAACCCGGAATGATTTCTTCAAGATTCGGAAACGGCTTTTGCAGGACAAAGACCTGGAAGACGAAAATCACAAGGATAATCGGCGCAAGATCCCTGAGGGATGCAAGCATGAGCCGCGCCAATCCGAGAAGCTGTGACCGCATACCCTATCCCGTATCCGTCCGCGTCCGGGTGAGTTCCGCCGCAACCGTAGAACCCGTTTTGGCAGCCCGAGCCCTTGTTTGTGGCATGCTGCGCCGCGAACGCACAAGGGTCGAAGGACCACCGCCAAAATAGAAAGGGCCCGTCGATGGCGGGCCCTTTCCAGCGAAACGATAGGGTTTAACGGTCAGTCGATGGCGGAGACGATCTTTTCGCAGACGTCCTTGGCATCGCCGAAAAGCATCACCGTGTTGTCCATGAAGAACAGCTCGTTCTGCACCCCGGCATAGCCGGTCGCCATGGACCGCTTGATGAAATAGACGGTGCCGGCTTCCTCGACATCCAGGATCGGCATGCCGTAGATCGGGCTCGCTTCGTCCGTCTTGGCGGCCGGGTTGGTGATGTCGTTCGCCCCAATGACGAAAGCAACGTCGGTCGAGGAGAAATCGCGGTTGATTTCCTCCAACTCCATCACGTCATCATAGGGAACATTGGCTTCCGCCAGCAGCACGTTCATATGGCCGGGCATACGGCCCGCGACAGGATGAATAGCATACCGCACCTTCACGCCGTGTGCCTTGAGAAGATCCGCCATTTCCCGCAACGCATGCTGCGCCTGGGCGACGGCCATGCCGTAACCCGGCACGATGATGACGCTTTCCGCGTTCTTCATGAAATAGGCCGCATCTTCCGGCGACCCGGACGTGACCGGACGGTCGTCATCGCCGCCCGCGACCGCCGTGCCCGCTTCCGCGCCGAAACCACCGAGGATCACGTTGATGATCGATCGGTTCATGCCCTTGCACATGATGTAGGACAGGATCGCGCCCGACGACCCGACCAGCGCACCGGTGACGATCAGCGCCGTGTTCGCCAGCGTGAAACCGATGCCGCAAGCCGCCCAACCGGAATAGCTGTTAAGCATGGAAACGACGACCGGCATGTCAGCCCCGCCGATCGGGATGATCAGAAGGATGCCGATCGCCAGCGACAGGATCACGATCGCCCAGAAAGCCGCCGGCTCCTGCGTCATGCAGAACCAGACGACAAAGGCGACGAGCAACAGCCCCAGCAGCGCATTCAGCGGATGCTGGCCTTTGAAGATAACCGGCGCGGATCGGAAAATCGCCTGCAGTTTGCCGAAGGCGATCAGCGAGCCGGTAAAGGTTACCGCCCCGATCGCTGCGCCCAGCGACATTTCGATCAAACTGCCGACACCGATCTGGCCCGGTGCGCCGATACCGTAGGCTTCCGGCGTGTAATAGGCGGCCGCTGCGACGAAGACCGCCGCCAGCCCCACAAGGCTGTGGAAAGCCGCCACCAGCTGAGGCAGGGCCGTCATCTGGATCTTCAATGCCAGGACGGTGCCGATCGTGCCCCCGATCAGAATGCCGGAGATAATCAACCCGTAGCTCAACACACTCGGCATCGCGATGGTGGTGACCACCGCGATCAACATGCCGATGATGCCGTAAAGGTTACCCTTGCGCGCGGTATCGGGCGACGACAACCCGCGCAGAGCCATGATGAAACAGATTGCCGCCACCAAGTAGGCGTAACCGGCTAAATTGGCCATCTTTCAGTTCCTCCTAATCCAGATGCCGGGCCGGTCAGCCCTTGCGTTCTTTTTTCTTGAACATGGCAAGCATGCGGTTGGTCACCACGAAGCCGCCAAAGATGTTCACACTGGCCAGCGTCACCGCGAGGAACCCGAAAACCTTGCTGATATTCATGTCTATCGGACCCGCTGCGATCAGCGCGCCAACGATGATCACGCTGGAAATCGCATTCGTGACCCCCATCAGCGGCGAATGCAGCGCGGGTGTCACGCTCCAGACCACGTAATAGCCGACGAAACAGGCAAGCACGAAGGCCGTGAACAGAAACAGGAAAGGCGACCCGGACGAGGAAACCACCTCGCCCGCACCGGTTCCCGTCATCTGAGCTGCCTGGACGGCAAGCGCGTCGGCCTGTGCGGCCAAGCTCTCGGCCTGCCCCGACAGTTCAGATATCTTGTCGAGAAGCTGCTGCTTATCCATCGCTTACTTCTCCTCCCCCGCGTCGCCGGGTGTTTCACTCGTTGCAGTGTCCGTCGCCGTTTGATCAGCGGGCTTGCCAGCTTTGGCGGCCGCCACCTTTTTTGCCGATGATTTCTTGGCGGATGATTTTTTGGCGGACGCCTTCTTCGCGGCCTTCTTCGCCGGCGCTGCGCCGCCCGCCTTGTCGGCGTTGGCTTTCACGCGTTCCTCGACGATCTTGCCGTCGCGCGTAACAAGCGACCCCTTGATGATGTCGTCCTCGTAGTTGATCGCCAGCTTGCCGCTTTCCTTGTCGATCAGCGGCGCCAGGAAGTTCAGCAGGTTCTTGGCGAACAGCAGGCTGGTGGTTTCCGGAACGCGGCTTGGCCAATTGCCGTGGCCGACAAGCGTGACGCCGTGCTTGGTGACGACCTTGCCCAATTGCGTCAGCGGACAATTGCCGCCTGCTTCGGCGGCCAGATCGACGATCACTGAACCCGGCTTCATGCTCTTCACATGGTCCTCGGTGACCAAAACCGGCGCCGGGCGGCCCGGGATCAGAGCGGTGGTTATCACGATATCCATCTTTGGGATGGTCTTGGCGACCAGTTCCGCCTGCTCGCGCTTGTAGTCGGCCGACATTTCCTTGGCGTAGCCGCCGGCGGTCTGCGCCTGCTGGAACTCCTCGTTCTCAACAGCGACGAACTTGCCGCCCAGGCTTTCCACCTGTTCCTTGGTATCGGGCCGTACGTCTGTCGCATACACCACGGCGCCCAAGCGCTTTGCCGTCGCAATCGCCTGCAAGCCGGCAACGCCGACCCCCATGACGAAGATGTTGGCGGGCGTCACGCGGCCGGCGGCCGTCGACATCATTGGAATGGCACGGCCGTATTGTTCGATCCCGTCCAGGACTGCCTTGTATCCAGCGATATTCGCCTGTGAAGACAGAATATCCATCGACTGCGCGCGGGTGATACGCGGTACAAGTTCCATGGCGAAAGCCTGTACGCCTTTTTCGGCCAAGGCACGTACAACCGGCCCGTCGGTCAAGGCGTTCATCTGGCAGATCAGGATCTGTCCCTTGCTGAGCAGCGCGATCTCGTCCTCGCTATCCGCCGCCGACATCGGACGTTGGACCTTCAGCACCACATCCGCGCCCTTTAGGGTCTCCGCCGGTGTCGCCGCGATTTTCGCGCCGGCTTCCTCGAACACCGAATCCGCAAGGGCGGCGCCGCCGCCTGCCCCTGTCTCGACGGTCACGGTGCAACCAAGTTCGGTGAATTTCTTGACGGTCTCGGGAGAGGCGGCAACTCGCCGCTCCCCGTCCCGCCGTTCTTTTAGAACCGCGATTTTCATGAAGGCGTTTGTCCCCTCGCTGATCGGCAAGCACAAAGCGCCGGCCGTTACAGACGTCCATTGTTCGGGAAGGTATCAGCTGCTGACCGTCGCCGGCCAGTTCACCTTCCCCGTCAGCACTCTACTGACACCGCACCGCAAAAAAAAGAGAGTCGCCCCTGTCCTTAGGTCGAATTTCGCGTTGGTCAGCGCATTTGCCGCGGCAAATTCCAACTTGCCCCATGACGCGACGAACGCCATTGGTCAATATACGGTCAGTTTCGCGATTGTGCGCCAACACCCTTATCACAAGGTACCGCTATTTTTGGAACAGATGAATATGCAGTCTTTTGAAAGCCTACCCATTCAGGACGAAGAGAAAACGGCAAGCCTGGTCCAGGCCTTGGGCGAGGCTCGCTACCGCGACCTCATTTCTCTCGTCCCGCCGGAAGTCGAGAAAATCTTGGAGCGCTATAGCGCCGCGGCCGAGCAGGATACCGACGGATTGGAATTTTCCGGACCCGACCGGGCTCGCGATGCCCATACGTTGAAAGGCCTGGCTGGGAACTACGGCCTGTCCCGTTTGGAGCATACGGCCAGGGCCTTGGAAGCGGAAAGCCTTACGGATGAGGAACTTGACCTACTGTTAGCCAGGCTACAGATATGCATTGATGAGATTGCGGCGATCGGCAATCGATAAGGTGCCGGTAAGGCGCTACATTATGGTAACGATGTGGGGGCAGACGTTACCGGCCAAAATTGTTTCCGTGGTCGGGGTAGCAAACTGGGGGATGGTTTCATGAAGGTTCTTATCGTCGACGACAGCCTGCCGAATGCTTTGCTGATCGAAGATCTCCTGCGCAAGCTGGATTTTGTCTACACGGTGGTCTTCACAGATCCGGTCAAAGCCTTGAACTGGGCGGCCGTCGAAACCCCGGACCTTCTCGTCCTGGACTACATCATGCCCGATATCGACGGCGCGGAGTTCCTTGAGCGCTTTCAGTCGATCGAGCGGAACGAGCATGTTCCCGTGGTCGTCGTGACAATCGATGACAAGCAATCCACGCTGCATGACATGTTGGCGGCAGGCGCCACCGATTTCGTTCGCAAGCCGGTGGACGAAGAGGAATTGATCGCGCGCTGCCGCAACCTGCTTCGCATGCGGAGTTATCAGGGCGAATTGCAGAAAACGGTGGAACGGCTGCACGTCATGGCGACCATCGACTCGCTGACCGGCGCCTGCAATCGGCGCCATTTCCTGGATCGGTTGGAGACGGAAGTCGCCCGCGCCCAACGGTTCAACGAGCCGCTTTCGATCGCGATGCTGGATGCCGACCATTTCAAGGCGATCAACGATACGCATGGCCATGCCGTGGGTGACGACGTGCTTCGTGCCCTGACACGTGCCTGTGTCGAAATGCTCCGGCGGCACGATATCGTCGGCCGGTTGGGCGGTGAGGAATTCGCGATCTGCATGCCGGAAACCACCATGGACAAAGCCCAGATCGTTTGCGACCGGCTGCGGCAGAACATTGCAGACCTCAATGTGAAATCCGGCGGCAGCGAGGTTCAGTTCACGGTGAGCATGGGGGTGACCCAATACCAACGTGACAAAGATTCGCTCGAATCCTTCATGTCCCGTTCGGATGCGGCCTTGTATCAAGCGAAAAACCAGGGCCGAAATCAGGTCATCCTGTCGATCCCGGACGAGAACGGGAAACCCCGGTCCTAAGAATTCTTCGTGGCGATCGCCGAACCGGCGCACGCTGCCCAGGCCGCGCCCAAAGTCGGCGACTAGAGCCCCGCTTTCTGCAGGGCGGTTTTCTGGCGTTTTTCCAGGGTTTTCACGTCAAAATCGGCAATCATGTCGTGGAAAAGACGGTACCAGTTCACTTCCGCCTTCAAATGCATGAAGACCGATCCCAAGCCGATGGCGGCACGGTCCATCAGCACGAATTCGCGCGGCGGCGTCACACCGCCCAGTTTGCGAAGCTCGACATGAACCTTGTGCGCCACCGATGCACCATAGAGGCCGCTGTCGCTTTCCTGAATCTTCTGAACCTTGTCTTCCATCAAAGGCGCATAGATGAAACCCGCCCAGATGTTCAGCACCTCCAGCAGCTCGTTCGAGATGTTGTCGAACCCCCAAGTCTCGTAGGCATGCACCGCGAGGTCCCGGTCACCGTCACGAAGCGCCTTGTAGAGATCGATGACGCCTTCGACGAAACTTGGCGGAAACACTCGGATACACCCGAAGTCGAGCAGATTGATGCCGTGATCTTCACGAACCGCATAGTTGCCCAGATGGGGATCGCCGTGAATCACGCCGTAGTAGTAGAACGGCACGTACCAAGCGCTGAACATGGCATGCGCGATATCGTTGCGCGCCTCCAAGTCGGCCTCCGTGAACGCCATCAGCGGTTTGCCGTCCAGCCAGTTCATCGTCAGCAGCCTGTCCGTCGTGAGGCCAGCGACAGCCACGGGTACGGTCACGCGGTCCTCGTCCGCCAGCATGGCCCCGTACAGCGCCATCGCCCGCGCCTCGCGCTGATAGTCCAGTTCCTCCCGAAGCCGTTCCGAGATTTCCGCATGGATCTGCTTCGTGTTGATCGCGTTGTCGTAACGCTCATACAGCGAAAAGATCAGCTTCAACTGCCGAAGATCGGCTTCCACCGCCGAGGCCATGTCAGGATATTGCAGCTTGCAAGCCACCTGATCCCCATTGTCGGTAACGGCCCGGTGCACCTGGCCGAGGGACGCCGCATGGGCGGCCGTCTTTTCAAAGGTCTGAAAGTTCTTGGCCCATCCCGCGCCCAGTTCCGTCGTCATCCGCCGTTTCACGAAGGGCCATCCCATGGCCGGTGCGTTCGACTGTAGCTGCTGCAATTCTTCCACATAGTCGCGGGGCAGCGCGTCCGGGATGGTCGCCAATATCTGCGCGACCTTCATAAGCGGCCCTTTCAGACCGCCCAAAGCCAGCTTCAGATCCTCCGCATGCCGGGCCTTGTCGAGATCCATGCCGAGATAGCGGGCGCCCGCCAGGCGCGCACCGACCCCGGCCATCGCGCCACCGACCCGCGCATAGCGTTTCACCTGACCGGTCAGGCTTTTTTCCTCAGACATTCCGAAAACACCTCTTCAGCGGCTTTCGCGCTTCCATATCAGGAATTTGGATCGCTCCCCCTGTTTACGCCAGTGCCCGTCCCGTGGACCAAAGGACGCAGCGGCAACCGGTCCCTGTGAAGGATTTGTTGCCGCAATTGATCCAGGTCAACGCAACCGGGCCAAGTTTTGGCAAACTTCCATCTATTGGAAATCTGTCCCGGCCCCGTCTGACATTCCCACGGGCGCGCCGGGTTCATTCAGAAGAGACAGAAGGATGAGCAAGGTCAACATTTCCAAAGGTGCAGGCCCGACCTTCGAAAGGGGCGATCACTTCTGGCCCGCTATTTTCGACCCATTGCGAAATTTCGGGTCATCTGTTGCCCATTTCTTTTCCCCGAACGCGGAAGCGTCACAGGAAGAGGGCGCATACACCATCAGCATCGAACTTCCGGGCGTAAAGGCAAAGGACGTCGATGTCTCCGTCGATGACAACGTTCTGACCATAAAAGGCGAGAAAAAGTCCGAACGCGAAGAGAAGGACGAAGATCGGCACATCTATTTCTGCGAACGGTCCTACGGGTCGTTCCAACGCTCTTTCAGGCTTCCGTCGGACGTCGCGGCAGGCGAAATCGAAGCGAATTTCGCCGACGGCGTGCTGACCGTTTCGTTGCCCAAACACCCAGAAAAGGAAACGAAACGCACAAAAATCGACGTGAAGTCCGCCTAAGTCGCCTCCCGAGCACGTTTTAAGGTCAAGCTCCCTATACGCGTGCTCGAGACTAGTGGGCCGAAGCAAAACCGCTTCGGCCCTTTTTTTGCCGCGAAACGATGAGGGTGCTAGACCCCCTGCGCCGCAAGCCATTCGGCGATCCGCGCAGCCACCTTGGGCCACGAACGGTCCAGCATCATGCCATGTCCCGTTTCGGCAAAGAACTCCGCCCGCCGTCCCAACCGCCGCGCCGTGGACCGGACGAATGCCTTTCGGATCAGCGTGTCGTTGGAGGCGCCCAGAACCAGGACCGGCAGCTTGTCCTTCCACCCGTCCGGCCTAAGCCGCATGCCGCCATGCATGTCCATCGTCGCGCGCCGGGATTCACCGTCCATCTGGTCGAAATGGCGGGCCAGGACCTCCGGATCGTCTTCGGCGGAGAACAAGGCGCCCCGCATCACTTCAAGGGACGACCATTTCGGATCGACTTGCTGAAGCAATGCGATTTCACTCAACAGGGACGGATTCCACATGGCCAGGCTGAGCGCCGGAGCGGAAAGTCCGATAGGCGGAACCGACGCCAACAGGACGAGGCCGCGCGCCGCCGTATCCTCCAGGTACCGCATCCCGACAAAGCCGCCCATCGAATGGCCGATCAGAACCGGCGGCACCGGCAAATCCTCCACAACGCTGGCGACGTCTTTCGTGTAGTCCTCGATGCCGAAGCTGTGCAAGGCATCATGACCGGCGCTGCCGGCATGCCCCCGGAAACTGGGCGCATAGCAGGCGTACCCCTGCGAGGCGAACCAAGGCAGGAAATGTTCCGCCCAACACCATGCGCCAGCAAAGGCGCCATGCAGGAAAACCAACGGCACGGGCCGCGGGGTAACCCCTTCCGGCGGAAGGGCGCGAAGTATCTCCAACCCCGTCGGCATTTCGGCCGCAGTATGCGTCACAATCTCTCCAATTCAGGATGCGGTTTTCAGAACGTCTCTTCCAGACGGTCTATGAATCGAGAGACCACGCCAAGCCCCTTGGCCCAAAAGGCAGGGTCCGAGGCATCCAGGCCGAACGGCTGCAGCAATTCCTTGTGCCGCAACGTACCGCCGGCCCTGAGCATCTCGAGATATTTTTCCGCGAAGCCGGTCTCCGCCTCTTCATAGAGCGAATAGAGGGAATTCACCAGGCAATCGCCGAAAGCATAGGCATAGACGTAGAACGGCGCATGGATGAAATGCGGGATGTACATCCAGAACGTCCGGAAGTGATCGTCGAAGCGGAAGGCGTCGCCCAGGCTTTCGCGGCTGACATCCATCCAGATGTCGCCCAAATCTTCGACCGAAAGTTCGCCGTCCTTGCGTGCGTCATGAACCCGCCTTTCGAATTCGTAAAAGGCGATCTGCCGGACGACCGTGTTCAGCATGTCCTCGATCTTCGACGCCAGCATGACCCGGCGGCGCTGCGGGTCTTCCGTACCGGCCAGCATGGCCTGAAATGTCAGCATTTCCCCGAAGACGGAGGCCGTTTCGGCCAAGGTCAGCGGGGTATCCGCCATCAAATGCCCTTGTTGTCCCGCCAGCACCTGATGCACGCCATGCCCCAATTCGTGGGCCAGAGTCATCACGTCCCGCACCTTGCCCTGGAAGTTGAGCAGCAGATAGGGGTGGACGCTGGGCACGGTCGGGTGCGCGAAGGCGCCGGATGCCTTGCCCGGCCGCGCCGGCGCGTCGATCCATCCGCCCTCGAAGAACCTCTCGCCGATCGACGCAAGGTCGGGCGAGAAGCGGGCATAGGCTTGCAGGACTGTCTTCTGCGCCTGTTCCCAAGGCACAAGGCGGTTGTCTTCGTCCGGCAGGGGCGCCATGCGGTCCCAATAGTTCAATTGGTCCTCACCGAGCCATTTCGCTTTCATCCGGTAATACCGATGCGATAGATCCGGGAAAGCCTGGCGTGCGGCGGAAGAAAGCGCATCGACGACTTCATCCTCGACATAATTGCGCAGGTTGCGGGCCGAAACGGGCCGATCGAACCCGCGCCACCGGTCCTCGATGTCCTTGTCCTTGGCGAGCGTGTTTGTGATGTAGGCAAACAGGCTGCCGTTATCCGACAGCACGGTTCCCAGGCTGTGCGCGGCTTCCTTGCGCTCAGCGGGCTCGCGGGACGACAGCCGGTCCAGGATCTGCGTGTTGGTCAGCATCTCGCCCCGCAGCGGGAAACGCAGGCCGGCCAGGGTCTGATCGTAAAGCCGAACCCAGGCACTTCGCCCGGCAACGGACTTTTCGTGCAACAGCCGCTCCAATTCGTCCGCCAATTGATGCGGGCGCATGACCCGTTGGTCCCGAATCCAGGGCCTGTAGGCGGAGAGCGCGTCGCTCTCCTCCAGCATTTTTTCGACATTGCCGTCATCCAGACGGTTCAGTTCCAGCGTGAAGAACAACAGGTCTGAATAGATCGTGTTCGCGCGTTCGTTGACGCCTTGGTAGAAGCGTCCGATCTCAGGGTCCGTGACATTGCCGGAATAGACCAGCTGCGCATAACTCATCAATTTGGAGAGAAGTTCGTCGATCCGCTCGTATTCCTGAATCGCTGCGGCCAGCCGGTCGCCGTCCAGGTCTTCCAGTCGGCCGGCGAAACTTTGCTTGAAAAGCGACGCGTTCGCCGCCGCGGCCTTCAGATCCACGTCGACCGACGGATCGTCTCGGCCCGGATACAAGTCCGACAGGTCCCATTCCGGCAGTTCGCCCAAATCCTGCGCAGCAGAAGCGTTTCGAACATCACTCATCGCGGCTTTACTCCACCCACTGGAAATTTCTATCTTTCACCTAAATAGAAAAGAACCGATAGAGCCTGAAAACAAGGCCCGATGCGAAAACACGGCCTAAACAATCCAGGCCCAAGGGAGGCAACAGGAATGGTTGACTACGCGCAGGCGTCAAACCTGCCGACGATGTTCTTTGATCAATGCGACCGATTCGGCGACCAGCCATTCATTTGGGCCAAATATTCCGGCGAATGGTTACCACGAACCTGGTCTGAAACGGCGGACCAGGTTGCCCGCCTCGCGGCCGGCTTGACGGCCAAGGGCGTCGCGGCCGGCGACCGTGTCGTCCTGGTTTCGGAGAACCGTCCGGAATGGATGATCGCCGACCTGGCCATCATGTCGATCGGGGCGGTTACGGTGCCCGCCTATACCACCAACACGGTGGATGACCATCGCCATATCCTGACCGATAGCGGGGCCAAGGCCGCAATCGTTTCGAACAACACACTGGCCGCCCGGCTGTTGCCCGCGACAGCCGGAACGGATGTCGGCTTCGTCGTCATAATGGATGGACCCGCCGACAGCGTGGACGCCGATCTGCCCATCTATCCGCAATCCGACCTGATGGCGGAAACGGATATTGCCGCGATCCGCGACAAGGCCCGTGGCCTCGACCGCGGCGCGATGTGCTGCATCATCTATACGTCCGGCACGGGCGGTGTCCCGGCCGGGGTGATGTTGAGTCACGGCAACATCATCTGCAACGCCTTGAGCGCGGAGGACATGCTGTCCCGTCTGCCCGGCTTTGCGATCGGCGGAGAGATTTTTCTGTCCTTCCTGCCGCTCAGCCATTCCTATGAACACACGACCGGCCAGTTCGTTCCCATCAGCATCGGGGCTCAGGTTTATTACGCCGAAGGGCTCGACAAGCTGGTGCAGAATATCGGAGAGGTCCGGCCGACCATCATGACGGCGGTCCCCCGTCTGTACGAAACCATGCGGTCACGAATCCTGCGAGCAGCCGAGAAATCCGGTGGATTGAAGGAAAAGATGCTTCATAAGACCGTCGCCATCGGCAAGAAGCGTTACAATGACCCGGGTTCACTCAGCTTCTGCGACCGCGCCATCGACCCGCTGCTGACAAAGTTGGTCAGAAGCAAGGTGTCGGATCGGTTCGGCGGAAGATTGAAGGCCTTTGTTTCCGGCGGCGCCCCCCTGAACCAGGACATCGCCCAGTTCTTTACCGCGCTGGGCCTTCGCATTCTGCAAGGCTACGGCCAGACCGAAGCCGCGCCCGTCATCAGCTGCAACTACCCGACACTGAACAAGCTCCACACCGTCGGCCCCCCACTTGAAGGCGTTGAAGTGAAGATAGCCGACGACGGCGAAATCCTGGTCCGCGGCGAACTGGTGATGCTGGGCTATTGGAACGCCCCCACCCGAACGGCCGAGACGGTGCGGGACGGCTGGCTCCATACCGGCGATATCGGGAAACTGGACGAGGACGGCTATCTCGTCATCACCGACCGGAAGAAGGACATCATCGTCAATTCGGGCGGCGACAACCTGTCGCCGCAACGCGTCGAAGGGATCGTTTGCCTGGAACCGGAAATCGCTCAGGCGATGGTCTACGGCGACAAGCGGCCGCATCTCGTTGCTCTCGTCACCCCGGATCCGGACTGGCTGAAGGATTGGGAGGTGGAAAACGGCGCGTTGCAAGGGGCCTGGAACAACAGCCCTGCCCTTCGCAAAGCATTGCAGGAGGCGATGGACCGGGTGAACAAGAAGCTATCCGTGATCGAACGTGTCCGGCGCTTCATCATCGTGGACGAACCGTTCTCCATCGAGAACGCAATGCTGACGCCGTCGATGAAGGTCCGCCGCCATATCGTCAAGAAGACATACGGCGACCGGCTGGAAGCGCTCTATTCGAATTGATTCCCAGCCCGATTACCTGCCGGATCACTTGCCGGTATAGTCCTTGTACCAATCGGCGAATTTTCGAAGGCCATCCTCGATAGAGGTCTTCGGCTCGTACCCGAGGTCGCGGCGCGATGCGTCGATATCGGCATAGGTTGCCTTAACGTCGCCCGGCTGCATCGGCTTGAATTCGATCTCGGCCTTGCGGCCCAGCGCGCCTTCCAAAGTGTGGATCATGTCCAGCAAGGCTTCAGGTCTGTTATTGCCCAGATTGTAGACCTTGTACGGGGCTTCGTCTTCGGTCCGCACGGGCGGGGTGTCCAGGCTGGCAATGACGCCCGCGACGATATCGTCGATATAGGTAAAGTCCCGCTGCATATCGCCATTGTTGAATACCGGAATCGGCTTACCCGACATGATCTTCTCGGCGAAAATATAGGCCGACATATCGGGCCGACCCCAGGGCCCGTAGACGGTGAAGAACCGCAGGCCGGTCATCGGAATTCCGTAGAGATGAGCGTAGGCGTGACTGATCAACTCGTCCGACTTCTTGGTCGCCGCATAGAGCGAGACGGGATGATCGACGCGGTCCTCGACCGAAAAAGGCAGTTTCTGATTGCCGCCATAGACCGAGGAGGAGGACGCGTAGACCAAGTGGCGCAACCCTGCGCGATGGCGCGCGTATTCCAAAATATTCAGATGGCCCAGGACATTGCTGTGAACATAGGCATGCGGGTTGACCAGGCTGTAGCGCACGCCCGCCTGAGCGGCCAAATGGACGATCCTGTCTATGTCGCCAAGGTCCTCGAGCGACCGATTCAATGCCGCCTGATCACCGATATCCGCCTTTGCGAACACAAACCCGTTGCGCCCCTGCAATCGCTTCAGGCGCGCCTGTTTCAACGCCGGATCGTAGTAGTCGTTCAGATTGTCGATGCCGCAGACGCGCTCGCCCCGGTTCAAGAGGGCTTCGCAGACATGCATGCCGATGAAGCCAGCCGCACCGGTAACAAGAACCGTCATCTTAAAAACCGCCAGATTGTCGTATCCAGGATGACGCCCCAAAAAATCGGTGAAGAGCGCCGAAGGCCTTCGTATACGGGATCATTCCAGGCAAATCACGCCTAAATCGATCCACCGAAGGGCCGTTGTTGCCTTGCCCCTCTTGCCGCTCCGTTCCGCGCCATTAGATGACTCATCGACGGCAGCCCGTCCTGGCATGCAAGACAGTCTTTCCTAAATAGGTCAGTAATGCTAACCTTTTTTCTAGGCTAATATCATACGGGACGGGAACAGTGTTCACGCGTAGAGTTGAACACCCGGATCCGGCAGAAAAATAATATAGCCGGTCATTGGGAGTATTCTGCGGGGAAAGTCCGCGCGACGAATGCTTGCCCGGGCCCTTTTTGAGGTGTGGAGGAAGCAGATATGGCGCTAGCCCATGTCGATCTAGACGACAAATATACCCTGGAATCAGGACGCGTTTTCATAACCGGGACCCAAGCCCTGGTCAGACTGCCGATCATGCAGCGGCAGCGCGATCATAAGGCCGGCCTGAACACCGGCTGTTACATCTCCGGCTATCGCGGCTCTCCGCTCGGCGCATATGACCAGCAACTCTGGAAGGCGCGGAAGTTCCTCAAGAACAACAACATCCATTTCCAGCCCGGCTTGAACGAAGACTTGGCGCTGACCGCCATTTGGGGCACGCAGCAGAACGAATTCTTCGGCGACAACACCGTCGATGGCGTGTTTTCCATCTGGTACGCGAAAGGCCCCGGCGTCGATCGGTCGGGTGACGTGCTTCGCCACGCCAATTTCGCCGGCACATCCAAGAACGGCGGTGTCCTGCTGTTGGCCGGCGACGACCATACGTGCAAATCGTCCACCACCGCGCATCAGACCGAATATGCGTTCATGGATGCGATGATCCCGGTGTTGAACCCCGCGGGGGTTCAGGAGTTCCTGGACCTTGGATTGCACGGCATCGCGCTGTCCCGCTATTCCGGCTGTTACGTCGCTTTCAAGACCATTGCGGAGACCGTCGATACATCGGCATCGGTCTATGTCGATCCGCATAGGGTGCAGATCGAGCTGCCCGACGAAACGGAATTCAAAATGCCGGAAGGCGGATTGAACATCCATTACCCGAAACAGGCCCTGGAGGCGCTGGCGCAGGAAGAACATCTGCACCGCTACAAGCTTTACGCCGCCATCGCTTATGCGAAAAAGAACAAACTGAACCGCGCGATGATCGAAAGCCCGAAGAAGCGGCTGGGCATTGTTACGGCCGGGAAATCCTACCTCGATGTGCGCCAGGCGCTCGACGATCTTGGCGTCGACGAGGAATTTGCCAAGGAACTGGGGATTTCGGTCTACAAGGTCGCCATGACCTGGCCGCTTGAGCCGGACGGCATCCGCGAATTCTGCCAGGGCCATGAAGAAATTCTGGTGGTAGAGGAAAAGCGCGCGCTGATCGAGAACCAGTTGAAGGAACAGGCCTATAACTGGCCGAACGACATGCGCCCGCGGATCTACGGCAAGTTCAACGAGGACCGGGAATTGATCCTGCCGTCCTTCGGCGAATTGACGCCTGCGGTCATCGCCCGGGTCGTGGCGCAGCGGCTGCAACGCCTGCCGAAAGGCAACGCGATCGAAGGGCATGAGCGGTTCTCAAACCGGCTCGCCTTCCTGGACGCGAAGGACAAACAACTCGGCGCCCGCAAACCGGCAATTACGCGGTTGCCCTATTTCTGTTCCGGCTGTCCGCACAATACCTCGACCAAGGTGCCGGAAGGGTCGCGAGCCTATGCGGGGATCGGTTGCCATTTCATGGCGCAGTGGATGGACCGTGACACGATGACCTTCACGCAGATGGGCGGCGAAGGGGCGGCCTGGATGGGGCAGTTCCCGTTCACATCGGCGAAACATGTCTTCGTGAACCTGGGCGACGGAACCTATCAGCATTCCGGAACCCTCGCGATCCGGGCCGCCGTCGCGTCCGGGGTGAACGTCACCTACAAAATCCTCTACAACGACGCCGTCGCCATGACGGGCGGCCAACCCCATGAAGGCGTACAGTCCGTTCCCGCGGTCGTCGCCCAGGTTACCGCCGAAGGCGCGCGCAAGGTCGTCGTTGTCAGCGACGAACCCGAGAAGTATCCGAACGGCATATTCCCGCACGGCGTTTCCGTGCACCACAGAGATGCATTGGATTCGGTTCAAAAAGACCTGCGGGAAATCGAAGGCGTGACGGTTATGGTCTACGACCAGACCTGTGCGGCCGAGAAACGCCGCCGCCGCAAACGCGGGACCTTTCCCGACCCGCAGAAACGCGTCTTCATCAACGAGATGGTCTGCGAAGGCTGCGGCGACTGTTCGGTTCAGTCAAACTGCCTGTCGGTCACCCCACAGGAAACGGAATTCGGCCGCAAACGTAAGATCGACCAGTCTTCCTGCAACAAAGACTATTCCTGCGTAAAGGGGTTCTGTCCCAGCTTCGTGACTGTCCATGGCGGGCAGGTCCGCAAGGGTTCAGGCGTCGCGCAGCCATCGGCCGGGTCTGCACCCGACTTGTTCGAGGCACTGCCCGAACCCAAAATCCCGACCGTCGAGGAAGAGCCCTACGGCATTCTGCTGACTGGCGTCGGCGGTACGGGCGTGGTGACCATCGGCGCGCTCCTGGGCATGGCCGCCCATCTTGAAGGCAAGGGCTGTTCCATCCTGGACATGGCCGGCCTTGCCCAAAAAGGTGGCCCCGTCATCAGTCACATCCGCATCGGCAAGACGCCCGAGGATATTCACGCCGTCAGCATCGCCGCCGGCGGGGCGGATGTGCTGCTAGGCTGCGATATCGTCGTCGCGTCCGGCACCACGGCGCTTTCCAAGGTGGAACGCGATACGACCGTCGCCATCGTGAACACGGAAAAATCCATCACCGGCGACTTCACGCATGATCCGGACTGGATTTTCCCAACCTCCGAGATGAAGGAGATGATCGCGGAATCCACCGGTCCGAAGAACACGCATTTCTTCAACGGGTCGAAACTGGCCACGGCCCTGATGGGCGACAGCATCGCCAGCAACATGTTCATGCTGGGTTACGCCTTTCAGAAGGGCCTCATTCCGGTCAGCCTGGAAGCCATGGAAAAAGCCATCGAACTCAACGGGGTCGCAGTGAAGCTGAACCAGCAGGCTTTCCTGTGGGGGCGCCGGGCGGCACACGACATGGATGCGGTCCTGCGGATCACCGATCAGCAGGAAAGCCAGAAGAAAGCCCCTTCGGACGAGGATGACGGTTTTGCCAAGAGCTTGGAGGAGATCGTCGAGAAGCGCATCGCCTTCCTGAAGGACTATCAGGACGAGGCCTATGCGCGCAGATATAAGGATTTCGTGGTCGAGGTTCAGCGCCGCGAATCCCAGGTGGTGACCGACGACTCGCTAGCTCGGGCCGTCGCGCGCTACTACTTCAAACTGCTGGCCTACAAGGACGAGTACGAAGTGGCCCGCCTCTATTCCAGCGGCGAGTTCCTGAAGAAGCTGCACCAGCAGTTCGAAGGCGACTTCACACTGAAGTTCCATCTGGCTCCCCCGCTCTTTGCGGAGACGGATCCGGAAACCGGTCACCTGAAGAAAAAGGAATACGGCCCCGCGATGTTGAAGGCCTTCGTCCTGCTGGCGAAATTGAAGGGCCTGCGCGGCACCCGTTTCGATCCCTTCGGGCGGACCGAAGAACGCAAGTTGGAACGCAAGTTGATCACCGATTACGAAGCAACGATCACATCCCTGCTGGCGGACCTGAAGCGGGACAACCACGCCATCGCGGTTCAGATCGCCGAAATCCCGGAGCATATTCGCGGTTACGGCCACGTGAAGGAAAAACATATCGCCGACGCCAAGGCGAACGAGACGGCGCTGCTTTCCCAGTTCAAGCAGCCGCCGAAACCGGACGCCAAGAACGCCGCTGAGTAAATACGACACCGCCAAATGCAAAAGGGGCCACAGTGTGGCCCCTTTTTCTTTTACTTCAGTGTGTTCCAACCGGACTAAACGTCCGTCTCCTGACCTCCTGCAACGGCCCCGTGCTGGACCGGCACGGCAGTGCCATTCGCCCAGGGGGACGACTTGCAGAATTCGAGGAACTTATCGAGCGGCATTGGCCGGGCGATGTAGTAGCCCTGTGCAATGGTGCAGCCGATTTCGCGAAGGCGCAGAAAACTATCCAGGTCCTCTACCCCTTCCGCGGTAACGCTGAGGCCCAGGTTCCGGCCCAGATCGACCGTCGAGCGGACGATGACGTCATCCTCCCGGCTGTTGGCGAGGTTGAGGACAAAGGATTTGTCGATCTTCAATTCGTCCGCCGGCAAGCGCTTGAGGTAGCTCATCGAGGAATAACCGGTTCCGAAGTCATCGACGGAAACGCTCATCCCCATATCCGACAGGCTGTCCAGGGTGGCGAGCGCTTCTTCCGGCTCGTCCATCAGGGCGCTTTCCGTGATCTCCAATGTCAGGACCTCCGCCGGGAGGCCCTTGTCGACCAGCAGGCGGCTCAAGATCATGACAATCTCGTTCGTCGCGATATCCTTGGCCGACAGGTTGACGGATAGTTTCAGCTCCAGCCCCTCGGCCCTCCAGGCGGCGCAATCCGTCGTCGCCTGTTCCAGCATCCAGCGGGTCAGGTGCCGGATATTCCCGGTTTGCTCGGCCAGGGGCACGAAAGTATCGGGCGACAGGTTCTTCATATGCGGATGCTGCCAGCGCGACAAAGCCTCCGCCGCGACGACCCTGCCGGTCGCGATATCCACCTTCGGCTGGTAGACCAGTTGGAACTGGCCGGTCTCAAGCCCTTTGCGCATTTCGCCCATCAGCATCAGGGCTTCGGGCCGCGGCCTGTCTTCGACCGGGTCGAAAATATGGGTGGGCTTGCCGGCCAGTCTTGCCTTGTACATGGCAAGTTCTGCGGACATCACAAGGTTTGCGCCGTTTTCCCCGTGTTCTGGATAGAGCGCCAAGCCAAACCGCAGACTGATATCCACATTGCCTTCACGGGCGGTGATCGGGTGTTCCATGGCGCGGATGAGTGACGTGAGCAGCGCATGCCCACCCTGCGCCCATTGCTCGCCGTTCAGGACCAGACCGAACTCGTCGCCACCGATCCTGGCCACCATGTCGTCGTCCGCCACATGACCGCGCAGACGCTCGGCCACACCCTTGATGATCCGGTCCCCGACCTCGAAGCCGAGCGAGCTGTTCATTTCCTGCACGCGTTCCAAGCCCACGATAACCGCGGCGAAGGGCTTGTCCGGGCTTGTGGCGGCGCGTTCGTTGACTTGGCGCAGGAATTCCCGGCGGTTCGGCAGGCCGGTCAACGCGTCGTTCCGGGCCTGATGGGAGATGGTTTCCTCACGGCGTTGAATGTCGGTCATCATCTTGTTGAAGGCTTCCGACAGCGCGCCGAATTCATCCTGTCGGTGATACGGGACCTCCGCACTGTAGTCCCCTTCCCGGACCCGTCCCGCGGCCGTGGTCAGATCGCGGACCGGACGGGTAATTCCACGCGCCAGAAATACTGCGCCGATCAAGGTGATCACCAGGGCCGCGACCAACAAGGCCGCCAATTGCAGCAACAGTTCCCGGGTTCGCGCCAGGGCGGGGTCGATCGTCGAGTGAAAGAGCAACGCGACGGAAATCTTGCGCCCCTCACCATGAATTTCGGTCGCCGTCGTGACGAAGGTGCGTCCCTCCACGTCGACCAGGCTCGGCCCCACCGGCAATGCCTGATTGGCGGCGATATAGCTTTCCAGCGACTTACGCTCTGCGCCCGTGGCCGTGGACGCGCCAAGCCGCCAAACCCCGTCCTGCTTCATGATAAAGCTGACCCAGGTCGGGAACGGCGCCAAATTGCGGATTTCAACGGCGAAGGCATCGTCGATTTCCATCGCGAAAGCGATCCAGGCAACCGCGTCCGGCGCCAAGACGGGCAGCAAGACCAAATCGTACAGCCTGCCGTCCATCGACACGATGTCGGATGCGACCCCGTCAAGATCGGCGCGCTCCACCAGGTCGACGAACGGAAACGGACGCCCGGCCGCCCCTTCCCGCGCCGTGTCGATATCGATTTCGCCTTCCAGGGAAACCAGCAGGACCCGATCGGCGGCGACGCGGTCCCGGAAGTTTTCCAGTACCGACCGGCGCGTCGGTTTATCACCCTGTGCGATGGCGTTCCTGAAAGCGAAGTCGAGCGTAACCGCCGTGGTCGTCTCGGCCATCGCCCTGGTGGTGTTCTCCAGATGCGTCAGGAAGACCTGCTCGGTCGCGGCCAGTTCAACCCGCAGGTTCTCGATCGCCGAGCTTCGGGTCGAGAAATAGACCGCGATGGCGCTCAAGACCTGGACGGCAACGAGAATACCGAAGGCGAAGATGATCAGTTTGTATTGGAAACTGACTTTCATCCAGCGCGCCTGCGGCTCAGCGGGAGTAGAGAGATTTTTTTACTTTACGCGGCGGCTTCAGATCCAATGTCTCGCGAAGCTCCACCGTCTCTCCGGTAACGGTGATGGTCTTCTCGATGGTCTTCCCCTTCAAGCGGGGATGCCAGATCGTAAGCAGATAGTCGCCGTCCGGCACGTCCTGCATCTGCGTCACCCCGTCCTTGCCCGACAGACCGTAGAACGGGGTGTCGGAAACATAGATATAGGCAAGCATATGGTCGTGAATATTGCACCCAAGCGCGATCAAGCCGGGACTGTCCAACTTAATCGGATCGGTAACGCCGCGCGTCGGTTGCCGGTGCTCGAAAGCCTTCGCCTTGGAGAAGGAATAGACATGATGCGCAAACGTGTCGCTGTTGCGGAACCGAACATCGCTGTTCACCGGTACTGTCATCACCAAGGGGTCGAAAGACTGGCGGTACTGATTCACTTCGGCCTCGACCGGCTCGGGAACCCCGGTTCCCTTGCTTTCAGGCGATGTCAGCGTGGCAATGACGTCTTGCACGTCGGCGCCTTCGCCATCCACGAAAGACAGCGTGACGTCCGCCGCCCATGCGCTGGAGGCAAAGGAAGCCCATGCGCAAAAAGCGCCCATCAAGGACAATGTCCCGATTGAGTTAGACAGCAACCGCATCATCGGAATGCCGAAAGCCTCCCATCACCTGAATACAATATAGTACCACAGGCCCTTGGTTTCGACGTAAAACGCTAATTTTCAAACTGAGCGGAAGTGAATCACTGTATTTCTACGGAATCAACTTGAATTACTGTCCGGTCAAATCATTCCGATTGCGGCCATGTAAGTTTCAAGCAGCGCTTCTTCTTCCTTGCGCTCGTTCATGTCTTGCTTCCGCATGCGGATAATCTTGCGCATGACCTTCACGTCGAAGCCGGTCCCCTTGGCCTCTGCGAAGACTTCCTTGATGTCGTCGGCCAGCGCCTGCTTCTCTTCTTCCAGACGCTCGATCCGCTCAATGTAGGAACGAAGCCGTTCGCCGGTTATCCCCAGCGCTTCAGACCCGGTCGCGGTTTCAATTCCGGTATCGATATCATTCTGCATGGCGCCGGTATCGGACATGAAAGACTCTCCATCAATCGATCAAAATATGCGTCAGAAAGGCTCGGCAATCGTCGTTGCCGAAGAGGCCGGACCATACAATCCGTGCCCCGCTTTAACAACGCTTGGCGATCCATTACCTTGCCGAATATTGGGAGGCGATGACGGAAAAGTGTCCGCTGCAATCGGATGCGCCGTCGCCGCGGGTTTGCCGTACAAGGAAGGAAGCATCCGATGCCCCTTGGAAGAACGCTGAAGCGATTGGGAACCGTGTTGGCTCTGGCCGTCGTTCTGGCGGGCGCCGTGCCGGCAGCGTCGGTTCAAGCCCAGGACGAGCGGGATCATCTCTTGGCGACCGCGTCCGTCGGCGGGACGTATTTCCCGGTGGGGGTCGCGCTGTCTACCCTGATCAAGATCAAGCTGCTGCCGCGCCAGCGCATCGGCATGACCGCCGTCAAATCGGCGGGATCTGAGGAAAATGTCCGGCTGCTGCGGGCCGGTAAAGTGCAATTCGCGATCCTTCAGGGCCTGTACGGTTACTATGCACGCCGCGGCACGGGCCCATTCGAGGCGGACGGCCCGGACGAAAACCTGCGGGCGGTCACCATGTTGTGGCCGAATGTGGAGCATTGGCTGATAAGGAGGGAATTTCTGGATACCGGCACAATCGACGACGTTCTGGACATGGACGGCGAAGCCTTTTCGCTCGGCCGGCAGAATTCCGGAACGCTGGGCTCCAACAAGATGGTTCTCGGCAATCTCGGCGTGGCGGATGTCGAGGCCGCCTATGAACTGAGCTATCTGGGCTACGGGCCCAGCGCGAAGGCGCTGGAGGAAGGCAAGATCGCCGGCATGTCGACCCCGGCAGGCGAACCGGTAAGCGCCGTGACCCGTGTGATGAAGGCCCTGGGGGAACAGGTCGTCCTGCTGGGCTTCAACGATGCGGAAGCGGCCCTGGCGGACGGCGGATTGGGTCTTTTCAGCCCCTATACGATCGCGGCCGGCACCTATCCGAACCAAACGGAAGACGTCAGAACGATTGCACAGCCCAACTTCCTGGCCGTCTCCGCCGATCTCGCCGACGAGGACGTCTACATGATCACGCGGACGATCTTCGAAAACCTGGAATACCTGGGCGGAATCCATCGCGCCATGAAGGCGCTGTCAGCGGAAAACGCGCTGGATGGCCTGCCGCTGCCGCTGCATCCCGGCGCCCAGCGCTATTTCGAGGAGATCGGACTGGAAATTCCAGCCCATTTGACGACCCGGTAGAGGTTTCCCGCGAGCCGAGTCGAACTGAGTTGGGCCGAGTTCACCCAAGCGGGGCCGGGCCGCGAATGGATCAGTGGGCCTTCTTGATTTCGTCGGCGAACTTGGACTGCTTCTCGTCCGAGGCTTCTGTCTGGTACTTACCCTTCCATTCGCTGTAGGGCATGCCGTAGACGATTTCGCGCGCATCCTCCTTGGACAGGTCGATCCCCCTTTCGGCCGCGGCTTCGCCATACCAGCGGCTCAGGCAGTTCCGGCAAAAACCGGTCAGGTTCATCATATCGATATTCTGCACGTCCGTCCGGTTGCGCAGGTGGTCGACCAGGGTGCGGAATGCGGCCGCCTCAAGCTCGGTCTGGGTTTTCTGATCGATGTCTTTCATGTCTCAGTCCTCTCCTGCAATTTCTGGCTCAACCACTGACGTGGGGCGCGTCCGGGTTTTTCCAAGCCGCCCGCGCTGGAATTCATCGTCAAATATCGCGGACGGTTTCCTCGATCAGCCAGTCGACGACCCTTTCCAGCGCTTCCTTGTCGCTGGCGCCCTCTGACTTCGCTTCGGTGTAGACCCGGCGCTGATTATGCGCACTCGTCCCGCGCGTCAGGATCGTGCGGGCATGGGTCGCTTCCGCGACGCAGTCCAGGCGTTCCTGGTCCTCTTTCGTCAGTTCCAGGATCTCTTCGAGCAGACTGCCGTAATCGACGATCTTCCCGGCCCCGAAATCGACAAGGCCCTTGTCGAAACCGTGCCGTTGGGCGCGCCACCGGTTCTCGTTGATCAGCATGTTGTTATAGGTGCGCCAGCGTTGGTTGGTCCGCCGCAGCCGCAGCAACATGGACAGCAGGGAGGCATAGAGCGCCGCGACGGAGATACCGTCATCCATATAGGTGCAAATATCGGCAATCCGCATTTCGATTGTCGGGAAGCGCCAATGCGGCCGGATATCCCACCAGATCTTGGAGGCGTCCTGCAACAGGCCGACGCGCACCATGGTTTCGATATGGCGGGTATAGTCGCTCCAACTGTCGAAATGTTCCGGCAGACCGGTACGCGGCAATTCATCGAAGATCGAAAGCCGGTAGCATTGCAGGCCCGAATCCTGTCCGGCCCAGAAGGGCGAGGATGTCGTCAGCGCCAATAGGTGCGGCAGGAAATAGGAAATCTGTCCCAATAGGTCGAGGCGCAGGTCGTCATCGTCGATGCCGACATGTACATGCATGCCGCAAATGACCAGACGTTTCGCCACCGTCTGCATGTCGTTGGCAAGGACGTTGTAGCGTTCCTTGTCGGTATGGTGCAGGTCGCGCCAATTCGCCATCGGATGGGTCGAGGCCGCGATGATGGCGAAGCCCTTTTCGTTCGCCGCCGTCGAAACCGCCCGCCGCAGCGCCGCCAGTTTCTGGCGCACATCCTTGATGGACCCGGCGACATCGGTCCCGACCTCCACCTGCGCCCGCAGGAATTCCGGCGTGGCGAAGCCGACATCTTCCCCCACGGCCGCGATCACCGCATCAATCACCCCCTGGCTGACATCGCCGTCCTGGGCCAGTTGGCGGGTTTCCGGATCGACGAGGAGATACTCCTCCTCGATCCCGACCGTGAAGCTGTTGTCATCCGTGCGCATGAAACCCGGATAAACCGCCGGGGTGACCCCGTCAACATTCGGTATTGAGGTAGCTGGGCGCTGCGCCGTTCACGCCCGGTGTATCGTGTAGACCTCTGGGTCCGCCAGCACGGCCGTTAGGGCCTTGCCCAGGATGGCGGCGTAGCGCGCCTGGCCCTCTTCCGTCCCGATCAGATCCTGGCGGACTTCGAAGAGAACATTCGGCAATCCGGCGGGCAGCGCGTGGCGTTCGATCGTGTAGCCATAGGCGTCCATGCCGGAATAGGGTTTGTTGTCGCCGATGGTCAGGTCCGGGTTCTGGTCCCGCAACACGCTGATCGTCGTCTTGGCCATGCGTTCGTCGCGGTTGTACAGCACGCCGATATGCCAGGGGCGTTTTACGCCGCGCATCTGGTCGGTGCAGGAATGGACGGATATGACGACCGGCGCTTCCAGGCCAAGCTCGTCCGCGCGGCGGCGTTTGGCGGCCATCAGACCTTCCGTGGCATAGTGATAGGGCTTGAACAATTCTTCCTGCCGCCGGCGGTGGTCGCCGTCGGTCAGGCCCCGGTTTCCCGGCACCACGTAGCCGTCGCTGATTTCACGGATGCTGGTGAAATCGTCTGTCGGCCGGTTCATATCGATCACCAGCCGCGAATACCCGCTGAAGATCGCCGGCATGCCCAAAATCGGCGCAAGGCGTTCCGCGACGCCGGCTGCGCCGATATCGTAGGAGATATGGTAGTTCAGGCATGCGGGCGTCAGCCCGAGGCCGTTCAGCCGGCTGGGCACCTGATTGGAGGCATGATCGCAAACAATGATGCCTGCGGCCTTTCCATCCGGGTTCGTAATATGAAATGCTGGCGGATCGAACGGTGTCAGTAACGCGTCCGGCTCGACAGCATGTGCTTCAGGGCACATGAAATTCCCGAGTCGTCTATCCCTGTGATGCACAGAGCGCTACCCTGCGGCTTTCGTACTAGATAAGATATTTCCCAGTAATAGTCAGTATAAGCAACCGGAAAGCAGTATGGCCCAGCCCCTGACCGACGCCGAGCGTGAGAAGCTTCGGAAGATCATCGGCGTCATGCGCTCCGCCACCATCGAGGGGGAACGCAGGGCAGCCGAGGAAGCCGCCACCCGCCTGGCCGCCGCCAGCGGCATGACGCTGGAAGAGGCGGCGCAGGAAGCCTTCCTGGAAGAGGACGACGGCCGGATCAACGCCGACGAAAAGGCCGCGCAGCAGCGCGAGGCCGCCCGCTGGGCCGCCAATATGGTCCGGATGACCGAGGCCTATGAGTCGTCGGAAAAATACCGCTTCATGATGGCGAAGGAAGAGGCGAAACGCCGGGGCCTGAACGAACCGGAAACCGACACCCGCGCGCGCCGCCTCTCCGGCAACCGCCCGCGGCGGTACATTCCAGGAAAGTCGGACGAATTCCGGTTGATCGCAGGCTTGCTGCGCGACGGCGTCAGTTTGGAACGGACGGCGGAACTCGTCGGCGTCAGCACGGTGGATGTTGCCCGCGTCTGGCTGCTTACCCGTGGAAACCGGGCCGCATAAGATCCCCGCGCCTGTTTACGAATACCGATTTACCCCGCCCAAACACCTCGATCCCCAAAGCCCGCCGTCCGACGGAACTTGGCTTTCCCAGGTTTGGTGATACCATCATACCAAAATCATAAGTGGGAAACGCACTCCTCAATGGCAGCGCCACAACTTCACCCGATCACCCACGAGAATCTGGGGGATAGGGTCGCCGCAGAAGTCCTGCGTCTTATCGCATCAGGCGAATTCGCCCCCGGCGATCGCGTACCGGCGGAACGCCGTTTGGCGGAAATGCTGGGGGTGAGCCGCGTATCCGTGCGCGCCGGGCTGCAACAACTGAAAGCCCAGGGGCTGTTGACCGCCGTGCGCGGCGGCGGAACACGCGTCGCGGAACCGCCCACAGGCTCAGACCCCGCATTGACGGCGTTGGCACAGATCGACCGCGGCAGCCTGGCGGATTTGCTTGAAATACGATCCATCATGGAATCCTGGGCCGTGCGCCGTGCCGCGGACAAGGCATCGGACGCCGATATCGCCCTTATCGAGCATCAGGTCGAACGCATGCGGACCGGGTCGGAAAACCGGGCGCAGGTCGATATGGATTTCCATCTGGCCATCGCCAAGGCATCCGGCAGCATCGTTTATCGCCATCTTCTGGGGGTCATTCGCGGTACGCTTTTGGAAATGCTGCGATACAACCGTTTCGAATTGTTCGGCCAGCCGGAAGACGACGCCGCCGTACTGACCCAACACGAAGCCATCATGACGGCGCTGAAAGACCGCGATGGGGATAGCGCGGCGAAAGCGATGGCCGCGCACCTCGCCTGGGTCCGGACCCACTATGTCGCGGCCGGGCTGTTTCCCTAGCCCCCCGTCCCGACCCGACCGATAGCGGGTTCATACCGCTCGCCCTAGTCCGAACTGGTTTTGGGCTGGGCAAGATTCGGGTGGTCCCGGGCAAGCCGCCATGCTACCCGCTCATGCCTTGCAACGCGGCGGGCCTTGCATAGAAGCGGCCCTGGCATCGGGGCTGAAGGGGGAGGCATGGAGCGGAACATAGCGCAATACTTCGCCCAATCGAGAACGGCCGCGCTGACCATGGTCATCCTGGCTGTCAGCGGGTTTTCGTTCAGCATGGGAATGACCTATCCGGTCATCGCCCTCGTTCTCGAATCGCAAGGTTTCAGCGAATCCGAAATCGGCATCAACGGGTCGATGTCGGGACTGGGCCTGTTGATATCCGCCTTCTCGATTCCGCGCCTGTCCCGCAGCATCACCTATCGCGCCATGATCTCCATCAGCGCGGCCCTTGGCTGCGCCATCATCCTGTCGATGATATGGATCGAGGATTTTTACGTCTGGTGCATTGCCCGGTTCTTTCTGGCCGTCTGCGTCAATGGCATCTTCATCGGCACCGAAGCCTGGCTGAACGAACTGCTTGAGGAGAAGCGGCGCGGTACCGTCATCGGCATCTATGCCTCGGTGATTTCCGCGACCTTCGCTTTGGGGCCGGCTTGTATTCCCCTCATCGGCTTCCATCCCCCGCTGCCGTTCCTGCTCTGCGCCGCCGTCATCGCGGTAAGCGGCCTCATCGTCCTACCCTTGAAACGCTGGGATGCGGGCGCCTCCGCCGAGGAAGGCGGATCCATCTTCGCTATGATCGGCATCGCGCCCGTGATGATGTTTTCCGTCCTCGCCATGGGGTTTTTCGAGGCAACGGCGATGAGCCTGTTTCCTGTCTACGTTCTGGAACGCGGCTATTCCGGCGACTTGGCGGCGCTCCTCGTCGCCTCCCTCGCCCTCGGCTCGGTCGTCGCACAGCCCTTCGTCGGCAAGCTGAGCGACATTCTGAACGCAAACTGGATCCTGTTCGGCTGCGCCATCGTCTCCGCCGGGCTTTGCCTGGTCGTCCCGTCCGTTGGACTGGATACGTGGAACGCCTTCATCGTCCTGGGGATTCTCGGCGGCACGACGTTCGGCGCCTATACGCTGACGCTGATCACCTTGGGGCGCCGGTTCAAAGGGCCGAAACTGGCCGCGGCGATGGCGTGCTCTGCCCTGGCCTGGGGCGGCGGCGGGATGATTGGACCGGCGATCTCCGGTCCTTCGATGGATTTCTACGGAAACGATGCCTTGCTCTTCGTGCTGGCCGGCCTGTTCGGATTGCTGACCGTCTTCACGATCATTCGCCGCGCCTTGCAGAAGGCCGCTACGGCGTAAACTTGGCCGGTCAATATCCCCGCGCGGGGTCGACGACGTTCAGCAGCGGTTCGCCGCGCCGATATCGCGCAAGATTGTCCAGGAAGGCGCCGAACATCCGTCCCTGCCAATCCGGTACGTAATCCGCCATATGCGGGGACATGACGACCTTTTCATGGCTCCAGAACGGATGCCCCACCGGTAGCGGTTCCCGATCGAAAACGTCGAGAATGGCACAAGACACCTTGCCGTTCTCCAACGCTTCCAGCAAAGCCGCCTCGTCCACCAGCGGACCGCGGGACGCATTCAACAGAACCGTGCCGCGCCCCATGCAGGCGAAAGCCGCTTGCCCGATCATCCCGCGGGTTTCAGGCGTTTCCGCCGCATGCACGGAGACGAAATCGGCCCGTGCCATCGCATTGCACAGCCGGTTCAGCGGCAACAGCAAATCGACACAAGGCGTTTCGACCTTGCGGGCGCGCACCCCGATCACATGCATGCCCAAAGCCTTTGCGCGGCGGGCGACGGCGCGACCCACATTGCCGAGCCCGATGATCGAAATCGTCTTTCCGGCAATCGGCGTCCAGGCATGCTGCGTCCATTCGGACCGCCGCTGCTGCGCCATCAGCCTTGGGAAACCGACATTGGCCATTTGCAGCGCAGTGATCGTGTATTCAGCTAGAAACTCACTCAAAACTCCGGCGGCGTTGGTCACTGAAATGCGGGACGGGTCCCAAGGTGTCAGATGCTCGACACCGGCCCCCGCATTCGACACCCATCGTACGGAGGGGCATTCGACGACCTGACGCAGAGCCTGTTTCGGCATGTCCGCGCCGGGCGCGACGAAAACGACGGCCGGGGCAACTTCGTGCAGCGCCGAGGCAATAGCGTCCGGCTTCGAGCAGACAGCGTAGTCCGCATCCCGCAACCGGGTCTTGCAAGGGGCGATGAACGCTTCCGGTTCGTCACTGACGATCAGGAAACGGGGAACGGCACCCTCGGACATCAAAATTCACCCCTCAACATCGACCGCTGGTCATGGCCCCGGTCCCCAACCGGGGATCGGCACCGTTGCCGGCAAAGGCCAAGCGGTAGGATGGCGGGCCGTTTGCTGTCAACGCGGCGGGCGCCGTCATGCCGAACATGTGAAAAGACCGGCCCGCGACACGCCAGACACAGAGGCCCCGTCGAACCGGCCCGGGACGACGCCCCTAGGCGTCGAGCCGGCGATACTTGATACGGTGGGGTTGATCGGCGTCCGTGCCCAGACGGGCGTGGCGGTCGTCTTCGTAGTCCTGATAGTTTCCTTCGAACCACACCACTTGGCTATCCCCTTCGAATGCAAGGATGTGGGTGGCGATACGGTCCAGGAACCAACGATCATGAGAGATCACCAAGGCGCATCCGGCAAAGCTGAGCAGAGCTTCTTCCAGGGCACGCAGCGTATCGACATCGAGATCGTTGGTCGGTTCGTCGAGCAACAGAACATTGGCGCCGGATTTCAGCATCTTGGCCAAATGCACGCGGTTGCGCTCCCCGCCCGACAGGTTGCCGACTTTTTTCTGCTGGTCCGCGCCCTTGAAATTGAAGGCCCCGACGTAGGCACGGCTGGGCATCTTGCGTTTGCCCAGTTCGACCATGTCCTCACCATCTGAGATTTCTTCCCAAACGTTCTTCTTGCCGTCCAGCGAGTCGCGCGATTGGTCCACATAACCAAGCTTCACGGTATCGCCCAGGCGCAAGGTGCCGGAATCCGGTTCTTCATTGCCGGTGATCATCCGGAACATGGTCGTCTTACCGGCACCGTTCGGGCCGATAATGCCGACGATGCCGCCCGGCGGCAGTTTGAAGCTGAGGTCGTCGATCAGCAGCTTGTTGCCAAAGGCCTTGCGGACGTGTTCTGCCTGGATGACCAGATCGCCCAGACGCGGGCCGGCAGGAATGACGATCTGCGCGGTTTCGACCGAGCTGTCGCCTGCCTGCTGCAACAGTTCCTCGTAGGCTTTGATACGGGCTTTGGATTTGGCCTGACGCGCGCGCGGGCTGGCGGAAATCCACTCCTGTTCCTGGGCGATGCTCCGCATGCGGGCAACTTCCTCGCGCCCTTCCTGTTCCAGACGCTTCTGCTTCTGGTCCAACCAGGACGAATAGTTGCCTTCGTAGGGAATGCCCCGCCCACGGTCGAGTTCGAGAATCCAGCCTGTTACGTTGTCCAGGAAGTAGCGATCATGGGTGACCATCACGACGGTTCCCGGATAGTCGGCCAGGAAACGCTGGAGCCAGGCGACGGATTCGGCGTCCAGATGGTTGGTTGGTTCGTCGAGCAGCAGCATGTCCGGCTTGGACAGCAGCAATTTGCAGAGCGCCACGCGGCGGCGTTCACCCCCCGACAGTTTTTCGACAGGGCTTTCACCCGGCGGGCAGCGCAACGCATCCATCGCGATTTCGACCGTGCGGTCCAGATCCCAGGCATCTGCGGTGTCGATCTTTTCCTGCAGTTCTGACTGTTCGCCGATCAGCGCCATCATCTCGTCGTCGTCGGTGACTTCGCCGAGTTTCATGGAAACTTCGTTGAACCGGTCGACCACGGCCTTCAACTCGCGCATGCCGTCCATCGCGTTTTCCGCAACGGTCTTGCTGTCGTCCAGTTTCGGTTCCTGTTCCAGATAGCCGATCTTCACGCCATCCGCCGACCAGGCCTCGCCCGAATATTCGGTATCGATCCCGGCCATGATCCGCAGCAGGGTGGATTTACCCGCGCCGTTATAGCCGAGAACCCCGATCTTGGCGCCGGGGAGGAATTGCAGATGGATGTCCTTCAGGACCTGTTTTCCACCTGGATAGCTCTTCGACAATCCGCGCATACCGAATACATACTGATAAGATGCCATAATCCGCCGCCGCCAAATGAAAGGGATGTGGTGAAGGGCCCGCGCTTAGCCGCGCCCGGCGCGTTTCTACCGGAAGCAGAGGGCGTGATCAATCGCAAGCCGGCGCATGCGGACGGTACCCCTGGCCGGACGTAAGGCAAAAGCGTGCCGGGGTACGCTTTTCGCCGACGGCAAAACGCGATATCTTGTTATACGCGATCGATCACTTACATAAATAGATGTTATCTGGTTTGGATGGATGGATCGAAACAGGATGCTTGATATCCACGCAAAATTTCCGATCGGACAGGTAGTCCGTCATAAGCGCTTCGGCTTCAGGGGCGTCATTTACGACGTCGACCCCGAATTCGCGAATACAGAGGAATGGTATGAGAGTATCCCGGCGGAAATGCGTCCGCGGCGGGATCAGCCATTTTATCACCTGTTCGCGGAGAATCACGACCGGACGCCGTATATCGCTTACGTGTCGGAACAGAATCTGGAGCCGGAAGACCCGGACGTGCCCGTGAACCATCCCGCCATCGCGGAATATTTCGAAGGCATGAAGGACGGCGTTTACCGCCCAAGACAAAAAGCGAACTGAGGAACGCGATGCTGGGTTAGGGACACGGTTAGAAGCCTGTTTACTGCGGCCGCCGCATCGCCAAACCTGCACACGCGGAGAAATTTCTATATGCCCATCGGCCCCTACGGAGACGGCAAGAAATTGCGCAAGCCCGGGCGCGCCCCGGACGGCGACAATCGCCGTGTGCTGGGCAACATGGTCTTGATTCTGGGGATCTGCGTGATCCTGGCGACCGTGTCCCCGGACCCCTTGCGGGCGGCGGCCGTTTCGAACTTCCTGATCATCGCCTCTTTCGGAGTCGGGATTTCTGCGATCCTGCACCGGCAAAGACCCTTTGTTCCCTATCTGACGCGTTGGGATCAGGCGGTGGCGCTGTATCTGCTGGGGATACTCGCAGCGACCGTCGTCGACCCCGAAGCGCTGCAGACTTTTCTTCAGGCAAACGGCCAAACCGGCGCCCTCCCCGGATCGGACCGCGCGCCTCTATAGGTCTTCTTCACCCGCCCCGGATCCCAGTTGGCCGGCTTTTCGGATAGCTGGACGACACGGCCGGCACAGGCTAACGATAACGCCGCCATGCTGATACCGTCCGAGTCCTATTCAACCTTGTATCGTGACTTCCGCTGGTCCATCCCGGACCGGTATAATATCGGTGTCGATGTCTGCGACAAGCACCCGGCCGGCAACCCCGCCCTGATCCATAAACGGGACGGTCAGGAAACGCTGATATACAGTTTTGGCGACCTGAAACGGCTTTCCAACAAGCTGGCGAACGTACTGGCCGCGCATGGGCTGAAACGCGGAGACCGGGTCGGTATCCTCCTGCCGCAATCGCCGGAAACGGCCATCGCCCATATCGCGGCCTACAAATCAGGTTTGATCGCCACCCCATTGTTCACGCTTTTCGGCGAGGACGCGTTGGAATACCGGTTAGGCGCCTGCGCGGCCACCGCCTTGGTGACCGACAGGGCCAGCCTGCCGAAGATCGCCGCGATCCGCGACCGTCTGCCATCCCTGAAACTGGTTCTATGCGTCGATGGCCCCTCCGACGGGGCGACCGACTATGCCGCCGCAATGGAGCGCGCCTCGGACGCCTTCACGCCGGTCGACACCGCGGCGGACGACCCGGCCCTGATCATATTCACCTCCGGCACCACGGGCCCGCCGAAAGGCGCCCTGCATGCACACCGTGTCCTGTTGGGGCACCTGCCGGGCGTTGAGTACCCGCACGCGTTCTTTCCCCAGCCCGGTGACCTGTATTGGACGCCGGCGGATTGGGCCTGGATCGGTGGCTTGATCGATGTGCTGCTGCCGTCGCTGCATCACGGCGTGCCGGTCCTGACCTATCGCGCGGCGAAGTTTGACCCGGAAGAGACCTTCGCAATCATCGAGAAGCATGGCGTACGGAACATCTTCCTGCCGCCCACGGCGCTGAAATTGATGCGTCAGGTCCCCTCCCCCGCGGAACGCTGGGCGCTGAACGTGCGCACCGTCGCGTCCGGCGGCGAAAGCCTTGGCGCGCCGTTGCTGGACTGGGGCCGCAGCACCTTCGGCCTGACGATCAATGAGTTCTACGGCCAGACCGAATGCAATCTGGTTGTCGGCAACAATGCTGATATCGATCCGATCCGGCCCGGCTCGATGGGCCGGCCTATCCCCGGCCACCGTGTCGCCATCATCGACGATGAGGGTAACGAACTGCCCGCCGGCGAGGTCGGTCATATCGCCGTGCGGCGACCGGATCCCGTGATGTTCCTGGAATACTGGAACAACCCGGAAGCAACGCGGGAGAAGTTCGTCGGCGACTGGCTCGACACCGGAGACACCGGCTCCCAAGACGAGGACGGGTATATCTGGTATGGCGGGCGCAGCGACGATGTCATTACCTCCGCCGGTTACCGGATCGGCCCGGGTGAGGTCGAGGACTGCCTGCTGAAACACGATGCGGTCGCGATGGCCGCCGTCGTCGGCATTCCGGACCCTGTTCGCACGGAAGCGATCAAGGCTTTCATCGTCTTGCGGGACGGTGCGGAAGCTTCCGACGCCTTGGCGTCGGACATTCAGTCTTTCGTAAAGACCCGGCTGGCCGCGCATGAATATCCGCGGCTTATCGAATTCATCGACGCCTTGCCGATGACGACGACCGGAAAGATCATGCGACGGGAGTTGCGGGCACGGGGATAACCGTTCCGCCACCTGGATCGTTTTTCACCGTCAGGTAGGCGGCGGTTCCGTTTTCGGCCGTTTGGCGAGGCGTGACTCCCGGTACAGGACGAACATTCCGCTGGCGGCGATGATCGCCCCGCCGATCCAGACCGTCACCGGCGGGACATCCCCGAAAACGAAATATCCCAAGATCGCGGCCCAGAGCAGGGCGCTGTATTCGAAGGGTGAGACGATCGACAAAGGCGCCAACACGAATGCCTTGGTGAGCAGGACATGACCGACCAGCGCCATCAGCGATATGGCCACCAACGCCCCGAAGATTTCCATCGAAATCGGTTTCCAGACAAAGGTGACGAAAACGGACGAGATCACGAGGATGCCGAGATTGAAATAGAAGACCAGTCGGAAGGTCGTTTCCGTATCCCCCAGCCAGCGGCCCATCAGGGCCAAGGCCGAATAGGCGAGCAGCGCCAGGAAAACCATGAAGAGCATGGGATTCATGCCGGCTGTCGACGGATTCACGGCGATCACGACCCCCAGGAAACCGACGATCACCGCGGCCCATCGATACGGCCCGACTTTTTCCTTCAGCACCAAAGGCGACAAACCCGTCATCAGCAATGGCGCCGCGAAGAACACGACCGTCGCATCCGCCAGAGGAACCGTCTTCAGCGCGGTGAAAAAACTGAACGGCGCCAGGAAGCCGATAATGCCGCGCAAGACCAACGCGTAAGGCCGGCCGGGAATCAGCGCGCGTAGCCCGCCGAACATCGGGAGGGTCGCGAACATGATCGCCAGGATGACCCATCCGCGCACGAAAAGCACCTGCACGGGATGAAAGTCCGCCTGGACCACAACCTTCACCACGACATCCATGCCAGTCAGTATCAGCATACCGCACAGCATGTAGGCGATGCCCGCAACCGCGTGATTCTGACGTTCGAATGTTACTGCGCCTGCCATCTAAATATTAGCCAATCGATTTTCTTGTGTTCAGTTATCTTGTAATAACAATCGCTTGTCAGCACTCACCTAACTCCACCATACTCGCTTAAAGGGCATGCGACGGCCTAAAAAAACAATGCACGGACGGGGGAACGTTATGGCTGGAACAATCGACTACTACTATTCGCACCTCTCGCCTTGGACCTATATGGGTCACCAACGCATCATAAACGCTGCGGAACGGGCGGGAAGCACATTGAATTTCAAGCCGATCGACACCGGCAAGATCTTCGCCGCAAGCGGTGGGTTACCTCTTGCCAAGCGGCCTGTCCAGCGGCGCAACTACCGGCTCGTCGAACTTCGCAGGTGGCGGGACGAAACCGGTGTTCACCTGAACCTGCAGCCGAAGTTCCATCCGGTCCCGGACCGATGCTCAGCTTTGGTCGCGATTGCAGCAGTGCTGTCGGGCCTGGATATAGGGCCGCTTTCCCTGGCGCTGATGCGCGGCTGCTGGGCTGAAGAAAAAAACCTGGCGGATGAGGACACCGTGGTCGCGATCACCTCCTCTGTCGGATTTGACGGTGCCGCACTGCTTGAGAAATCAAAATCCGAGGAGGTCGCCGCCAAGCTGGAGAAGTATACCGAGGATGCGATGGAAGACGGCGTCTTCGGCATGCCCTGGTACCAGGTGGATGGCGAGCCGTTCTGGGGTCAGGACCGTCTCTCCTTCGTCGAGAAAAAACTCGGCCTATAGATCCTGCTTAGATGCCCGGCGCCAGAATGGCGTTCGCGACATGGGCGCGGACGGCGTCAGCGTCAACAGCGGTTAGGACGATGGTATCGCCTGACGGGTCTGGCGATGCGAGGGTTCGCCCGAAATCCTCACCATCCTCCGTGCCCACGGCAACGCGGCAGCGTGTGCCATCAAACAGGTCCTGGCGATCCAGATAGACCGGTACGCAGGGATCGTGAAGCGCCATCGAGCCGCTGTTGTAACCGCGGAGCATCTCCGCCGCCGCATGTCCCCATCGGTGTGTCGTCCGTCCCAATTCCTCAATCCATGACGGATCGGCCCCGACTTGCGTCGTGACGTCCAAACCGATCATGACCTTTTCGACGGGCGCATCGAACACAACCGCCGCCGCGTGGGGATCCGCCCAGATATTGAACTCGGCCGTGGCCGTGACATTTCCCGGCACGAAAGCGGCGCCGCCCATCAGCACGATACGGTCGATGGCGGACAGGACGTGAGGCATATCGGTCAGCAGACGGGCCACAGTGGTTAAAGGACCGATCGGGCATAGGGTGACGGGGCCTTTCGCACAGGCTGTCAGAATATGTTGGACCGCCGATTCCTCACGCTCCAGCGCGGTATGGTCCGGCAATTCAAACCCGCCCAGACCGTTCGAACCGTGAATATGGTGGATGGCTGGAACCGGTGCGCGGCGCAGCGGCCGGTCGGCACCGGCATGCACCGGGATGTCGTACCGGTTCAGAAAAGCCATCAGCGCCCGCGCATTCCGGAAAGTATCTTCAAGCGGCAGATTGCCGGCCACTGCCGTCACGCCGATCAGGTCGAAACCTGACAACGGGGAGGATGCGACCATCAGCGCAATGGCATCGTCGATCCCGGGATCGCAGTCGATGATCACCCGCGACCGTTTGCCGATCTCACCCATTTGCCGCACTCCTTATCGTTGTGCATTGCAGTAGACGCGCTGCAATATCGCAACTTCGCTGCGCACAGTCTGCGTCAAACGAACTTTCCTTTCCATAGCATTTAACAAACTGAAAACATTGCGTCTTTTTTTCACTCCTCTCATTTAGATGATTGGGAGAGATCGAAATTCGCGTTATATTGTTGAAATAATATTTCAACGGTTCGCGCCGCCCTCAAGTACTGGGCGCGGAACCGGAAAGCCCCTCGGAAGCGGGCTTTCACGACCAACACTTGCGATCCACCCAGGAAGGAGCGATCCAATGCCTCTTTTCAGTTCCGCCCATTTCGATAATCATGAACAGGTCGTGTTCTGCCACGACGAAGCAACCGGCCTTAAGGCGATCATCGCCGTTCACAACACGAATCGCGGTCCGGCGCTGGGCGGTTGCCGCATGTGGGCCTACGCCAATGAGGAAGACGCGCTGACCGACGTCCTGCGTCTTTCCAAGGGCATGACCTACAAGAATGCCTTGGCCAACCTGCCCTATGGCGGCGGCAAATCGGTGATCATCGGCGATGCGAAGTCTGAGAAGACACCCGCGATGATGCGCGCGATGGGCCGCATGGTAGATCGCTTGAACGGAACCTATACGATCGCCGAGGATGTCGGCACCAACCCGGACGACATGACCGAGATCCGCCGCGGCACCGCATATGTCAAAGGTGTGAAAGGCGAAGGTGGTGATCCCTCACCGGCCACTGCCTACGGCGTCTTCGCCGGCATCGTATCTTCCGTCAAATACAAGCTCGGCAAGACCGACCTGAACGGCATCCGTGTCGCAGTACAGGGGCTGGGCCATGTCGGCTACGACCTCGCCAATCAATTGCGTATCGCCGGTGCAGAATTGGTCGTCACCGATATCGATGCAGCAGCCACCGCCCGCGCCGAGAAGGAATTGGGCGCGACCGCCGTTTCCCTGGACGACATCTACGATGCTGATGTGGATGTCTATGCGCCCTGCGCCCTGGGCGCGACGCTGAACGAAACGACGGTCACGCGCCTGAAGGCCTCCATCGTCGCAGGCTCCGCCAACAACCAGTTGGCCACCGCGGCCGACGGCGATCATCTCGCCCAGCGGGGAATCCTCTACGCGCCTGACTATGTGATCAACGCCGGCGGCGTCATCCACATCTACCATGAAGGCGCCGACTACGATCACGACCGGGCCTTTGCTCATGTCGCGGGAATTGGTGACGTGCTGCTCGAAATATACGCCTTGGCGGAAAGCGATGGCCTTGCCACGCACAGCGCCGCCGACCGATTGGCGGAACGCAAATTTCGCCTCGGCACCGCGCAGCAAGCCGCGTAGTACCGTCTGACACGTTCCGAGCATTCCGGCCCTGGACAGGGTTTGGCCCCGGTGGTGAAGTCTGCCGGGGCCATTTTCTTGCGGCCGCCCAGGGAGGGACCATGAACGACAATCCAGCGACCGGCGGATGCCTGTGCGGCGCTGTCACCTATCGCGTCGACGGCCCGCTCGACCCGGTGATCGGTTGCCACTGCGGACAATGCAGGCGAACCAGCGGACACTATGCGGCCTCGACGGATGTTGCGGAAGCCGCCCTTGAGATCGCGGATCGTGGGAGCGCCCTGGTCTGGTACCGGTCATCGGAAAAAGCAGAACGCGGTTTCTGCAGCCGATGCGGATCCAACCTGTTCTGGCGTCAAATCGGCAGCGGCCAAGTCGCTGTCGGCGCCGGGTCGCTCGACCGCACCGATGGACTGCGCATGGACCGCCACGTGTTCGCCGAATTCAAAGGCGACTACTACGATATCCCGGAATGCGCGGAAGTTTACCCACTGGATGATGACGAACGGTAGGGCCGGTCATTTCCTGCCTGATGCGTGCCCGGGGCGGGCATTGCCGATTGCCCGGCTCAACATCAACACCGGCACGATGCCGGCAGCCACAATGGTCAACGCCCCTAAAGCGCTCTCGGCCAGACGTTCGTCGCTCGCATATTGATAGACGAAGGTCGCCAAGGTATCGAAGTTGAACGGCCGGAGGATCAAGGTCGCCGGGAGTTCCTTCATCGTATCCACGAAGACCAGCACCGCGCCGCCCAGAATGCCGCTGCGGATCATCGGCAGATGGACGCGCCGCAGCGTCGCCCATGGACCGTGACCCAATGTCCGCGCGGCGTCGTCCATGTTCTTGGTGACCTTGGCGAGGCTCGCCTCCACACCGCCCATCCCGACCGCCAGGAACCGGACAACATAGGCAAAAACCAGGGCGAAGACGGTGCCCGACAGCAGCAACCCCGTGGAGATGTCGAAGGTGCTTCGCATAATGGCGTCGATCCCGTTGTCGAACCGGGCGAACGGAACCAGCACGCCAACCGCCAGGACAGCGCCGGGCACTGCGTATCCCACACTGGCCAGCCGTGCCGCGGTGTTCAGAACCTTCCCGCCGCCGATGCGCATTGCATAGGCCAGGAACAAACCGACCATCACCGCCACGGATGCGGAAGTCCCCGCCAACAGCAAGCTGTTTCGGGCATAACCGAAATATTTGACCGAGAACGAGTCCTCGAAATTCAAGAACGCATAATCCAGCAGGATCAGCGCCGGAAGGACGAAGCCAAGCAGGATCGGTAATGCGCACATGGCGACCGCCCCGATCTTAAGGGATGGGCGCAACGCGTAGCCTGGCAGGGCCTGATACCGGTTCGTCGTCTGATGGAACCGCTGACGGCGGCGCGATTGTCTTTCGATCCAGAGCAGGCCGATCACGAAAACCAGCATCACCAGGGCGATCTGCGCCGCGCCGCCCGCATTGCCCATGTTCAGCCAGACGTCGAAGACACCGGCCGTCAGCGTATGGACGCCGAAGAAGTCGATCGTTCCGAAATCGTTCAAGGTTTCCATCATCGCCAGGGCCACCCCGGCGACGACCGCCGGCCGCGCCAGCGGCAAACCGATGGTCCAGAAACAACGCCATGGGCTGCGCCCCAACACGCGCCCCGCCTCCAGCACGCAAACCGATTGCTGCAGGAAGGCGGCCCGCGCCATCATGTAGACATAGGGATACAGCACCAGCGAGAGGACCACGATAGCGCCGCCGTGACTGCGGATCGGCGGGAACCAATAATCCGATTTCAACTTCCATCCCATCAGGTCGCGCAGGGCGGATTGCACGGGACCGGCATATTCCAACAAGTCTGTATAAACATAGGCGACCACATAGGCCGGCATGGCCAGCGGCAGGATCAAAGCCCATTCGAAAAACCGTTTACCCGGGAACCGGCACATCGTGACCAGCCAGGCCGTGGTGATGCCGCCGAAGGTCGTACCGATGCCGACCCCCACCATCAGAATCAACGTGTTGCTGACATAGCGCGGCAGCGTCGTCGAAAGCAGATGCGGCCAGATGTTCTCGACCGGATTGAACGCGATCCAGACAATGGAAAGCACGGGAAGAAGGACCAGACCGGCAACAAGCAAGGCCCCAAAAACCCAACGCCCGCGTCCTGAAGAGGACGCGGGCCGGGAAGGCTTTATCGAAAGTCCGCCAGTCGGTTCGACGATATCCGTCATTACGATCCGAGTTGCTTGTCCCTGCCCTGAAACGGGCGAAGGGGACGCCTACTCGTTGTAGCCGACTTCGTCCACCAGTTTCTGCGCTTTCGGCGCCAGTTCGGCGATGGCGGACAAGCTCAAATCATCGGTCTTGAAGTCGCCCCAGGACTTCAGCAGCGGCGACCATTGAACACCGGGCCGGACCGGATATTCATTGTTCAGGTCGGCATACATTTCCTGGGCTTTTTCGCCCGCCAGGAATTCCATCAACTTGATGGCGTTTTCCTTGTTCGGCGCGGCTTTGGTAAGCGCGATGCCAGAGACGTTCACGTGGGTTCCGCGGCCGTCCTGATCCGGGAAGATGATATAGGCGCTTTCGGCCCACTCCTTCTGTTCCGGGTTGGAGAGCATGGCACCCATGTAATAGTGATTGCCCAGAGCCAGATCGCATTCGCCTTCCTTGATGGCTTTGACCTGGGCCCGGTCGTTCCCTTGCGGCTTGCGTGCCAGGTTATTCTTCAAACCGGCGAGCCAAGCCTTGGCCTGATCCGCGCCGTCATGCGCGATTTTCGACGCGATCAGCGCGATATTGTAAACATGCGATCCGCTGCGCGTGCAGATCTTGCCGTTCCATTCCGGCTTCACGAGATCGTCATAGCTGGTAACGGCCCCTTCCGGAACACGGTCCTTGGACGCATAGATGATGCGCGCACGCGTCGTCAGGCCGAACCAATGGCCGTCCTCGTCCCGCAAGTTGGCCGGGATTGCCTTGTTCAGCACGTCGCTCTCAACCGTCTGGGTCGCACCGGTCTTCTTGATGGCCGCCAGACGGGAAATGTCCACGGTCAAAAGCAGATCCGCGGGACTATTGGCGCCTTCCTGTTTCAGGCGTTCCACCAAACCTTCCTTGGCGAACACGACATTGACGTCGATGCCCGTTTCCTTGGTGAACTCCTCGAACATCGGTTCGATCAGGAAGGGCTGCCGATAGGAATAGACATTCACTTCCGCGGCCAGGGCAGAGCCCGCCGCAGCGGTCATGCCGGTCATTATAATGGCGGCCGCAAAGCTCGATTTCCACTGCATGTTCATTCTCGTCCCACTGTTGAATTCTTTTTCCGCGCCGGGTCCCGTGGGTTTCAACAACCACTATAGGCAAATGCGACGCGTTCGCATGCAACAGGTAACGCAAACACCGAAACACTGCAAGTCATTCGCACTTGCATTTTTTACCTGTCATTCACATTTTTTTGAACTAGAGGGATTTTAGAAAAGCGACCACGGCGGCACGTTGATCCAAATCAAGTGTCCGGAAGGTTTCCCGCGACGCTTCGGCCTCCCCGCCATGCCAGAGGATAGCCTCTTCGAGGCTGCGCGCACGCCCGTCATGCAAAAGGGCGAAACCCCCATGGACTGCCTCGGACAATCCGATGCCCCATAGCGGCGGCGTCCGCCATTCATTGCCGTTCGCTTCAAAATCAGGGCGCCCGTCGGCAAGCCCCTCGCCCATATCGTGAAGAAGAAGATCCGTATAGGCGTCGACACGCAGACCGTTGAGGTAGGGCCGTTTCGATTCGACCGTCCCGAAAGAGGGCCGGTGGCATTGGGCGCAGCCGACATCGTCGAAAAGCTTTTCCCCGTCGCGCGTGTCTTCCGCGCCCCGCCGCGCGGGGGGTGCGATGGTCATTACGTAGTCGGTAACCTGATAGATCCCGCGATCCGGCAGTTCAGGCAGTTCAGGCAGGCGCCCGTCAGCACCCTGACAGGATTCTTGTCCAACACCGCAATCATGCGTCCTGAACAGTGGATTTGTGATGCCGATATCACCGAGAAAGGCCGCCGCCGTCTGTTGCAGAAGGTTGGGCTCATTCGCTTTCCAACCGAACCGCCCCGGTACCGTCACGGCGAAGGCCGCATTCCATACCCGGTTCATGCGACCGGAAATCCCGTCACCATCGAGGTCCTCCGGGTCGGCCCAAGCCTCTATGTCGGCCACGGCTACGGCATCCAGCAACCCAAGCCCATAGATCGGCTGCCCGATCCGAAGCGAGGTCAACGCATTGTCCAAGGGGCCGTAAGCGGCATTCTCAAAGGCAAGCTTTGGCCGGCGCAGTTGATACGGCGTGCCGTCGCCATATCGACCCTCGATAACCTCGTAGGAAACCAGGACCTCAGCCTCCGCGGGGACGCCTCGTACACCGCGGGTGTTCAACTGGCCTCCATAGTGCGGATGCGGCAGCGGACCGCCATTTCCCACCTTCCCCGGCACGCTCAAACGCACCAATCCCGTCAGCAAAGGCTCGTCCGGCCCATCCGGCGCGGAACCGCGCCCGCCGCGCGGATGACAGGTCGAGCACGCATTTCTGTTGAACAGCGGCCCGAGCCCGCCGCCTGGCGTCCCCGCCGCCGGTTTATCCAGGAAGTGCAAATTGAAGAGCCGGCGCCCGTCCCGCAAATCGGGCGTTTCGTCCACATTCGCTCCAGGCAGGGCGTGCAGAAAGGTGTCCTGCGCCATGACCGGCGCAATACCGGCCAAGAGCAGGAAGGCGGCTAGGGAAAAGCAAACCCGTTTCATAGCCCCTTATTTATGCCAGGAACGACGATAAGGGAATCTCCGCAACCGGTTGCGCCCCTGCCCTAGTCATCTTCCATCGACATCAGCGACGCATTGCCGCCCGCGGCCGTCGTATCGACACTGACCGTGCGCTCCGTCGCGAAGCGGTGCAGATAGCGCGGCCCGCCCGCCTTCGGGCCGGTGCCGGACAGACCTTCACCCCCGAAGGGTTGGACGCCGACAATCGCGCCGATCTGGTTCCGGTTCACATAGGCGTTGCCGACTTCCAGCCGGTCGATGATGTGATGGACCGTCGTTTCGACCCGGCTGTGCACCGCCGCGGTCAGGCCGTATCCGGTGCCGTTGATGGCGTCGATCACCTTGTCCAACTCGGATGCCTTGTATCTGACCACATGCAGGACAGGCCCGAACACCTCCCGCTCCAGCACATCCAGGCTCGGAATTTCATAGGCGCAGGGCGCGAAGAACGTGCCGGCCGAGCAGTTCTCAGGCATCGGCGTACGGAAAATAAGCTTCGCCTCGCGATCCATCCGTTCCGCATGCGCGTTCAGCATTGCCTGCGCATCGGTATCGATGACGGGGCCCACATCGGTCGCCAACAGCGATGGGTCGCCGACCCGCAATTCCTTCATGGCCCCGGCAATCATCTTGGTCAGTTTGTCGGCGATGTCCTTTTGCACGAAAAGGACCCGCAGGGCGGAACAGCGCTGCCCCGCGCTTTGGAAGGCCGAGATCAGCACATCGCGGGTAACCTGCTCCGGCAGGGCGGAAGAATCGACGATCATCGCGTTCTGACCGCCGGTCTCGGCGATCAGCGGCGCGATCGGCCCCTCACGATTGGCGAGCGCCTTGTTGATGATGCGCGCCGTTTCCGTCGATCCGGTGAAGGCGACACCCGCAATACGCGGGTCCGGCAACAAGGCGTTGCCGATGGTCGGCCCGTCGCCCGGCAGAAGCGACAGAACATCGTCCGGCAGGCCCGCGCGATGCATCAGACGGGCTGCTTCATAGGCGATGATGGGTGTTTGTTCCGCCGGTTTTGCCAGAACACAGTTGCCCGCAGCCAGCGCCGCCGCCACCTGGCCGGTGAAAATCGCCAACGGAAAGTTCCAGGGCGAAATGCACAGGAAGACGCCCCGACCGTGGAGGGCAATGCTGTTCGACTCACCGGTGGGGCCGGGCAGGACGGTCGGCGCGGAGAAATCCTCCTCCGCCTTGTCCGCGTAGTAGCGCAGGAAGTCGACGGCTTCACGCACTTCGGCGATCGCGTCGGGAACGGATTTGCCCGCTTCTCGCACCGCGAAGGCCATCAATCGCGACATGTTCTCTTCATACAGATCGGCGATGCGCCGCAGTATATCCGCCCTTTGCTTCGCCGGTGTGCGGTCCCAGGCGTGGCGCGCCCGGTGGGCCCGGTCCAGCGCCGTCGTCGCATCCTCGGCCGTCGCGTCCAGCACGCGGCCAATCGGCTTCCCGCTATCCGCCGGGCCAAAGACGACACGGCCGGTCAGGACGTCACGCGGACGCCCACCGACGATGGGGCCGGCCCACCAGTTCTCTTCCTCTGTCGCCATCATGGCGGCGCGCAGGGGGTCCAGCTTCACCACGTCGGTTACATCCATACCCTTGGAATTGGCGCGGCTGTCGCCATACAAACGGCGCGGCACAGGGATCGCCGGGTGCGGCGCCTGGCGCAGGGACCGGGCCGCCGCGATCGGGTCCGCGACGATTGCGGCCAACGGCTGCTTCTCGTCGACGATACGGTTGACGAAGGATGTGTTGGCGCCGTTTTCCAACAGACGCCGAACCAGATAGGCAAGCAGGTCTTCGTGGCTGCCGACCGGCGCATAAACTCGGCAGTTGAGTCCGAGCTTATCCTTGCCGACGATCTGTTCGTAGAGAGCATCGCCCATGCCGTGCAGTCGCTGAAATTCGTAGTCGTTGCGGTTCCCCGCCATTTCGATCACGGCGGCGACGGAATGCGCGTTATGGGTCGCGAAGCAGGGGTAGAATGCATTGGCGCCCTCCAGCAGCTTGCGAGCGCAGGCCAGGTAAGAGACGTCGGTCGATACTTTTCGGGTGAAGACCGGGTAGCCGTCTTCGCCCATTTCCTGGGCGCGTTTCACTTCCGTGTCCCAATAGGCGCCCTTCACCAGCCGCACCATCAGGCGCCGGTTGGTCCGCCCCGCCACATCCTCCAGCCAATCGATCAGCGGCGCGGCGCGTTTCTGATAGGCTTGGACCGCCAGACCGAAACCATCCCAACCTTTCAGTGACGCATCGCCGCTGGCGGCTTTGATGACATCCATGGATATATCGAGCCGGTCGGCCTCCTCCGCATCGACGCAAAGGCCGATATCCTGCGCCTTCGCCATCTGGGCGAGGTCCATCAACTTGGGGAAAAGCTCCGTCATCACGCGGTCGCGCTGAATGAATTCATAGCGCGGATGCAAGGCGGAAAGCTTTATCGAAACCCCGGGGGAGTCGACGGGACCACGCCCCTTGGCCTTCTTGCCGATTACCTCGATCGCATGGGCATAGGCTTTGAAATACCGTTCGGCGTCGGCCATGGTGCGCGCCGCCTCGCCCAGCATGTCATAGGAGTGGCGATAGCCGGCCTTCTCCGCCGGCTTGGCCCGGTCCGTCGCTTCCTCGATGGTACGTCCCATGACGAACTGACGGCCCATCACGCGCATCGCCTGGGTCACCGCTTGGCGAATAACCGGCTCGCCCGAACGGTGGACCATGCGGTTGAGGATCGAACGCCAGTCCAGGTCCGGCTTGACGTCTTCCATCTTCACCAGCTTCCCGGTCAGCATCAGGCCCCAGGTGGACGCGTTGACGAAAAGGGATTCCGAATGACCCAGATGGGCTTCCCAGTTTCCGCCGCCGATCTTGTCCTTGATCAGCGCATCGGCGGTTTCAGCGTCGGGAATCCGCAGCAGGGCTTCCGCCAAGCACATCAGGACGACGCCCTCCTGGCTGGAAAGCTCGTATTCATGCATGAAGGCGTCGATGCCGGAGGACTTCACCCGGTCTTCCCGCACCCGTCGAACCAGGGTCCGCGCGCGCTCCTCAATCCGGTCGATGGCGTCCGCGGGCAGGCTCGCTTGCTGCAAGCGCTCGGCCAGGCATTTCTCTTCGTCCATTCGGTAGGCGGCGCGCACCGCCTTGCGTTCCAGGGTCGTGGACGTGAGATCGCGGAAATCGGTATCGGAGAACAGCATGACGGACACCCTGCATTTGGAGAATGACGAAACCGTTCATATCACGGTAGGGCAATGATAGGACTAACCTTCCCGAATGTGCTTCCAAACTTCAGATTATTTCATTATTTCATCTGGCAAAATGGCGATTTTATAGTGAATAATTCTGTCATGAGAAAAACACTCGACCGCATAGACCGTTCGATACTGCGGATGCTGCAATCCGACGGGCGCCTTTCGAATGTCGAACTGGCCCGCCGGATCAACCTATCGCCGACACCATGCCTGGAGCGCGTGCGCCGGTTGGAAAAAGATGGCTTCATCCGCGGATATTCCGCACGGCTGGACCCGTCAAAGCTCCACCTGGGTCTCGCCGTCTTTGTCCAAGTGACGCTGGACAAGACCACCAGCGACGTCTTCGAGAAGTTCAAGGCCTCCATCATCGGCGTAGACGAGATCGTCGAATGCCACATGGTCGCAGGCGGGTTCGACTATATCCTGAAAGTGCGCACCGCGGACATGGACGCTTTCCGAACCTTCCTCGGCGAAACCATCAACAACCTCCCAGGGATCGCCTCCACCTCGACCTATGTCGTCATGGAAGCGGTGAAAGAAGGCGAAGGGCTGCCCGTGCCGTTACCGTGACGGCACGCAAGATCCATTATTTTCGATTTGTCCTATCGGGTGAAAACGCCTTAGGTTCCGGAACATGTGCGGGATAGCGGGTTTCATCGAAGCAAAAGCCGAAAAGGGTCCGAAGGAGTTGCTGGCCGAGGTCAACGCGATGACCGACGCCATGCTGCATCGCGGCCCCGACAGCGGCGGATATTGGCTGAGTTCAGAGGCCGGGGTCGGCATGGGTTTCCGGCGGCTGGCGATCATTGATCTTTCCACGTCCGGCAACCAGCCGATGACGTCCAGCTGCGACCGATACGTCATCACCTATAACGGCGAGATCTATAACTTTCAGTCCCTGCGCCAGATACTGGAAACCGAAGGCCGCCGGTTGCGCGGACAGTCGGATACGGAAGTGATGCTGGAAGGGTTCTCGGCCTGGGGCGTCGACGAAACACTCGAGCGCATGATCGGCATGTTCGCCGTCGCGCTTTGGGACAAGAAGAAGCGCGAGTTGACGCTGATCCGCGACCGAATGGGCATCAAACCGCTCTATTTCGGGCTGCAGGACGGCATGTTCCTCTATGGGTCCGAACTGAAAGCACTGCGCGCGAAAAGCGGCTGGACGGCGCGGATGAACCGGGCCGCCTTGACCCAGTATTTGCGCTACAACTACGTGCCCGCCCCCCTGACAATCTATGACGGCATATTCAAGCTTGAGCCCGGATGTATCCTGCGTTACCGGCCCGGCATCGACAGCCAGCCGCGGATCGAGCGGTTCTGGAACCTTGACGACGCAATCCTGGGCGGGCGTTCCGCCCCGGACCCCAAAGTGTCGGTCGAAAGGCTTGAGCCGTTGCTGCGCGACGCGATTGAACGACGGATGGTGGCCGACGTCCCGTTGGGTGTTCTGCTGTCAGGCGGCGTGGACAGCAGCTTGGTCGCCGCCTTGATGCAAGATTGTTCTTCGCGGCCGATCAAGAGCTTCACCATCGGTTTCGACAACGAAGGTTATAATGAGGCCGATCAGGCGCGCGCGGTCGCGGAACACCTGGGCACGGATCACACCGAACTGACCCTAACGTCCGAGGATGCCCGCAACCTGATCCCCCAGATGCCGGAATGGCATGATGAGCCTTTCGCGGATTCCTCCGCCTTGCCGACATGGCTGGTTTCCAAACTGGCGCGCGACCACGTCACCGTTGCGCTATCCGGCGACGGCGGCGATGAAGTCTTTTTCGGTTACAACCGCTATCGTGCCGCGGCCACGGCCTGGGGGAAAACGAAGGGCGTGCCGGGATCCGTCCGGTCGATTGCCGCCGGGGGGTTGCGGGCCTTGCCGACGGGCACCTGGGATTCCCTCTCGGCCCTGATCCCCAGCAGCAAGCGCCCCCGCATGGTCGGCGACAAGATGCACAAACTGGCCGACCTTCTGGGCAGCGGCAGCGAGGACGACGCCTACCGCGCCCTGATCAGCCACTGGGACAAACCATCGGAGTTGACCGAGTTCGTGGAACCGGAGCTGGCGATGTGGCGCGGCGGCGCGGCGCTATCCGATTTTACCGAACGCATGGCCTATTACGACACGCTGAGTTACCTGCCGGGCGATATCCTGACCAAAGTCGACCGGGCAAGCATGGCCTGCAGCCTGGAAGCGCGCGTGCCGCTGCTGGATCATCGGATCGTCGAATATGCCTGGACTCTGCCGAAAGAAATCAAGATCCGCGACGGCGTCGGCAAATGGCCGTTGCGTCAGGTGCTTTACAAGTACGTCCCGAAGGATCTGGTCGACCGACCGAAGGCCGGCTTCGCCGTGCCGCTGGCGGACTGGCTGCGCGGCCCGTTGAAGGAATGGGCCTTCGAAATGCTGTCGGTGGAACGCCTGCGCGACCAGACCGGTTTGAAGCCGGAGCCAATCCTACGCGCCTTTCGCGACCACTTGAAAGGCGACGGCAATCACGCCGAGGCCCTGTGGAACATCCTGATGCTTCAAAGCTGGATGGACCGCTGGTCTCCCTCGTCCTGAGGCGGCCGTTGGCATCATGACGTCCGCGACCGCACAGCTTGACGGAAAAACGCTTCTCTTCCTGGTCAGCGAGGACTGGTACTTTTGTTCCCACCGCCTGCCGATCGCCCGGGCCGCCCGCGATGCCGGCGCCCGGGTCGCCGTCGCCTGCCGTGTCCGCGATCATGCCGAAGTCATCCGCAAGGAAGGGTTCGACCTCTATCCCATCGGCCTGAACCGCAGTGGGCGGAATCCCTTGGCCGATATCGCCACGATCATGGTCCTTCGGAAACTGTACCGTCGCGTGCGGCCGGACATCATCCACCAGGTCGCCGTGAAGCCCGTCCTATATGGGTCGATCGCGGCCTGGCTCGCCGGCGTTCCACATGTGGTGAACGCAATGGCGGGGCTGGGCTTCGTCTTCATCAGCACCGGTGTTTTCGCGTCCCTGGTCCGTCCCGTTCTTGCCACCGCATTCAGGGTTCTCCTCAATCGCAGCGGCAGCCGGTTGATACTCCAAAACGAGGACGACAGCGCCCTGTTCCAATCCCGGATCGGCGTGCGCCCGGATAGGATATCCATCATCCGGGGATCCGGTGTGGACACCGATGCGTTCGCGCCCTCACCCGAGCCCGAGGGGCCTATCGTCGCCAGTTGCGTCAGCCGGATGCTCTGGGACAAAGGCATCGGCGAACTGGTGGATGCGGCGCGGATTCTGCGGCAAAAGGGTACAGATATCGTCGTGCGTCTGATCGGCCCCACCGACGACAACCCGGCCTCCATCCCGGTGGAGACGCTTGAAAAATGGCGGGAGGAAGGCATTGTCGAGATCGCCGGCCCGACCACGGATGTCGCCGGCGTCTATGCCGCCAGCCATATCGCGGTCCTGCCCTCCTATCGGGAAGGGCTTCCGAAATCCCTCCTCGAAGCCGCCGCCTGCGGATTGCCCCTGGTCGCCACAGACGTTCCCGGCTGCCGGGAGGTTTGCCGCGACGGGGAAACGGGCTTGCTGGTCCCCGTCAGGCAGTCCAAGCCGCTTGCCGACGCGTTGGAGCGCTTGGCCGAAGACGCGGCGCTTCGCAAGAAATTTGGCACTGCCGCAAGGCGGGCCGCCGAAACGGAATTCGCCGAACCCGTGATCACGGGGCAGACATTGGCCCTTTACGAAACCATGCTGCGCGGCGAGAACTAAACCCAAGGCAAACAAAATACAGTGATGGAGGAAAAAAGATGTCGATTGATCTGAAGGGATCGAGGGTTTTCATTTCGGCCGGGGCGTCCGGAATCGGACGCGCCATGGTGGAAACATTCGTCAAGGCGAAAGCGCGCGTCTATACCTGCGATGTCGTCGACGATTCACTTGAGGACCTGCGTGCCAAATTTCCGTCCGTCACGGCGGTGAACTGCGATTGCGCTGATTACGAAGCCGTCGCCGCGATGTTCAAAAACATCGAAAAGACGCTCGGCGGGCTGGACGTACTGGTCAACAATGTTGGGATCGCCGGACCGACGGCGCGGGTCGAGGATATTGAGCTGGATGACTGGCAGCGCACGCTCGACGTCAACATCACAGCCCATTTCTACTGCACTAAATTGGCGACGCCGATGCTCAAGGCCAACCAGAAGGGCGCCGTCATCAACCTGTCCTCCGTGGCCGGCCGCCTCGGCTTCCCCCTGCGTCTACCCTATGCTGCATCGAAATGGGCAGTTGTCGGGTTCACCAAAACGCTTGCCGCCGAACTAGGCCCTGACAACATCCGCAGCAACGCGATCCTGCCGGGCATCGTCGACGGCGAGCGGATCGACCGGGTGATCGACGCGAAGGCCAAGGCAATGGATATTTCCTTCGACGAAATGCGGGAGAAACTGGTCTCGGGCGTCGCCATGCGGACCAGCGTGTCGCCCTATGACATCGCCAATATGGCGCTTTTCCTGTCGTCCGATCTTGCCCAGAAAGTGTCCGGGCAGATCATCAGCGTCGACGGCGACGTGCTGAGCATTACCTGATGCCGTCGATCAGCGATTGTTGCGGCGGGCCTCACCGGTCAACACGGCGAGCCCGCCCACAACGATCACGGCGGCGCCGATGAAAGTGGCTGCATCCGGCCAGTCGTCGAAGACCATCCAACCGAGGCCCAGCGCCCAAAGGATCTGGATGTACATGAAAGGCGCCACGGTGGAAGCCGGCGCGTCCTGATGCGCCACGATCAACAGCCCATGGCCAGTCCCGCCCAGAAGACCGATCGCGACCATCAGCGCCCACTGCCCGCCGGTCGGGGCAACCCATTCGAAAGGCGCCCATAAGGAAGCGGCCACGGTCCCGACAACGGCCGTGTAGAGCATTGTCACCCGGCTGGGATCGACCGACCGCATCCTGCGAGTCGCCAGATTGAACAGGGCAATACAAATTGCCGAGCCGATCACCAGCAGCGCGGGCCAGCTCAACCCGTCGAAACCGGGCCGCACAATGATAAGCACCCCGGCGAACCCGACGACGGCGGCGATCAAGCGCCTGGCGGTCAGCGCTTCGCCCAGCAAGGGCTTGGCCAGCAGCACCACCATGATCGGCGCGACAAAGACGATGGCCGTCACTTCGACCAAAGGCAGGAAGGTCAGCGCCAGGAAATAGAGGATGGTATCAACCAGCAGCAACATTGACCGCCCGACCTGGGCCACCGGGCGCGCGGACCGGAACGCCCGCATCCCGTCCCTGGGCAGCAGAAACACAAGCATCAACGCCAGGTGGGAGGCATAGCGCGCCCATATAACCTGGGACAGCGGCAGACCGGATTCCGTCAGATGCTTTGCGATCGTTTCCTGCCCGGCGATGAACAGCGCTGCCGCCATCATCAGCACGATGCCGCGCAAAGGTCTGTCCGGGTGGTCGATGCGATCAGTCACCGCGCGATCCGTTCTCTATGCACTTTGGGTCGGGGGCGGAGCGCCTGTTCCAAAGATGTCATGCAGCGCCCTTACTTGCGCAGCGCTGAGAGCATATCCGGATAACCGGACGGATCGACCGTCACTTCGATCAAGGACGGGCCGCCACGCGCCAGCGCCGCGCCCACCGCGCTGGAGAGTTCATCCGCACCCTGGACACGGCAGCCGCTCACGTTCATCGCCTCAGCCGCCGCCGCATAGTCGATCGTCGGATATCGCACGCCCAGTGACGGCCGCTGCTGGGCCTGCTGCTTGATATCGATCAGCGACAGGGCAGCATCGTTGAAGACCACGGTGACGAGATTCACATCCAAGCGCGCCGCCGTCGCCAGTTCCGTCAGGCACATGGAAAGACCGCCATCCCCGGTGATCGCGATGACCGACCGATCCGGGCCATGCAGTGCGGCGGCAATACCCGCCGGAACAGCGAAGCCCATCGTCGACAGCCCGTTGGACTTCAATGCGCCAAAGGGGCGGTCCGCCCGCCACAGGGCCATGGCCGGAAACATATGTGCGCCCGAATCCACCGTCAGTCCCGTGCCGGGCGCCGCCCTCTGTATGGCGTGCACCAAGGGACGCGGATCGTTCGGGTACCGGTCCCAATCCTGGCCCGCCGGCATCAGCCGGGCCTGCTGCGCGGCCTTCAACACCGCGATGTCGTCCTTCGACCAGCCGCTCGACAGCCCACCGGCCATTAAAGCAGGAAGAATGACAGCCGGATAGCCGGTCAAATGCGCGACAGGCCGGAACGGCCCCGCTTCATGCACCGCATCGGCGATATCGATGACGGGCGCCGCGTAGGGCCAAGGCTGGTTGATCAACTCGATCGGGTCGAGTCCAACGGCCAGGATTAAATCGGCGGCATGTAAAACACCGGCTTCCGCCGTCCCGCCGGTGACATGCCCAATCAGGGCAGGGTCGTCGTCGGGAACGACACCCTTGGCCTTGTAGGTTGTCAGGACCGGGCACCCCAACTGCTGAGTCATATGCCGAACCGCCCGTGCCGCCGGTTCGGCCCTGGCTTCCAATCCGACGAGGACGACCGGTCGTCGGCTTTTCGTGATCAGAGCCGCCGCCGCGTCGGGGATCTCCGAAAAGCCGCCGTTGCCGCTGCTCGACGGTTCCACGTGTGCAGCCTGCGCGGGCCTGGATGCCTGAGCCGACGACAGATCCACATGAACCGGTCCGAAAGGCGGGGACACGGTTTTGCGTAAAAGATCGGCAAAAATGTCGGGCCCGGTCTCCGCATCCAGCGCGGCGCCGTCCCGGACCAGCGGCGCGAACATCGCTGGCTGATCGTATTTCTGATGGATGCCCCCGGCGTTCGTCCCTTCCACTTGATCGGTGAACACGACGAGCGGCGACTTCTCCAAAGACGCATAGGCCGTCCCGTTCACGACACTCGCCGCACCCGGCCCGACACCGGTGAGGACGACACCCGGCGCGCCGGTCAATTCGCCGGTCACCGCCGCCATGATCGCGCCGGCGGTTTCGGTCTGGCTCAAGATGAACTCGATGCCGTTTCGCGCGCCAGCGTCGATCAGGTCCAGACTGCTGCCGCCGCCCGGCACGCCGAACATGCGGCGGACGCCGGCTTGGGCGAGTTGTTCGGTCAGGATATCAGCCAGGGTTTTCGACATGCGGAGAATTCCATATTGATGGGGAGGCGGACGCATTATGCTGTCTTTCCAGCCATCGCCGTCAAGGGACGGCAGACACGCGAACGGGTGGGAATTCCCGGCAATGACCGAACTAGAGAAAATGCGCCGCGGCGAGGCCTATTGCCTGTTCGACCCGGAATTGAGCCGATTGCGGGACGAGGCAAGGCGGGCCTGCAATGCCTTCAACGCGTCGGAACCGATGGAAGCCGACGGAACGCCTCGCATTCTGCGTGACCTGTTCGGCTCGGCGGAGGGCCGGTTCTTCATCGAGGCGCCGTTCCGGTGCTTCTACGGCTTCAACATCCATATCGGACGCAATGCCTTCATCAACGTCAATGGTGTGTTGATCGATACCGCCCCGATCCGGTTGGGCGACGACGCCATGATCGGCCCCAACACGGTCTTGGCTTGCACGGATCACGACCGTGACCCCCAGCGCCGCGCCGCCGGCATCGAATGGGGCAGGCCCATCACGATCGGCGCGCGCGCCTGGATCGGGGCGAACGTGACGGTGCTGCCCGGCGTCACGATTGGGGCGGACGCCATCGTCGGGTCCGGGTCGCTGGTCAGCCGGGACGTCCCCGCCGGCATGGTCGCGTTCGGGAATCCCGCGCGCGTCACGGGGCCCGCCGTCAAAACAGATCGGCAGGACGTTTAAGCCGAGCCTTGCCGGCGCAGGGTTTCCTTTTCGGCGTCTTCGCCGGCCGGGATAACAAAATGGGCGAAGGGGAAGCCATCCGCCTGTTCCAGCGCTTCGATCATCAATTCCTCAGGACGGTCCCTGTAGGCCGAAACGGCGGAGGCCAGACACAGTTGATCGACATACCAAACTGCGCCCGGCAGTTGGTGCGACAGCAGATTGGCGAAACGGGTCAGGAACGTCCTAACCTCAGGCCGGTGGCGGAGATGGATGAAGGCCGCATGATGGCGCAGCCAGGGCATCAGGGTCGGCATGGCGAAATAGGCGATATCGGCTTTTCCGATCTGCGCGTACAAACTGTCCAGGTTCGCCAGCCGTTCCAGATCGATGTCCAGCATCATCATGTCGCATCCATACCGTTGCATCACCGCATCGGCGGCGAAGAAACGCGCACAGGCATAATACGGGCTGTTGCTTCGGTCCTTCGGCACGGTTTCGTGGGATAGGAAGACGTCCGGCCCGGCCGTCTTACGAAACGTCGCGATCTGCTCGGGTTTGGGGTTCACGATATGGATATGGACGGGCCCCAGACCCGTAACCACTTGTAGAAAGCGCGCGCCGAACCTGTCGAAATACCCCCCGTCGCAGGCAGAAAAAATCAGCGGATCGGATCCGGGCGGGGGTGCGGGATCATCCGGCCAGACGATTTCCTGCGGTGGCAGTTTGCCCCAATCCGACCAGAATATTCGCGTTTCCGTCGATGATGTGATCAAGCGTGAGAAACTGGGCGCACGCGCCAGATGGGGAACGCCCGCGAAATATTCCCGACCGCGTGCAATTGCATCGGCGACATCTCGGAACGCCTGCGCACCATCCTTGTCACCGTCATAGAGCCGGGCGCATGCAGCAAAGAAATGCACGACAACGCCCAGCGGGTTCTCCCACGACATGGCATCGCCGAATTGAACCAGCCGCGCGCGCAGAGGAGCGTTCTGGACAAGCTCGTCATTGAACAGAGCTTCGAATAGCAGGGGGACGGAATCGGCTGCCATCTTTTCGCGCTGTTCGAACACGGCCAAGTGGTCCGGCGTTCCCTGCGCGATAATCATCAGACCCAAAGTCTTCCAAGCGGCAGGGTCTTGCGGGTTTGCCTGCAAAGCCGCCAGGGCGGAGGGAAGATCGGCGCTCATGACAGCGCTTGTTCCAGGGGCTTGTCGCGGGGAGTTGTTCGGCGCTTTCGTATCATGACTGGCAGTTTACGCCCTTTGTCCGCAGCCGTCAGGTAAAGCTTCGCTCATAAACGATGATCGGCTTCTCCTTGTACATCGTCCGCGCCGTTTCGCAGAAGCCGAACCGGGTCGCGACCCGGATTGAAACCGCATTCTTGGCATCGATGATGCAGTGGACCTTGTCGGCGGTAAGGTTTCTCTTCCCCCAGTCGAGCGCGGCCGTCACCGTCTCGCCGGCATAGCCTTGGCCTTGCACCTTACCGCTCAATATCCATCCCATTTCCGGTTTCCCTGAATGGGAGGGTTCCATTTCCCGCTTGAAATCCGCGAACCCTACCTCGCCCATCACATCGCCGGTTTCGCGATCCTCGACCAACCAGAAACCGCAGGAAAAGGCATGCCAGTGGCCCAGGCTGCGCAGGAACCGGTGCCATGTCTCCTCCCGCGTCAGGGGTTGGCCGGCAATGAACCGGGTCACCGCCGGGTCGGACCAAAGGGCGTAAACCCCGTCGAAATCCTCCGGACGATGAGGCCGCATCCGCGTGCGCGTGGTGTCGAGTATCAAAGTATCCAGGTTGGGACGCACCAGGGACATTGTTCTTCTCCGGCTCTCGGTTGCCGTGATGGGTAAGCCATGCCGCAACCGGCTGTGAGGACTTAATATGGGCTGGACCTAGTGAAAGTCCCGGCTGGGGAACAACACCTTCGCCTGATCGCGGGGATGGCGCGGTCTTGGGATCGGTTTCGCCGGAGTTGGTTGCGCCGGGGCTGGCTGCACTTGGTGCGGCACCGACTTCATCGGGCGATAGCCTGCCCCCCTGTGGGGATCGGGCGCAATGACCTCCCCTTCCGCGGCATGTCTGGCAACTGCCGGTGAATAGACCGGGCGTTTCACTTCATCCGTCGGCGCCGACACGTCGGCGAACCTGGCGGCCGGATCGCCTGTCGCCCCGACAGCCAGCCCATCGAGCAGATGGGAGACGTCTTCAATTTTTTTTGAAATCACGTGCGTGACGATTCCCTGCCGCTGCAGCTCCCCCGTCACGCGCATCAGGCGGGCGGACAATATCTCCCGCCGGAACTTTTTGAACGTGTCCTCCCAGATGACGATGTTCGACCATTCGGTCTCGTCCTCCAGCGTCGCGAAGACGACTCCGCGGGCGCTGCCGGGACGCTGCCGCACCAGGACCAACCCGGAAACCGTCACCGTCGCGCCGTTCGGCAGGGTCAACAGTTCTTCCGCCAAAGTCTCCCCCGCAAGTGCCGGACGCAGCAGGGCGCAAGGATGGGCCTTCAGGGACAGGCGCAGGTGGGAATAGTCCTGCACCACTTCCTCGCCCAATGTCGGTTCGGGCAGATGGACCTCCGGTTCCTCCCCCTGTTCCTCCTCGCCCATCGCTTCGAACAGCGGCAGCGGTTTGTCGCCGCCGACCGCCTGCACCGCCCAAAGCGCCTGTCGGCGGCTCATCTGCAACGATCCAAACCCATCCGCCCGGGCCAAGGCCTGCAAGGCCCGCTTCTTCAGCCCGGCCCGCCGCCATAGGTCCAGCGGCTGGGCATAGCCGTTCCCACGCGCCGCCACGATCCAGTCCCCGTCTTCCTGAGACAGGCCCTTGATCTGCCGGAAGCCGAGACGGATGGCGTAACCGCCCTTGGATTGGTGTTCCGGTGCGGCCTCCATCACATGGTCCCAGGACGAATGGTTCACGTCGACGGGCCGGATTTCGACCCCATGCTCCACCGCGTCGCGGACGATCTGGGCCGGCGCATAGAAGCCCATCGGCTGGCTGTTCAGAAGGGCAGTCCCGAAAACCGCCGGATAATGGCATTTGATCCAGGCGGAGACATAGACCAGCAAGGCGAAGCTGGCGGCATGGGATTCCGGAAAACCGTATTCCCCGAAGCCCTCGATCTGCCGGAAGCAACGCTCGGCGAAGTCCCGCTCATATCCCCGCGCGGCCATCCCCTCGACCATCTTCTCATGAAACTCATGTATTTTCCCGGTCTTGCGGAATGTCGCCATGGCGCGGCGCAGTTGATCCGCTTCCGATGGCGCGAACCCGGCGGCGACGATGGCGATCTTCATCGCTTGCTCCTGGAACAGCGGCACGCCCAGCGTCTTGCCCAGAACCTCCTCCAATTCCTTCGACGGATAGGAAACCGTCTCCTCCCCATTCCGGCGGCGCAGATAAGGGTGCACCATGTCGCCCTGGATCGGACCGGGCCGGACGATCGCCACCTCGATCACAAGGTCATAGAAATCGCGCGGCTTCATGCGCGGCAGGAAAGCCATCTGCGCCCGGCTCTCGACCTGGAAGACGCCCAGCGAATCCGCCCGGCACAGCATGTCATAGGTCGCCTTGTCGGCCGGCGGCAGGCTCGCCAGATCGTAATTCCGGCCATAGTGGTTGCGCAGCAGTTGGAAGGCCTTGCGCAGGCAGGTCAGCATGCCAAGCGCCAGCACGTCGACTTTCAGAATGCCAAGCGCATCCAGGTCGTCCTTGTCCCATTCGACGACGGTCCGGTCCGCCATGGCGGCATTCTCGATCGGGCACAGTTCGTCCAGCCGCCCGCGGGTGATGACAAAACCGCCGACATGTTGCGACAGGTGCCTTGGGAATCCGATGATCTGGCTCACCAAGGCGATGGTCTGGCGCAGGCGCTTGTCGCGCGGATCCAGCCCGACTTCGACCAGGTGTTCGTCGGCGATATCGTCGGTCGACCAACCCCAGATGCGCGACGCCAGCAGCGCGACCATATCCTCGCTGAGCCCCATCGCCTTGCCGACTTCGCGGACCGCCCCGCGCGCGCGATAGCAGATCACCGTCGCGGCCAACCCGGCCCGGTGACGGCCGTATTTGGCATAGATGTACTGGATCACCTCTTCCCGGCGCTCGTGCTCGAAATCGATGTCGATATCGGGCGGCTCGCCGCGCTCGGCGGAAACGAAGCGTTCGAACAGCAGGTCCAGCCGGGCGGGATCCACCGCGGTAACACCCAGGCAATAGCAGACCGCGGAATTGGCGGCCGATCCGCGCCCCTGGCACAGGATGTCCTGGGTGCGCGCGAAGCGCACCATGTCGTAGACGGTGAGGAAATAGGCGGCGTAATCGAGCTCGCCGATCAGTTTCAGCTCGTATTCCACCTGCTGGCGGACCTTGGCCGGCATGCCGCCCGGATAGCGTTGCTTCGCCCCCAGCCAGGTCAGCTTCTCCAGGGACTCCTGTGCGCTCAGCCCCGGCTCCAGCACTTCGTCCGGATAGGCATAAGCCAACTCGTCGAGGGAGAAGCGGCACCTCTCCGCAATCTCCAGCGTGGCCGCGACAGCTTCCTCATGCCCCGCGAAAAGAGCCGCCATTTCTTGCGCTGATTTCAAATGGCGTTCGGCGTTGCGCTGGGCGCGCCAGCCGGCATCGTCGATCACACATTTCTCGCGGATGCAGGTCAACACATCGGCGAGCGGCCGCCGGCCGGGCGCATGCATCAGCACATCGTTGCTCGCAACCATCGGCACCCCGGCTTGCGACGCCAGGGCGGCAAGCGCCGCGATCCGTGCTGTGTCGTCGCCGGAAAGCCCGTGACTGGCCACCAGATAAACCGCGCCGGGAAAAGCATCCCGATAGCGCATGACCTCCGCCAGCAGCGCCTCTTCGGCAACAGCGGGCGGCAGGACGATCAGCACCATGCCCGCGCCGTATTCGATCACGTCCTCCCGGCGGAGAAGGCAGCTTCCCTTTTCCGCCCGGCGGCGGCCAAGCGTGATCAGACGGCTCAGCCGGGCATAGGCCTCCTTGTCCGTGGGATAGACGATCACCGACGCCCCGTCGGCAAGGTCCAGCCGTGCACCCACCAGCAGTTTGATGCCGTGCCGCTTCGCCGCCACATGCGCCCGTACCACCCCGGCCAGGCTGTTGCGGTCGGCGATGCCGATGGCGGAAAGGCCCAGGGCGGCAGCTTGAACGACCAACTCATCCGGATGGCTCGCGCCTTCCAGGAAGGAAAAGTTGGTCAGGCATTGCAGTTCTGCATAGGCAAAACTCCCGTCCATCGCGGTCACCCGAAGAAACCATGCATGAACCAATTCCCCCCGGCGCCATTGCCTTTGCTTTGGGGTGGGTTGCGGTACATCCAGAAGCGCTGACCGGTGAGGCTTTCGACACGGTAATAGTCGCGCAGCCGCCCAGCCTCCGCTGGCCGCCACCATTCGGGCGACAGCCGTTCGGGACCCGTCACACGGCCGACCTTGTGCCAGCGCCCGCGCCAGGAGAACCGCTCCGGTTCCTGTTCTCCCTTGCTTTCGGCCTCCACGGGTTCCGGCGCGGCCAGCAGGAAAGGCGGCCGCGGCGGCAGGCCTTCCGGCCAGGGGGGACCATCCGACGCCGGCGACGGCTCGGAAGAGTGAAAGACGGAAACAAACCGCCCCGCCCGTTCCGGCAGGTGACTGCGCCTTGGGTCGATCCGCAGCAGCCGGCCGCTGCCCAGCCGCGCGGCCAGCCGGTCAAGCAACCGGTCGAACTCCGGGTCCCCTTCCCGCCCCGTCCTATCGGTCTTCTGTTCATTCCCCGCCGGTTTCAAACCGGCATGCCGCTGCTCGGCCTTCAAGTCCTCCACCACCGGCGCGGCGAGAACCATGCTGTCGATCCCGAATCCGGGGTCGAGGGAGGAGAGGCGTTCGGCGAAGAGCCGCGCCAGGTGACGCGGGTCGCGGGCCGCCCGCGCGACGCCGACCGTCAGGCTCTGCACATCCCCGTCGGCGCGATAGAGGGACAGGATCAAGCGGCGGCATCCGCGCTGTTCCCGCTCCAGCCTAGCGGTCATCCGGCTCAGCAGCCGGTCGAGGGTGCGGGCGATATCTTCCGGCGTGCCGATCGGTTCGGGAAAGGAAAGGCGCACGCGGTAAGGCGCCGCATGCGGTTTGGGAGAGATCGCGTCCGGCAGGTCGCCGAGCGCGCGGTCCAACCGCGTGACGAGGTCGAGCCCGAAACGCGTCGCGAGACTGGATCGCGGCAGGGAATAGAGATCGCCGATCCGATGCAGGCCGACCCGGTGAAGCGCCGCCGCCGCATCCGCCAACGGGCTCAAGGCTTCCACCGGCAAAGGTGCGAGGCGTTCACGCAGCACCGGACCGCCCTGCGGTTTCACTCCGGTCGCGGGCGGCCTGCCATCACCGAACCGGGCCAGCGCGACGGCGGCGCGCGGCGTTTCCGCCCGCGCCATCCGGGCGGTAAACCCGATATCGTCCAGACGGTCGGCGATATCGGCCATCATCGCCGCATCCCCGCCGAACAGATGGCCGCACCCAGTCGTATCCAGCAGCAGCCCGTCCGCCCCGTCCACCGCCACCCAGGGCGTGTAGCGGACGCACCAATCGCGCAGGGATTCCAGCGCCTTCCTCTCCTCCGGTGGATCGGCGCGGCGCAGGGTGACGTCCGGGTACAGCGCGCGGGCATTCGCCAAGCTCATCCCCGGCGTCAGTCCCGCCCCGGCGGCACAGGGGTTCACCGCCGCCAGGATCATCTGCCCCCGGCTTTCCATGAAGGTGGCGAAGGGGATCGACGCCAGGGCGGGTTCTTCCCGTTCCAGCCGTTCGGTCGCCAAATAGGGCAGCCAGAGGGAGAGGAGGGAGCGCGGCTGCGTCATACCGAAACCTGTCCGGTCCGGTCCACCCGCACCCGCCAAGCGGCCGCCGGCGCAGCCCCGCCGCGCACCCGCAGCAGGGAGATTTCCCAGCAGGCGCGATCCCCCGCCTGGTCCAGCGGGGCCGGGTCGATCCGCCAACGTGTCGCCGCCGCACTCGGGCTCAACGTGCCGCCCCCTTCGGAGAGGATGAGGCCCAAGCCACCGCCGGCCTCCGCCGCCAGTTGCAGGCGGCGGCTGGCCGTCAGATCCACCGGCTTGCCGGTACTTCCCCGCACGCGATCCTTGTCCATCTGGGCGACGACCGCCGCGACCGATCCCGACTTCAGCGCTTCCTCGACCGTCCAGAGCATCTCCTCCCGGTCACGGCAAACGACGGCGACCAGGCGGCGCGGATCGATCCCCGCCTGCCACAGGCCGGGACCGTAGAGATGATCCCGCCGGCCTTCCGGCACGCACCACAGGATGCAGTCTTCATCGGACAGGCCGGATGTCAGCAGATGCAGCGCAAAGCCCGCAGCGGCAGGCCCCTGAACTTCATGCACCGCCGCCAGGGCGAGGCCCCGCCCCGGCAGCGACGCATCCACCGGACCGATCCCGGTAGACAGGCAGCGCCCGCCCCCGTGCCCGCCGGACGCCTCGATCGCGGCCATCGCCTGACGCAAATCCGCCGGCAGCCCGCGCCCGCCCCGGCCCGCAGGGAACTTTCCGGCCGCCGCCGACGTTTTCAGAGATGCGGATCCATCCGGCATGATTTTCCATATATTCCTATTATGTTCTTTTTATAGTTCCCTTTATGTTCTTTCGTCAATCATGCGGAAAGAAAGGGGCCGCCGTCCAAAGCGACAGCCCCGCCCCGTTTAAGTGTCCTACGGCAGGACCGATTTCGGCAGGATGCAGTGGATGCCCTTGTTGACGTCGACCAGCTGGGTGACGCGCAGGTCGGCGGCGAGACTGCAGAGGGAATAGGCGTCTTGGCGGGTCAGGTCGGAAATTCTGACGATGAGGTCGATCATTTCCCGCAGGGCCTGCTTCGCCGCCTCGTCCAGATCCTCATTCATCCCCATGGTGATCCAGCTTTCGGCCGTTTCCGCCATCGGCATGGTGAGTTTCATGTCCTTGCGCACGATCAGTTCCACCGTGCCGCTGAGGCAGGTCTCGATCGCGGTCAAGCAGACCTCGCCATCGCCCTGCACCGCATGACCGTCACCGGCGGAGAACAGGGCGCCTTCGTTGAAGACGGGGAAATACACGGTCGACCCTTCGATCAGTTCCTTGTTGTCCATATTGCCGCCGAATTCGCGCGGAATGATCGAGGTGAACTTGCCCAAAGAGGGATCGGGCGCGACGCCGAAATTGCCGAAGAAGGGCCGCAGCGGAATTTCCCCGCCCCAAGGCGGTCGCGCGACCATCGCGTCCTTGTCGAGCGGGATATGCAGGCGCCGGGTTTCCGGGAAATCCTCCGGCAAGGTGCCGAGGTTGGGCAGCTGCAGATTCCAGCCCCAATTCGCCCGCAGCGAAATATCCAGAAAGCGGACCTCCAGAACGTCGCCCGGCATCGCGCCTTCGACATAGACCGGCCCGGTCAAAAAATGGGGCCCTGGACCCTTCTCGCACTGTTCGTGAACCTCGCGGTGGCCTTCGACGATCTCTTCACTGCCGTCCGGCATGTCATCCGGTTCGCCGCTGAGCGCATCGATGCGCACTCGGTCGCCCGATTTGACCTTCAGAACGGGCGGGAGCGTCGCATCCCAGAACCCCCAATGCACTGTTTCCGGTTTTGATGGCAGATGATATTCGGCGCCCACGGCAACCCCCTATGGTTTGAAGCTTTTTCAATTGAGCCCTTACCCGTTGACCTATGCAGGCCGCCTTCTTTCCGAGGCGCCCGGACAGTCTGACTCCAAACTATGCTGCATCGCAACAAAATAGGCGCGGTGCTCGCGCGTCAGGCCCCATCCCATGGGGGAAAAGCCAGCACCACCCGTTGCAAGATCGGCTTTCTCGGTCCACAAATCGTTTCCGAGCGCCAGAGCGCCTTACACCATTTCTTCCCGCATGCAGGTCTTTCATGTCGCCACCCGTCGATCCCATTACACCGACCGAAAACCTTCCCGCCAAAGCGGATGTCGTCATCATCGGCGGCGGGATTATCGGCGTTTCCACCGCCTATTTCCTGGCCAAGAAAGGCCTGTCGGTCGTGCTCTGCGAGAAGGGCCGCATCGGCGGAGAACAGTCGAGCCGTAACTGGGGGTACTGCCGCCAGCAGGGCCGCGACCCCGGCGAAATACCGCTGATCATAGAAAGCCTGAAGATCTGGCGCGGGTTGAACGACGAGATCGAGGACGAAACCGGCTTCCGCCAAGCGGGTGTCGCGTACCTCGCCGCCACCGAGGAAGACCTGGAACGGTACGAGGAATGGGTCGGCTACGCCCGGCAGTACCAGTTGGATACGAAGCTTCTGACCGGCGAGGAACTCGACGAGATCGCCCCCGGCGGGGCGAAGAAATGGCTGGGCGCGCTCTATACCGCCAGCGACGGGCGGGCGGAGCCGTCCAAGGCCGCACCGGCCATCGCCCGTGCCGTGCAACGGCTGGGCGGGTCGGTCCTGACCGATTGCGCCATCCGCGGGTTCGAGACCAAGGGCGGGCGCGTTTCGACAGTCTTCACCGAACGCGGACCAATCGAGACCGACGCGCTGGTCGTCGCCGGCGGGGCGTGGTCGCGCCTGTTCCTGCGCCGCCACGGCATCGACCTGCCGCAACAGACGGTGATTTCCAGCGTCATGCGCACCGCGCCAATCGAGGCCGGGATCGACACCTCCCTCTCCGGCCCTAACTTCGCCATCCGCAAGCGCCTGGACGGCGGCTATACGATCGCGCATGGGGCGGCGTCCTACTATCATCTGACACCGGATAGTTTCCGCCTGATGAAATCTTTCTGGGCCGCCTTCCAAATGGAGAGGAAGTCGCTGCGCATCCGGTTCGGGTCGCGTTTCTTCGAAGCGATGAACCAGGACCGGAAATGGCGCATGGACGAAGTGACGCCGTTCGAAGAAAAACGCGTCTGGGATCCAGATCCGGGCCAGGACATATTGGGCGAGGCGAAGCGGAACCTGATCGCCGCCTTCCCGGCCTTCGCCAACGTCGAAATCGAACAGGGTTGGGCAGGCGCCATTGATGTCACACCCGACGCGGTTCCCGCGATTTCACCCGTCGATGAAACGCCGGGCCTGTTCGTCGCGACCGGGTTCAGCGGACACGGCTTCGGCATCGGTCCGGGCGCAGGACGTCTGATGGCCGACCTTGTCAGCGGCGCGCAGCCGATCGTCGACCCCGAACCGTTCCGATTCAGCCGCTTCCACGACGGCACCAAGATCGCCCCTTTCACTGAAACCTGACCCCGGATAGCCCGTGCCCAACACACCCGAAGCGAACACCGCGACCGGTCTTCAATATTTTCCCGTTACGATTTTTCCGGCCATCCTGGGAATCGTGGGCCTGGGCCTTGCTTGGCGGGACGCCGGGGCCGGATTCGGGATACCGGGCTGGATCGGCGAAACCATCTCCGGCTTCGGTGTGGGATTTTTTCTGGCCGTCCTGGTTCTCTATGGTCTGAAGACCATCCGGTTCCCTGACGTCACGCTGAAAGAGGCGCGCGCCGTCCCTACCGCAAGCCTGATCGCCGCGATCCCGATGAATTTTCTGCTGATCGCGGGCGTGCTCGCCCCTTACTCGATCATCCTGGCGGAAATTCTGTGGTGGATCGGCGTCATCGGGCAAATTGCCGTGACGATCCACGTCGTCGGTTTCGTTTGGCTGAACAAGGGCCTGGGCATTCAATCCGTCACGCCGATATGGCTGCTGCCGACCGTCGGCATCATCCTGGCGCCGATTGCCGGGTCGGCATTCGACTATCCGTTCATAAACTGGCTGCTGTTCGGGTCCGCCGTGTTTTTCTGGCTCGCGATGACGCCGTTGCTGCTCTACCGGCTGGTCTTCGCCGAAGGGCTGTTGCCGCCGCAGCGCCCGGCGCTGGTCATCATTCTGACGCCGCCGTCCCTCTGCGTCGCCGCCTATGTCCATTTGCAGGCCGGCTATATAGATCCCTTCGGCCATATGCTTTTCGGGGTGGCCTGCATGATGGCGCTCCTCCTGCTCGCCAAACTGAAGGACTTCTTGGAACTGCCGTTCTCGATGGCGTGGTGGGCCTTCACCTTCCCGCTGGACGCTTTCACCCGGGCCACGATGCTCTACAACGATCACCTTGACGAACCTGCCAGCGCCGCCCTCGCTCTCGTAACCTTGGGGGTTGCCAGCCTTGTCGTTATTCTGGTCTCTTGGCGCACCGTACGGTTCATGCTGCAGGGCGGCTTGTTCAAGGCGCCTGCCTAGGCCGCCGCATCGAACCACTTATCCCATTTACCCGCAGACGGGACGACGACGATGACCCTGACACCGGCGCAAATCACCGCGCGCATCCTGATCGAAACCAAATCCATCCTGTTTCAGCCCGACGACCCGTTCATTTTCACGAGCGGCCGCGCCAGCCCCGTCTATACGGATTGCCGCCGGTTGATCGGCTTCCCTCGGGCCCGCCGCCGCCTGATGCAGATGGGCGCGGCGCAGATCGAAGAAGCGATCGGCTTTGAAAGCCTGGATGTGGTGGCCGGCGGGGAAACCGCAGGCATTCCCTTCGCCGCCTGGATCGCCGACGCGCTGATGCTGCCGATGTGCTATGTTCGCAAAAAGCCCAAAGGATTCGGCCGAAACGCCCGGATCGAGGGCGACCTTCAGGAAGGCCAAAAGGTGATCCTGGTGGAAGACTTGGCCACGGACGGCGGTTCGAAACTCTCTTTCGTCGAAGGGATCCGCGACGCGGGCGCGGAATGCGCCCATTGCTTCGTCGTCTTCCATTATGGGATCTTCCCGCAATCGGTCGCCGACCTGAAGGAACAAGGCGTCACGCTGCATGCGCTGTGCACCTGGTGGGACGTCTTGGATTATGTCGAACAGGCATCCCTTTTCCCCGCCGATCAAATCGCCGAGATCAAAGCCTTCCTGAACGACCCGGTTGCCTGGTCGAAGGCCCATGGCGGCAAAGAAGACTGACGGTCCGCGCATCGGCCCTACTGGCCTGTCCCTTCGGGCGTGCTACTCTTTCCCTATTCCACCCGCGCGATAAATGGTTGAGGTGGAATAGGGAAACGAGACAAGGGGCCCCATGCAGAATTCGATCCGTCCGATCCGCCGGCTGCTGACAGCCTGTTTTCTCGCCGTCGCCGCGTGGCTTCCCGCCGCAGGCCAAGCCGCCGACCGCGATCGGCTGGTCATCGGCATAAGTCAGTTCCCCAGCACCCTTCATCCCAGTTTCGATTCCATGCTGGCCAAGGAATACGTGAACGCCATGGCCCGGCGGAAGATCACCGTCTACGACCACGACTGGAATGTGGTGTGCTTGCTGTGCACCGGCCTGCCGGACCTGACCGCCGGCACGGCACGGTACGAAAAGACCGCGGACGGCAAGGACGGCATGGCGCTCGACTACGCGTTGGACCCGCGCGCCGTCTGGGGTGACGGCACGCCGATCACGACCAAGGACGTGCTCTTCACCTGGGAAGTCGGGCGGCATCCGCAAACCGGCACCGACAGTTCCGAACTCTACCGCCGTATCCTTGGCATCGATGTCCATGACGACCATCGTTTCACATTGCACATGGATCGGCGCAGCTGCGACTATAAGGGCCTGGCGGAGTTCAACCTGCTGCCCGAACACCTGGAACGCGCCGTTTTCGAACCGGCGACCGATTACCGCAAGCGCACACTCTATGACCGCGATCCCGCCAATCCGGGCCTGTGGTACGGTCCCTATCGCGTGACGGAGGTGAGTCCGGGCTCCAACATCGTCCTGGAACCCAACCCGCTTTGGTGGGGCAAGAAGCCTTATTTCAAGCAGATCGTCGTCCGTACCATCGAAAACACCGCCGCCCTGGTTGCCAACCTGCTGGCCGGCGACATCGATATGATCGAGGGGGAGCCCGGCCTGTCCATCGACCAGGCGCTGTCCTTCGAGCGCCGTCATGGCGATGATTATCAGGTCATCTACAAGCCCGGCCTGATCTACGAACACATGGATGTGGCTCTCGACAATCCCGTTCTGTCGGACGTACGCGTACGTAAAGCCCTCCTCCATGGTATCGACCGACAGGCAATCAGCGATAAGCTCTTCGCCGGCAAACAGCCGGTCGCCCATACCCAGACCAACCCTTTGGATTCGGTGTACTACGATGGCGCCCCGAAATACACGTACGATCCCTCAACGGCGGCAAGCTTGCTCGATAAGGCGGGCTGGCCACTGGCTGCGGACGGCGTGCGGCGGCATGCGGACGGCACGCAGCTGCAGTTCGACCTGATGACGACGGCCGGGAACAAAAGCCGCGAACTGGTCCAACAAGTCCTGCAAAGCCAATGGAAGGAACTGGGCGTCGAGGTAACGATCCGCAACGAACCCGCCCGCGTTTTCTTCGGCGAAACGGTCAGTAAGCGGAAATTCAACGGCCTCGCGATGTTCGCCTGGCTGTCCTCACCGCAGAGCATTCCGAGGTCCAGCTTGCATTCCGAAATGATTCCAACCGAGGAGAACGCCTGGGCCGGGCAAAACTATACCGGCTATGCTTCCGCAAAGATGGACAAGATCATCGACGACCTGGAATTGGTCTGCGAGCCGGAGGCGAATCGCAAACTGTGGGAGGAAATGCAGACCCTGTACGCGGAAGACCTGCCGGCGCTGCCGCTGTATTTTCGGGCCAGCTCCTACATCCTGCCGAAATGGCTGAAGGGTGTACGCCCCACCGGCCACCAATACACCAGCACGAACTGGATCGAGGAATGGACCGTCGCCGAATGACGACGGCACCATCCGCATACCGCCCATATGAGGGGGAGCCAGGCGCATGATTCGATTCCTGGCGGCGCGCCTGCTGCAATGCCTGATCGTCCTCATGGTCATGTCATTCCTGATCTACGCCCTGATCGGCTTGATGCCGGGCGATCCGATCGACCTGATGTTATCGGCAAACCCCGACTTCACCTCGGCCGACGCGGCGCGCCTGAAGGCGCTCTATGGATTGGACCAGCCGCTGTTGAGCCGCTACGGCAATTGGCTGCTTGCCGCGCTCGGCGGCGATTTCGGGTATTCAAGGCTCTACAGCCAGCCGGTCCTTGACGTGATCGGCCCGCGCCTCGCAAACACGGCCCTGCTGGTTGGAATAAGCCTCGCCCTGTCGCTGATGCTGGCCATTCCGCTCGGGATTGCGGCAGCCGTCCGGCCCTATTCAGTGATCGACTATCTGGTCAACCTCACCTGCTTCGCCGGGATCAGCGCCCCGCCCTTCTGGCTGGCCCTGATGGCGATCATGCTGTTTTCCGTCACTTTGGGATGGTTTCCGGCAGGGGGACAGCCGCCGCCGGGCGCAGGCCCTTGGGAAACAATGCAACACGCGGTCTTGCCGATCGGCGTCTTGACCTTGGCGTCCGTCGGCGGATTCACCCGTTTCATGCGGGCGTCCATGATCCAGACCCTGCGCCAGGACTACATTCGCACCGCCGCCGCCAAGGGCATGACCAGAACCCGGATCGTCTATGGTCATGCGCTGCGCAACGCCCTGTTGCCGCTGGTCACCATCATAGCCTTGAGTTTCGGGACCTTGTTCTCCGGCGCCCTGATCACGGAGACGATGTTCGCATGGCTCGGCATGGGAAAAACGATCTACGACGCCATCCTCGGCAACGACTTCAATCTCGCCTTGGTCGGCTTGCTGATGGCGACCGGAATGACACTGCTGGGCAACGTGTTGGCGGACATTTCCTATGTCGCGCTCGACCCGCGGCTCGATTTCCAGGCCGAGGATGATTGACCCATGACGGATGAAACCGCAGACCCGGCGCGTACCATCCTGGAGAGAGCCCGGTCGCCCAGCGCGCAATCCCCGATGCGGCGCCGTGTCGGGCGGTTCCTGGATCATAAGCTCGCCGTGGCCAGCGGTATCGTTCTCGCCGCCCTGGGCATTTTGGCCCTCTGTGCACCCTTGATCGCCGATCTACTGGGAACCGACGGGGTCTCGGCGGATCTGTTCAACCGGCTGGCCCCGTCATCGGCGGACCATCCCCTGGGCACCGACGAAGCCGGCCGGGACGTGCTGGTCCGCCTTCTGTATGGCGGTCGGATATCCTTGGCCGTGGCCCTGGTCACGGCGGTCATCACGGCGGTGATCGGCGCCGGCATCGGCCTTGCGGCCGGGTATTTCGGCGGCACGTTGGATGCTCTCTTGATGCGCGTGACCGATGGGGTCATCGCCCTGCCGCTGCTCCCCTTGCTGATCGTGCTGGCCGCGGTTGATCTGACCAAGCTCGGATTCGCGGCGGAGACCGCTTCCGGCGACAATGTCAGCCTGTACAGGATCGTGATCATCATCGCGCTGGTCGGCTGGACGACCGTGGCGCGGCTGGTACGGGCGGAGGCCCTCAGTCTGCGGCGGCGCGATTTCGTGCGGGCCGCCGTCGCACAGGGAGCTGGCCCGGTAAGGATCTTGTTCGGGCACATCCTGCCCAACTGCGCTTCGCCCCTTGTCGTCGCGACCACGCTTTCGGTCGGCAACATCATTTTGTTCGAGTCCGTGCTGAGCTTCCTCGGCCTGGGCATCCAGCCCCCGACGCCCAGCTGGGGCAACATGCTGACCAATGCCCAGGACATCATCTGGGACAGTCCGCTGCTGGCGGTCTGGCCGGGCGGCATGATTTTCATCACCGTGATCGCCTTCAATTTCTTGGGCGACGGGCTACAGGATGCCTTGGACCCGAAAGCCCTGGGCGACCGATAGTCGAACACCATGAAGATGCGTCACCCATCAGCTTCGATTTCGCATGACTTTCAAACGGTTATCATTCGTTCCTCTTGCATTTTATAGCCTTCGGCACTACATTGATTAGTGTATCGGGATGTGTTCCCCGTCACTGTGCCGTCGCCGGATAGAGCGTAAGGTTCAGGTCGAATGCGGTATTTTGTTACAAAAAGTACACAATTTCAGACGGTTAATGGATAGGCGTCCGAAAACCGGACAAGGTTGGAAATGGCTGATTTAGGAGGCATTGCTGGTCTGTTGAACGCTGTTACGCAGCGTAGCGTTGAGACTCAACGCAGCACGACCAATGATGATGCCGAAGATAATCGGACGACGACGCAAACCGCCGGCACCACCGAGTCTGCGGGAAGCGGCACGACATCCGCCGCCGCGACAGTCGGCGAAGGCTTGGCCTTTCAGCCGATCGACGCCACCGGGACCGACCAGACCGCCAACACCGAATTCACCGGATCGACCGGGCGGGTCATTCAGGACCAGGTAACGATCAGCTCGGAAGCACGGTCGGCCTTCGCGCAATCCCAAGCCGGGACGAGCGAGTCCAGCAGCCCTGGGGCATCGGCGTTCGAAGCAGCGATCAACCCGGCACGAAGCTTGGCATTCCGCGCCGATTCCGCTGAGGAAGCCGCCACCATCAACGGGGTGGAAGAGGTAAACGCCGCCGCCGACCGGGGCCAAACCAATCAGGTTGAAACCAACGAGAGTGACACCGGCACGGTGGTCGGGAATACCGACGTCACCGCCCTCTCTTCGCAAAACCGCGAATTGGGACAATTGGTGGACCAGTTCGCTTGATCCGCCGAAACGGCGCCCATTTCAATTTCCTCTGAAACCAATTTTTGCGTCACCCGTGCAGCGGACGTCCTGATGAGGTCTGGTTCAAGCTGTGTCTTGGGCAATGCATGCAGTCGCCGACCCAACGCTTTTGGAATAACCCCAAGTGAATTTTCAATAGAAAAAGGCAAAAGCAAATAATGCCGACTACGCCGGGTCTTTGCACAAGACAACCAAAACAATAATTGGGTCGCCTCTTATTAATAACTGGACAGTTTATCCAAAGGAAATTTAAGGATACACTGCAGTTTCACTCCATGGATACGATACGTAGAGCCGCCGAATGGCCCCAGATGATGACGTAACAGCCAACCGGCAAAGCGGCGGCGAGCCTGACGATACGGGCGCATCCGGGCGCGACGACGGCAGCAGCGGTTTATCGCGCCTCTTCGGCGCCAAGAAAGCGGCTGCGAAAAAGGCGGCGGCAAACAAAGACTCGACAGCCGCCCCGGCCTTTTCTTCCTTCCGGTCGCCGCAAGCCATTCCCGACACCCTGGCCGCGCGCATACCGCCCGCCCCTGTGATGCAGGAGGGCGATGCACCGCCGATCTCTCATGAAACGACCGGCGCCGTCGAGGCGTCGGACCAAGCTGGCATCGATTCCGAAGAGGAAGTGCTGCCGGAATTGGGTGGCGTATCGCTTGGGCGCACCGATGGGCCGGATGACCAATTCGCTGATGGCAAGCCGGAAACGCTGGGCGAGGAAACCGACGAGGTTTTGCCCCGCGGCGATCTTCTAGCCGTATCCGCAGGCCAGCCCGATCAAACCGCTGGAACAGGCGGGCGAGACCTGCTCGCTCGAACCACGGTGAAAGAGAAGCCGCTGGATGAAAAGCCCGCCGGGCCGCGCGCGATGGAAATGCCGCTCACGCCCGAAGAACGGGAGCGTCGGGACGGTGACGAACGCCGCAACGAGGAACGGCCCGGCGCCGATAGAAGGGGCGTCGCCGACACCTGGGCCGTGCGGCCGTCGCGCCATACCAACGACGATCCCTTGCTGGGTTGCCTCACCATTATCTGTACCTTGCTCGACAGGCCGATCTCGTCGGATGCCCTCACCGCGGGGCTCCCGCTCGACGACGGGCATCTGACACCGGACCTGTTCCGCCGGGCGGCCGAGCGCGCGGGCATTTCCTCCCGCCTCGTCACCCGGAAGCTGGAAGACATTTCGCAAATGTCCCTTCCCTGCGTCGTCCTTTTGCACGGCAAGAGAGCGGCCGTCGTCACGCATATGAAGGGCCTGGAGAAGGTGACCGTCGTCCTGCCCGAAATGGGCGCCGGCGCACGGGAAATTCCGTTCTCGGAACTGCAGCAGGAATATGCCGGCTATACGATCTTCGCCCGGCCGGAATTCCAATTCGACACGCGGGCGGTCGACCTGCATGTCAAGAACCCGAAAGGGTGGTTCTGGGGAACGATCATGTCTTCCTGGACGCTTTACGTGGAAGTCATGATCGCCGCGCTGTTGATCAACCTTTTCGCCATCGCCAGCCCATTGTTCACCATGAATGTCTACGACCGTGTGGTTCCGAACTTCGCGGAAGAAACGCTGTGGGTCCTCGCTATCGGCGTGACAACGGTTTTCGTCTTCGACTTCATTCTCAAATTGTTGCGGGCCTATCTGGTCGACGCCGCGGGAAAGAGCGCCGATACCAAGATTGCCGCGCGTCTGTTCCAACAGATGTTGGGCATGAAAATGGCGCATCGCCCGCCGTCGTCGGGGGCGCTCGCCAACCAGATGCGGGAATTCGAATCGATCCGGGAATTCTTCACGTCCTCCACCCTGGTGGCGCTGATCGATCTTCCTTTCATCTTCATGTTTGTGGCGATCATCTACGTAATAGGCGGGCCGGTTGCGATTGTACCCGCCGTTGTCGTCGCGATCGTCATTCCGATCGGCATGCTGATGCAGATTCCGATGAAAAAGATCGTGCAAGAGACTTTCCGGGAAGCGCAGCAGAAGCACGCAATCCTCATCGAAGCGATATCCGGCATCGAGACGATCAAGTCGACCGCCTCCGAAGGACGGATGCAGCGCAGTTGGGAATTGTTCGTTAACCGTACGGCCCGGTCGGCCATGCGCGCCGCCCGCTGGTCTCAGATCGCCATGAACTTTTCGAGTTTCGCGATGCAGATGGTGACCGTCCTGGTTATCATCGTCGGCGTCTATCTGATCCAGGAAGGCGAAATGACCGTGGGGGCGCTTGTCGCCTGTACGATCCTCTCCGGCCGCGCCTTGGCGCCGCTCGGCCAAATCGCCGCGATCGCCACGCGATTCCACCAGGCGCGCAACTCCCTGTCTGCGCTGGACGGCATGATGCAGACCCCGGTCGAACGACCGGAGGGACGCACCTTCGTCAACCGCCAGAAATTCAGCGGCCAAATTGAGTTCAAGGATGTCGGCTTTACCTATCCCGACGCCAAGACGAGCGCGCTGCAAAAAGTCTCCTTCAAGATCGAAGCGGGTGAAAAGGTCGGCATCATCGGCCGCATCGGGTCCGGAAAAAGCACGCTCGAACGGCTGATCATGGGCCTGTACGACCCGACCGATGGCGCGGTCCTGGTGGACGGCACGGATACGCGGCAGGTAGACCCGGCCGACCTGCGCCGCAGCATCGGCGTCGTGCCGCAGGACACCTATCTTTTCTTCGGCACCGTGAAGGAGAATATCGCCCTAGGCGCGCCCTATGCGGATGACGAGATGATCCTGCGTGCCGCGCGAATTTCAGGCGTGGACGAGTTTACCAGCCGGCACCCGCTGGGCCTGGACATGCCGGTCGGCGAGCGGGGACAATCGCTCTCAGGCGGTCAGCGTCAGGCGATTTCCATCGCCCGCGCGCTGTTGTTGGAACCGCCCATCCTGTTGCTGGATGAACCGACCAGTTCCATGGATAATACGACCGAAGGGCGCTTCAAGCAGCGGATGCAGTCCATGATGCCCGGGAAGACCTTGATTCTGGTGACCCATCGCGGGTCGCTCTTGACGCTTGTTGACCGTTTGCTCGTCATGGATGGTGGGCTTCTTGTGGCGGACGGACCAAAGGACCAAGTCATGGAAGCCTTGGCCAGTGGCCGCATCCAAACCGCGAAGGCTTGATAGGATCTAGGCAATGGCAGGACTTGGCGGCAGTTGGGACGACGACCTCTTCGAAGACGAAGGACGCAAAGGCATTAAAAGCGCGAACCGTGTCGCGCATATCATGCTGTTCGCCATCGTCCTTTTCTTCATCGCCTTCATAACCTGGGCCTACAATGCGACCCTGGATGAAGTGACCCGCGGCGAAGGCCGTATCATCCCCTCCAGCCAAACCCAGGTCGTGCAGCATCTGGAAGGCGGCATCGTCTCGGAAATCCTGGTCCGGGAAGGCCAGATCGTTCTTCAGGGCGATCCTTTGATGCGGATCGAAAACCGGGTCGCGGAAGCGGACCTTGCCGAGAAGCGCAAACAATACGTCAACCTGCTGGCAACGGCGGCCCGGTTGGAGGCTGAAGCGGCCGGCGCGGACACCATCGAGTTTCCGGCAGACGTGATGACCCGCGCTCCCGAACTGGCAACAGCGGAGCAGCGGCTGTTCGACCGCCGCACCAACCAATTGCAGCAGCAAGTCCAAATCCTGCGCGAACAGACCGCCCAAAAGCGGCAGGAATTGCAGGAAATCAGCAGCCGCAGGACCCAGGCGGAAAACCAACTCGCCCTTTCCGACGAAGAGTACAAATTGCTCAAACCGCTTGTCGACCAAGGCGTGTCAGCCAGGATCGATCTGATTCGCCTGCAGCAGAAAATGGAAGACCTCAGGTCCGAAGTTCAAACCGCGAAGCTTGCCGTGCCACGGCTGCAGTCGGCCCTGAACGAGGCCCGCCAGAGGATAGAGGAAAAGACGTCCTCCTTCCGAACCGAAGCGCAGCAGGAACTGAACAATACCCGGGTCGAAGCGTCCCGCCTGTATGAGGACATCTCTGCCGGTATCGACCGGGCGACGCGAACCGAAATCCGCTCCCCCGTTAAGGGAACCGTCAACAAGCTTCTGGTCAACACGATCGGCGGCGTCGTACGGCCGGGTGACGACCTGCTGGAAATCGTTCCGCTGGAGGATGCCCTGCTGGTCGAAGCCCGCATCAAACCGTCGGACCGCGCCCAGCTTTTTCCGGGCCTTAAGGCCGTCGTGAAACTGAGCGCTTACGATTTCTCCATCTGGGGCGGCCTGGACGCTGAGCTGATCGACATCAGCGCGGACACGATCACCGATGAACAGGGCGAGACATTCTATCGCATCCGGCTGCGCACGGACGACACGAGCCTGGCGCCGGACAAGCCGATCACCACGGGGATGACCGCCTCGGTCGACATCCTGACCGGCGAGAAGACCGTCCTGCAGTATATGCTGAAGCCGATCCTGAAAGCACAGCAGAACGCCTTGCGCGAACGCTAACATCACCGGAATTTTCGTAACAGGGAGCGAACAGCGATGGCCGACCGATTGGGCGCTTTCGTAGACCATTGCGACATCCGCATTGACGGCGCAGAAACCGGCCCTCTGGCCGGCCTCACCTTAGCGGTGAAGGATTTGTTCGATGTGGCCGGCACGCGCGCCGGGTGCGGCAATCCCGACTGGCTCGCCACCCATGGCGTAGCGACGGAAACCGCGCCGAGCGTGACAAAGCTTCTCTCGGCGGGCGCAACGCTGATCGGCAAGACCCATACCGATGAAATCGCCTATTCCCTGAATGGTGAAAATCATTTCTTCGGCACGCCGGTCAATGTGAATGCGGAAGGACGCATCCCGGGCGGATCAAGCAGCGGGTCGGCCGCCGCCGTCGCCGGGAAATTGTGCGACATCGCCCTGGGTACGGATACCGGTGGATCGGTTCGCTTGCCGGCGAGTTATTGCGGGATCTTTGGCTTAAGGCCGACACATGGGCGAATTCCGCTGCAAGGCCTGATGGCCTTGGCGTCCAGTTTCGACACCATCGGCTGGTTCGCGCGCGACCCTGCCCATATGCAGACCGTGGGCAAGGTCCTGTTCGACGATTGGATAGACCCACCCACCCTGCAACAGACCTTGGTTCCGGTCGATGCCTGGGCCTTGGCTGACCCGGCGGTCCGCGATGTCCTGCGGCCCATCGCCGAACGGCTGCGTCTGATCGCTCCCGTGGTGCACGAGATCACGCTGGTCCCCGACGGGATCGAGACCTGGTTCCCCCATTTCCGGATCGTTCAGGGCTGGGAAATATGGCGGGAACACCAAGAATGGGTCGAATTGGAAAAGCCGATTTTCGGCCCGGGTATCGCGGACCGGATGGCCTGGGTGCCAACGATCACGGACCAGGAAAAAGACTTGGCCGACCAGGGCCGCGCAAACGTCATCGACCGGCTAAACACCATCCTTCAGCCCGGCACCGTCATGGCCCTGCCAACCGCACCCGGCATAGCACCGCTATGCGGTCAACCGGCCGATAAGCTGGAGTCTTTTCGCTACCGTGCCTTGCAGCTCACCGGCATCGCCAGTCTGGGAAAGGTGCCACAAATCAACATTCCCGTCGGCCAAGTGGACGGGTGCCCCGTCGGCCTGTCGCTCATAGCAGGGCGCGGCGGTGACGAGTTGCTGCTTGAGCTGGCGCAGCGTATCGCCGGAGAAGCTCAAAATGGCCTCTCAACCCTGCAAATTTGACGACAAAAACCACTTTAATGCGTTAAGGTTTCAAGAAAACATATTGAGATTGGGATCCCACCCGTCCGCCAAGCTGCTGATAACGTGGAAAATTCGGGGAAAATAGAAATGAAATCGAGGCATACTGAGACGGCTGACATATTGGAAAATTCTAGAAACAGCGATCACTACGTCGATGCCCATCCCCATACCGGGGAGTACAAGCAGTTTCTTAGAATGAGTGTTGAGCCCTGGGCAAATCCCAACACGGACAGGGCGCAGTTGTCGAAGAAACGCCGTGCCGGCGCCTGGGACCCATTAATCGCGTTCGCAGTAACCTTTGGTGGGCTGTATCTGGCTATCGCCGGCGTGCCTGACTTTGTGACGAAAGTATTTACAGCCCTAGGACTTTAAAGGGCAAAACCCTCAACTTCATCCGCCTTCGTATTGCAACAGGCTGGTGAACGGGATGTTGATTTTCTCCCGGCCTTTCAGGTCGGTCAGCTCGATGATGCAAACAGCCCCGCGCACGTCTCCGCCCATCTGTTTGCAGAGGTCGGCGGAAGCTGCAAGCGTCCCGCCGGTGGCCAGAAGATCGTCCAAGATCACGACGCGCTGCCCGGGTGCAAGCGCGTCCTTCTGAATTTCAATCGTATCGGTGCCATATTCCAGGCCGTATTCGTACCGGACGACTTCGCCCGGCAGCTTCCCTTTTTTCCGCACCATGACGAAGCCCAAGCCAAGTTCCAGCGCCAGCGGCGCGGCGGTCAGAAAACCGCGCGATTCGATACCGACCAACACATCGGGCTGCATTTCGTCCACGGCCTCGGCCAGCCGCCGCACGCAAGCGCGCCAGGCCCTGGGATGCGCCAAGAGGGTGGAAATGTCATAGAACTCTATCCCCGGTTTCGGGAAATCGGGGATTGTGCGAATGTGTTCTTTCAAATCCATGGTATTCCGGTCCCCGGCGAAGATGGCATAGTCTGACGGCGTGACTTGATCCTAAGCGGCGTCGCCGTGACGGGCAACGTGACTTAGTCTATCAAACTGGGTCTGTGGATTGGGGCTATGGAAAAGATGGATGTCCTGACGCGGCATTGGGGACGCGAGGAACAGGACGCCCATAGGGGATTTTGGTGAGCGAGACGCAGCGGACAAGCACGGACGGCCTTGGCCTGAAATCCGGTTCGATCGAGAGGCGCGACCAGGCGGATAAATGCGTCCTGGTCCTTGCGGGCGTCTGGTCGGTTCCGACCGCTGCGGCGTTGAGCCGTCAGATCGCGGGCCTGTCGCTGCCGTCGCACGGCCCCGTCACGATCGACGTCGCGGAAATCGGCACGATGGATACGTCGGGCGCATGGCTCATTCACGGGCTGACGGTAGCCCTCAAGAAAAACGGCGCCGACCCAAGATTGGAAAACCTGAAAGAACAGCATGCTCCGCTGATGCGTCTGGTCGATGGCGCGGTGGCGGAGCCTGACGAAACAATTCATTCCAAGCCGACGAACTTCCTCAAGTTGCTCGAGATTACCGGCAAGGCCACGGTAATGGCCCTCTCCAAAGGGCGGGAATTGACCAACTTCGTGGGCATTCTGACCATTGCGTTTCTGAGAGCGGCCAGAAATCCCGCTCGGCTACGGCCGATTTCTTTCGTCAATCAGCTCGAATTGACCGGCCTGCGAGCCATTCCCATCGTCGGCCTTCTGTCCTTCCTGATCGGCGTCACCCTCGCCTATTTGATGGCGGATCAATTCCGCGCTTATGGCCTGGATGTCTTCACCGTCAACGTGCTTGGCATTTTTGTCCTGCGCGAAGCCGGGGTGCTGATCACCGCGATCGTCATCGCCGGCCGGTCCGGGTCCGCCTTCACCGCGGAAATCGGCACCATGAAGGTGAACGAGGAACTGGACGCCCTGCGCACATTGGGTCTCGACCCCGTCGAAGTCCTCGTCCTGCCGCGCGTTCTGGCGCTTGTCGTCACCTTGCCCATTCTGGCCTTCTGGGCGGACCTGATGGGGCTTCTCGGTGGCGGATTGATGACCATGCTGGTGCTGGACATGACCCCGCTGCAGTTCATGCAGCAGTTGAAGGAAGCGGTGAATTTGAAGACCTTCATGGTCGGTTTGGTGAAGGCCCCCGTCCATGCATACATCATCGCGGTCGTGGGGTGTTTCGAGGGTTTCAAAGTACAGCGTAGCGCCGAAAGCGTTGGGCAGCAGACCACGACATCCGTGGTCGAATCCATTTTCCTGGTGATTGTGGCCACGGCCGGTTTTTCCGTGGTTTTCTCGGTTCTCGGCATTTAGGCGGGATGATGAACGATACAGCGCCCTCCTCCCCAAATCGCAGCGACGCCGCAATGGGCCGCGATGTGGTCATCCGCATCCGGGGGCTACGGACCCAGTTCGGCCGCCAGGTTATCCATGAAAATTTGGATCTGGATGTTTTCAAGGGCGAAGTGCTTGGTGTCGTAGGGGGGTCAGGTACCGGGAAATCGGTGCTGCTGCGGACGATTGTCGGGCTGCAGCGACCGGCCGCAGGCGGCATAGAATTGCTGGGCCAGGACGTGCTGTCGTTGAGCGATCAGGCCAAGGAGGCGTTAAGGACGCGGACCGGCGTACTCTTCCAGGACGGCGCTCTTTTCTCATCCCTCACGGTCGCGGAAAATATCCAGGTCCCGATGCGCGAGCATACGGACCTGCCGCAAAGATTGATGGATGAGCTGGCCGAGTTGAAAATCGCGATGGTCGGCCTGCCCCCGGATGCAGCCGGCAAATATCCAAGCGAACTTTCCGGCGGCATGCGTAAGCGCGCGGGCCTCGCGCGCGCACTGTCGCTGGACCCGGAAATCGTCTTCCTGGACGAGCCGACCGCCGGCCTGGATCCGATCGGGGCGGCCGCCTTCGATCAACTGATCCTGTCGCTGCAAAAAAGCCTGGGTTTGACGGTTTTCATGGTTACGCATGACCTGGACAGCCTGGCGGCGATCTGCGACCGGATCGCCGCGCTTATAGACAAGAAGGTGCGTGTTGCTACCATGGCGGAACACATGCGCGACGACGACCCGTGGCTGCACGAGTATTTCCATGGTCCCAGGGCGCGCGCGGCGTTGGATGCCAAGGCATCCCGCGTTTCCGTGTAGAGGGAGACGCAACGTGGTCGAAAGCGATACGCCGGTTTTGTGTTGGGGAGTGATTGGTTAAATGGAAACCAGGGCGAGTTATACCATCGTCGGCGCCTTTGTGCTGGCCTTCATCATCGGCATCGTCGCGTCGATCGTCTGGCTTGCCGACGTTGAATTCGATACCGAAAACCAGCGTTACTACATCTATTTCGACGGCACCGTCACGGGATTGAAAACCGGCAACCCGGTCCGCTACCGAGGGATACCGGTCGGTATCGTCAATCAGATGGAGATCAATCCAGACAATGTGGAGCAGGTCCGGGTCATGATCGAAGTGAACTCGGACACACCGATCAAGGAAGATGCCTCGGCCAGCCTGGAGTTCCAGGGGCTGACCGGCGTGGCTTTCGTCCAGCTTACCGGCGGCACGAACGAAGCACCCACGTTGCGGGTCAAGCCCGGCGAAAAGTATCCGGTCATCCCTTCCACCCCATCGCAGATCGAGGAATTGTTCGAAAAGGCGCCGGAACTGCTGAACCGGTTTATCGGGTTGGTAGACCGCGCGAACGAAATCCTGAGCACCGCGAACCAGCGCAATGTCGGCCAAATTCTGACCAATATGACGGAATTCACCGGCGCCCTGGCGGCAAGTTCCGACGATATCCAGCGCTTGCTGCGGGAAGGCGGGGATACGCTGACCCAAGTGAAGGGCACGGCGAAGGAGGCGGAGACCTTGATCGGCGCCTTTGCCGAGCGGAGCGAGTCCATCGCAGCCCTGGCCGAGAAAACCCTGATAGACGTCGATGCCCTGGTGGTTGAGTCGGGAACCCTGGTGAGCACCGGGATCCCGGTCCTTGAACAGACGGGACGCACGATGGAAAAAGCAGAAGGTCTGGTGAATGACCTCAGGCCGCATGTGGGTCCGCTCGCCGAATCCGCCAAGATTTCTCTCGGCGAGTTCAACAAGATTGCGGAAGACTTGCGTTATGCAGCCCGCAATATAGGCAACGCGGCGAACGAAGCGGCGACCCTTATCGACACAAACGAGGACTCGCTGTCGGAATTCGCCAATAACGGACTGTACGAGTTCACGCAGTTGATTTCCGAATCGCGCATTCTGATCCAGGTATTAACGCGCATTTCCAACGAGTTGGAACGCGACCCGGCCCGATTCCTCTTCGGCGATCAATCGGAAGGTTTCCAAGCACAATGATGCCCGTATTGACGCGAGAGCTTGAACGGTTGGTGGGGAGATTGATATGAGCCAGGCAGAATACATCGAACCGGACCATAGCGCGCGGATCGAAAGCCGGCCGAGCGATCGACGGGTTTTCGGCCGCACGATGATTGCCCTTTGCGCCACCGCCCTGCTGTTGACAGGGTGCGCCTTGAAACTGCCCGGATCGGGCACGCCACCCCGTATTTTCGTGCTGTCTCCGAAAAGCACCTTCGACGCAGAATTGCCGGTCGTCGATTGGCAATTGCTGATCGACTCGCCCATCGCCGCAGCGGGTCTCAACTCTTCCCGCATAGCCCTGCGCCAAAGCCAGATCGAGTTGCAGTATTTCGCCAACGCGGCCTGGACGGACGCAGCGCCGAAGATGGTTCAACGCCTGTTGATCGAGTCCTTTGAGAATTCCGAGAAGATCGTTTCCGTTGGCCGTCAAGCCGTCGGTCTGCGTGCGGATTATATCCTGGCAACGGAACTGCGCGAATTTCAGGCGGAATACGAAGGCAAGACGGAAGGCCAGCCGCCCGACGTCCGCACGCGCGTCAACGCAAAGCTTGTTCAGATGCCGTCGCGAACCATCGTCGCGTCCGTCACATACGACTATTTGATACCCGCGGAAGGGGCCGACCTTGTATCTATCGTGAAGGCTTTCGACCTGGCCTTGGGCAAGACATTGAAGCGGATCGTCGCCTGGGCCATTACCGAAGGCGAGAAAAACCGCGAAAACTAGCTTCGGCGTTGAACCTCAACCCGCAGCGGGAGCAGCCTGTCATGTCGCATGTATTTCACAGAACCTCCAAAGGCGCCTTGCCGGTCGCGGCCAAGGGTGACGGGGTCTATATCGTCGATACGGAGGGGAAACGCTATCTCGACGCATCGGGCGGCGCCGCTGTGTCTTGCCTTGGCCACAGCCATCCGAAGGTGATCCAGGCAATCAAGGACCAAGTCGATGATTTGGCCTATGCCCATACCGGCTTCTTCACCAATCCGGCATTGGAGGAACTCAGCGATCGCCTGATCGCCAATGCGCCCGGCGCCCTGCAGTATGTCTATATGGTTTCCGGTGGATCAGAGGCCATGGAGGCTGCGCTGAAGCTTGGCCGACAGTATTTTCTCGAAAAGGGCGAGCCCGAACGCCGCCATTTCATCGCACGCCGGCAGAGTTATCACGGGAACACGCTTGGCGCCCTGGCGGTGGGCGGCAACATGTGGCGGCGTGAGCAGTTCAATCCCATCCTGATCGATTCCAATTACGTCTCGCCCTGTTACGCCTACCGCGACAAGCGGCCGGACGAGACGCCCGAGGCTTACGGCCTTCGGATCGCCGATGAGTTGGATGAACGCATCCGGCAGTTGGGGCCCGAAACCGTCATTGGTTTCGTCGCCGAAACCGTGGTCGGCGCGACGGCCGGCGCCTTGCCCCCGACGGACGGTTACCTGAAACGCATCAGGGAAATTTGCGACCGATACGGCATCCTGCTGATCCTTGACGAAGTGATGTGCGGCATGGGCCGGACCGGCACGATCTTCGCGTGCGAGCAGGACGGCGTCGCGCCCGACATTGCCGCGATCGCAAAGGGGTTGGGCGGCGGGTATCAACCCATCGGGGCAATGCTTTGCACCGGGGAAATCTACGATACGATCCGCGACGGTTCGGGGTTCTTCCAGCACGGCCATACCTATATGGGGCATCCGACCGCCTGCGCGGCGGCTCTAGCCGTCCAAAAGGTGATTGAAGAAGAAAACCTGCTGCAAAACGTCCGGGACAAAGGCGACAAACTGTTCGAAGCGCTGACCGCGCGTTTCGGCAATCATCCCTTCATTGGCGATATCCGCGGCCGCGGTCTTTTCCAGGCACTGGAAATTGTCGCCGACCGGGGCAGCAAGGAACCACTGGACCCCGCCCTGCAGATCCATGCCAAGGTCAAAAAACACGCCATGGCGCGCGGCCTGATGTGTTATCCGGGTAGCGGCACGATCGACGGCAGACGCGGCAATCATATCCTCCTCGCCCCGCCCTTCATCATCGATGACAGCCATGTGGAGGAGATCATCGACAAACTGGGCGACGCCACGGATGCCGCCTTCGCGGAAGCGGGATTGTCCACATAAAAGCACCAGGAGCGGCAAGCCTCTTCGCAGCCATCCTGCGGGCAATGGCCACCCCCCAGGCAGACACTACTGCCGCGTCGATTGCGGAATTGGGCCATTCTTGCGGACCCACATGCCCTTCCCGGCATTGACGGGCCGCTTATGAGCAGTTCATAGTTCGTCCTTACAATAATACTACCGGCGACGACCAAGTCGTTGGAACAGTGGAGTGGTTCTTTGGGAGTGACTAATCCCAAGTCGCTGGGGTCACCATTTCCGGCATGGCCCGGGCGTATAATACGGACGGCCCTGCCCCAGCCTCACGTGGCCGGGGCGGAAATGGGAGAGTCCAAACTTCGCGGGCGTAATCGAATACTTGGTATCGGGAGCATTCACTGCACCGGCATCCGGCCATTTATTGCCCAGCGGCCAATCCCACAAACCACAATATGGGTTCAGCCGGCTTTATCGCCGGCCGACAAGCCGTGTCGGCATTCAGCCGAAAACGGCGTTGAGCATTTCTGAACGAGAAAGGGAGTACCAAAATGCTAAAGAGATTCGGAGCACTTGGAGCGGCGGCGGCCGTCGCGCTGACGCTTGGCGCGGTTTCCACGACGGAAGCGGCCGAACAGCAGTTCATCTCAATCGGTACCGGCGGTGTCACCGGCGTGTACTATCCGACAGGCGGGGCGATCTGCCGTCTGGTGAACCGGGGCCGCAAGGAACATGGCATCCGTTGCTCCGTCGAATCCACCGGCGGGTCGGTCTACAACATCAACACCATCCGCGCGGGCGAGTTGGAATTCGGCGTTGCCCAATCCGACTGGCAGTATCACGCCTATCACGGCACCTCGAAATTCGAGGATCAGGGCCCCTTCAAAGAACTGCGCGCGGTGTTTTCCGTCCATCCTGAGCCGATCAGCATCGTCGCCCGCAAGGAATCCGGCATCAAGACCATCGGCGATCTTGTCGGCAAGCGCGTGAACATCGGCAATCCTGGGTCCGGGACCGAAGCAACCTGGAACGTAATCTGGAATGCCATGGGCCACACGAATGACGACCTCGCGCTGGCCTCGCAGTTGAAATCGGCCGAAACACCGGCGGCGCTGTGCGACAACAAGATCGACGCCTTCTTCTGGGCCGTCGGCAACCCGGCTGCGCTGAATTCTGAAGCGGCGACGACCTGCGACGTCGTCTTCGCGTCGGTCGACAACGCGGCGACCAAGAAGTTGATCGCCGACAATCCGTTCTATGCGCCTGCGACAATCCCGGGCGGCATGTATCGCGGCAACCCGGACGACATTCCGACCTTCGGCGTGGGCGCCACTTTCGTGACCTCCGCGAACGTGTCGGACGAGGTCGTCTATGTCCTCGCGAAAGCCGTGATGGAAAACCTGGACGACTTCCGGAAACTGCACCCGGCATTCGCCCACCTGGACGCCAAGGCGATGGTCAAGAACGGCCTGTCCGCGCCAATGCATCCGGGCGCCGTGAAGGCCTATAAGGAACTCGGCCTTATGTAAGGTCGGTATTCCGGGAAGGTGCGGGCAAGCTCCTTCCCGGAACTCCTTTCAAACATCTGTCTTTCGCTGACTTCTTTTGTAACTTTTTCAGAACCCAATAATTTTCTGTTTCGTACGCAATAGGGGGGCTTCATGAGTGACACCGGCCAGGCATCCGGCAAGGGTGCAAGCACTATCGATCTCGAAGATCTCGTCGCCTCCACCGATACCGGCGCACGGGATCCGAGAGGGGCCGTGGGACTGATGCTGGCAGCCTTGGCCTTTAGCTGGTCGGTCTTTCACATTTATACCGCATCGAGTGTCCCCTATTTCCTCAACGATCTGACGGGCATCAAGTTCTTCACCGATGTCATTCCCTTCGCGCGCCAAATTCATCTCGCCGTCGCTCTGTTCCTGGCGGCGATGGCCTACCCGCTCTTTGCCTCGTCACCACGCCACCACGTTCCCTGGTACGATTGGATTTTGGGCATCCTCGGGGCGGCCAGCTGCCTTTATATGTTCGCCTTCTACGAAGGCATCTCGAACCGTGCGGGTCTGCCGACCACGACCGATCTGGTTGTTTCAACAATCGGCATGACGGTCATGATGATCGCGACCTATCGCGCGCTCGGCTTCCCGCTGCTGATCGTCGCCGGCTTTTTCCTGACCTATGTCTTCTTCGGGGACCAACCCTTCATACCGGAAGTCGTGCAATGGAAAGGCGCCTCTTACGGAAAGGCAATGTGGCATTTCTGGATGCAAGAAGAGGGTGTCTTTGGGATTGCGTTGAACGTTTCCGCGTCCCTGGTTTTTCTGTTCGTCCTGTTCGGATCGCTCTTGGACAAGGCCGGGGCCGGGAACTGGTTCATCAAGATCGCTTTCGCCCTTATGGGACACCTGCGCGGCGGTCCGGCAAAAGCCGCCGTCGTCTCCTCGGCAATGACCGGTTTGATCTCCGGTTCCTCTATTGCAAATACGGTAACGACGGGCACCTTCACCATTCCGCTGATGAAGCGGGTTGGGTTCAAACCGGAATCCGCAGGGGCGGTCGAGGTTGCCTCTTCCGTCAATGGGCAGATCATGCCGCCGGTCATGGGTGCGGCAGCCTTTTTGATGGTCGAATATGTCGGCGTTTCCTACTTGGAAGTCGTAAAGCACGCCTTCTTGCCCGCAACCATCAGCTATATCGCCCTTCTCTACATCGTCCACCTGGAAGCGCTGAAAGCGGGCATGCAGGGACTTCCGCGCCCCGGCCCGACACAAACAGCGCTGCGTCGTCTTACCGGCGTCCTCGGCGGTTTCGTCGGTGTCATGGCTCTTTGCGCGATCATGTATTACGGATTGGGTTGGACTAAGGACGTTTTCGGCGACAACACGATTTATGCCGTCTCCCTTCTGTTTGTCGTTTCCTACGTGGCGCTGCTCTCCGTAGCGGCTCGGTATCCCGACCTGGAAATCGACGACCCCAATTCCGAAGTGACGGAATTGCCGGAAACCAAACCGACGGCCATGGCGGGGCTTTACTATCTGATTCCGATCATCGTCTTGATTTGGTGTTTGATGGTCGAACGCCTTTCCCCGGCCTTGTCGGCCTTCTGGGCGACAATGGGCATGATGTTCATCATGTTTACCCAGCATCCGCTGAAGGCGTTCTTCCGCAAACACGGTGATTTGAGTATCGAGTTCAAACGCGGCATTCGCGACTTTGTCGATGGCATGATAGCGGGGGCACGCAATATGATCGGCATTGCCGTCGCTACAGGCGCGGCTGGCATCGTCGTCGGCACCATTTCCTTGACGGGCGCACACCAAGTCGTCGGCGACTTCATTGAATTTCTGTCCGGTGGAAGCCTGATCTTAATGTTGATCCTGGTCGCCATCTTCAGCTTGATCTTAGGCATGGGCCTTCCGACGACGGCAAACTATATCGTTGTGTCGTCCCTGATGGCCTTCGTGGTTGTCGATGTTGGGGCACAGAACGGCCTGATCGTCCCGCTGATCGCGGTCCACCTGTTTGTCTTCTACTTCGGCATCATGGCTGACGTGACGCCACCGGTTGGATTGGCGTCCTTCGCCGCCGCCGCGATTTCGGGAGGCGATCCGATCAAGACGGGGATTACCGCTTTCTACTACTCGCTTCGGACCGTGGCGTTGCCTTTCCTGTTCATCTTCAACACCGATCTGCTGTTGATCGACGTCACCATACTGGAGGCAATCTTCGTCTTCATAACGGCGACCGTGGCCATGATGATCTTTGCCGCCGCCACCCAGGGCTACTTCTTCGCCAAGTGTAAAATTTGGGAAAGCGTTGTCCTGTTGCTCATCGCCTTCACCTTGTTCCGACCCGGTTTCTGGCTGGACATGGTCGTCCCACCCTATGAGACATTAGCGGCCGACAAGGTTTATGAGGTCGCGGAAGGGGCAAAGGAAGGCAACACCATCCGGGTTGTCTTTGAATACGAAAACTTCGACACGCTCAAGATCGAAACCAAAACCATGGAACTTCCGGTGGGGCCGCCCGCCAGTGGGGAAGAGCGCCTGCAGGAAATCGGGCTTGAACTTCTTGCCGATGGGGACCGGTTGATCGTCGACAATGTCGGCTTCGGCACCTGGGCGGAGGAGAATAAGATCGACTTCGACTGGGCCATCAAGTCCGTCGCGCGCGAGACGGATCGGGTCGCGAAGGAAGTCTTCTATATCCCCGCCCTGCTCGTCCTGGCCTTGGTCATCATGTTGCAACGGCGCCGTACTGACGTGCCGGCCTTCTAGAACCGTCGATTGGGGAAACATTATGTATAAAGACATCCTGCTTGCGATCGACCTGGTCCACGAATCTTCATGGCGCAAGTCTTTGCCCGAAGCAGTTCACATTGCTCAATCCTCAGGGTCGCGCATTCATTTGCTGACCGTGGTGCCGGATTTCGGATCGTCGCTCGTCGGGTCATTCTTCCCCAAGGAACATGCCACCAAACTGATGGAGCAAATTCGGCAACAGCTGCATGAATTTTCAAAAGCGAACATTCCCGACGGCATTCCGGTGCAGCATATCGTCGGACACGGCTCGGCCTATGACGAAATCCTGCACTATGCCCGTGAAACGAATTGTGACCTGATCGTCATCGGGTCGCACCGGCCGGAAATGCAGGATTACCTGCTTGGACCGACGGCTGCGAAAGTCGTGCGCCACGCGAAATGCTCGGTACTCGTGGTCCGGGAATAGCGAAGAGCCGCCCCGCCCTTCGTCCCTAGCCGTCCGTGTTCGGTGCGTTTGGATCGAGGATGGGCGCATTCGGGTCGAAGACTGGCGCATTCGGGTCGAAGACTGGCGCATTCGGGTCGAAGACTGGGGCATTCGGGTCGAGAAGGACCGGCGCATTGGGGTCCAGGACCTCGCCTTCGACCGGCATGACCGTTATGTCCGAGATGGTCTTGTCCTCGGGTTTGGGCGCGGTGAGCCCGCCGGAAATTCCATACGTGTCGACGGACGGAAAAGCCGGTCCGGCCCCATCGGCATAGGGCGCCATGCCATTGTTCAACAAGGATGCATAGAAAAGGTCAGCCTGTGAATGCGTGCAATCCGCGCAAACGGGGACATCAGCGTCATTAACCCCGCGGGTCACCGCGGCAACCTGACCGTCGGGCTCCACGATCGTATAACGCCAGTTGCCTTGAAGGGCGAAAAAGCCCGGCTCCATCTTCTCGACGAGGATCAGCGGACCGCCTTCAACGCCGCCGTCTTCGGCAACGCCGAATGTGGCAACGGCCAAAGTCGCGCCGACCGGAAATCCCCGGTCGAAATGCTCATCCGAACTTTCCGTTCCCAATGCGCGTGCATTCGCGAACACGACACCATGCCGGCCACCGAGAGCGGCACTCGCGAACGGGGTCGATGTTACTCTGGTCCATCCGGCGAAATTCCGCACTAGAACATGGCCGCTTGCGCCAAAGGCAGGGGTCAACGCTGCGTGTATGCAGGTGAAGGCCGCGCGCAGCTCTTCATCGGTCGGCACCGCGTTCCCATCGCCGCCAGCCAGCCGAAGCACCGTGCAGGAGGACGCTGCTTGCGCCGACACCAGCGTTTCGTCATGTCCGTCTTCGGTACTGTTATCGACGGGCGTCGGGGCAGGTGCCTCCGTCGCGGGCGCACCGATCGAGAGGCCGGGCACCGCCTTGCGCCACCCGTCATCCGCCAGATAGGGCCCACCGGAACAGGCGGAGAGAGCGGCCAACGCCGTAGCGGCTGCAACCAACCGCCAACTGCCGATACCCATAGTGCCGTCTAGCATGTAGTTTCCCATCCGCCGAGCCTTTCAGCCTGCATCGCGGAACGACCGCTGTTTAACGATTTCAGGAACTTTACGCCGCTTCGGAGGCCCCATCAACGGATCGTCGGCCTACGTATCGGTCTTGTGCCGCCAACCGGCCCAAGCCAGGACAATCCATCCCGCGATCAAAGCCAGCCCACCAAAGGGCGTCACCGCCCCAAGCCACCGCATGCCGGTAAACGCCATGACGTAAAGGCTGCCGCAGAAAACAAGAATGCCGACGGCCAACAACAGGGCCGCCGCCGTGAAAGACTTCCCGCGTGAACCGTACAAGCCGATCGAGGCCAAAAGGACGCTGTGCCAAAGCTGATATTCTGCGCCTGTTCGCACCCAAGCCAGCGCCTCGGGCGCCAAACGGGTCGACAGTCCGTGTGCCGCACCGGCCCCCATCCCGACGCCAACAGCGCCGCTTAATCCGGCCAACAGGATTGCCCATTTCATCGCCGCTTATTCCTTTTCCGTCCAAGAGGTGCCCGCAGGGGACTTCCTAACCCGTTTCGGCTTGCTACGTCCACGGACCGTTTGTCCCATCCCGGTGCAGCAAAAAGAGGCGCCGCAAAAAGAAGGGGCCGCAAATGCGGCCCCAAGGGAAACCTCGAAAGAGTAGGTTCGAGGAAACGCTGAAAGAAAGGCTAAACGTTGCCTTCGTTATTTCCACCACCGTCCAAAATACCGGGTTCGATTGGGGCGATGAAAACAACGCTCGCATCTTCGCTTTGCGGTGTGTTGGAGGATCCCTCGTCCGCAAACAGATCTTCCTTCATGCTGACGAGTTCATCGACATTGAGGGATCCGTTGCCGTTCGCATCCGCGTCGTACACGGCGGAACCGCTGCCGCCGGCGAAGGCGTCGGCCGATACGCCGACCAGTTTCACCGCATCGTTGTCCCCAAGGTGAATGATCGTGTCATTGCCGTCCGCGATGAAGTTCACCTCATTCCGGTCATAACCACTCAACACAAGCTGGTCGATCCCGACTTCGAAATCGTGGATGGTGTCTACCCCATCGCCTTTGGCATGGAAGAAGACGTCCTTCTCCCCATCACCCTGGCCGCCAATGTCACCGCCCCAAAGGTTGTCTCCACTTTCAAAACTGCCGACGACCATTTCTTCGTCCGTTTTGAAGATCACGTCGTTGAAATCGTGGTCGCCCAGGTTCGGCAGATCTTCGAAGCCCAAGACGTCTCCGTCTATACCGTTCTGCTGGAACTCTGCGACATGATCGAGGCCATCCGGATTAAGAGCTTGGTCGGAGTAGTACGCATCAAAACTCCTTCCTTCCAAGGAATTGCCATTGTGCTCGACAACCCACTGCCCTTCGCCGTTGAGCCCGAAAGTGACACTATCTCCGTCCGACAGACCCTGGTTGAGGCGCGCGCCATCCGGGATCAGGAAGAAGCCGACCTGATCCGCGTCGAACCCATCCAGTTCGATGCTCTCCCTGTCACCTTCGTCCGCAGCGTTGGCATTGGCCCAAAGGATCTTGCCGACAGTCGGCTCGCCGTCCTCGCCCTTGACGTAGTAGCCGATGGTATTGTTGTAGCCGGCATCGGAATTCAGGAAAGTCGCATCCAGCGTCTGCCCGACTTGGATATGGCCGGTATCCGCACCGCCGACGATCCAGTCATTCCCGGCATTGCCCGCAACAACGTCATTTCCGGAGTTGCCGTAGAGCTGATCGTCACCCGCGGAGAACTCGTTCTGTACCGTCGGGCGAAGCGAGACATTGTCGAGCAGGACTCCGCGACCGTCACGGTTGCCGACGCCGACGAAGGTCAACGTGTCGGAACTGTCACCGGTACCGGCAATCAGATCGAGGGAATATGATTCCCAGTCGTCCAGACCAGTGATTTCAGCGACCAGATCCCCGTTCCAGTAAACCTGGAAACCGTCTTCCGGACTGTTGCTGTAGGTGGTGTTGTGCCTACCTCTAACGGACTGACCGGCAAGATCGAAGTTCAGTTGCAGCGCCGCCCCCGGTTCCAAACCGTCCACAGATTGGGAGATATTTGCGAAACCCCAATATTCGGATTCCAGTACCTGGTCGTGCCCGCTCTGGCTGGCGCCGTAGTCCCGTGCATCGTCCACTTCGGCACCGTATCCGGTAACCTGCCAGCCCGGCAGGTCCAGGGAACCGCCGCGCCCACTGCCGCCCGCTTCGAAATCCCCGTTGACAAGAAGGTTGTCACCCAATGAGCCCGAAGTCGCCCCCGCCCCGTCGCCGAGGATCAGGTCATCACCGGCATTGCCGAAGATTGTGTCGGCCCCGCCGCCGCCCTGCAGAGTGTCGTCCCCGGCTTCTCCGCCCGAAGTTGGCACGATTTCAAGGACACGGGTAACCACGGCCGACTGATCGGTTGCGCCGTCATCCGGGTCGGTATCCGTGCTCTGTGCTTGAACAGTCACGGAGAAGGCCGGCTGATCGGCATCAACCGTCAAGACCAATCCGTCCAACTGCAGTCCGGTCAGAACGGCCACACCGCCGATGATCGGGATGATGTCGCCTTGTGCATTGCTGAGCATCCCCGTCTCCGGCAAACCGCTCATCGTGATAGAGAGGCTTTCGGAACCGTCCAGGTCGGTCAGACCCGAGCTGATTTCGAATGACACTTCACCGGTACCCGCGAACAAATCGCCGTAGATGACATCGTCGGCGGCCCCGCCTTGGATATCGTCATCCCCACCACGGCCATAAACGGTGTCTTCACCGCCGGAGGCGTTGATCGTATCGTTGCCGGCCGTCCCGATCAGGACATCATTGCCGTCGGTGCCGCCAGCCGCGGATTCTGTGTCAGCACCATGGCCGCTGTTGCCCGGAGCGCCGCCCATATTGTTGGCATTGCCTCCGGCATTTTCCGCATTGTTGTTGAACTCGCTGCCGCCCGGCGCATCGTCGTCGCCATTGCCCCAGCCATTATCTTGCCCACCTTCCCCGTCTGCGACGGAGACATCCTCGGAAACCGTCGCGGAGGCCGTCAACGTCGGCAAGTCGGCGACCGCGTGGACCACGACCGTTCCGGTCGCCTCGGTGCTGGAACTGGTGCCAAGCGCAATATTCTCGACCCGGGCGGATACCTGAATGTCCTGAATATCGTTGCTGATATTAAGGCCCCGCTGAATCTGCAATCCCTGTAAGGCATCGACGCCAACGGTTGCGGATCCACCAATGATCGCGATTTCGATACCGTTCGCATCGAAGAGCGTGACATCTCCCGGCAGGTTGGAAATCGTGACATCCACGACCTGCAGGAATTCGGAGTTCACAGTCGGCTCGGCGGTGATCACCAGCGGGATCATCTCATCTTCATTGCCTTCCGCAGAGATCGTGACGGTGGCACTCGTATCAAGCGGCGCACCGATCGTAATGCCCTGCGTGGCCGATGCCGTATCGCCATCGGCGTCTTCTATGACATAACCGAAGCCCGCCGCGGCTTCCTCCGTAAGATCGCCGACGGCATTCAAATCCGCATCGAAGCTCCAACTGCCGTCCGCATTGACATTAAGAGTGCCCAACTGGGTCTGAACCGTATCGCCGGCCGGAGCCGTCTGTTGGACGCCGTTCGCATCGATATAGCTGAACGAGACGAGTGTCGCGCCATCGGCCCCGACATCGTCATTGTCCATGACATTGCCATCGGCCGAGTAATCGCCTTCCTGCAGCGAAACGCCGGCATCGGCGACGGCGGTCGGGCCGTCGTCGGTGACATTGATCGTGACCTGCGTTTCGGTCTGCGTGCCGTCGCCATCGGTGATCACCACCGGGAACAGAATATTCTCGATCGCGTCGTCTTCCGACCCGGTGTGGTCGAGCGGACCTTCCAGCGTGAAAGTATAGTTGTAGACGGCATTGCCGTTGGCATCAGCGTCCGACACATTCCCAAGTTCGAGCGTAAAGACGGTTTCGCCATTGGCTGTCGCGGTGACGGTCATACCGTCTTCGGACAAGGAGTAGCTCAGCGCCTCGCCACCGGAACTCAGACCACGACCCGTCAAATCCGTGACGATGCTCGAAGAGAACACAACCGGGTCTTCCGACGCGGGCCCATCCGGCCCGAAACTGACATCCGCCTGTTGCGTCAGAACAACAGCACCATCTTCAAGACCAGCTTCCGCCACGGTTCCACCGAACGCGTCCCCTTCCGGGTCGATCGCCGGACCGGTGCCGCTGTCGATGATGTCGATATTCTGAACCGCGGAGGCGACGTCACCGTCAGCATCGATGATGGTGTAGGTAAAGTCGTCGCCGACCGGCCCACTCGACTGATCTGCCGCCTCGTCGGCCGTGTAACTCCATGTGCCGTCCGCGTTGACTGTCAGCTTGCCGAACTGGGTATCCATTTCCTGACCGATGACGCCTTGCTGGGTATTCCCGCTGTCATCCGTGTAGGTGAAGCCTGCAACCGAAAGGCCGTCACTGTCATCGGCGCCAAGGTCGGCCCCAGCCAACAGGTTCCCGGTCGTCGCGACACCACCGGATTCAGCGACCGTCACGACGGTATCGTTGGTCAATGTCGGAACATCGTCCTTGATGAACACGAACGCGCGTTCCTGCCCGGTGGTTCCGTCACCATCCGTGGCAACGAAGGTCAGCGGCAATGTGCCGAACGTGTTCTCGCCAAACCCTGGGAAGTGATCGATTTCACCGGACAAGGTCACGTCGAACCGGAAGCCGTCTTCGGGATTACCGGTGACGGCAACGGTCAGGACCGTTTCGCCATTCGCGGTCCCGGTCATCACGGTACCATCTTCAGAAAGGCTGAACTCAACGTCCGAGCCGCCGGACTTGAGGGTCACTTGATTGAGCAAGGTGACCGTCGATTGCGAAATCGTGACCGAGGCCAGTCCGTCGACGCCAACATCCACCAGGATGGTATCACCCACGGTTGTCGGGCCCGACCCATCCGTCCCGGAAGCCAGATCATCCTCATCCAACCGGAGGAAGATATCCTTCGCACCCGTCCCGAAATCGACCACCGGTGCATGGTCATCGGTGACCGTTATCCCCTGCGTCGCCGAAGCTTCGTCACCATCCGCGTCCCGAACGGTGTAAGTGAAGCCGTCTTCGGCACCGC